>NZ_JAWRWY010000021.1:0-129261 GCF_046535315.1 Paraburkholderia sp. SIMBA_027
CGGGCAAGGGCAGCACGACGCGCATCGTCCTGCCGCTCACGCTGGCGATTCTCGACGGCATGTCCGTGAAGGTCGGCAACGAGATCTTCATCCTGCCGCTGAACTTCGTGATGGAGTCGCTGCAACCGCGCCACGAAGACATCTACACCGTCACCAACGGCGACCGCGTGGTGCGCGTGCGCGGCGAATATCTGCCGCTCGTCGCGCTGCACCAGTGCTTCAACGTCGATGGCGCGCGCACGGATCCGACGCAGGGCATCGTCACCATCATGGAGACGGAAGGCCGCCGCTTCGCGATGCTGATCGACGAACTCGTCGGCCAGCAGCAGGTCGTGGTGAAGAACCTCGAAACGAACTACCGCAAGGTGCACGGCATTTCGGCGGCGACCATTCTGGGCGACGGCAGCGTCGCGCTGATTGTCGACGTGGCCGCGCTGAACCGCGAAACGCGTGCGTCGCACGGCGTGGGCGCGGGCATGAAGGGCGGCGCCAACGCGGGTTCGTTCCAGGAATTCGCCTGAGAGCGTGCGTGCGATTGATAGCTGATCGAAACACAACGCATCAACCAACCATTTCCCAACCGTTCAGGGGCTAACGTGGCAGAAGTCCAATCCATCCAGGGCGGCGGCGCGCAGGGCGCAGTCGCTGGCGCGCACCGCCGCGACGCGCAACAGGCCGACGCAGGCGGTCAGGAGTTCCTCGTCTTCACGCTGGGCGCGGAAGAGTACGGCATCGACATTCTCAAGGTCCAGGAAATCCGCGGCTACGAGAGCGTCACGCGCATCGCCAACGCGCCCGATTTCATCAAGGGCGTGATCAATCTGCGCGGCATCATCGTGCCGATCGTGGACATGCGCATCAAGTTTCACCTGGGCCGTGTCGAGTACGACCACCAGACCGTCGTGATCATCCTGAACGTCGCGCATCGCGTGGTGGGCATGGTGGTGGACGGCGTGTCCGACGTGCTCACGCTGCAGGCCGACCAGATCATGCCCGCGCCGGAGTTCGGCGCGACGCTGACGACCGAGTACCTCACGGGTCTCGGCACCGTGGACGGCCGCATGCTGATCCTGATGGACATCGAGAAGCTCATGACGAGCCGCGAGATGGAACTCATCGAGGCGCTCAGCGCTTAAGCGGTCGCGAGCGATCGCAGGCAGTCGCAGGCAGTCGCAGGCAGTCGCAAGCGGGCACGGTTGATACAGGCACGGACAGGTACGACAGGGCAACAAGGCGAGGTAGCTTCGGGGGTGAGGCCGCAAGGCCCGCGTTAGAGGAAGAGCGGAAAGCCGCCGGCATCAGACCGGTCAGAGCGGCGCACCGCCATGACCTCCGGCGCGCCCGCGCCACCGCGGCGAAACGGCCCGCCAACGTCGCACAGGACAGGAGCAAACGATGTTGCACAGATGGTCGATCCGCACGACGCTCACGGGCGTCGGGGTCATTCTCCTGGCGCTGACCGTGCTGGTCGGCGCGCTCGGACTCGTCGCACTCGGCAACGCGGGCGATTCGCTCGCGACGATTGCGCGCGGCGATCTCGTCGCGATGCATTCGCTCAACGACGCGTCGTCGTATCTGCTGCGCTCGCGCGTGTCGCTCGACCGCGCGAATTCGCTCTACGCGGCGGGGCAGAACGACGAGGCGAAGAAGGTCATCGACCGCGCCGACGTGCTGCTCGGCAAGTCGAACGACGCCTGGAAGGTCTTCCAGTCCGCGCCGAAGGCCGGCATCGACGCCGCCACGCTCGACACGCTCAACACCAAACGCGCGTCGCTCCTCAGCGACGGCGTGCAGCCCGAATTCACGGCGCTGCGGGCCAACGATCTGGCGGCGTATCACGCGATCGCCGACACGAAGATCAGCCCGATGTTCGTCGATTACGACAACTCGGCGGCGCCGATCGCGCAGCAGTTGCAGGACGGCGCCCAGGCGCGCGAAGAAAGCGCGCGCTCGCAGATTTCGCTGATGCGCACGCTGATCGGCGCGGTGATTCTGGTCGCGCTGGTGCTCGTGGTGGCGATCCGCTTCGCGATGCGCGGCCTGATCGTGCAGCCGCTCGAAGACGCGGTGAAGAGCTTCGAGCGCATCGCGCAGGGCGATCTCACCGAACGCATCGAGGTCTACAGCAACAACGAGATCGGCCGTCTGTTCGCGGGCGTCAAGCGCATGCAGGACAGCCTCGTTTCGCTCGTCTCTGCCGTGCATAACGGCGCGGGTTCGATCGACGTGGGCGCGCGCGAAATCGCGATGGGCAACACCGATCTCTCGCAGCGCACCGAGCAGCAGGCCGCATCGCTGCAGGAGACGGCGTCGAGTATGGAGCAGCTCACCGGCACCGTGCGCCAGAACGCCGAGAACGCGCGCCAGGCGAGCCAGCTGGCCGTGAACGCGTCCGATATCGCGACGCGCGGCGGCGAGGTGGTCGGCGAAGTGGTGCACACGATGCAGGACATCGCCGCGAGTTCGGCGAAGGTCGTCGACATCATCAGCGTGATCGAGGGCATTGCGTTCCAGACCAATATTCTGGCGCTCAACGCGGCCGTGGAAGCGGCGCGCGCGGGCGAGCAGGGCCGCGGTTTCGCGGTCGTGGCCGGCGAAGTGCGCACGCTCGCGCAGCGCAGCGCGGGCGCGGCCAAGGAAATCAAGGAACTCATCAACGATTCCGCCCAGAAGGTGCAGAGCGGCTCGCAACTGGTGGGCCGCGCGGGCACGACGATGGACGACATCCTTCAGGCCGTGCGTCGCGTGACCGACATCATGGGTGAGATCAGCGCGGCGTCCGAGGAGCAGTCGAGCGGCATCGAGCAGGTCAATCGCGCCGTCACGCAGATGGATACGGTCACGCAGCAGAACGCGGCGCTGGTCGAGCAAGCGGCGGCGGCGGCAGCTTCGCTCGAAGAGCAGACGCGCAATCTGCAAGGCGTGCTGGGCACGTGGCGCACGAACGGGGCCGATCGTGGCGATCGTGGCGATCGTGGCGATCGTGCGGATCGTGCCGATCGCGGCGCGTCGAACGGCGTCTCGCGCGCACATAACGTAACAAAGCCTTCAGTTTCCGCCGCGCCTGCCGTTGCTGCAAAGACGGATGCGCAGTTTGCAGCGGCGCCCGCGAAGCGGGTGACGCCGACGGCGTCCGCCGCCGCCAAACCCGCAGCCGCAGCCGCTGCCACGGCGACGGGTGCGAAGGCGGCACCGGCCGCGAAGGCGGCGGTACGCGCCGAGCCGCAGGCGGCGCTGGTCAGGGTGGCGGCTTCCGCGAAGGACGATTCCGACTGGGAAACGTTCTGAGCGTGAGCAGGGTCGGCGGCAGAGGCAACGGTTAAAGCAGCAGAGCAGCAAAAACGCAGCAAAAACGCATCACGGCAATCATCCACGCAACAACCAAGAAGTAGACACACGCAGACGAGAACGGCAATGCAACTGAGCGCATCATCACGGCAAGAATCGCCCCGCGCCGCTGCCCGCAAGGCAGCGCCCGCGCCGCGCGCCGCGCTTGCGCACGCATTGCAGGCGCTCGGAAGTGCGCAGACACTCGCGGCAATGCGCGCAGCGCGCGTAGGGGCAAGATCATGAAGTCGCTGCGGTTTTCCCGCACCGGAAGCACTACCCAGGCCGATCGCGGCGAGCGTGGCGACGCAACGCGTCTCGCGTCCGGCGCATCGGGCGAAGGCGCCGCGCGCGACTTCGACTTCACGACGGCGGACTTCGAGCGCATCCGCTCGTTGATCCATCGCCGCGCGGGCATTTCGCTCTCGGACCACAAGCGCGACATGGCCTACAGCCGACTCGCGCGGCGTCTGCGCGCGCTCGGTCTCGACAGCTTCCGCGAGTATCTCGACGAACTCGAAAAGCGCAACGACGCGAGCGAGTGGGAAGCGTTCACCAACGCGCTCACGACCAACCTCACGGCGTTCTTCCGCGAGGCGCATCACTTCCCGATCCTCGCGGATTTCGTGAAGCGCCGCCCGCAGCCGGTTTCGGTGTGGTGCTCGGCGGCATCGACGGGCGAGGAACCGTACTCGATCGCGATGACGCTGATCGAGGCGCTCGGCGACCGCGCCGCCCGCGAGGCGCGCGTGCTGGCCACCGATCTGGACACCCAGGTGCTCGCGAAAGCGGACGCGGGCGTCTACGCCTACGACCAGGTCAAGCACCTCACGCCCGAACGTCTGAAGCGCTTCTTCCTGAAGGGCACGGGCTCGCATGCGGGCCTCGTGAAGGTGCGCCCGGAACTGCGTCAGATGATCAAGTTCGAGCAGCTCAATCTCACCGACGCGGACTACGGCCTGCGCCAGAACTTCGACGCGATCTTCTGCCGCAACGTGATGATCTACTTCGACAAGCCGACCCAGGCGCAGGTGCTCACGCGCTTCGAGCCGCTGATGAAGCCGGACGGCCTGCTGTTCGCGGGGCATTCGGAGAACTTCACCTACGTGACGCAGGCCTTCCGCCTGCGCGGCCAGACCGTCTACGAACTCACGCGTGGACGCGGCGCGGCGACGTCCGCCGCAAGCGCGACGGGTAGCACGGCAAGCAGCGCGACCGGCAGCGCGAAAGCGCCCGCGAAGTCCGAAGCAGGAGCGAGCGTATGAGCACACGCCTGCCGATCGCGACCAATCGCTACTTCGACGCGCACTTCCAGCGCCCCGGCGTGAAGCTGCTGCCGAACGAATTCTTCACCACGAACGAAGACATGGTGCTCGTCACCGTGCTCGGTTCGTGCGTGGCGGCCTGCATCCAGGACCGCACCGCGGGCATCGGCGGCATGAATCACTTCATGCTCCCCGACGACGGCGCCGACGCGGGCACCGCGCCCGTGGGCTCCGACGCGATGCGCTACGGCGCCTACGCGATGGAAGTGCTGATCAACGAACTGATCAAGGCAGGCGGCCGCCGCGAGCGCTTCGAAGCCAAGGTGTTCGGCGGCGCGGCCGTGCTGGCGGGCATGACGACGATGAATATCGGCGACCGCAACGCCGCGTTCGTGCGCCGTTATCTGGCGACGGAAAGCATCCGCATCGTCGCCGAGGATCTGCAGGGCTCGCATCCGCGCAAGGTCGCGTTTTTGCCGCGCACGGGCCAGGTGATGGTCAAGAAGCTGCGTCTGTCGCAGGACACGGGCGTGGCCGAGCGCGAACAGGCGCTCGCCCAGCAGACGGCCGAAGCGCGCGCCGAGCGTCTTGCACGCGCGCGCGCCCGCGTCGAGCTGTTCGGACTCAATGGCGCGGCGCGCCCGGGCGCGCCTGGCGCGGCGGGCGGCGCTGCCGGCAACCACTTTTCAACATCCACGCCGCAGCCGGCGCGGCCGCGCGTCGAGCTGTTCGGCGCGGGCTCGACCCCGGCCACGCGGCTTCCCGGTCATGACAACGCCCGGACAGTAGAGGAGGCGTGAACGCTGTGCAAAAAATCAAGGTTCTCTGCGTCGACGATTCGGCGCTGATCCGCAGCCTGATGACGGAGATCATCAACAGTCAGCCGGATATGACCGTCGTCGCGACCGCGCCCGACCCGCTCGTGGCGCGCGAGCTGATCAAGCAGCACAACCCCGACGTGCTCACGCTCGACGTGGAAATGCCGCGCATGGACGGTCTCGACTTCCTCGAGAAGCTCATGCGCCTGCGCCCGATGCCGGTCGTGATGGTCTCGTCGCTGACCGAGCGCGGCAATGAAATCACGCTGCGCGCGCTGGAACTGGGCGCGGTCGATTTCGTGACCAAGCCGAAGGTCGGTATCCGCGACGGCATGCTCGACTACGCCGAAAAGCTCGCCGACAAGGTGCGCGCCGCCGCCCGCGCCCGCGTGCGTCCGGCCGCGCCCGCGCGTGCCCACGCCGCGCCGGCCGCCGGTCATCCGGTCGCCGCGCATGGCGCCGCGCACGCCCCGGCCGCCGCCGCGCCGATGATCAACAATCCGCTCGTGTCGACCGAAAAGCTGATCATCGTCGGCGCGTCGACGGGCGGTACCGAGGCGATCCGCGAAGTGCTGCAACCGCTGCCGCCCGACGCGCCCGCGGTGCTGATCGCACAGCACATGCCGCCCGGTTTCACGAAGTCGTTCGCGCAGCGCCTGAACGGGCTGTGCCGCATCACCGTGAAGGAAGCGGAGCACGGCGAACGCGTGCTGCCCGGCCACGCCTACATCGCGCCGGGTCACGCGCATCTGCTGCTCGCGCGTAGCGGTGCGAACTACATCGCGCATCTGTCCGACGACCCGCCGGTGAACCGGCATCGTCCGTCGGTGGACGTGCTGTTCCGCTCGGCCGCGCAGCACGCGGGCAAGAACGCGATCGGCGTGATTCTGACCGGCATGGGCCGCGACGGCGCGGCCGGTCTGCTGGAAATGCGCAAGGCCGGCGCGTTCACGCTCGCGCAGGACGAGGCGAGCTGCATCGTGTTCGGCATGCCGCGCGAAGCCATCGCACTCGGGGCCGCCGACGAGGTCGCTTCGCTCGCCGACATGAGCCGCCGCGTGATGACGCGTCTCGCTTCGATGGGCGATCGCGTCCAGCGCGTGTAATATGCCCGCCCGCACCGGGCGCGTACTTTTACGAGAGATCGTGTGGCTTTATAAGGCTTACACGATCGATCACGATTAATTTATCTGGATAGGCGTCGCGCTTGTCTGGATAATTGCCCAGGTTTTAGCCTGGAGGAATGGAACCGAGATGGACAAGGGAATGAAGATTCTGGTGGTGGACGACTTTCCGACGATGCGCCGGATCGTCCGCAACCTGCTCAAGGAGCTGGGCTATGCGAACGTCGACGAAGCCGAAGACGGCGCAGCGGGCCTCGCGCGCCTGCGCGGCGGCAACTACGAGTTCGTGATTTCCGACTGGAACATGCCGAACCTCGACGGCCTCGCGATGCTCAAGGAAATCCGCGCCGACGCTTCGCTGTCGCACCTGCCGGTGCTGATGGTGACGGCCGAGTCGAAGAAGGAAAACATCATCGCCGCGGCCCAGGCTGGCGCGAGCGGCTACGTCGTCAAGCCGTTCACGGCTGCGACGCTCGACGAGAAGCTCAACAAGATTCTCGAAAAGATGGCGAAGACCGGGAGCTGACGTGAACGAGCCCATTGATGCGGCGCACGACGGCGCTGCGGAGTCGGGCGATCTCGCGACGGACCGCATCCTCGCGCGCATCGGCCAGCTGACGCGCACGTTGCGCGATTCGATGCGCGAGCTCGGTCTCGACAAGCACGTGGAGCGCGCCGCCGAAGCGGTGCCCGACGCGCGGGACCGGCTGCGCTACGTCGCCAACATGACGGAGCAGGCCGCCGAGCGCGTGTTGTCGGCCATCGAGGTCGCCAAACCGATGCAGGAACAGGTCGAAGCCGACGCCAAGGTGCTGTCGTCGCGCTGGGCGACCTGGTACGACGCGCCGATCGGCCGCGAGGAAGTCCGCTCGCTGATGGACGACACGCGCCAGTTCCTCGACGGCGTGCCGCAAGTCACCACGGCGACGAATCAGCAACTGCTCGAAATCATGCTCGCGCAGGATTTCCAGGATCTGACCGGCCAGGTGATCAAGAAGATCATGGACGTGGTCTATGTGATCGAGCAGCAACTGCTGACGGTGCTGGTCGAGAACATCGCGCCCGAGCGGCGCGAGCAGTTCGCGGCCACGGCCGCGCTGCTGGCGGAGGCGCAGGCTAGCAGCACGGGCAGCCCGGAAGGCCTGCTCAACGGCCCGCAGATCAATCCGGAAGGCAAGACCGACGTCGTGCAGGACCAGGCGCAGGTCGACGATCTGCTCGCAAGCCTCGGTTTCTAAGCCGGGGCAGGAAGGACAGGCAGTACAGGCTGAACAAATCGGAACAAGCGGGAAAGCAGGGCTGGCGCAACAGAACGGAATACACAGGCAGCCGGACGCGGCGGTGAGGTGGGGAACGCCCGCCGCCATGCACGAGACCATGTCGGCGCGCTGCGCCGCAACATGGCTGCGTCTGGCCAAACAGCCATCTGTCGTGTGTAATCTTCGACAGGCATACTAGACAACGAACGCTGTTGTCCCGCCGCGGCGCGTGTCGCGGTGGAGTCAGACAGCGCAGCCAGCCGCTTCCCGTTTTGCCGTCGCCCCGGTTCGACTGCTCGACTTTTCGGCCGGGACGTCGCGCCACAGGCGGGAGCGTGCCACCGAGAGAAAGGGAGGGCCGCCTTGTATCCGCAAGCCTCGTCCGTCGCATCCGCCGCGACCCGCCGTGCCGGTTCGTCCGGCTCGCGTCTGTCTGTTTGTTCTTCGGTTTTTCAACGCGGGCTTAAGTCCGGGTTCAAGCCCGGGTTCAAGCCGACCGCGAATTCGGCTTCCGCTTCGCATTCCCATTCCGCATTAACGGTTTTTGGCGCACTGCAACACGCAATGGCAGCGCTCGTCTGCGCGGCGGGTGTGCTGTTTGTTGCCCAGCCGGCCAGCGCCGCGCTCGGCGGCGCGCCCATGGCCACGCCGGCCGGCGCGACCGTCGGCGCGCCCAGCGCCGCGAATACGGCCGTGTCCGCCGTGAAGCGGCAGGCTGTGCTGGCGAGCGCCGCGGCGGCGTCCACCACCTCGACGACTTCCGGTACGTCGGCCTACACGGTGCGCGAAACCACGCTCGCCAACGGCACCGTCGTGCGCGAGTATCTTTCGTCGGCGGGCACGGTGTTCGGCGTCGCGTGGAACGGGCCGCAGCCGCCCGACCTCGCCTCGCTGCTCGGCAGCTACTTTCCGCAATATGTCGCCGGCGTGAAGGCCAATCGCGCGGCGGGCCTGCGCGGGCCGGGCGCGGTCGACAGCAGCGCGCTCGTGGTCCATTCGGGCGGCCACATGGGCGCGTTCTCGGGCGAGGCGTGGCTGCCGCAGGCGCTGCCGTCGGGCGTCAGCGCCTCCGACATTCAATGACGAACGGGAGACGACGCGTGTACACCATCGGCATCTCCAAGGCAGTCGGACGCGCCCTGCGCGAAAGTCCCGTCATCGTCCGCGGCGCGTTGCTGGCCGCGTGTTTCGCGCTCGCGGCGGGCCTCGCGGCCTGCGGCGGCGGCGGCGGATCGGACAGCAACTCAAGCAGCAACAGCGCCGGCAACACCTCGCAACTGCCCGCCGGCCCCACGCAGCAGCCCATCGCCGTCGGCGCCGCCAATACCGTGGGCGTCACGGTCAATGCCGGCATCACCGGCAACATGCCGAACATTCCCACCATCAGCGTGACGGTGTGCGCGGCCGGCACGAGCACCTGCCAGACCATCAACAACGTTCAGGTCGATACGGCGTCGTACGGGCTGCGCATCGCCGCTTCCGCGCTCAACAACACGATGACGAGCGCGCTGCCGCTCACGACCGCGTCCTCGGGCGGCACGCTCGCCGAGTGCACGGCGTTCGCCGACGGCTACACGTGGGGCACGGTGCGCAACGCCGACGTGACGATCGGCGGCGAAAAAGCCAGCAACATTGCGATCCAGGTGATCGGCGACCTCAGCACGAGCAGCGTGCCGCAAGCCTGCGCGAGCTACGGCAGTTCGCAGAACTCGACGCAGGATCTGGGCGCGAACGGGCTGATCGGCATCGGCGTGGCGCCGTGGGACTGCGGCTCGCGCTGCGCGACCAACATCAGCAACAGCAGCAGCTACTACAGTTGCCCGGGCGGCACCAATTGCAGTACCGTCGCGGTCGCGACCAGCGCGCAGGTCGCCAATCCCGTCGCGCACTTCGCGACCGACAACAACGGCGTGATCCTGCAGATGGCCCCCGTGTCGCAGACGGGCCAGGCCAGCGCGACCGGCACTCTGGTGTTCGGCATCGGCACGCAGTCGAACAACACGATGAGCGCCAGCCAGAGCTTCGCGACCGACCAGTGGGGCGATGTCGTCGGCAACTACAAGGGGCGCTCGCTCGCGGCGTTCCTCGATTCGGGTTCGAACGGCCTGTTCTTCAACGACAGCTCGATCGCGCAGTGCGGCGGCAATCTCGGCACCTTCTATTGCCCGTCCACGCCGCTCGCGCTCTCGGCGACGCTGACCGATCTCAACAACAAGTCGGCGACCGTGAACTTCAACGTGGTGAGCGCCCAGGTCCTGCTCGGCAGCGGCAGCAATTTCGTCGCGAACGATCTCGCGGGCGAGTTCGGCTCGAACGCGAACCTCGACCTCGGTCTGCCGTTCTTCTACGGCCGCTACGTCTATTACGGATACGACCAGACCGCCACCGGCGGCACGCAGACGCCTTACTTCGCGTTCTGAGCGCCCTGAATGCCTGAACGCCCGAACGCCCGAATGCCTCGCGCCGCCCCCACGCGGCGTGAGGCGATTCCGTTCATCCCCTCATTATTGCGACGACCCACCACGCCCGCGTCAAACCCGCGCTAAACCCGCCCGCGCGCCTTCCCGCGCCGGTTCCGGCCGCCCATCCGGCGAAATACCCCGGTTTCACCGCCTTACTCCGCCAATCGCCGCTTGCTCCGCGCGGCAATAATCGCTCTCACTGAAAAAGGCTGTGCGCCGTCACCGTTGGGGTGGCGGACCGCGCGCGGCGCCGACCGGAGCATCCGTGGCAGAGGACAGCGACCTCGAAAAAACCGAATCAGCCACTCCCAAGCGCCTCGAAAAGGCGCGTGAGGAGGGGCAGGTTGCGCGTTCGCGGGAGCTTTCCACGTTCGCGCTGCTGTCGGCGGGATTCTTCGGCATCTGGCTGCTGTCGGGCACGATCGGCGAGCATTTGCAGGCGATGCTGCGCGGCGCGCTGACGTTCAACCACGACAGCGCTTTCGAGACCAAACGCATGCTCACGGGCGCCGGCGTGGCCTCGCGCGAGGGCTTGATGGCGCTGTTCCCGGTGCTCGCGCTCACGGGCGCGGCCGCGCTGCTCGCGCCGATGGCGCTCGGCGGCTGGCTCTTTTCCACCAAGTCGCTCGAATTGAAGTTCGACCGGCTGAACCCGATTTCGGGTCTCGGCCGCATCTTCTCGATCAACGGTCCGATCCAGCTCGGCATGTCGATGGTGAAGACGATCATGGTCGGCGCGATCGGCGGCTCGGCCGTCTGGAATCGCCGCGACGAGATTCTCGGTCTCGCGATGCAGCCCGCGCCGCGCGCGTTCGCCGATGCGTTTCACCTGATCGCCGTGTGCTGCGGCACGACCGTCGCGGGTATGTTCGTGGTGGCCGCCCTCGACGTGCCGTATCAGCTCTGGTCGTATCACCGCAAGCTGCGCATGACGAAGGAAGAAGTGAAGCGCGAGCATCGCGAGAACGAAGGCGATCCGCACGTGAAGGGCCGCATTCGCCAGCAGCAGCGCGCGATGGCGCGCCGCCGCATGATGGCGCAGATTCCGAAGGCCGACGTGGTGGTGACCAACCCGACGCACTTCGCGGTCGCGATCCAGTACACCGACGGCGAAATGCGCGCCCCGAAGGTCGTCGCCAAGGGCGTGAACCTCGTGGCCGCGCGCATCCGCGACCTGGCCACCGAGCACAACGTGCCGCTGCTCGAAGCGCCGCCGCTGGCGCGCGCGCTCTATTACAACGTCGATCTGAACCGCGAGATTCCCGGCCCGCTCTACGGCGCGGTCGCGCAGGTGCTCGCGTGGGTCTATCAGCTCAAACGCTTCCGCGAACACGGCGGCGACGTGCCGATGGCGCCGACCGATCTCGACGTGCCGGCCGACCTCGACAAGGGCGCCGTGAGCGACGACGACGCCGCCGAAGAGGCCGACGACGCGCTCTCGCCCGAGGATCGCGCAGCCGCCGACGCCGCGCGCAACGCCAACACCACCGCATCGAACCCCGCAGGCCGCGCCGACACCGCGCGCGGCGGCAATGAAGGAGCAACAGAATGAACGCCCGCACCGGTTTCCTGTCGCGGCGCCCGGAGGTGCTGCAAAGCACGAATCTGCGCGCGCTGGCAGGGCCGATCCTGATCTGCATGATCCTCGGCATGATGATCCTGCCGTTGCCGCCGTTCCTGCTGGATCTGCTGTTCACCTTCAATATCGCGCTTTCGGTGATGGTGCTGCTCGTCAGCATGTACACCATGAAGCCGCTCGATTTCGCGGCGTTCCCGAGCGTGCTGCTGTTCTCCACGCTGCTGCGCCTGTCGCTGAACGTGGCGTCCACGCGCGTCGTGCTGCTCGAAGGCCACACCGGCCCCGGCGCGGCCGGTCAGGTGATCGAGTCGTTCGGCCACTTCCTCGTCGGCGGCAACTTCGCCGTGGGTATCGTGGTGTTCGTGATCCTGATGGTGATCAACTTCATGGTGATCACGAAGGGCGCGGGCCGTATCGCGGAAGTGTCGGCGCGCTTCACGCTCGACGCGATGCCCGGCAAGCAGATGGCGATCGACGCCGATCTGAACGCCGGTCTCATCAACGAAGAAGCCGCCCGCAAGCGCCGTACGGAAATCGCCCAGGAAGCCGAGTTCTACGGCTCGATGGACGGTGCGAGCAAGTTCGTGCGCGGCGATGCGATCGCCGGTCTGCTGATCATGGCGATCAACATCATCGGCGGCCTGATCGTCGGCGTGGTGCAGCACGGCATGCCGTTCGCGGCGGCGGGCGAGACCTACACGCTGCTGACGATCGGTGACGGTCTCGTCGCGCAGATCCCGTCGCTCGTGATCTCGACGGCCGCCGGCGTGATCGTCTCGCGCGTGGCGACCAATGAAGACATCGGCACGCAGCTGACCGGCCAGCTCTTCACGAATCCGCGCGTGCTGTTGATCACGGGTTCGATCATCCTGATGATGGGCCTGATTCCGGGCATGCCGCACTTCGCGTTCTTGCTGCTGGGCGGCGGCGCGATCCAGCTTGGCCGCGTGATGAAGAAGGCCGCCGAGGCGAAGAAGGCGAGCAGCGTGCTCGCGGATATCGCGCCGGCCGCCGTCGCGCCGGTCGAGAACACCGAGGCGAGCTGGGACGACGTCACGCTCATCGATACGCTCGGTCTCGAAGTGGGCTATCGCATCATTCCGCTCGTCGACAAGAACACCGACGGCGAACTGCTCAAGCGCATCAAGAGCATCCGCAAGAAGTTCGCGCAGGAAATCGGTTTCCTGCCGCCGGTCATTCATATTCGCGACAACCTGGAACTGCGTCCGAACGCTTACCGCATCGCGCTCAAGGGCGTGGAAGTGGGCACCGGTGAGGCGTTCCCGGGCCAGTGGCTCGCGATCAATCCGGGTCAGGTGAGCGCGGTGCTGCCGGGCATGCCGACCACCGATCCGGCGTTCGGGCTGCCCGCCATCTGGATCGATTCGAACATGCGCGAACAGGCGCAGGTGTTCGGCTACACGGTGGTCGATTCGAGCACCGTGGTGGCGACTCACCTGAACCACCTCGTGGTGACGCATGCCGCCGAACTGCTCGGCCGCCGCGAAGTGCAGTCGCTGCTCGAACGCGTGCAGAAAGACACGCCGTCGCTCGTGGACGACCTCGTGCCGAAGGTGCTGTCGATCACGACGCTGCAGAAAGTGCTGCAGAATCTGCTGGAAGAAGGCGTGCCGATCCGCGACATGCGCACGATCATGGAATCGCTTTCCGAGCACACGCCGCGCTTGACCGACGCGCACGATCTCACGGCGGCGGTGCGCATCTCGCTGGGCCGCGCGATCACACAGCAGTGGTTCCCGGGCAGCGGCGACATGCAGGTGATGGGGCTCGATGCGAATCTGGAGCGCGTGCTCTCGCAGACGCTGACCTCGGGCCCGAATCCGGGCCTGGAGCCGGGCCTCGCGCACACGCTGCTTACGCAGACCGAAGCGGCGATGCAGCGTCAGCAGGCGATGGGCTTGTCGCCGGTGCTGCTGGTGCAGCATGCGCTGCGTCCGATGCTCTCGCGCTTCCTGCGCCGCAGCTTGCCGCAGCTCAAGGTGCTCTCGTATGCCGAGGTGCCCGATACGCGCAACGTGCGCGTGGTGAACGTGGTGGGGGCGAACTGAGGGTGAGTTTGCAGTGAATTTCTGGAAAGCCCGCCGGGAGGTTTCTGGCGGGCTTTTTTGCGTCATGGCTGCGGTTCAGCGCAGACGCGTATGCGCCTTGCGGTACGCCTCGCGCGCTTCACGCCTGCCGACGGCAATCACGAGCACGACGAGTTCGCCCTCTATCACGCGATACACGAGCCGGTAGCCCGAGGCCACGAGCTTGATCTTGTAGCAATCCGGCAGCCCGGCGAGACGCGCCGATTCAACGTGCGGCGCGCGCAGACGCTCCGCCAGTTTCTTGCGGAACTGCTCGCGCACGGTGGCGTCGAGATGCTGCCATTCCTTGAGCGCGGACTTGAAGAACTTCAGGTCATAGATCGTCAAGCTTGACGCTCACGATTTCGTCGCCGCTGCGTGAGCGGACGAGTTCGGCCAGCTCGATGTCTTCGAGCCGGTCGCAGATGGCTTCCCACTCGCTCGCGGGGATCAGGTAGGCCACCGGCTTGTTGCGGTTGAGGATGGCGACGGGGCCGTCGGCTTTCTCGATTGCAGCCATGGGATTCATCTTCAGTTCGCTGATACCTATCGAGGCTCTTGCCAGAATGCTTTCCATCGTACGGACTCCTGAAGCGCGGCGAATAAAATGCTCCCGGCGCCTAGTGACGCCGATCAATCGACCAGATTATAGGTCAAATGGTTAGTCGCTTATTTGGTCGATCCATCCGTGCGGCGACGCCCCCGCTGCGAGTCGGCAAGCTTCTCGCCACGTTCGGCGCGCGCTCGACGCCGCGCTCGCCCCCTCGACCGCCGTCGTCCGATGCACCGCGCACCCCGCCGTGCGCCGCGCCCGCGGCCCATCCCCCGAATTGCCCACATTTCCCCGTCCTGATCCACCGATCGTAGAAGGCTCACCTTCGAAATAATTCCAACATCGGAGAAGGGCATGCGCGACGCGCGGCTCGCAGTGATCCAGTGCAATCGACCGGCGGCGCCAGGCCGCTCACCTCAATCAGGGGCATAGCTTGAACATTCGCAAATTCATCGGTGGCAATAGCCGCGACGCTTTGCGCCTCGTGCGCGAGGCGCTGGGTGCGGACGCCGTCGTGCTGTCGAACCGCACGCTCGACGACGGCAGCGTCGAGATCGTCGCGCTCGCCGACAGCGACCTCGCGGCGATCGCGCCTGCGGAAGGTGCGGCGGGTGCAGCGGCCCTCGGTGCGGCGTTCGGCGGTTTGCCCTTTGGTGGTTCGTCGTCGCAAGGCGGTGCGCCGTCGCAGAACGGCGGCGCGCTCGCGCAGAAGCCGGCGCGTCTCGCGCTGCCTGCGGCTGCGTCGTCGACGCCTGTGTCGGGCAATCCCTACGCGAGCGGCGTGCCGGACGTGTTCTCGTCGGTGTTCGGCGCGAGCCCGGAAGTCGGCGCGGACCCCGCTGCCGCAGCCGCCGCCGACGAGCACGCCGACGCCGATAACGGCGACGACGCAGGCGTCTCGCTCGCGCAATCGATCCAAGCCAGGACCGCTCCGAACGACGCGCCCGAAGTCCCGGCGCAGCCGTTCGCCGCGTCGCGTGCGGCCGCCGGCCAGCACGCCCAGCAATCGACGATGCCGCCGACCGCGCAAGCCATGCAGTCGCAGCAGGCCACGCAGCCCTTCGGCACGCTGAAGGCCGCGCCCGCTGCGAGCCAGACGTCGGCGCGCGACGCCGCGTCGCTGCTCGAACAGGCGGTGTCGCAGTCGTTCCCGCAGTCGTTCCAGGAGTCGGGCGCGCCGCGCACGATGGCCGAAACGAATCCCTGGCTGATCGACCACGCGCGTCGCATCGCCAGCCAGCAGAACGGCCAGGACACGCGCACGCCGGGCCTCACGCCCGCCGCCGCGATGGCGCGCGGCTTCGGCACGACCGCCGATCCCGTGCATCCCGCCGACGTCGACGCCACGCAGCCCGACTGGGCGCTCAAGGCCGCCCACGTCGCGGCTCGCCGCGCGGCCCGCAGCATCGGCCAGAGCGCCGACGCCGCCGGTCCCGCGCCCGACGAAGACGGCGCGAAGTCGTCCGCCACGGCGGCGACCGTCAGCGAAGCGATTCGCGCGCGCATCGAGCAGGTGGTCAACGAAACGGTGATGAACGAACTGGCCTCCATGCGCGGCATGATGGAAGAGCAGTTCGCCGGTCTGCTGTGGGGCGAGCGCCAGCGCCGCAGCCCGGTGCAGGGCGCGCTCACCAAACAGCTTTTCGCGGCCGGTTTTTCGGCGCAGCTCGTCAAGATGATGATCGAGCGCCTGCCGGACGTGGAGACCGAGGAAGCCGGCATGGAATGGCTCCAGTCGGTGCTCGAATCGAATCTTCCCGTGCTGGAAGACGAAGAAGCGCTGATGGAGCGCGGCGGCGTGTTCGCGCTGATGGGCCCGACGGGCGTCGGCAAGACCACGACCACGGCCAAGCTCGCCGCGCGCTGCGTGATGCGCTTCGGCGCGAGCAAGGTTGCGCTGCTCACGACCGACAGCTACCGGATCGGCGGCCACGAGCAACTGCGCATCTTCGGCAAGATCCTCGGTGTGTCCGTGCACGCGGTGCGCGACGGCGCGGATCTGCAACTCGCGCTCACCGAACTCAAGAACAAGCACATCGTGCTGATCGACACGATCGGCATGAGCCAGCGCGACCGCGCCGTGGCCGACCAGATCGCCATGCTCTGCGGCGCGGGCCGTCCGGTGCGGCGCCTTCTGCTGCTCTCGGCGACCAACCACGGCGACACGCTCAACGAAGTCGTGCAGGCCTACCAGAGCGGTCCGGACAACTCGCCGCTCACCGGCTGCATCCTCACCAAGCTCGACGAGGCGACCAACCTCGGCAGCACGCTCGACACGGTCCTGCGCTACAAGCTGCCGGTGCACTACGTCTCGACCGGCCAGAAGGTGCCCGAGAACCTGTACGTGGCCACGCGCCGCTTCCTGATTCGCAGCGCGTTCTGCGTGCCGCGCGACCGCTCGCCGTTCGTGCCGCACGAGGACGACATTCCTGCATTGCTCTCCGCGCTGTCGAATCGTTCGAACGCGCAAGCACCCGAGGTCCGGTTTGGATAAGTTCGTGATCGATCAGGCCGAAGGCCTGCGGCGTCTGCTTGCGCGAGAAGGCTCGCGCGTGATCGCGGTGACAGGCGGCCCCGGCGCGCCGGGACGCACGACCGCCGTGATCAATCTGGCGGCGGCGCTGACCGGCCATGGCAAGGACGTGCTCGTCATCGACGAATGTCTCGGGCCGCGCTCGGTGAGCGCGCTGCTCGGCGGCATTCGCGGCGCGGGCAACTTCGCGGCGGTGATGCGCGGCGAGATGGGGCTCGACGAAGCCGCTGGGCGTCACGCGCTCGGCTTTCGCGTGCTGGCCGTCTCGCGCGAGCATCGCTCGCAGTACACCAGCGCGCAACTGAACAAGGTGCTGACCGGCCCGGCTGACATCGTCCTCATCGACGCCCAGCTCGACGCCGACGGCGCACTGTCGCCGCTCGCGATGCACGCGCACGACGTGCTGATCGTCATGCGCGTCGCCGCGCAGGCGATCACCGACGCCTACGCGTGCATGAAACGGCTGCATTTCGCGCACGCGATTGGCCAGTTCCGCGTGCTCGCGAACCACGTGGCGAGCGCGACCGACGCGCACGCCGCGTTCGACAACCTCGCGGGCGTCGCCAGCCGCTACCTGACGGTCTCGCTCGAGAACGCCGGGTGCGTGGCCGCCGACCCGCACATGCCGCGTGCGGTGCAACTGTCGCGCTGCATCGTCGACGCCTTCCCTTCGACGGCCGCCGCGCGGGATTTCCGCCATGTGGCCGCCGAACTGCCGCATTGGCCGATGCGCCCGGCGCTGTCCGCGCGCTCGTCCAATGCGGCGGATTTCGCCGAAGCGGTGGCGTCGTCGGATGCCGAAGTCAAGGCGGCGCGCGCGAGCGCGGCCGCAGCGGCTTCGGCCGGGCAGATGAACGCCGCGGCCGCGAGCCACGCCAACGTGCCGCGCGCGCCGATCGTCGAGACCGCGCCTGCCGGCGTGGCCGCCGCCGCCGTCTCGGCGCACGCAGCACATGCAGCACAAACTGAATCATTCGTTTCGACCGTCACAGGCGTCCCATCCGCGCCCGCGCCGGCCCACGCCGGATGGCGGGCGGACCCGCCCGTGCAGCGCCCCGCGCCGCAGCACGCATGACGTGCGGCGGACGGCAGGCGCAGCAAGGGAAAAGAGAAGCAGGAGAGCATGATGTATAACGCTCAAGGAAAAATTTCGCAGGCCGATGTCCTCGCGAAATACGCGCCGCTGGTCAGGCGTCTGGGTCTGCAGCTCGTGGCGAAAATGCCTGCGAGCGTGGATCTGGACGACCTCATCCAGGCCGGCATGATCGGTCTGATGGATGCGGCCAACCGCTACAAGGAAGACCAGGGCGCGCAGTTCGAGACCTACGCGAGCCAGCGCATCCGCGGGGCGATGCTCGACGAGCTGCGCAGCAACGACTGGCTGCCGCGCAGCCTGCGCCGCACCTCGCGCGAGGTGGAGAGCGCCGTGCATCAGGTGGAGCAGCGGCTCGGACGCTCGGCGAGTGAAACCGAGATCGCCGACCATCTGAGCATGCCGCTCGACGAGTATCAGTCGATGCTGCAGGACCTGCATGGCAGCCAGCTGATCTACTACGAAGACTTCGACCGTTCCGCCGAGGACGAGCCGTTCCTCGACCGCTATTGCGTCGATCATTCGGATCCGCTCTCGGCGCTGCTCGACGACAGCCTGCGCGGCGCGCTCGTCGAAGCGATCGAACGCCTGCCCGAGCGCGAGAAGCTGCTCATGTCGCTCTACTACGAGCGCGGCATGAACCTGCGCGAGATCGGCGCGGTGATGGAAGTGAGCGAGTCGCGCGTGTGCCAGTTGCACAGCCAGGCGGTGGCGCGTCTGCGTACGCGTCTGCGCGAGATGTCCTGGGCCGGCACCGAGAATTAAGCGGCGGCGGGTTCGGGGCGAGAAGAGCCGGAGTGCGCAAGCGCTCCGGTTTTTTTATGGGCGCTCGACTGCGCCGATGGCGTTCGCGACGCGCGCGAAGCGCAAAACAAAAAAGCCGAAGCAATCCGCTTCGGCTTTTTTTGTCGCTGCGCGGCGTTGTGCGGCGCGCTTTAATCCCGGCTCACAGCCCGCTTCACAACCCGTTTTACAACCCGAACGCGGGCAAACGGCCGTCGGGACCGTACAGCATCGTCGCGCCGGTATTGGTCTCGCCGCGCAGGATCGCCAGCGCACGGCGGTTATGTTCCATGCGCGTGCGGATCATCATGCCGATGGTGAGATTCTGGCGTCGCGCGCGCTCGGTCGAACCCTTGAGCAGCGCCCATTGACCCGTGAGACGCGTGTCGCCGTCGCAGGCCAGTTCGATGCCCTTGCGGCCGCCCGGCAGACCGAGACCGGCCAGCTGCGCGTCGCGCACCTTTTCGAGCCCGGCCAGGCGCTGCGTGAGCGTCGACTTCTGCTCGACGATCTGCGGCAGCGAATCCATGCCGTCGGCCGAGGTGAGCGCCTTCTCTTCGAAGGCGAGCAGCGACGCGAAAGCCTCAACAGCGGCGTGTTCGTCGATCAGTGTGGCGAGCAGGTCGTCTTTCATCGGTACCACCAGTCAAAGCGGATTGCGGGCCGGCGAAGGCGATCAGTTGCCCGTTGCCGGCTGCTTGATCAGACCGCGCGCCGTGTCGAGGATCCCATCGGCGATCTTGCCGGTGTCGATCTGCAGCGTGCCGTTCTTGATAGCGTCCTTGATCGACTGGACGTGATCCATGTCGATGTCGGCGCTATCGCTCGACGGCGCCGAACGCAGCGTCGAGGACAGCGAGGAAAGGCTCACGTTGGCGTCTCCGGGAGTGCTGCCCGTCGACGCGGTGCTGGCGGACGCGGCGGGAGACGCCGTGCTGCCGGCGCCGATGGCGCTCGCGGTATCGCCTTGGCCGGTGCGCGCCAGGCTGTCTTGCAGCGGGCGCGCTTCGTTGCGATTGGAGGTGTCGATGTTCACGATGGGGCTTCCTGATCCGTATGCCCTTGATAACGGCGGGCGCGGCGCGAACTTTAGCGGAAAAAGTCCCGGCGTTACATGCTGTTACGTGTGCTGGCGCACATGGCGCGCAGCCCCGTTTTGCGCCGTCCCGGCCGTTATTTCGACCCTAAATCTGGATCTCCACCGTCGAGGCGTCCTTCACGACGCCGCTGATGATCTGCCCGTTGGGCGTGCGCACGCGCACCATCTGTCCGGGCGCGGCATTGTTGAGCACGCTGCCCTCGGAGGAAATCGTGAAATTCGGGCCCACGGCGACCACCTTGACCGTCTGGCCGATGACCACCGACGAAGCGCTGCGCAGCATGTCGGAGCGCAGCGGCAGGCCTTGCGTGATGCGCATGAGCGCGACCGCGCCGTTGGCCTGTTGCGGATCGGTGATGATGGTCTGCGGCAGGCTCGCGAGGTCGCCGTCGCGCGGCAGGTAGTCGGCGGCGGAGAGCGCCTCGCCTGCGTTGATCTGACGCGCGGCCACGTAGTAGGTCACGTTGATCGCGATGCGGCCGATCACGTAGAGCGTCCACGGCTTCGCGCCCACGCAGCGCACGCCCACGGTCGTGCGGCCCCACATGCGCGCGCCCGGCGGCATGAACGGTTCGAGCGCGGCGCAGGCCGCGAGGCCGCGCGGGAAGACCTGCGCGACCGTGATGCTGACCTTGCCCGGCAAGCCCGCCGACTGCTGCTGGAGGAAGGCGAGAGCGGTGGCGCGGATCCGTTCGCCGTCTTCCTGACCCGGCGGCACCGCGGCGGCCTGGGCCTGCGCCTGCGCGGCGGCGTTCATCGACGCGGCGTTGGCGGCATTGGCGTTCACGCTCACATTCGCGTTGACGGCGGCGCGCGGCGCGTAGCTCGCGCGCATGATCGCGCCGTTCGCGTTCGCGCCGGCATTCGTGGCATTGATCCGGGCGGCATTGACCACCGCCGGCACATTCGGCTGCGCGACACGCGGCGCGGCCTGCACCGTCACGGGTGCGATGGCGCGTTGCGGCGTGCTCGCGGCGCCGGGCGCGCCGACCGTCACGATGCTGGGCGCGTCGTTCTGGGCGGCGGCGTTGCCGCGCTCGCCCGCGCCGGGGATCGTGATCATGCCGGGCTGTTGCGTCTCGGCTTCGGCGCGCGATTCTGCGTTGGTGTGCGTGAGCAGCGCCGCGCGATCGGCGTACGCCTTCGCGTTGGCGGCGGGATCGGCGGCCTTCGCGGGCTGCGCGAGCATCGCGGTCATCTTCGCGGCGTCCGAACCGGCGCGGTCGCCGGGGCCCGCGATGTAGATCTGCTGGCTGGACGCGCCGGACGCATCGCTTTGCGCCTGCGCCGCCGAAACGAAGCCCAGCACGCCGAACCATGCCGCCGTGACGGCCGCGAGCCGGTGCGCCGTCGCGCGTCGCGCGTTCGGGTTGGCAGTCTGCGGCATCGTCGTTCTCCCTCTATTGCATTGACACGCATCGCATTCTAGGCGTCGGCCCCCGCTCGCTAACGTCGAATAGAGGGGGGCTTTACCGGCTATTCGTCCGATTGGTTCTTGCGTCGCCCGCCTACTATTCCTCTCCATGCGAAAAGGCCTGCGCGGCCGATCCACCGGTTGGATGCGCACTGCATGCGCCAACGCAGCCTTTCATTTCGTGTAACGGAGAACGCCCGATGCTGGACAAACTCGATGCCGAATTCGCCTTTGGACGCGAAGCGCTCGATGTGCGCGCGACGCGCCAGGCGCTGATCTCGTCGAACATCGCGAACGCCGACACGCCTGGCTACCAGGCGCGCGACGTCGACTTCTCGTCCTCGCTCGCCGGCGCGCTGCGCCACGCTGGAGCGGGTTCGTCGGCCGGCGGCGCGGCAGGCAACTTCCAGCCGCTCGTGATGGCGCAGCCCGCGGGCGTGACGAGCGGCATGTCGATGGCCTCGACGGAAGCCGGTCACATGCCCGGCAACGCGAAGCTCGTCGCGACGGGCGGCCCGACCGAGGCGTATTCGAGCCCGGTGATGTACCGCAACCCGACGCAGCCCGCGCTCGACGGCAACACGGTCGACCTCGACACCGAACGCGTGCAGTTCGCGGACAACGCGCTGCACTTCGAGTCGGGCATGACCGTGCTCTCGAGCCAGATCAAGACGATGCTCTCGGCGATCCAGTCTGGCTCGTAAGCCGACCGCCGCACGCTACGCAAGAACACACCGCAGCATTTTGTGAGGTCACCGAAACCATGCCATCCCTGATGAATATCTTCAGCGTTGCCGGGTCCGCCATGTCGGCGGAATCGCAGCGCCTGAACGTGACGGCGTCCAACCTCGCCAACGCGGACAGCACGACCGGCCCGGACGGCCAGCCCTACAAGGCCAAGCAGGTTGTGTTCGCGGTCGATCCGCTCGGCGGCGCGCGCAGCGCGTCCGGTCAGCAGGTGGGCGGCGTGAAGGTGACGGGCGTGATCGACGACCCGACGCCGATGAAGCAGACCTACGACCCGGACAACCCCTCCGCCAACGCGGACGGCTACGTGACCATGCCGAACGTGGACCCGGTTCAGGAGATGGTGAACATGATCTCGGCGTCGCGCTCGTATCAGGCGAACATCGAGACGCTGAACACCGCGAAGACGCTGATGCTCAAGACGCTCACGATCGGTACGTAACGAAGCGCACAGCAAAGGCACGCAGGAAGACCCCTGAAACAGGCGTCCGACGCCGCGGCGAAAGCGGCGCGAGACTACACCACACACCACACGCTACCCAGTTTAGCCGGGCGTATCCGAGGAGAACGCGTTGACTTCCAGCAGCACCACCATCGGCGGCAGCTCCGCCACCGTGTCGCAAAGCCTGCTCGACACCATGAACGGCACGTCGTCGAGTTCGTCGACGTCCTCGTCGAGCGGCACGAGCGGCACCAGCGGCAGCGATCTGCAAAACACTTTCCTGCAACTGCTCGTCGCGCAGCTCAAGAACCAGGATCCGACCGATCCGATGGACAGCTCGCAGATGACTTCGCAGCTCGCCCAGATCAACACCGTCTCGGGCATCGCGAACCTGAACACCTCGCTGACGTCGCTGTCGACGCAGCTGTCGGCGGGCCAGAACGCCCAGGCCGCGCTGCTGATCGGCTCGACGGTGCTGGCCTCGGGCACGACCGCGACGGTGTCGAGCGGCTCGGCGCCGCAGCTCGGCGTGCAGCTCACGTCGGCGGCGTCCGACGTCAAGCTCACGATCACCAACTCCGCGGGCAAGGTCGTCAACACGCTCGACCTCGGCGCGCAGTCGGCCGGCACCGTGCCGATCACCTGGAACGGCACGGACGCCTCGGGCGCCACGGTCGCGGACGGCGATTACACGGTCAGCGCCAGCGCCACCATCAACGGTCAGGCGGCCACCGCCACCGCGCTCGTCGCGAGCAAGGTGCAGGCCGTCATCCAGCAGACGGATGGCACCGCGAGCCTGTCGCTCGCCAATGGCAAGACGGTCGCGCTCTCGAGCGTGGCCGGCATTCTCTAAACGACATCGCGGAGTAGAAACTCATGGGCTACCAGCAAGGTTTGAGCGGCCTCGCCGCTTCGTCGAACGATCTCGACGTGATCGGCAACAACATCGCCAACGCCAATACCGTCGGCTTCAAGCAGAGCACGGCGCAGTTCGCGGACGTCTACGCGAACACCATCGCGACCTCGGTCAACACGCAGATCGGTCTGGGCGCGGCGCTCTCCGAAGTGCAGCAGAACTTCTCGCAGGGCACGATCACGACGACCGGCCAGGCGCTCGACGTCGCCATCAACGGCAACGGCTTCTTCCAGATGTCGAACAACGGCACCGTCACGTACTCGCGTAACGGCGTGTTCCAGCTCAACAAGAGCGGCTACATCACCGACGCGGCCGGCAACGACCTGATGGGCTACGCCGCCGACAGCACCGGCGTCGTGAACACCGCGCAAACGGTGCCGATCCAGGTGCCGACGACCAACATCGCGCCGGTCACGACCAGCAACATCACGGCGCAGGTCAACCTGAACGCGCAATCGACCACGCCGACCGCGACGCCGTTCTCGGAAACCGACTCGAACACGTACAACTACTCGACCTCGGTCACGGCGTACGACTCGCTCGGCGGCAAGCAGCAGGTCAACATGTACTTCGTGAAGGACGCGACGAGCGGCCAGTGGGACGTCTACGCGGGCACCACGGGCAACGCCACGGAAATCGGCACGATGACCTACGACTCGTCGGGCAACCTGACGGGCACGACCGACGCCGCGGGCGTCGCGACCACGCTGGGCCAGCTCTCGCTCACGATCAACCCGACCGACGGCTCGGCGACCAACCAGAAGATCACGCTCGACGTCACCGGCTCGACGCAGTACGGCAGCGCCAACGGCGTGAACAACCTGGACCAGGACGGTTACCCGAGCGGCACGCTGTCGAACTTCTCGATCGGCGCCGACGGCACCATCACGGGCAACTACTCGAACGGCCAGACGATGACGCTCGGCCAGATCGTGCTCGCCAACTTCAACAACCCGAACGGCCTGCAGAACCTCGGCGGCAACCAGTTCGCCGCGACCTCGGCGTCGGGCGTCGCGCAGGTTTCCGTGCCGGGCAGCACGAACCACGGCACGCTCACGGGCGGCGCGGTGGAGTCGTCGAACGTCGACCTGACGAACCAGCTCGTCGACCTGATCACGGCGCAGCGCAACTATCAGGCGAACGCACAGACCATCAAGACGCAGCAGACCGTCGACCAGACGCTGCTGCAGATGTAAGCGCGCCACGCCATTAACGCACCGGGCACATCATGGACCGACTGATCTATACCGCGATGACGGGCGCGAGCCAGGCGCTCGAGCAGCAAGCCGTCGTCGCGAACAACCTGGCGAACGTCTCGACCACGGGCTTTCGCGCGCAGCTCGCGAATTTCCGCTCCGTGCCGATGTCGTTCGGCGACGGCTCGACCGTCAACGACTCGACCACGCGCACCTTCGTGCTCTCGGCGACGCCTGGCTCCGACATGACGCCCGGTGCAATCTCGCGCACCGGCAATCCGCTCGATATCGCGGTGCAGGGCAACGGCTTCATCGCCGTGCAGACCGCCGACGGCAATGAGGCGTACACGCGAGCCGGCAACCTGCACGTCGACGAAAACGGCCAGCTCGTCACGGCCAACAACCTGCAGGTGATCGGCGGCGGCGGCCCGATCGCGGTGCCGCCCGGTTCGGCGGTCACGATCGGCTCGGACGGCACGGTATCGGCAATCGCCCCGGGCAGCCCGGCGAGCGCCATCGCCATGATCGACCAGATCAAGTTCGTGAACCCGCCCGCCGGCGCGCTCACGCGCGGCGACGACGGCCTGTTTCACACCGGCGACGGCAATCCGGCCGACGCGGACCAGTCGGTCCAGGTCGCGACGGAATCGCTCGAAGGCAGCAACGTCAATCCGGTGGCCGCGATGGTCTCGATGATCACCAACGCCCGGCAGTTCCAGATGCAGACGAAGCTCTTGCAGAACGCCGACCAGAACGAGCAGTCGGCGAACCAGCTGCTCAACTTCAGCTAAGACATTTAAAGGCCGCAGGCTCTACCGCAGACGCCGCGCCGGGAGAAATACACCGTGAACCGATCGCTCTACATCGCCGCCACCGGCATGAACGCCCAGCAGGCGCAGATGGACGTGATCTCGAATAACCTCGCGAACGTGAGCACCAATGGCTTCAAGGGCTCGCGCGCGGTGTTCGAGGACCTCATGTACCAGACGCTGCGTCAACCGGGCGCGAACTCCACGCAGACCACCGAACTGCCCTCGGGCAGCCAGGTCGGCACCGGCGTGCAGCAGGTCGCGACCGAGCGCCTCTACACGCAGGGCAACCTGCAGCAGACCGGCAATTCGAAGGACGTGGCGATCAACGGCGCGGGCTTCTTCCAGGTGCAGATGCCCGACGGCACGACGCAGTACACGCGCGACGGTTCGTTCCAGACCAACTCGCAGGGCCAGCTCGTGACGTCGAGCGGCTACCAGGTGATCCCGGCGATCACGGTGCCGGCCAACGCCACCTCGCTGACCATCGGCAGCGACGGCGTGGTGACGATCACGACGCCGGGCTCGGCGAACGCGACGACCATCGGCTCGCTGCAACTCGCCATGTTCATCAACCCGACCGGCCTGCAGTCGAACGGCCAGAATCTCGCGTCGGAAACGGCTTCGTCGGGCGCGCCCACGGTCACCACGCCGGGCCTGAACGGCTCGGGCTCGCTCAATCAGGGCTACGTGGAATCGTCGAACGTGAACGTGGTGCAGGAACTCGTGAACATGATCGAGACGCAGCGCGCATACGAAATCAACAGCAAGGCGGTCACGACGTCCGACCAGATGCTGCAGACGCTGAGCCAGATGCAGGTCTGATGACCGCGGCACAGCGTTCAGGAAACCGGTAGCAACAGTAATTCGGAATCGAAGTGGTGAGGAGCATGGGCCAGTCCGTTCAATTCAACTCTCGCGCCTGCGCGCGGCGTCAGGCGATGCGTGTCGCCGTGGCGGCGGCCGCGCTCGCTGCGCTGGCGGGCTGCGCCTATATCCCCAACCGGCAGCCGATCGTGCAGCAGCCGATGACGGCATTGCCGCCGGCGCCGCCCGTCAACAGCTCGCCGGGCTCGATCTACAACCCGGGCTACGTGGGCCGTCCGTTGTTCGAGGATCAGCGTCCGCGCAACACCGGCGACATCCTCACCATCGTCATTTCCGAAAACATCAACGCGACGAAGTCCTCGGGCGCCAACACCAAGCGCGGCGGCAGCACGGCCTTCAACGTGCCGACCGCGGGCTTCGCGCCGGGCTTCTTCTCGCGCGCGAACCTCTCGGCCACGGGCGCGAACCAGTTCGACGCGACGGGCGGCGCGAACGCGTCCAACACGTTCACGGGCGTGATCACCGTGACGGTGACGAACGTGCTGCCAAACGGCAACCTGGTGGTGTCGGGCGAAAAGCAGATGCTCATCAACCAGGGCAACGAGTACGTGCGCTTCTCGGGCGTCGTGAATCCGAACACTGTTGCCGGAGACAACTCCGTGCTCTCGACCGACGTCGCCGACGCGAAGATCGAATACTCCGCGAAGGGCGTGATCGACGAAGCCGAGACGATGGGCTGGCTGCAACGCTTTTTCCTGAATCTCGCACCATGGTGAAGATCCGTTTCCAGCGCACGCGCCGCTCGCGCGTGAAAGACCTGCTCGCCGCCTTCGGCGTCGCGGCCGGTTTCGTGTTCGCGTGCGGTGCGCTGCTCGCGTACGCCACGCCCGCGCGCGCCGAACGCGTGAAGGACCTCGTGACCTTCGCCGGCGTGCGCGACAACCCGCTGATCGGCTATGGCCTCGTGGTGGGTCTCGACGGCACGGGCGACCAGACGACGCAGGCGCCGTTCACGACGCAGACGCTCGCGAACATGCTCGCGAACCTCGGCATCTCGATCAACAACACGTCGAGTTCGTCGGGCTCCTCGCAGACGCTGAACAACATGCAGCTCAAGAACGTCGCGGCGGTGATCGTCACGGCGACGCTGCCGCCGTTCGCGCGTCCCGGCGAGCAGATCGACGTGACGGTGTCGTCGCTCGCGAACGCCAAGAGCATTCGCGGCGGCACGCTGCTGCTCACGCCGCTCAAGGGCGCGGACGGCCAGGTCTACGCGCTCGCGCAGGGCAACGTGGCGGTGGGCGGCGCGGGCGCGTCGGCCAACGGCAGCCGCGTGCAGGTGAACCAGCTCGCGGCCGGCCGCATCTCGGCGGGCGCGACGGTCGAGCGCGCCGTGCCCTCGCCGGTCGCGCAGCAGGGCGGCATCCTGCAGATGGAAGTCAACGACATGGACTACGACACGACGCAGCGCATCGTGGCGGCCGTCAACAACCTGTTCGGCGACGGCACGGCGGCGGCCGTCGACGGCCGCACGATCCAGGTGCGCGGCCCGAGCGATCCGGCCTCGCAGGTGGGTTTCATCGCGCAGATCCAGAATCTCGATGTGCGCCCCGCGCAACCGGCGGCGAAGGTGATTCTCAACGCGCGGACCGGCTCGATCGTGATGAACCAGATGGTCACGCTCGAAAGCTGCGCGGTCGCGCACGGCAATCTCTCGGTGGTCGTCAACACGCAGACGGCCGTGAGCCAGCCGGGTGCGCTCTCGAACGGGCAGACCGTAGCGGCGCGGCAGTCGCAGATCCAGCTCAAGCAGGATAATGGCTCGCTCAAACTGGTCACGGCGGGCGCGAATCTCGCGGAAGTCGTGAAGGCGCTCAACGCGCTTGGCGCAACGCCGGCGGATCTGATGTCGATCCTCCAGGCGATGAAGGCGGCGGGCGCTTTGCGTGCCGACCTCGAAATTATCTAAGGACGTGAAGAATGGATAACTCGAATATCGGCGGCAGCAGCGGTAACAGCGGCCTCGACCTGACCAATCGCTTCGCGCTGGACGTGCAGGGCTTCGACGCCATGCGCGCCGCCGCCAACGCCTCGCCGCAGCAGGGCGTGAAGGCCGCCGCGAAGCAGTTCGACGCCGTCTTCACGCAGATGATGCTCAAGAGCATGCGCGATGCGACGCCCGACGACGGTCCGCTCGACTCGAAGGACGGCGCGCAGTTCACCTCGATGATGGATCAGCAGCTCGCGCAGCAGATGTCGAACAAGGGCGTCGGCGTCGCGAACGCGATGATCAAGCAGCTCATGCGCAGCATGGGCGGCCAGGGCGGCATGGATGGCGCGAGCGGTTCGAGCGGCGCGGGCGGCATCGCCAGCGCGATGCAGGGCCTTTCGGGTTCGGGCGGCAGCGGCAGCGAAGGCAACCTCGCGATGCTCAACGCGCTCGGCCGCGCCTACGGCAACGCGGCCGCCAACGGCGCGCTCGGCAAGGGCCAGGGCTGGGACGCGAACAGCGCGCTCACGCCAGCCGTGCGCGGCAACGGCGACGACAAGGTCGACGCCTTCGTCAACAAGCTCGCCACCGGCGCGCAGCAGGCGAGCGCGACGACCGGCATTCCGGCGCGCTTCATCGTCGGCCAGGCGGCGCTGGAGTCGGGCTGGGGCAAGCGCGAGATCATGAAGGCGGACGGCAGCACGAGTCACAACGTGTTCGGCATCAAGGCGACCAAGGACTGGACCGGCAAGACCGTCACGACCATGACGACCGAATACGTGCACGGCAAGCCGCAGCGCGTGGCGGAGAAGTTCCGCGCCTACGACTCGTACGAAGAGGCGATGACCGACTACGCTAGCATGCTCAAGAACAATCCGCGCTACGCCTCGGTGATCAACGGCTCGCACAGCGCCGAGAGCTTCGCGCACGGCATGCAGCGCGCCGGTTATGCGACCGATCCGCACTACGCGAAGAAGCTGCTGTCGATCATGCAGCAGATGGTCTGATCGGCGGCAAACGGTCTGCCGATTTTCACGCGCGCGGGCGGCGTCACCGGCCCGCACTGTCTTGACCGGCCGCGTTTCCCGTGCGTTTCCCGTGCACTTCTCGCGGCCGTTTTCATCGGATTTCACGGTTTTTTCGCACATTCGTCCGGCTGCGATCGCATAACGCGCGTTAGCGTCATGCAAACGTTCCCTCGCCGACGATAACCGCACAATGCGCGCACGTTGAGCGACGATCCGCGCGCCAATTGCGCCGAACTGTGCGCCGCAACACAGTTTTTTTGTGGGCGCCCCCTAAATTTCCTCGTTCGTCTGCCGCTAATGCAGGCGAGATCGAAAAGATTCAGGGGCGGCAGAACCGCCCGGACGGCGCACGACGGGCTCCCCGACGCGCGCCGGCATCTCCACGAAATTCCGGCAGGCCGATGAATACCGTTCAGTCGAATCAACAGGAAGCCTCCGAGGGCGAAGTCACCGACTTTGGCCGGCGCAATCCGCTGGAAGTCGGGGTGCAGTTGCGCAACCTCGCCAACCGGGGCGATTTCCTCACCTTGCAATATCGCGGCGGCCAACTGGTCACGCGCATTCTCGACGTCGACACGCGCGAGCGTACCTTCACGTTCGACTGGGGCGCGTTGCCCGAGCAGAACGCCGAAGTGCTGGCGGCGCAGGAATGTCAGTTCCACGCTTCGCCCGACGGCGTGCGCGTGGAGTTTTCCACGGGCGCACCGCGCGAGACCACGTTCGAAGGGCGGCCGGCGTTCGTCGCCGGTTTCCCCGACGTGCTGTTCTACGTGCAGCGGCGCGAGTATTTCCGCGTCGATACGCCGGTGCTCGAGCCGTGCCTGTGCCGCGGCGCGCTGCCCGCGGACGGCCTGCGTTTCCAGTTCGAAGTGCACGATCTGTCGCTCGGCGGCATCGGTCTGCGCACGACCGATCCGCGCGCGGCCGAATTCGAAATGGGCTTGACGATCCGCGACGTGGAGCTCGATCTGCGCTCGCACGGCACGCTGCGCGTCGATCTGGCGCTGGCCGTGCTGCGCTTCATCGATCTGCCGAACGGCGACCGCCGCTATCACCTGGGCTTCCGCTTCGACGCGCTGCCCGGTGCGTCGGAAAACAGCCTGCAGCGCTATATCACGCAGCTCGAAATGAAGCGGCGCGCGTTCCAGCGCGCCTGATGCGTCCACGGCGCGCCGGAGCTTTCGCGCGCGCCGTGTCCGTCTCGCCGCAGCGTTGCGGCAGCCGTATCGGAATACACCGTTAAAACGGGCCGCGAACAGGCCTGAAAGCGCGCCTGAAAAGCGCCAGTGCAAGACGTGGCGAGCCACGGCAAGCCGCTTCGCGCCAGTCGTTTCGGACTGCCGGACGTTGTTGCGCGTTACCGCTTCTTGCATCACGTTGCCGCATGCCGCGATCGCCGCTGCGCATGCCTCGCGCATCGTCCTGCCCGCGCGCGTTTCGCCGCTATTCCGGGCAAACGTTTTCTGCACGAAATTCCCGATCCTTACGCTTAATTTTCGCCTCGCGCTGCCGTTATAAAAGGGGTTCACCCACGCGGCCCGAGCGATCAACGTCTCGACGGCCGTTCACGAGGATCATGCATGTCCAACATTTTCTCGATCGGCCTGAGCGGCTTGCAGGCGGCCCAGATCGGTATCGCCACTGCTGGCGAGAACATCAGCAATTCGTCTACCGCGGGTTACAACGTGGAAAACGCGGTGTTTACCGAGGCGAACGGGCAAAATTCGGGCAGCGGCTACATCGGCGCCGGCGTCAATACGGCCACGGTGCAGCGCGCCTATAGCCAGTACATCACGACGTCGCTGAACAACGCGCAGTCGACCAACAGCGCGCTGACGGCGTCGTACACGCTCGCGACCCAGCTCTCGAACCTCGTGGGCAGCCCGACGTCGGGCATCGCATCGTCGATCACGGGTTTCTTCTCGGGTCTGCAGGACGTGTCGAATTCGCCGGCCAGCACGGCGACGCGCCAGACCGCGCTGTCCGACGCGCAGTCGCTCGCCGACCAGATCAACGCGGCCGGCCAGCAGTACGACTCGCTGCGCCAGAGCGTGAACACGCAGCTTTCGAACGCCGTTTCGCAGATCAACACCTACACGCAGCAGATCGCGCAGCTCAACACGCAGATCGCCACGGCGAGCGCGTCGGGCCAGCAGCCGAACCAGCTCCTCGACCAGCGCGACCTCGCGGTGTCGAATCTGTCGCAGCTCGTGGGCGTGCAGGTCGTACAGAACAGCAGCGGCTACAGCCTGTTCCTCGGCAACGGCCAGCCGCTCGTGGTCAGCGGCCAGAACTACAACCTGACGACGCAGCCGTCGAGCACCAATCCGACCGAAATGACGGTGGCCTGGCAAGGTCTGCCGGGCTCGACCACCGCCGCGCAGCCGCTCACCAGCGCGGCGCTGCAAGGCGGCACGGTGGGCGGCCTTGTGTCGTTCGTGCAGGGCACGCTCGATCCGGCCGAAGCGCAGCTTGGCGCGATCGCGACCAGCTTCGCCGCGCAGGTCAACGCGCAGAACGCGCTGGGCCTCACGCAAGGCGGCACGGCGGGCGGCGACCTGTTCACGGTCGGCGCGCCGGTCGTCACGGGCAATCTGAACAACACGGGCAACGCCACGGTGGCGGCCTCGCTCACGAACGCCGTGAGCCCGCCGACCGACAACTTCGCGGTCTCGTATTCGAGCGGCACCTGGACGCTGACCGACACCACGACCAACACGGTCGTCGGTTCGTCGACCACGCAGCCGAGCACGACGAGCCCGCTCACGGGCGGCGGCCTGTCGGTCACAACCACGGGCACGATGGCCGACGGCGATTCGTTCTCGATCCAGCCGACGGCGGGCGCGCTCGACACCTTCTCGGTGGCGACGAGCGATCCCTCGGCGATCGCAGCGGCTTCGCCCGTGCTGGTGTCGGCGCCGACCACCAACACCGGCACGGCCGTGGTGACGCAGGGCGCGGTGACCTCGGGCTACACGATCGCCTCGACGCCGACCACGCTCACCTACGATTCGACGCTGGGCACGCTCTCGGGCTTCTCGCCGAACTCGACGGTCACCGTGACGGTGCCGGGCTCCAGCACGCCGACGACCTACACGATCGACGCGACCGGCACGACCACGATTCCGTACGACTCGACCACGGGCGCGACCATCGCGATCTCGTCGGCGACGACGGGCGACATGAACAATGTGAGCTTCACGCTCACCGGCGCACCCGCGAACGGCGACACCTTCACCATCGCGCAGAATTCCGGCGCGGCGCAGGACGGCCGCAACGCGCTGGCGATGGCGAACCTGACCTCGGGCACGGCGTTCAGCAATTCGCAGACGCTCACCAACGCGTACTCGAACTACGTGAACTCGATCGGCAATACGGCGAGCCAGTTGAAGGCGTCGAGCACCTCGCAGACCTCGCTCGTCACGCAGCTCACCTCGCAGCAGCAGTCGGTGCAGGGCGTGAACCTCGACGAAGAAGCGGCGAACCTGCTGCAGTACCAGCAGCTCTATCAGGCCAACAGCAAGGTGATCCAGACGGCGGCGTCGCTGTTCCAGACCCTGATCGGCATTTTCCAGTGAGGCGCTGAACCATGCGTATCGCGACTTCCCAGATCTACAGCTCCAGCGTGGCGACGATGGAGAACCAGCAGTCCCAGTTGCTCAACGTGCAGCAGCAGATTTCGACCGGCGTCGCCATTGCGAACCCGGCCGACAATCCGCTCGGCGCGGCGCAGGCCGTGCAGCTCTCGGCGACCGGCGCGACGCTCACGCAGTACGCGTCGAACCAGACCGCCGCGCTCTCGTCGCTGCAGCTCGAAGACTCCACGCTGTCGAGCGTGACGACCACGCTGCAAAGCATCAACCAGCAACTGCAGTCGGCGGTGAACGGCGGTCTCAACGACTCCGACCGCCAGGCGCTCGCGCAGCAGCTGCAAGGCGAACGCAACCAGTTGCTCACGCTCGCCAACACCACGGACGGTCAGGGCAACTACCTGTTCTCGGGCTTCCAGAGCACCACGGCCGTGTTCGCGAACAAGAGCGGCGGCGGCGTGGTCTACAACGGCGACAGCGGCCAGCGCACGATCCAGGTGGCCGGTTCGCGCACGATCGCGATCAGCGACACAGGCTCGTCGGTGTTCCAGAGCGTGTCGGCGGTCGGATCGTCGGCCGTGCCGCGCGGCAACCCGGCGAACACCGGCACGGGCGTGATCGGCGGCGTGACGGTGACGGACACCACGCAGGCGACCAACAACCACGATCTGTCGATCGAGTTCAGCGACGCGAGCGGCTCGCTCACCTATTCGGTGCTCGACAATTCGACGTCGCCCGCCACGACGCTGTCGTCGAATCAGGCTTACACGGACGGCCAGGCGATCAGCCTCGGCACCGGCATGAACGTGACGATCACGGGCACGCCCGCGAGCGGCGACAACTTCTCGATCACGCCCGCCACGGACTCGCAGAACAGCGACATGTTCGCGAGCATCGACGCCGCCATCGCCGCGCTGCAAACGCCGGTCACGGGCGACCTCGCCGCGAAGGCCACGCTCACGAATGCGCTGACGACCGCGCTGACCTCGGTCGGCAACTCGCTGTCGAACGTCATCACGACGCAGGCATCGGTCGGCGGCCGCGAGCAGGAAGTGAAGGCGCTGCAGGCCGTCACGTCGACGAACTCGCTGCAAACGACGTCGAACCTCAGCGACCTGACGAGCACCGACATGACCGCGGCGATCTCGCAGTACGAGCAGATCTCGAACGCGCTGTCGGCTTCGCAGAAGAGCTTCGCGGCCACGCAGAATCTCTCGCTGTTCCAGTACATCAACCCGTAACACCTTCGGGTTGTTCGATGCAAAAAAACGGCGGTGCGCGAGAAGCGCACCGCCGTTTTTTCATGCCCGATATCAGCGGAAAAGCGCCGCGACGAAAACTACGGCACCGGCTTGAGCGCGGCCGCCACGCGGCCCATCTGCTCCAGCCCGCCGTCGATCAGGCGCGCGAAATAAGGAATCATGTTCGGCGTCATCGCCATGATCAGCAGCATGCCGACGAGCATGGTGATCGCGAAGCCGATCTGGAAGATACCGATCTGCGGCGCGGCGCGGTTGAGAATGCCGAGCGACAGATTGGTGATGAGCAGCGCCACCACCACGGGCAGCGAGAGCAGCAGGCCCGCGTTGAACACCGTCGCGCCCCAGTTCGCGAGCAGCCGGTAGCCGTTTGCGGAAAGCACGTTGGCCGAGATCGGCACGCTGGTGAAGGTCTGCATGAGCGCGGCGATCATCTGCAGATGGCCGTCGAAGGCGAGAAACGCGAGCATCGCCATCATGTTGAGCCACGACGACAGCGCGGGCGTGCTGCTGTTGGCCTGCGGATCGAAGAACGAGGCGAAGCCGAGGCCCATGCCGAGACCCATCAGGTCGCCGGCAGCCGTCACGACGGCGAACACCATCTGCATGACGAAGCCGAGCGCGATGCCGATCATGAACTGATTGACGAGAATCCACACGCCTTCGGCCGAAAACACCGTGGTCTGCGGCATCGCGCCGAGCGTGGGCGCGACGATCAGCGTGATGAACGCGCCGAGGCCGATCTTCACGCGCATCGGCACCGAGCGGTGGCCGACGATCGGCGCGACCGCGATCAGCGCGAGAATGCGCGTGAACGGCCAGAGAAACGCGGTGAGCCAGCCATTGAGCTGCGCGTAGGTGACGGTGAACATCGTGAGGAATGCGCGGCGGCGCCCGGCTGGGCGCGCCTCAGCCCGCGAGCGACGGAATGCTCGTGAACATCTGATGCATGTAGTCGAGCATGGTGGTCAGCATCCACGGACCGGCGATCACCAGCGTGACCGCGATCGCGATGAGCTTCGGAATGAACGAGAGCGTGCTTTCGTTGATCTGCGTGGCGGCCTGGAACAGGCTCACGATGAGACCCACGGCGAGCGAGACGAGCAAGAGCGGCGCGGCCAGCAGCAGGGCGACGTACATCGCCTGATGCGAGAGCGTCATGACCATTTCGGGCGTCATCGTGGGGTCCTCAGGTGAAGCTCTGCGCGAGCGAGCCGATCAACAGTTGCCAGCCGTCCACGAGCACGAACAGCATGAGCTTGAAGGGCAGCGAGATCGTCGCGGGCGAGACCATCATCATACCCATCGACATCAGCACGCTCGCCACCACCATGTCGATGATGAGGAACGGAATGAAGACCGTGAAGCCGATCTGGAAGCCGGTTTTCAGCTCGCTTGTGACGAATGCGGGCACCAGCAGCGTGAGCGGCACGTCTTCGGGGCCCTGCATGGGCGGCGCGTGCGAGATGCGCGCGAACAGCGCGAGATCGGTCTCGCGGGTCTGGCGCAGCATGAAGGTCTTGAACGGCGCGACGCCGCGCGAGACCGCTTCCTCCATCGGCAGCGTGCCGGCGGAGAAGGGCTTGTAGCCGTCGTTGTACGCCTTGTCGATCACGGGCGACATCACGAACAGCGTGAGAAACAGCGCGAGTCCCACCAGCACCTGGTTGGGCGGCGTGGTGGTCGTGCCGAGCGCCTGACGCAGCAGCGAGAGCACGATGATGATGCGCGTGAAGCTCGTCATCATCAGCACCATCGCGGGCAGGAACGTCAGCATCGTGAGCAGCAGCATCGTCTGCACGCTCAGCGAATAGGTCGTTCCGCCGGCGGGGCCGGGGCTCGTGGTGAAGGCCGGCAGGCCTTGCGGGCCGGTGGCGGCCTGCGCGTGCGCCAGATGCGGCAGCAGCAGCGCCAGGGCGCCCGCGCCGAAGGCGAGCGCGACGGGCAGCGCCGCGCGCGAGAATTTCACCGAAGTCGGGAGGGAAGACGCGCTTGCGCGGCTTGCGTCGCCCGCGTGCGCGTCGTGAAGGGAACTGCCGTGCATTTACTGCGCTCCGCCGTCGTGACGCTTGAAACGTTTGCCGGCTTCGTGTTTCAGCGCGTCACGAAAGCGCTGTCCGAAGCTGCCTTGCAGGGCGGGGTCGCCGCTCGCCGTCACACCGGCCGCATTGGCCACGCCGGCGGCGGGCAGTTCGCCCGCGGGCATCGTGTGCAGCAGGCGCACGCTGCCGGGCGCCGCGCCGAGCACGAGCCAGGTATCGCCGATCTCGACGACCGCCACGCGCTCCTTGCCGCCGAGCGAAGCGCCGCCCACGGTCTTGACGAGCGCATTTTTCGGGCCGTGCTGCAGACCGAGACGCCGCGCGAGCCACGCGCAGCCGAACACCACCGCGATCACCAGCGCGAGCCCGAACACCGTTTGCAGCACCGCGCCGAAACCGAGCGCCGGCACCGCGCTGCCCGCCACGACCGCCGACGCGTTCGAAGCGGACTGCGCCGCCTTGTTCACGGCCTGCAGGTCGGCGGCGTTCGCCGCGACTGCCGCGCCCGCTGCGCCCGACAGGGCCAGCGCGAGCGCGAACTGGAGCGTCTGGCGCGCGTGAGTGACGAGCGCGACGTGAGCGAAACGCGTGACGGGCCCGGCTGCGCGAGTCATCGATTCAGCTTCCGGATCCGTTCGGACGGCGTGATGATGTCGGTCAGACGGATACCGAACTTGTCGTTCACGACCACCACTTCGCCCTGGGCGATCAGGCAGCCGTTCACGAGCACGTCCATCGGCTCGCCGGCGAGGCCGTCGAGCTCCACCACCGAACCTTGCGCGAGTTGCAGCAGGTTGCGGATGGCGATCTTGGTGCGGCCGAGTTCGACGGTCATCTGGACGGGAATGTCCAGAATCATGTCGATGTCGTTGCGCGTCGAGTTCTGGTCGACCTTCGAGAGCGGCTGGAACACGGCAGCGGGTGCCGCAGCGGGCGCGTCGTTGCTGTTCTGCTCGGCCATCGCCGCTGCCCAGTCGTCCAGCGACGCCTCATCGGCGCCCGAACCCGGCACCTCGGCCGCGGCTTCCTGACCCGCTTCGAGCACGGGCTCTTCGCCTTGCGGGCTGTTCACGTCACTCATATCCACCTTCCTTCATCGTGTCGGCTGCGCTGATCATCTTCTGGACCCGCAACGCGTATTGACCATTGAAAATTCCGTAGCCGCATTCCATCACCGGCACGCCGTCGACCTTCGCGACGATGTGCTCGGGAATGTTGACCGGCAGGACGTCGCCCTTCTTCATGTTCAGGATCTGCTCGAACGTGATGGGCACCTGCGCGAGATCTGCGGTGAGCTCCACTTCGGCGGCCTGCACCTGCTGGGACAGCACGCGCACCCAGCGGCGGTCCACGTCGAGCACTTCGCCCTGCAGCGGCGAGGCGAGCACGTCGCGGATCGGCTCGATCATCGAGTACGGCATGCAGATGTGCAGCGTGCCGCCCGTCGGGCCGAATTCGATCGAGAACTGCGTGACGATCACGATCTCGTTGGGCGTCGCGACGTTGGCGAACTGCGTGTGCATTTCCGAGCGCACGTATTCGAACGTCAGCGGGCGCACGCTCTTCCATGCCGTCGTGTAGTGCTCGAAGACGAGGTTCAGCAGGCGCGCGATGATGCGCTGCTCGGTCTGCGTGAAGTCGCGCCCTTCCACACGCGTGTGGAAGCGGCCGTCGCCGCCGAACAGGTTGTCGACCACGAAGAACACGAGGTTCGGATCGAACACGAACAGCGAGGTGCCGCGCAGCGGCTTCACGTGGACGAGGTTCAGATTCGTCGGAATCGGCAGGTTGCGCGTGAATTCGCTGTACTTCTGCACGCGCACGGGACCGACCGAAATTTCGGCCGTGCGGCGCATGAAGTTGAAAATGCCCACGCGCAACAGACGCGCAAAACGCTCGTTGATGATTTCGAGGCCGGGCATCCGGCCGCGCACGATGCGTTCCTGCGTCGCGATGTTGTAGGGCCGCACGCCCTGCTTTTCGGACGAGCTGGAGTCGCTGTCGACTTCGCCGGTGACGCCCTTGAGGAGGGCATCGACCTCCTCCTGCGACATGAACTCGTCGTGACCACCCATGCTCATGATGCGAGGCTCCCGGATATCTTCGCGCTGTGCATGGCGTTACTGCACGACGAATTCGGTGAACAGCACGTCTTCGACCTTGGCGGGCTGGCCGCGCGGGTCGGAGGGCTGCGAGATCAGCGCGGCCAGCTCGGTGGCGAGCGCGCGCTTGCCGTCGAGCGGCGCGAGATCGGACGGATGCTTGTTCGAGAGCGCCAGCAGCACGCGGCTGCGGATCTCCGGCATGTGCGCGACGAGCGCGTCCTGGGTCGCCTGGCTGTCGAGCTTGAGCGTGAGGCCGATGCGCAGATAGTGCGTGTCGCCGTCGTCGGACTGCAGGTTCACCGTCATCGGTTCGAGCGCGTAGTAGACCGGCACGGGCGGCGGCGGCGGTGCGCTCGCCGTGGCGGCGGCCGGATGACGCGACATGAAGAACCACACGCCCGCGCCGGCGGCGCCCGCGGCAAGGATCGCGATGATCACGATGAGAAGGATCCGCTTGAGCGGTCCGGGTTTCGCGCCCTGGGGCGCAGCTTGATCTTTTGCGGTCGTGGTCGCCATGTCGGTCGTAAGCCTGGGTGGTGCGGTGTTGGGGCCGAGTGTGGGGCCGTCGGGAAAACGCCCGCCGGTCGCGCAAGTTGCGCGCCGCGTGCGACATCAATCCCGGCAGCCTGCATTGTTCCGGCTTTTGCCTTACAGCGAAGGGAGGAATAGACGGGGGATTTCCGGCTATCTCGTGGTTTTGTTGCAGGTGCGGCGCGCACGCCGGAAAGCGCCGATGCGCGCGGCATCCCGGGCGTTGCGGCGCGCTGCCGTCACGTTGGAGAGCGATGCCCGAAGAAGGGCGCGCGATGGGGTCCGATCAGGGGCGATCTGAGTCGATCGACGGCGCGTGGTGCAAGAGCGACCGGTCGGGCGGTGCGATGCGCGCGCCGCCCGCCATTGCCAGGCGTCGTCAGACGTTCCTGGCGGCGATTGCCATCAGGCGAAGGTGTCGATCAGGCCGACGGTGCGCGTGGTCGGCGCCGTGGTGGTGCTGCCGATGGCGTCGTCGACGCCGCTGCCGGAGGCGAGGCTGCTGCCGCCCGAACGCGACGAACGCGAACCGCTGCCCGAGCCGCTGCCGCTGTCCTGTTGCGCCTGCTGGTTCATCTGACGCGAGAAGCCGTCGCTGACGCTCGCGCTGCCCAGACCGATGCCGTTTTCCTGCATCTGCTCGCGCAGTTTCGGCAGGGCCGCTTCGACGGCCTCGCGCACCTGCTGATGCTGCGAGACGAAGAGCGCGTGGGCGTGGTTCTCGGAGACCTGCAGCACGACTTGCAGCGGGCCGAGATCCTTCGGATTGAGCGTGAGTTCCGCCGAGCTCTGGTGCGCGTTCGAGAGGAACACGACCTTCTGGCTGAGCGCGTCTTCCCAGTCGCTCGTGCCCACCTGCGGCGCGAGCGCGGCCGATGCCGCCGCCGACGCCGCCGGATTGGTGGTCGCCGCCGCCGCCTGGGTGGCCTGCGCCTGAGCCGCGGCGGCTGCGGCCGCCTGGGTGGCCGCGAGCGCGTCGGTGGCCGCGTTCGCGGCGGCTTGCTGGACCGGCGTGGCCTGCTGCGCCACGGCCGCCGTGAGTGCGGTGGCCGCGGTCTGCGAGGCGGCGTCCGCGGTGACGGCCGTGGCTGCCTTGGCGTCGCCGGTCGCGCCGGTGGTCTTGTCGTCGAGTGCGGTGCTCAGGCCTTTGGCCTTCGCCTGCGCGCCCAGATGCGCGGCGAAGCCGTTGGCGATCGCCTGGCCCGTCGTGGCCGCGTCCTGCGTGGTCGCGCCGCCGTGCGCCGACAGCGTGGCCGCGCCGCTGCGCAGCTTTTGCAGCGCGGCGGTGAGCGCGTCGCCGACCGACTTCGAATCGGTGGTCGCGGTGGCGGTGGTGCCGTCCGCGGCCGTCGCGGCCGTGCCCGCCGCGGCGGCGGCGAGACCCGCGAGCGTGGCGTCGGTGGCTTGCGTCGTGCCGTCGCCGCTGCCGTCGTCCTGAGCCTGCTGGCCCGACTGCTGCGCGGCCTGCTGGGCTTGTTGCGCCTGCTGGGCCTGCGCGGCGGCCTGGGCGCCCGCGGCATCGGCCTGCTGCTGGTTGGTGCGGGCGTCGTCGCCGCGATGGTCGGTCTTCGAGGTGCTGTGCGTGCCGCTCGACGAGCTGCTGCCCGAAGTCGATTGCGACGACGACTGGCTCGATTGCGACGCTTGCGACGACTGCGAGGACGACGCGTTCTGCGACGCGTTCGCGTTGTTCGACGCGTTGGCGTTGTTGTACGCCTGCGAGGCGCTGGACTGCGCGTATTGCTGCGGCGTCGGCTGGCTCAGCGCGGTCTGCGCGGCGATGCTCTGCTGGAGCGTCTGAGCGAAGCCCTGGCTCGCCTGATCAGCCTGGCTGCCCGCGGAGGCGGCGCCGCTGGAGGCGGGGTCGACGGCTCCGAAGAGCGAACTGACTGCGGAAAGAAGCGACATGGTGTCTGCCCCGGATAACGTAACGGTGTGGATCGCGTGGTGGATCTTTGTGCGAGTTATAGGTACGGCTGGATACGGCTAACGGCTTCGATGGCCCGCTTCATGAATGATGCTGCGACGCGCGCATGCGCAGCGCGCGGGCGGCGAATTCATCGGAATCGCGCTGCTCGCGTTTGGCTTCCACGCGCGCCTGCACGGCGTCCTGGCGCGACTGCAGCACCTCGTACGAGCCGAGCTTCTGCTTGGTGCGCAGCCACTCGGGCTTCGTGGCCTCGACGCGCTGCGTCGCCTGCTCGAGCAAGCGGCGCTGCTGCTCGATGGCGGCGTCGAGCGTGTCGATGAACGCCTGGAAGTTGCGCACGTTGCCCGCGGCCATGCCCTTGCGGGCCGACTCGGTGAAGCGCGTATGGTACTCGTCGCGGTAGTCGATCAGCGACTTCAGCTGCTTCTCGATCTCCGCGCGTTCGCGCTGCACGCGGCCGAGCTTCTGCGTGGCGGCGTCGACGTCGTCCTGCGCGAGGCCGATCAGGGTCTGCAATGCGGTCTGCCGGGTCATCATCTATTCCCCTGTCCAATGAGCGCGCCGAGCATATCGACGCTCTGATCGTAGTTCGCGCTTTCGCGAAAGCCCTGCTGAAGAAAGGCCTCGATGCGCGGATAAAGTGCAATGGCGCGGTCGAGCACGGCGTCGCGCCCGCTCACGTACGCGCCGACGTTGATGAGATCGCGGTTGCGCTGGTAGCGCGAGAGCATCTGCTTGAACGCGCGCGTCTGGTTCAGATGCTGGTCGTCGATCAGCGCCGTCATCGCGCGGCTGATCGACGCTTCGATGTCGATGGCCGGATAGTGACCGGCTTCGGCGAGCGCGCGCGACAGCACGATGTGGCCGTCCAGAATCGCGCGCGCCGAGTCGGCGATCGGGTCCTGCTGGTCGTCGCCTTCGGTGAGCACGGTGTAGAACGCCGTGATCGAGCCGCCGCCTTCGGGGCCGTTGCCGGTGCGCTCGACGAGCGCGGGCAGCTTCGCGAACACCGAGGGCGGATAGCCCTTGGTCGCGGGCGGCTCGCCGATCGCCAGCGCGATCTCGCGCTGCGCCATCGCGTAACGCGTGAGCGAATCCATCAGCAGCAGCACGTGCTTGCCCTGATCGCGGAAATATTCGGCCAGCGAGGTCGTGTACGCGGCGGCCTGCATGCGCAGCAGCGGCGAGACGTCGGCCGGCGCGGCCACCACGACCGAGCGCGCGAGCCCTTCCTCGCCGAGGATCTGCTCGATGAATTCCTTCACTTCGCGGCCCCGCTCGCCGATCAGGCCGATCACGATGACTTCGGCGCTGGTGGCGCGGGCCATCGTGCCGAGCAGCACCGATTTACCGACGCCCGAGCCCGCGAACAGGCCCATGCGCTGGCCGCGCCCGACCGTGAGCAGTGCGTTGATCGCGCGCACGCCGACGTCGAGCACCTTGTGGATCGGCTCGCGGTTCAGCGGGTTGATGACGGGCGCGGTGAGCGGCGCGTCGGCTTCCGTGTTGATCGGGCCGAAGCCGTCGAGCGGCTTGCCCGAGGCGTCGACCACGCGGCCCAGCATGCCCCAGCCGACCGGCAGGCGCTTGGCGCCCGCCATCGGATCGGCGATCGGCGCGCTTTCGAGCGGCCACACGCGCGCGCCCGGCAGCAGGCCCGCGACTTCGGTGGTCGGCATCAGGAACAGCTTGTCGCCGGAAAAGCCCACCACTTCGGCTTCGGCCATCGGCAGCGAGCTGCCCGGCGGGAGTTCGATCACGACTTCCGCGCCCACGGCGAGGCGCAGGCCCACGGCTTCGAGCACGAGACCGGCGGCGCGCGTGAGGCGGCCGCAGCCGCGCAGCGGCAGCGCGAGGGCGTTGCGCTCGCGCACGCTGTTCAGGCGCGCCTTCCAGCTCGCGTGATGCGGATTGTTCGGGTCGAAATTCGCGGGCGGCGTGTACGGAGCCGGCGCGGGCGCAAGCACGGGTTCGGGCGCGAGGCCTGGTGCCGGGCTGTCCGGCGCGGCGGGCAGGCCGGCGAGACGCTCGGCCGCCGCACCCATGTCGGCGGAAAAATTCGGTGCGGGAAAGTGCGGCAGGTCGGGCAGCACGAATTCGGAGTCGCCGTCGACCAGCATGCCGTCGGTCTGGGCCGCGTCGTGCACGCCGGGGCCGAACGAGGCGAGCGCCAGTTCCTGTTCGAGCGGCGTGAGGCCGCCCGTGTGGATCGCCTGATGCACGGTCTGATGCAGCGCCGAATTCACCATGGCCGCGCCTTCCCGAGCGCTGCGGCGACGCGCTCCCAGCGCGTGCCGATGCCCGCGTCCGTCTCGCCGGTGGCGGCCTGCGCACGGCAGCCGCCGCGTTCCAGCGAGGCGTCGGTGCGCACGGTCCAGCCGCGCGCCTGCAAATCTTCGAGGAGATAGGCCTCGACCACCGGCAGATCGGCCGGGCTCACCACCAGTTGCGGCGAGCCGGACAACTGCGGCTCGTGCGCGAGCACTTCACGCGCCGCGGCGAGCAGCGCCGTCGGGTCGTGCTGTACATGCTGGCGGACCACCTGCTGGGCGATGTCGAGCGCCAGCTCGACGAGCGTTTCGGCCACGCCCGCTTCGGCGGTCGTCAGCGCGTCGGAAAAACGTTGCGCGATCGCCGACAACTGCGCCGCCACGGCGCGCGCCTCGCCGAGTCCCTGTTCGAAACCCTGCTTCTGGCCCTGGTCGTAGCCGGCCTGGTAGCCGAGCGCCTGGCCCGCCACGTGGCCGGACGTCAGACCGGCCTGGTGGGCGTTGTCGCGGATACGCTGCAGCTCCGCCTCGAACGCCGCCGTTTCGTCCGGCGTGGGCGGCGGCGGGGGAGGCGGAGGCGGATCGAAGCACGCCATCTCCCAGCGCTGATACGCCGAGAGTTGACGGTGCAACGGTTGTGAGGCTTCGTCAGACATAAGCGTCTTCTGCCTTGCCGCCGATCACGATCTGGCCGCTTTCGGCGAGGTTGCGCACGATCTGCAGGATACGCCGCTGCTGCGCTTCGACTTCCGAAACGCGCACGGGGCCGCGCGCGTCCAGGTCTTCGGCGAGCAGTTCCGCGGCGCGCTGCGACATGTTCGCGAGGAACTTCTGGCGCAGCGCGGGCGGGGCGCCCTTGAGCGAGATGATGAGCGATTCGGACTCGACTTCCTTGAGCAGCAGCTGAATCGCGCGGTCTTCGAGATCCAGCAGGTTCTCGAACACGAACATCTGGTCGATGATCTTCTGGGCAAGCTCGGCGTCGTACTGGCGGACCGTTTCGATCACGCCTTCCTCGTGCTGGCTCGTCATGAAGTTCAGGATTTCGGCGGCCGTGCGGATGCCGCCCATCGGGCTGCGCTTGAGGTTGTCGCTGCCCGACAGCAGGCCCATGAGCACGTCGTCGAGTTCGCGCAGCGCCTGCGGCTGGATGCCGTCGAGCGTGGCGATACGCAGCAGCACGTCGTTACGCAGACGCTCCGTGAAGCACGAGGCGATTTCGGACGCCTGATCGCGGTCCAGGTGAACCAGGATCGTGGCGATGATCTGCGGGTGCTCGTTCTTGATGAGTTCCGCGACCGAGCCCGAGTCCATCCACTTCAGGCCTTCGATACCGCTCGTGTCGCCGCCTTGCAGAATGCGGTCGATCACCGCACCGGCCTTGTCCTCGCCGAGCGCCTTGGTCAGCACGCTGCGGATGTAGTCGTTCGAGTCGAGCGACAGCGCCGTGTGCTGCTCGGCTTCCTTGACGAACTCGTGCAGCACCGCGTCGATCTCTTCGCGCTTGACGTTCTTCAGCGCGGCCATCGCCGCGCCGATCTTCTGCACTTCGCGCGGCCCGAGGAACTTGAAGACCTGAGAGGCCTCTTCCTCGCCGATCGACATGAGCAGCAGTGCGCTCTTGACAGCTCCTTCAGCGCTCATCGTTCACCCAGCTCTTGACAACGGTTGCGACAATCTTCGGATCCTGGCGCGCGATGTTGCGCGCGAATTCCAGGTTGCGTTCGAACTTCTGTTTCTCGTTTTCGAGGGCCAGCAGATCGCTGTCGCCCTCGACCACGCCGCCCGTGCCTTCGATCTTCTCGACTTGCGGCAGGCCGTCCAGCAGGAGCGGCTCGGCGTCGCCCCCGAGCGCCGGGCCCGCGGCGGCGGCAACCGGCTCCGGCGGCGGGAAGGCGCGGCGCAGCGCCGGCTTCACCATCACGAAGTACAGGAACAGGGCCACCGCGCCGATGCCGAGCCAGGTCGCGATCTGCTTGGCCAGCGCGATCATGTCCGGCTGGCGCCACCACGGCAGGTTGGCGTTCGGATCGACGTCGGTCTGGAACGCGGCGTTGACCACGTTCACCGAGTCGCCGCGCTTGATGTCGTAGCCCATCGCGTCCTTCACGAGCTGTTCGACCTGCGCGAGCTTCTGCGCGTCGAGCGGCTGCATCGTGGCGTGGCCCTTGGCGTCCACCTTCTGCTGATAGTTCACGATCACGGCCACCGAGAGGCGCTTGATGTCGCCCGGCGACTGCTGGAAGTGACGCACCGTCTTGTCCAGCTCGTAGTTCGTGGTGGTGTCGCGGTGATCCGAAATCGGCGTCGAGGCGGCCGCGCCGCTCGCGCCCGCGGGCGCGTTGATCGGCGCCGAGGCCGGCTGCGGCGGCTGGTTCGAGAGCGCGCCCGGCACGCCGCCCGCGCCCGACTGCTGCATGTCGGTGGCGATGTTCTGCTGCTGGCTGCGGATCGAGGCCTGCTGCGGATTGGCGTTCGGGCCGTAGTTCTCCGAGGTCTGTTCGAGCTTCGAGAAGTCCACGTCGGCGCTGACCTGCGAGCGCGCGTTGCCCGAGCCGAACAGCGGCGCGAGGATCGCGTCGATGCGCGACTGGGTGTCGTGTTCGATCTGGCGCACGTACTTGAGCTGCGAGGCGTCGAGGCCCGCGCTGGCGGCGTTTTGCGTGAGCAGATTGCCGTCCTGGTCGACCACGGTGACGTTGCGCACCGGCAGATCGGGCACGGCCGACGAAATCATGTGCGTGACCGCGGCCACCTGGCCTTCGTCGAGCACGCGGCCCGGATACAGATTGACGAGCACCGACGCCGAAGGCGCTTCGCGCTCGCGCACGAACACCGAGGGCTTCGGAATGGCCAGATGCACGCGCGCCGACTTGACGCTCTGGATCGACTGGATGGTCTGTTCGAGTTCGCCTTCGAGGGCGCGCTGGTAATTGACCTGTTCGGCGAACTGGCTGATGCCGAACTTCTGGTTGTCCATCAGTTCGAAGCCGACCGAACCGTTCTTCGGCAGGCCTTGCTGCGCAAGGCGCAGGCGCATTTCGTTGACCTGCTCGGACGGCACCAGAATGGCGCCGCCGCCGTCGGACAGCTTGTAGGGCACGTTGGCGGCTTGCAGCGCCGTGATGATGGAGCCGCCGTCACGGTCGGACAGGTTGCTGTAGAGCACCTTGTAGTCCGGCGCGCGCGACCACAGCACGAGGCCCGCGACCACCGCGACGAGCACGGCGACGGCGACGATCAGCGGCGCACGCGGGTTGCCGCGCACGCTGCGCAGCGACGAGAGCGAACCGAGGCGCTGCGCGAAGCCGCCGCCCAGGTCGTCCGCGGCGCCGGATGCCGCGCCACCGGCGCCTGTGGCGGCGCCGCTGGTGGCGAGGCCCATGCGGGCGTCGGGGTTGATCAAAGAGTTGGCAGACGAATCCATGCGACGGGTTTCTCCGGGAGACTTGCACGTCCCTGCGGCGCGCGCGCGGCAGAGACTTTCACGACAGGGATTATCCGAGAGCCGTGGCAAGCCGATTGCGCGAATAGAGCCGGGTTTTCCCCCTAGTTTCGGGGCTGCTCAAAATGTCCGACTGCTATATTTCTCGCAGACTCGGCACCCTGCGTACGCGGACCGGGTCCGGGGGCGTCGCCCCCCGCGCACCCGGACCGGGGTTGCGCGGGCCGCCGCCGCCGCGCAACTCTCTTTATCGTGGAGCAAACATGACGGTGCCAGTCAACCCACTCACGTCGGCGCTAGCGCAGATGCAGGCCATGGCCGCCCAGGCCGCGGGCAGCGCCACGGCGGCTGAATCCGGCTCGGGTGCGGCGAGCGGCGGCGAGTTCGCCGCGGCGCTCAAGGCGTCGCTCGACAAGATCAGCGACGATCAGCAGAAGGCCGTCGGCGAGTCGCAGGCGTTCGAATTGGGGGCCAGCAACGTTTCGCTCAACGATGTCATGGTCGACATGCAGAAGGCCAATATCGGCTTCCAGTTCGGCCTGCAGGTGCGCAACAAGCTCGTCGCGGCCTACACCGACATCATGCAGATTCAGGTGTAAGCCGGGACGCGCGAACCCCTTCCGACTGTCAGCCCATTAAAGCTTCTCCTCATACTTTCCGATAACACGGCTAGAACCGGTTCGCGCGCCCACGGGCGGCGCGGATCCGGAAGCACCGATTCCACAGCCGCACGTTCGAAGGAGAAGCGCCGATGTTTTCCCCTGCCCAATCTGGAGCCAACGCCTATGCACGCGTCGGTGTCGAAACGGGGATTATGGGCGCCAGTCCGCACAAGCTGATCGCGCTCCTGTACGAAGGCGCGCGCAAGGCGATTGCGCAAGCCCGCCTGCATCTGCAGATGGGCAACGTGGGGCCGCGTGGCGAGGCGATCGGCAAGGCCATCCGGATCGTCGAAAGCGGGCTTCAGCTGGCGTTGAACGTCGAGGCGGGCGGGGAAATCGCGCAGCGCCTGAATGCACTCTACAGCTACATGACGCGACGTTTGCTCGAAGCGAATATTCAACAGAGCGAGTCCATGCTGGTCGAAGTCGATGGCCTGCTGGCAACGCTCGAGGAAGCCTGGTTGGGGATTGCGCCGGAGGTGGAACAGATGGCCCAGCAGCAGCGGGCATCCGGGCCTTCGTCCGGCTCATTGACGAGATGAGTTCGAAAGCAGACTACTTCGCCCACTATGAAGCGATCGCGGCAGTGTCTGGGCAGATGCTCAGCGCGGCGCGCGGCGCACACTGGAACGATCTGATCGGCCTCCAGGAGGAATACCGCCACCTCGTCGAAGCGCTCAAGGACGCCGATCTCGGCGTCCGGCTCAGCACCACCGAGCGCGCGCGCAAATACGAGCTGATCCGGCAGATCCTCGCCGACGACGCAGCGATCCGCGACCTCGCGAGTCCGTGCATGGCGCGCCTGTCGGCGCTCTTTCAAGGCACGGCGCAGCCCGCGCGGGTCCTGCAGGAGCTGTACGGCGCGCGCTAGCCGCAGGCCGCGGCGGACCTGCCGGCGCAGCGCGCCGGGCGCCGCCCATTCTGGAACGTCCCCTGAAACCGGCTGACGACGTCGGCGCCCCGGACCGGGAGCCGAACCCGGCCACTGAACTGGCCCCACGCTCCGCATGAACGGAATCGACACGAGCGCCGCCGCGCTGATCGCGAGCCGCGTAGGCGCGCTGGGCCCGACCGGCGCGCAAGGCAGCGCCGGCACCGCGCAGGCGGGCGTGTCCGCGCTGGCGGGCGGCGTCACCGCGCTGCCCGAGGCGCAGGCCGTCAATTCGCCGCAGGCGTCGGCGCAAACCGAGCTGTCGGCCGTCGCGCTCGCGCTCGACGCGATCATCCGCTCGGGCGGCGACGCCACGCCCGCCGTGGTCGGCAGCGCGCCCGTCTGGGCCAATCCGGGCGCCGATCCGGGCGCGGCCGCCAATACCGCCACCAACGCCAATTTGCCGCTGCCGGGACTCGCGCAGGCCGAAGCCGCGCTCGAAAGCGCCTTGCTCGCGGATCTCGCGGCGACGGCGCAAGCCGGCGCGAATGGCGTGAACGGGGCGGCTGGGGCAACCGGAACGACCGGCGCGGCCAACGCCGCCGATGCCGCGAATCAAGCCACGAATCAAGCCACACCAGGCAACGCCGCGCAGGCCACCGGCAACGCACAAGGCACGCAGGGCGCCGCGCTCGCGGCCCAATCCGGCCCCGTGGCCGCGCTGACGGCGGCGCTCGCGCAGACGGTCGCGTCGAGCGGCCTGTTCTACGAATCGCATCTCGCGCAATGGCTGCAAGGCCAGCGCTCGCCCGCCGAACTCGCCGACGAACCGCAGAACCGGCTCGCGGGCACGCAATTGCCGCTCGACTGGAGCAGCGCCGCCGACGACATCGACGACGTGTTCTGGACCGACGTGCCGTCCGCCTCGCAGACGGCCGCGCGCGCCGCCGCCGATGCGGCGTCCGCCCAGCCGCGCAACACCGCCGGCACGACGGGCGCCGACGCGGGCAACGCCGCCTCGCAGAACGCCGCGCGCGCGAACACCTTGCTCGGCGACACGCTGCTGCCCGCGCTGCACACCCAGGCGGGCACGGCGGCGGGCGTCCATCAGGCGCTGCTGCCGATCGTGCGTCAGCAACTCGATCTGCTCGCGACCGGCGAATTCCGCTGGACCGGCGAGGCGTGGCCCGGCGTGCGTCTCGACTGGAGCATCCAGCAGGAAGACTACGACGCCCACGAGGTCCACAACCAGCGCGGCCCGCGCCGCAGCGCCGACGACGACACGCCGTGGCGCACGCGCCTGACGCTCGCGCTGCCGTCGCTCGGCACCGTCGACGCGGAACTCACGCTCACCGGATCGGCGCTCGCCGTGCGCGTGCAGGCCAGCCCCGGCGGCGCGCAGCAACTGACGGCGCACAGCGAGGTGCTGCGCGGACGCATCGCGGCGCTCGGACTCGCGCTGGCCGGATTGTCGATCCGCGAAATCGGCGGTGGCATCGCCGGTGGTGCAGGTGGAGCAGGCGGCGCGGGTCAGGCCGCGCGCGCCGCCGACGCTTACGCGCACCATGCGGCGCAGGCCGAACAGGCCGAACAGGCCGAACAGGCCGAACAGGCCGAACAGGCGGCAGCCGCTGCGGCGACGCACGCCTACGCGGACGCGTCCGCCGATGCGGTGTCGGATGCGCATCCGGCGTCGTCAACCGACTGGGAACTGGGATGAGCCGCACGAACCGCAAGAGCGCCGCGGCGCTCGCCTACGACGACGCCGCCTCGCCCGACGCCGCGCCGCGCGTGGTCGCGAAGGGCTACGGCCTCGTCGCCGAGATGATCGTGCAGCGCGCGAAGGAAGCCGGCCTCTATGTGCACGAGGCGCCGGAAATGGTGTCGCTGCTAATGCAGGTCGATCTGGATTCGCAGGTGCCGCCGCAGCTTTATCAGGCGGTGGCGGAACTGCTCGCCTGGCTGCACGGGCTCGAAGTCGCGGGCAACGCGCAAGCCGCCGCCGCTGCCGCCGCGAATGGCCAGCAATCAGCCGCAGGCGCGGCGGGCGCGGCCCGCAACACGCCCGATCCGAAATCGCTGTCGATCAATCCGTTCCGCTTTCCGGCCTTGCCGGAGTGAGGCACGCGACGCCAGGCCGCTGGCTTCAGAACCGCAACATCACGCGAATCAGCGTGTTGAACAGCTTGCCGTAAGGCGGCGCGATCAGCCCGCGCGCGTTCAGGCGCGCCTGGGTGAACACGGGTTTCATCTTCGAGAAGGTCTGAAATCCCTCGTAGCCGTGATATGCGCCCATGCCGCTCGCGCCCACGCCGCCGAACGGCAGCCCCTCCGCGGCGATATGCATCAGCGTTTCGTTCACCGACATGCCGCCCGCCACGGTCTCGCGCGTCACGCGATCGACCGTGCGCGCGTCGTCGGCGTAGAGATAGAGCGCGAGCGGGCGCGGACGCGCGTTCACGTAGCGCAGCGCCTCGTCGAGCGTGTCGTAGGGCACGATCGGCAGCAGCGGCCCGAAAATTTCCTCCTGCATCAATAGCGTGTCGTCGGGTGCGTTCGTCACGATCACGGGCGCGAACTGACGCGTCGCGGCGTCGCGCGGACCGAGCGGATGCAGTTGCGCGCCCGCGGCCTGGGCTTCGTCGGCGAGTCGTTCGAGACGCTCGAAATGGCGCGGCGAAATGATCGAGGTGTAATCGCGGTTGGTCGCGAATTGCGGATAGAGCGTCTCGAAGCGCGTGCGCGCGCGGGCGATGAACGCCGCTTCGCTGCCGCGCGGCAGCAGCACGTAATCGGGCGCGATGCAGGTCTGCCCGGCGTTGAGCGTCTTGCCGAGCAGCAGGCTGTCGACGGCGTAGTCAAAGCGCGCCTGCGTGCCGATCAGCGCGGGCGACTTGCCGCCGAGTTCGAGCGTGACCGGCGTGAGATGGTTGGCCGCCGCGCGCATCACTTCGTGGCCGATGCGCGTCGAGCCCGTGAACAGCAGATGGTCGAACGGCAGCGCGCTGAAGGCCGCGCCCACGGCCGCGTCGCCGTTCACGACCGCCACGTGGTCGGGCGCGAAGGCCTGCGCGATCAGATCGGCGAACAGCGCGGATGTGCGCGGCGTCAGCTCCGACATCTTGATCAGCGCGCGGTTGCCCGCCGCGAGCGCGCAGACGAGCGGACTCGCGCCCAGCAGCAGTGGATAGTTCCACGGCACGACGATGCCCGCCACGCCGAGCGGCTGCGGCACGACTTTCGCGCGGCCCGGCGCGAGCCACTTGCCCGCGCGGCGGCGCTGCGGACGCATCCAGCGCTCGCCGTGCTTGAGCGCGGCGTCGATTTCCTGCTTGAGCACCACGAATTCCGCGAGCGCGACCTCGGCTTTCGAGCGCTGGCCGAAATCCGCGTTCATCGCGTCGGCAAGCGCGTCCTGATTCGCGAACAGCACGTCGCGCAGCGTGCGCAGATGACGCGCGCGCGTGCTCCACGCCGGAAACGGCTCGCGCAGGAAGGCTTCGCGCTGCGTGGCGAGCAGCGCGGCGAGCGTGTCCGGCGTGTGCTCGCCGGTTGTGCTCGCGGCGCTTGCGCCGGGAGCGGGCTGCGGAGCAAGCGTTTCGGGCAGATCCTGCTTCATGGTCGGTCCTTGATGGAGTGAGGCGCGCGGGCGCTTGAGTTTTTGTGTTCGCTTTTTATCGCGCCAGATAGTCGGCGGGCAGCGCGCGTTCGATCAGCGCGGCGTGGTCGAAGCGCGCGGGCAGCGTGCCGAACACGCGGTCGCAGTCGGCGGCGTGTTCGTCGAGCCGCGTGGCGATGAACGCGTCGGCGACCTCGGGCGGTCCGGCGCGCAACAGCATCGCCTGCGCGATCAGCACGATCTGCTGCGCGATGCGCCGCGCGCTCGCCTCGCGCGATCCCGGCGCGCCGTTGAGCAGCGCCGCGAGCCGGTCGAGCGCGGCTGTGAGCACGGGATGATCGGCCGCTTCGCGACGCCACGCAAGAAAGAGCGCCTGGGCGGCGTCGGCCTCGCGTTCGAGCGCGCGCAGCACGTCGAGACACATCACGTTGCCCGACCCTTCCCAGATCGAGTTGACGGGCGCCTCGCGGTAGAAGCGCGCCATCGGCCCTTCCTCGACGTAGCCGTTGCCGCCCCAGACTTCCATCGCCTCGCCCGTGAACGCGAGCGTGCGCTTGCAGACCCAGAACTTTGCGGCGGGCGTGACGATGCGCCGCCACGCGCGCGCTTCGAGCGCCTCGGCGTTTTCCTCGCCGGGCTGCGCCGCCTGCGCGCTCTGCTCGAATGCGTGCGCGAGGCGCATGAACAGCACCGTCGCGGCTTCGGATTCGAGCGCGAGGTCGGCGAGCACGTTCTGCATCAGCGGCTGCTGCGCGAGCGGACGGCCGAACGCGCTGCGATGGCGCGCGTGATGGATCGCCTGCACGAGCGCCGCGCGCATCAGCGCCGCGCTGCCGATCACGCAGTCGAGCCGCGTGAAATTCGCCATTTCGATGATGGTCGGCACGCCGCGGCCTTCGTCGCCGATCATCACGCCCTCGGCGTCGAAGAATTCGACTTCGCTGCTCGCGTTCGAGCGGTTGCCGAGCTTCTCTTTCAGACGCTGCACGTTGACGGCGTTCTTCGTGCCGTCCGGCAGGAAGCGCGGCACGAAGAAGCACGAGAGGCCGTCGTGTTCGGTCGTGCGCGCGAGCACGAGGTGCGCGTCGCATTGCGGCGCGGAAAAGAACCACTTGTGGCCGGTCAGCAGATAGCGCGCGCCGCGTCCGCTCTGCGCGCCCGCCGGACGCGCTTCGGTGCGGTTGCTGCGCACGTCGGAGCCGCCCTGCTTTTCGGTCATGCCCATGCCGATCATCATCGAGCGCTTGTGGGCGAGCGGCACGTCGCGCGGGTCGTGCTCGCGCGTGTAGAGCTTGTCGCGCAGCGTCTCGAACAGCGCCGCCTCGCGCTGTAGAACCGGAATGCTGGCGAACGTCATGGTGAGCGGGCAGAGCGAGCCCGATTCGAGCTGCGCGTGCAGAAAATAGCCCGCGCAGCGCGCGGCCATCGCGCTGGGACGCGGCTCGGAGAACGGCAGCGCGTGCAGGCCTTCGGCGCGCAGCAGCGCGAGCAACGCGTGCCACGCAGGATGAAATTCGATGGCGTCGATGCGCTCGCCGCGCGCGCTGTGCGTGTGCAGTTCGGGCGCGTGGCGGTTGGCGAGATCGGCGAGCGCCTGCACCTCGGCTTCGCCGAGCTTGGCGCCATGACGCGCGAGCGCATCGCGATGCCACTGCGCGCCGGCGCGCGCGAGCGCTTCGCCGAGCGCGGCATCGGTGGAAAAAAGGTTGTAATCGGCGAGCGGCGGCGCCTGATTCGTGACTTCGTGCGTGGTGCCGGAGCGATGCTGGCGCGACGCGGCGTCGGTCGCCTCGGTCGCGTCAGGTGCGCTGGCCGGGTGCGTCGGGGCGATTGGGTTCATCGAGGCGGTCTCCATCGGCGGCGCGCGTCGGGCGCGCGGTGTCATCGTGCCTGATCTGACGAAAAGCCCACGCGCGGCGTGCGCGCGAGGCCGTCATGCTCGTTCGTGATGCGCACCGATGGCGGCCCGCGCCGCACGCGTCCAGACTATATGCGCAGTCTGGACCCATGCGGCGGGCCGGTTACTGGGCGCTCCAGCGCTCCCTGTGCTGCTTGCTGGAATCGTTTTTGTAACCGCCGACGCCGGGCGCCGGACGGTCCTTCATGTTAGTCGCCAATGAGACATCGTGTAATGGCAGGATTAGAGGGAACGCTCTGAGATAAAAGCTGACCCCGGTGCCTGACACTTCCTACAATCGGCCACAAACGTGAAATCGAACGAGCGTGCAACTAGGGTGCCTCAAGCGCCGCCCGGCTGCAACGCGAGATAACGCGACGTCCGCGCGACGTCCGCGAGACATCCACGAGCCTGAGAGGCAGCGTTCGCTGCATGGGCTGAAGGCACGCGCGCGAGCGCCGGGCCGCGCCAAAAGGAGGAGACATGCAATACGACTACGTGATCGTAGGTGGCGGTTCGGGCGGCGCATCGCTGGCGGGACGCCTCGCCGAACGCTGTCCCGACGCGAGCATCGCACTGATCGAAGCCGGTCCGCACACCGAGCGCAATCTCTTCGTCAACATGCCGATGGGCGTGGCGGCGCTCGTGCCGTTTCGCAACAAAAACAACTACGCCTATCAGACGGTGCCGCAGCCGGGCCTGAACGGACGACGCGGCTACCAGCCGCGCGGCCGCGGCTTCGGCGGCTCCAGCGCCATCAACGCGATGATCTACACGCGCGGCCATCCGCTCGACTACGACGAATGGGCGCGGCTCGGCTGCACGGGCTGGGCGTGGGACGACGTGCTGCCGTACTTCCTGCGCGCCGAGGACAACGCGCGCGGCGCGAATGCGTGGCACGGCGCGGGCGGCCCGCTCGGCGTGTCCGATCTGCGCGAGCGCAACGCGGTCGCGGAGCGCTTCGTGCAGGCCGCGCTCGAAGCGGGTTTCCCCGCCAACGACGACTTCAACGGCGCGCGTCAGGAAGGCGTCGGCTTCTATCAGGTCACGCAGCGCGGCGGTGAGCGCTGCACGGTGGCGCGCGCGTATCTCTATGGGAAGCCGCGCCCGAATCTGCATCTGATCGCCGATGCCACCGTGCTGCGCGTGAGCTTCGACGGCGTGCGCGCGACCGGCGTCGACGTCGTGCGCGCGGGCCGCAGCGAGCGCATCGAGGCGCGCGCCGAGGTGATCCTCGCGGCAGGCGCGTTCAACACGCCGCAACTGTTGATGTGCTCGGGCATCGGGCCGGCCGCGCATCTGCGAGAACATGGCATTGCCGTGCAGCACGACGCGCCGGATGTCGGCCGCAATCTGATCGACCACATCGACTTCACTTATAACAAGCGCGTGCATTCGAGCGAGACCGTCGGTTATTCGCTGCGCGGCGCGGCCAGGATGGTGCCGGGCCTCGTGCGTTATTTGCGCGGGCGACGCGGCATGTTCACGACCAACGTGGCGGAGGCGGGCGGGTTTCTGAAAAGCCGTCCGGAGCTGGAGCGGCCCGATCTGCAACTGCACTTCTGCACCGCGCTCGTCGACGATCACAGCCGCCGCCTGCACTGGGGGCACGGCTATTCGCTGCACGTCTGCGTGCTGCGCCCGGCGAGCCGCGGCACCGTCACGCTCGCGAGCGCCGATGCGCGCGAAGCGCCGGTGATCGATCCGCGCTTTCTGTCCGATGCGCGCGACCTCGATCTGCTCGTCGAAGGCGCGCGCATCGCGCGGCGCATTCTCGACGCGCCCGCGCTGCTGCGCATGGGCGGGCGCGAGATCTACACGCAGGCGGGGCAGAGCGACGCCGAGCTGCGCGCGACCATCGCCACGCACGCCGATACGATCTATCACCCGGTCGCGACCTGCCGCATGGGCAGCGACGCGCAATCGGTCGTCGACCCGCAGTTGCGCGTGCGCGGCGCGACGCATCTGCGTATCGCCGACGCCTCGGTGATGCCGACGCTCATCGGCGGCAACACCAATGCGCCGACCGTGATGATCGGCGAGCGCGCGGCGGATCTGATCGTCGCGGCCCGACGCGAAAGCGCGTCCACGCACAGCGCGCAAATGACGGCCTGACACGCGCATTCTTTTCGCAAGCGAGCGGTGGTGCGCTCACTCGGACGAATCTCAAAGCACTCGGAAGACACGCGAAGCCAGCGAGACGCTCGACGTCTCGCTGGCTTTTTCAATTGACGAAAATTGCTTAAAAAGCGGCTTTTTCGTTAAAGATTGTGTGAACTTCGCGGTATCCGCAATTTCGAGATTTCGGAGTCCCTATAATCGCGCGGCACCTTGGGCGTGTCAGTTGGCGCGTCCGCGAACTGGGAGGAACCGCCTCGATGAGCATCAACGTATTTCACCTGCTGGAAACGGTCCTGAGCGACGACGTCGTCCGCAACCTGTCCGGCCGCTTCGGCCTCTCGCCCGATCTCACGCGCAAGGTCACCGGCGCGGTCGCGCCGGCGCTCGTCGCGGCGATCATGCATCGCGGCAGCACCGCCGACGGCGCGCGCAGCCTGTTCTCCACCATCATGTCGCCCGACGTGAACGCGAGCATCGGCAAGCAGTTGCCCGAACTGCTGTCGAGCACCGCGGGCCTGAGCCAGCTCGAAACGCTGGGCCGCGACCTGGTGCAGAAGGCGGCGGGCGTGAACGTCGGCGCACTCGCCGACGCAGTCGCGGCGCAAACGGGCGCGGCGCAATCCACGGCGTTCTCGCTGACCGGCGTGGTCGGCGCGGCGCTAATGGGCATTCTCAAGCAGCACTTTACGTCGTCCCAGGGTTTCGTCGGCCAGTTGCCGACGCTGCTCGGCCATCAACTCTCGTCGGTCAACGCGAGCCTCACCGACCGCCTCGCGAGCGCGGTCGGCCTCGGCAGCGCGGGCGCGTTCGCGGGCTCGGTGCTCATGCGCCTGAAGGACGTGTCGGCGCATCTCGACCATCCGCAGCCGCCGGCGCGTCCGGTGTCGGCCTCGCTGCCGCCGCAAACCGTCGGCGACAGCACGCCGCCGATCGTCGCCGAAAAGCGCGGGCATTCGTGGCTCTGGTGGCTGCTCGCCGCGCTCGCGCTGATCGTGGCGTTCTTCGCGCTGCGCTCGTGCCATCGCGAGGAACCGGTGCAGGACGATCAGGCGGCCTCGGCGCCGGCGGCGGTCGCGGCTTCGGAAGCCAGCGCGGCCGACAATGCGTCGGCGCCCGCGATCACCTCGGCGGCGTCTGATGCGTCGGCGGCATCGGCGGCCAGTGCTGTTGTTGCGCCCGCGCCCACGCAGGATTCGCATCTCTCGTTCGCGGTCGACAAAAACGGCGAGCCGACGATCACGGCCACGGTCGGCACCGAAGCCGAGAAGGCGCAGCTCGTCGACGCGCTCACGAAGCGGTTCGGCGACGGCAAGTTCAACGCCAACGTGACGGTCGACGCCGCCACGAAGCCCGCCGACTGGCTCGCGCACCTCGACGGCCTGCTGCCGCTGATGGCGCTGCCCGGCGCGGAAGTGAAGATCGACGGCTCGCACGTCGAACTGAGCGGCACGGCCGCCGACGCCAAGCTCGGCTGGCTCGACAAGCTCAAGGCGCTGTTCGGCTCGGGCTTCGACATCGGCGTGTTCAACGTCCAGAAGGCCGTGGCCGACGCCACGCAGTCGTTCCGCGACGCCGTGAAGGGCCTGTTCGTCAGCGACAGCTCGTGCGCGGGCAGCGACGTGGCGAAGGTGCTCAACCTGCAGGTCATCAACTTCAAGACCGCAAGCTCGGTGATTCCGGCCTCGGCCGCGCAGGATCTGCGCGACTCGGCCAAGGCGCTGAAGGCGTGCGCGAAGCAGGGCAAGCCGGTGCAGCTCGAAGTGGCGGGCTATTCGGATAACGTCGGCGTGGCGGCGACCAACCTCGCGCTCTCGAAGCAGCGCGCGCAAGCCGTGCGCACCTTCCTGGTCGCGCAGGGCGTGGCGGGCAGCACGCTCAAGGCCGAAGGTTACGGCGACGCCAATCCGGTCGCCGCGAACGACACCGAAAGCGGCCGCTTCCGTAATCGCCGTATCGAGTTCGTGGCGAAGTAAGCCGCGACGCGTCGGTCAGCGTCATCGGCAACAGCGCAAAAAGCCGTCCGGCGTGAGCCGGGCGGCTTTTTTCATGCTTCGTCCGTTGCGTCTCACCCTTGAGCGGCCGGTTGCTCCAGGCCGGGCGGGCCGACGAAATCGTCGAGGAAATTAGACGGCTTGCCGTACTCCTCGCGCGCCACCGCGAGCCACGCGCGTGCCGCGTGCGAGAGATAGCCGTTGCGCTTCCAGCCGATCGCCATGTCCCAGGTGATGGTCGGCTCGGTCACCGGCAGGCAGGTGAAGCGCGCGGCGTCGAGCCGCCGCACATAAGGCGCGGGCAGCAGCGCGATGCCCACGCCCGCGAGCACGAGCGCCGCCATCAGATCCCAGTGGCCGCTGCGGCCGACGATCTGCGGCGCGAAACCGGCCGTGCGGCAGGCGCTCAACACGACGTCGTTGAGCGCGAGACTCTCGCCGTAGAACACGAACGGCTCGTTGGCGAGTTCGCCAAGCGGCACGCTGAGCTTGTTGTCCCAGCGCGAGCCGCGCTGCGCGACCAGCCACAGCACCTCGTGCGAGATCGGCAGGAGATCGATCTGCTCGGGATCGACGGGCAGCAGCACGCCGCCCAGTTCGAGTTCGCCCGAAATCAGCGCCGCCTCGATCGCGCGCGAACCCTGCTCGAACAGCTTCAGTTCGATCTTCGGATAGCGTTGACGGAACGCCGCGATCGCGGGCGTGAACAGCGACCCGCCCATCGGCGGAATGCCGATGGTGAGTTCGCCGCGCCCGAGCGTGCCGAGATCGGCGAGTTCGGCCTGCAACTGCGCGTGCGCCGCGAGCACGTCCTGGCCGCGCTGATAGACGATGCGACCGGCGTCGGTGAGCACCATCTGGCGCGCGTCGCGCAGCAGCAGCTGGGTGCCGGTTTCGTCTTCGAGCGCTTTCACCATCTTGCTGATGGTCGGCTGCGTGACGTGCATCTGCTCGGCGGCGGCGGTGAAGCTCTGCTGCCGCACCACTTCGATGAAATACCGCAGGGCGCGCAATTCCACGGTTCTGCCTCCTTATACGCTGCAAGTGCGCCGCATGTGCGCACACATCCGGTGCATTCCAAATTCGAATGCAGCGGATAATCGTAAGTCATTATATTTATGCTGCGCTGCACCCTATACTGACTTCCGTTCCGATGTCACTTAGGGTTTGCCATGACTGCCTCGACCACTTCCGCACGCGCCCCGCAATCCGGCGGTTTCGCCCGCGTTGGCCGGATCGCGGCGCAGTCCTCGCTGCTCGCCGGCGTCTGGTTTATTGCCGATCAACTCGCGCGCGCCGTGCACCTGCCGGTGCCGGGCGGCGTGGTCGGCCTCGTGCTGCTGCTGGTGCTGCTGTTCTGCGGCGGCGTGGCGCCGCGCTGGGTCAAGGCAGGCGCCGACTGGCTGCTCTCCGACATGCTGCTGTTCTTCATCCCGGCCGCCGTGGCGGCCGTGCAGTACGGCGGACTGTTCCGCGCCGACGGCTGGCGCCTCGCGCTGGTCGTGGTCGGCGGCACGCTGATGGTGATGGTGGCCGTGGCGTTCGCCGTCGAACAGGCCGCGCGCCTCGAACGCCGTCTCGCGCTGCGCCGCGTGCGTCACGTGCGCGATGCGCGTCATCTGGCGCGTGCCTGAGCGCCGCCCGCCATTCCGTTTTCGCTGATTCCGCCCGTCTCGCAAGGATGATTCCGTCATGAACACGTTCTACGCTTCGCTGTTCGCCGACGACGCCTCCCGGCTGATCGCCGCGGGCTGTTTCATCCTCACCGTCGCGCTTTATTTCGCCTCGAAGGCGCTCTACGCACGCGTGCGCTCGCCATGGCTCACGCCGCTGCTGGCGGTGCCGGTCGTGCTGGGCGCGATCGTGCTGCTGCTGCATATTCCGTATCCGGTCTACTTTCAGGACACGCGCTGGCTGATGTGGCTGCTCGGCCCCGCCACGGTGGCGTTCGCGGTGCCGATCTACGAATACCGCGCACTGCTCAAGCGCCACTGGATCTCGCTCGCGGTGGGCGTGACGGTCGGCATCATGGTGGCGGTGGGCGGCTCGCTCGCGCTTGCGAAGCTGCTGCATCTGTCGCCCGAACTGCAACGCAGCCTGATGACGCGCTCGGTCTCCACGCCGTTCGCGCTCGCGGTCTCCGACAAGATTCACGCGCCGCGCGACCTCACCGCGCTGTTCGTGATCGCCACCGGCCTCTGCGGCATGCTGTTCGGCGAGCTGGTGCTCGGGCTCGTGCCGCTGCGCACGCGTCTCGCGCGCGGCGCGCTGTTCGGCGCGGCGGCGCATGGCGTGGGCACCGCGAAGGCGCGCGAACTGGGCAGCGAAGAAGGCGTGGTCGCGAGCCTGACGATGATGATCGCGGGCGTGGTGATGGTGCTGCTCGCACCCGCGCTGGGCTTTCTGCCGATCTGAGATCCGGAGCGACGGCGTCGCGCGACACCGCCTTTTCGACCGGCATTTGATCTGCGACGATCCGCACCGCCGCGACCCAAGCGCGCGGCGATCCGCGATTCTGAGACGGGGCTACCATCGCACGATTCCCCGCGTTTTCCGCGGCCAGTACGCGCTGCGTTCCATGTCTGAAATCTCCGTCATCATTCCCTGTTTCAACGGCGCCGCCACGCTGGCGCGCGCGCTCGACAGTTGCCTCGCGCAGCCTGAAGCCACCCGGATTCTCGTCGTCGACGATGCGTCCACCGACGCCTCAGCGGCCATCGTGCGCGTCTACGCGCTGCGCGACGCGCGCGTGCGGCTGCTGCAGATGCCCGGCAACGCCGGTCCGGCCCGCGCGCGCAACTGGGCGGCGCTGAACACCGTCGCGCCGCTGCTCGCCTTTCTCGACGCCGACGACGAATACCTGCCCGGCGCGCTCGCCGCCGCGCGCGCGCATCTCGACGCGCATCCGCACGAAGCGGTGATCCGGCTCGACGTCGATTACGCAGGCTTTCCCGCGCGCCTCACGCGGCATCCCCAATTCGCAGAATTTGCGGCCGTGCTCAGCAACACGGTGCCGAGCAGCCTCGTGATCCGCCGCAACGTGCTGCTCGCGCTCGGCGGTTTTCCCACCGACGAACTGTTCCGACGCTACGGCGGCGAGGACGGCGCGCTGTCGTGGGCGCTGCGCGAGATCTTCGGCCAGCGCCGCCTGATCGACGCCAAACGCGTGCGCATGCACTGGCACACGGGCATCCACGCCGAGCGCTTTCTGAACATCCAGCTCGGTTACACCGAAGCCGATCCGGTCGCCAACGACGCCACGTTGCGCGCCTCGCGCGCCTGGCTCGACAACGCGCGCGCCAGCGTGCAGCAGTTGCGCGCGTTGCAGATCGCGCCGGATGCGTTGAATACGCCCACGCGCTGAGCCGGTCGGATGCGTCCCTGTCTTTCCGACGCGCCGCAGTCATCTCGATTTGCTACAATCACGCCTCGTCTTCGAGGAGCGTTGCGACGGATGTCACCCATCCGCCAGGCTCGAAGGCGCTCAATACGGCCAGTTCGCGGTTTTCATGCCACGAACGCACCGCACTGAAAAACGGCGCTCACGTCTTTAATTTCTAGTCACTTTTAGAAAGGAGGGCGTGATGAACGCCGCAATTCCGCAAGATCAAGCCAAGGATTTCCTCGTTGCCGACATGTCGCTTGCCGCCTGGGGCCGCAAGGAACTCGACATCGCCGAAACCGAAATGCCCGGCCTCGTGCAAACGCGCGAAGAGTACAAGGCGCAGCAGCCGCTGAAGGGCGCGCGCATCGCCGGTTCGCTGCACATGACGATCCAGACGGGCGTGCTGATCGAAACGCTGACGGCACTCGGCGCCGACGTGCGCTGGGCCTCGTGCAACATCTTCTCGACGCAGGACCACGCCGCCGCCGCGATCGCCGCGGGCGGCACGCCGGTGTTCGCATTCAAGGGCGAATCGCTCGACGAATACTGGGAGTTCTCGCACCGCATCTTCGAATGGCCGAACGGCGAATTCGCCAACATGATCCTCGACGACGGCGGCGACGCCACGTTGCTGCTGATCCTCGGCTCGAAGGCTGAAAAGGACCGCTCGGTCATCGCCAAGCCGACGAACGAAGAAGAAGTCGCGCTGTACAAGTCGATCGAAAAGCACCTCGCGATCGATCCGGCGTGGTACTCGACGCGCCTCGCGCACATCAAGGGCGTGACGGAAGAAACCACCACGGGCGTGCACCGTCTGTACCAGATGGAAAAGGAAGGCCGTCTGCCGTTCCCGGCCATCAACGTCAACGACTCGGTCACGAAGTCGAAGTTCGACAACCTGTACGGCTGCCGCGAGTCGCTCGTCGACGGCATCAAGCGCGCGACCGACGTGATGATCGCGGGCAAGATCGCGGTCGTGGCCGGTTACGGCGACGTGGGCAAGGGCTGCGCGCAATCGCTGCGCGGTCTGGGCGCCACGGTGTGGGTCACGGAAATCGATCCGATCTGCGCGCTGCAAGCCGCGATGGAAGGCTACCGCGTCGTGACGATGGAATACGCCGCCGACAAGGCCGACATCTTCGTGACGGCCACCGGCAACTTCCACGTGATCGGCCATGACCACATGAAGGCGATGCGCCACAACGCGATCGTCTGCAACATCGGTCACTTCGACTCGGAAATCGACGTTGCCTCGACGCGCCAGTACACGTGGGAAAACATCAAGCCGCAAGTCGACCACATCATCTTCCCGGACGGCAAGCGCGTGATCCTGCTGGCCGAAGGCCGCCTCGTGAACCTCGGCTGCGCCACGGGCCACCCGTCGTTCGTGATGTCGAACTCGTTCACGAACCAGACGCTCGCGCAGATCGAACTGTTCTGCGAAGGCCAGAAGTACGAGAACAAGGTCTACGTGCTGCCGAAGCATCTCGACGAAAAGGTCGCGCGTCTGCACCTTGCGCGCATCGGCGCGAACCTGTCGGTGCTGTCGGACGACCAGGCTTCGTACATCGGCGTCGACAAGAACGGTCCGTTCAAGCCGAACCACTATCGCTATTAAGTCGATTCGCGTCGACTCGACGTTGTCTGCTTTGACTGTTACGGGTCGATACAAAACCGCAGCGAGACGGCCCTTATTTTTAAGACGTCTTTAAGCGACCAGCCCGATGCTGTGACTACGCCCGCGCGCGCTCATCGATGCGCGCGGGCGCACCACATAACCACGACGCAAGAGGACTCACCATGACCGTGTTGCTGACCTGGCTGATCAACGCGCTCGCGCTGTTGATCATCACCTGGCTGGTTCCGTCGATCCACGTGCGCAGCTTCGGCACCGCGCTCATCGTGGCGCTGGTGCTCGGCCTGATCAACGCCGTGCTGCGCCCGCTGCTCATCGTCCTCACGCTGCCCGTGACGATCCTCACGCTCGGCCTGTTCATCCTCGTGGTGAACGCGCTGTGCTTCTGGCTCGCCGCGTCGCTGCTCAAGGGCTTCGAGGTGTCGGGCTTCTGGTCGGCGTTCTTCGGCTCGATCCTGTACAGCATCGTGTCGTGGCTGCTGTCGGCGCTGATTTTCGGCAACCGCAGCCTCGGCTGATCGACGCGCAGTTGGCGCGTAGTTGGCGCCCAGTTGACGACGAGTTGACATGTAGTTGACGACCAGGCCGGGGCTCGCCGCCTCGGCCCACTCATCATGAAACCGATCGAACTCTCATTCGAATTCTTCCCGCCGAAGACCCCGGACGGCGTCGAGAAGCTGCGCGCCACGCGCGAACAGCTGCTCGCGTTCAAGCCGCGGTTCGTTTCGGTGACCTTCGGCGCGGGCGGCTCGACGCAACAGGGCACGCTCGACACCGTCGCGGACATCGCCAAACAAGGCGTGGACGCGGCGCCGCACCTCTCGTGCATCGGCGCGACGCGCGACAGCCTGCGCGACATCCTCGCGCAGTACCGCTCGCACGGCATCCGTCACATCGTGGCGCTGCGCGGCGATCTGCCTTCGGGCATGGGCGAGATGGGCGAGCTGCGCTATGCGTCGGATCTCGTCGCGTTCATCCGCGCCGAAACCGGCGACGCGTTCCACATCGAAGTGGCCGCGTATCCCGAATATCACCCGCAGGCGCGCTCGCCGCGTCACGACCTCGAAGCGTTCGCGCAAAAGGTGAAAGCGGGCGCCGATTCGGCGATCACGCAGTACTTCTTCAACGCCGACGCGTATTTCCGCTTCGTCGACGACGCGCGCAAGCTGGGCGTGGACGTGCCGATCGTGCCCGGCATCATGCCGATCACGAACTACTCGCAGCTCATGCGCTTCTCGGAAATGTGCGGCGCGGAAGTGCCGCGCTGGGTCGCGAAGCGTCTGGAAAGCTTCGGCGACGACCGCGAAGCGATCCGCGCTTTCGGCCTCGACGTGGTGACGGACCTGTGCCGCCGCCTCGTCGACGGCGGTGCGCCGGGCCTGCACTTCTACACGCTCAACGCGGCCAACGCGAGCAAGGCGATCTGCGAACGTCTGGGCGTCTGAGCGTCCGAACCGCGCGCCCGGGCGGCGCACAGGCGGTGATTCAAGCTGTATCCGCGAACCGCGCGGCGTTCTTTTCGAAGGCGCCGCGCGGTTTTTTCATGGGCGCGCAATCCGGGATGCTGATGTGGGTCAAGTGGTCTGAATCGAGACGGTGCCGATAATTGCCGATTCGCTTTTTCACGCGCCTTCTTCACCTTCTGCCTATCCGTCAGATCGCGCGCCCCGGCTGATGCCGGCGGCGGCAGCCCGTCCATCATGAACCCCGTCGATCTCACCGATCCCGCTTCCGCCGCCGGCACCTTCGCCGACGCCGTCGCGGCCTGGCGCGCAGGCGCGCTCGACGACGCCCACGCGCGCTGCAAGCGCCTGATCGCGGCCAACGCGCAGGACGCCGACGCGCTGCATCTGGCGGGCATCGTCGCAACGCCGCGCGACCGGCTGGCCGCGCGCGCGCTGATCGAGCGCGCGCTCGCCGTGCGTATCGATCCCAATTTTCTCGTGAGCCTCGCGCTCACCTGCGATCCGGCGACGCAGACGGCCGATGCCATCGCCACGCTCGAACGCGCGCTCGCGCTCCAGCCCGACCTCGCGATCGCGCTGAACAATCTCGCCAATCTGTGCGCCCAGCAGGGCGACACGGCGCGCGCGCTGGCCCTGTTCGAACGCGTGCTGACGCTCGCTCCAGATTACGCGGCCGCGCACTACAACTACGGCAGCCTGCTGCTGGGGAGCGGCGAGGCCGCGCGTGCGGAGGCGCCGCTGCGCCGCGCGGTGGCCATCGATCCGGGCAGCGTGAACGCGTGGAACAACCTCGCCAATGTGCTGATCGCGTTGCGTCGCACGGGCGACGCGCTGACTCTGCTGGAGCACGCGCGCACGCTCGCGCCCGATTCGCCCGACGTGCTCACAAATCTCGGCTGCCAGCTGCGCACGATCGGCCGCTACGGCGAGGCGCGCAACGCACTCGCGCGTGCGCTCGAACTTGATCCCGGCAATGCGGCCGCCTGGAACAATCTCGGCAATGTGCACGTCGATCTCGCGCATCTCGACGACGCGCTCGCGCACTTCCTGCGCGCCATCGACATCGACACGCGCTTCGCGAATGCGCACAGCAATCTCGGCAACGTGTTCAAGAGCATGGGCCGCATCGAGGACGCCATCGCCGCCTACCGCCACGCGCTCCGCTGCGAACCGGGCAGTCTGGGCGCGCACAGCAATCTGGTCTACGCGCTGACCTTCGCGAGCGACGACGGTCCTGCGATCCGCGCGGAAACCGAGCGCTTTGCCGCCGCGCACGAGCGCGCGTGGCAGCCTGCGCCGCTGAAGCAACTCAAGCCGCACACGTATGCCAACACGCCGGAGCCGGCGCGGCGGCTGCGTATCGGCTATGTTTCGCCCGATTTCCGCAACCATTGCCAGGCGCTGTTCATGCAGCCGCTGCTCGCGCATCACGACCACGCGGCGTTCGAGATCGTCTGCTATTCGCTCGTTCCGCAGGCCGACGAGGTCACCGCGCGCCTCGCCCGTTACGCCGATCACTGGCGCGACGTCAGCCAGCTCGACGACGACGGCCTCGCGCAGCAGATTCGTGCCGACCACATCGACATCCTCGTCGACCTGACGATGCACATGGACGGCGCGCGCCGCCTCGTGTTCGCGCGGCGGCCCGCGCCGGTGCAGGTGGCGTGGCTCGCGTATCCGGGCACGACCGGCAGTCCGGCGATGGACTGGCGGTTCAGCGATCCGTGGCTCGATCCGCGCGACGTACCGAATCTCGACGCGCAGTACACGGAACGCACGCTGCGTCTGCCCGACACGTTCTGGTGCTACGACGCGCAGGCGCCCGGCATCGCGGTGAGCGCGCTGCCAGCACTCTCGGCGTCGCTCATCACGTTTGGCTGTCTCAACAATCCGTGCAAGCTCACCGACGCCACCTTCGCGCTCTGGTCGGGCGTGTTCGCCGCGCTGCGCGAGGCGGGGCAACGCACGCGTCTCGTGCTGATGGCGCCGCCGGGCAGCGCGCGCGAACGCCTGAACGCGCGCCTCGCGGCGCACGGCATCGATCCGGCGCAGGTGAACTACGTGGGCTTCCAGTCGCGCGACGACTATCTGCGCACGTGGTCGCAGATCGATATCGCGCTCGACACCTTTCCGTACAACGGCCACACCACGAGCCTCGACGCATTCTGGATGGGCGTGCCCGTGCCCACGCGCGTGGGCCGCACGGCGCATGCGCGCGCGGGGTTGTCGCTGCTGAGCAATCTGGGCCTGCCGGAACTGGCCGCGCAGAGCAACGCGGAATATGCGGAGATCGTCGTGTCGCTGGCGCGCGATCTACCGCGCCTCGCCGCGTTGCGCGCCGGTCTGCGCGCGCGCATGGAGGCGTCGCCGCTGATGGACGGCGCACGATTCGCGCGCGGTATGGAAGCGGCGTTCCACGAAATCTGGCGCGACTGGTGCGAGCGCGCGCTGCGCCTCGAAATCGACGCCGCGCCCGGCGACGCCGTCGCGCACGGCAACCTCGGCGCGCTGCTGGCGGCGGCGGGCCGCTTCGACGAAGCGCAGGCGGCGTTCGAGACGGCGCTCGCGCTCGATCCGGCGTTCGCGGGCGCGTGGCGCAATCTCGGCAATCTGATGCTGCAAACCCGGCGCGGCGACGAGGCGCTCGACGCGTTCGACCGCGCGGTGGCGCTCGCGCCGCCCGACGCGCCCGCGGTCGCCGACATGCACGCGCTGCATGCAGGCGCGCTGTTGCAGGCGGGTGAAACCGCCGCGGCGCTGGCCGCGTTCGAGCGCGCCGTGACGGCCTGTCCGGACGATCTCGGCACGCACAGCGATTACGTCTATGCGCAGCTTTTTTGCCGCGACGATCCGCAGGTCATCCGCACGCAGACGGAGGCGTTCGGCGCGCGTCACGAAGCGCAATATCTGGCGGCATCGGCGGTGGCATCGGTGCCGTTCGCGAACGCGCGCGACGCGACGCGGCGCTTGCGCATCGGCTTCCTCTCGCCGGATTTTCGCGATCATTGCCAGTCGCTGTTCACGCTGCCGTTGTTCGAGCATCTGAATCGCGCCGAAGTCGAAACCTTCTGCTACGCCGATGTGCGCGAGCCCGACGCCGTCACGCAGCGCATCGCCGCGCTCGCCGACCATTGGCGCGACGTGCGCGCGCTCGGCGACGCGCAACTTGCGCAAGCCATCCGCGACGACGGCGTCGATATCCTCGTCGATCTGACGATGCACATGGCGCACGCGCGGCGTCTTGTGTTCGCGCGGCGGCCCGCGCCGGTGCAGGCGGCGTGGCTCGCCTATCCGGGCACGACGGGCAGCGCGGCGATGGACTGGCGGCTCAGCGATCCGTGGCTCGATCCGCGCGACGTGCCGCAAATCGACGCGCATATCGACGCCCGCTACACCGAACGCACGCTGCGTCTGCCCGACACCTTCTGGTGCTACGCGCCGCTCGACGCCGCCGCGCGCGAACTCGCCTGCGGGCCGTTGCCCGCGCTCGCCGGCGGAGCGCTCACGTTCGGCTGCCTCAACAATCCGTGCAAGCTCACCGACGCCACGCTCGCGCTCTGGGGCCGCGTGTTCGCGGCGCTGCGCGAGGCGGGCGAGACGCCGCCGCGCCTCGTGCTGCTGGCGGGCGAAGGCTCGTTGCTGCGGCGTCTCGCGGCGCGGCTGGCGGCGGCGGGCATCGATCCGGCGTGCGTGCGCTTTGTCGGCTATCAAGCGCGGATCGACTATCTGCGCACGTGGTCGCAGATCGACATCGCGCTCGACACCTTCCCGTACAACGGCCACACGACGAGCCTCGATGCGTTCTGGATGGGCGTGCCCGTGCCCACGCGCGTCGGTCGCACGGCGCATGCGCGCGCCGGGTTATCGCTGCTGAGCAATCTGGGGCTGCCCGAACTGGCCGCGCACAGCGACGCGGAATATGCAGAGATCGTCGTGTCGCTGGCGCGCGATCTGCCGCGCCTTTCCGCGCTGCGCGCCGGTCTGCGTGCGCGCATGCAGGCCTCGCCGCTGATGGACGGCGCGCGATTTGCTCGCGGCATGGAAGCCGCGTGGCGCGAGATGTGGCGAGACTGGTGCGCGAGCGACGCCGTCCCGGCGGCGATTCCGTCAGCGGATGCGTCCACATCACCGTGATCGCGGTCGCGCAACGCGTCTTTCGCTCACGTTGAGTCTGCATTAAGTCGCGGCGTGAAATGCGCAAAACAACTAAAAAAGCCCCACGAATGATGATAAAACGACCAAAAGCGTGCAAGAAATCGCCCGGAATGCTTGAGCCGTCGCCACCCCGAGGCTAAGCGACGCGCTTCGGCGCGCGCCTGTCAAGCGAGCGTTTTCCACGAGCCGTGGGACTTTTTGGCTCGCTTGTGACGGCGTAGAAAGGGCAGGTAAGATCGCGCTACGCTGGCCCCGGCCGGCATTGAACTGGAGGAAACATGAAAGAAAACAAACTGTTGCGTGCTGCACGATTGACGTCTCTCGTCGCGCTCGCAGCGGCATCGATTGCAGGCGCCCCGTTCGCGCACGCCGCGGGCAGCATCCCGAACAAGACGCTCGTCTACTGCTCGGAAGGCAGCCCCGCCGGTTTCGACCCGGCGCAGTACACGACCGGCGTCGACTTCACCGCGAACACGTTCACCGTCTACAACCGTCTCGTCGAATTCGAACGCGGCGGCACCAAGGTCGAACCGGGCCTCGCGCAATCGTGGGATGTTTCCCCTGACGGCAAGACCTACACGTTCCATCTGCGCCATGGCGTGAAATTCCAGACCACGTCGTTCTTCAAGCCCACGCGCGAGTTCAACGCCGACGACGTCGTGTTCACGTTCCAGCGCATGCTCGACCCGAACCAGCCGTTCCGCAAGGCGTACCCGGTGTCGTTCCCGTATTTCACCGACATGGGCCTTGACAAGCTGATCGCCAAGGTCGAAAAGGTCGACCCGTACACCGTGAAGTTCACGCTGAACGAGCCGAACGCGCCGTTCATCCAGAACATGGCGATGGAATTCGCGTCGATTCTCTCGGCCGAATACGCCGATCAGTTGCTCAAGGCCGGCAAGGCCGCCGACATGAACCAGTTCCCGGTCGGCACGGGCCCGTTCATCTTCAAGAGCTACACAAAGGACGCGACGATCCGCTTCGACGGCAATCCGGATTACTGGAAGCCGGGCGCGGTGAAGATCTCGAAGCTGATCTTCTCGATCACGCCGGACGCGAGCGTGCGCGTGCAGAAGCTCAAGCGCGACGAATGTCAGGTGATGAGCTATCCGCGTCCCGCCGACATCGCGCCGCTGAAGGCCGAGCCGAACATCGCCATGCCGTCGCAGCCGGGCTTCAACCTCGGCTACCTGTCGTACACCGTGACGCGCAAGCCGATGGACAAGCTCGAAGTGCGTCAGGCGCTCGACATGGCGATCAACAAGAAGGCGATCATCGAGTCGGTGTATCAGGGCGCGGGCCAGGCGGCGACCAATCCGATGCCGCCGACGCAATGGTCCTACGACAAGTCGCTCAAGGCGCAGCCGTACGATCCGGCGAAGGCCAAGGCGCTGCTCGCGAAGGCCGGTTTTCCGAACGGTTTCGAAATGACGCTGTGGGCGATGCCGGTGCAGCGCCCGTATAACCCGAACGCGCGTCTGATGGCCGAAATGATCCAGGCCGACTGGGCGAAGATCGGCGTGAAGGCGAAGATCGTCACGTACGAGTGGGGCGAGTACATCAAGCGCGCGCACGCGGGCGAGGACGATTCGATGCTGATCGGCTGGACCGGCGACAATGGCGATCCGGACAACTGGCTCGGCACGCTGCTCGGCTGCGAAGCCGTGAACGGCAACAACTTCGGCAAGTGGTGCTACAAGCCGTTCGACGACCTGGTCCAGAAGGGCCGCCAGACGTCGGATCAGGCCGAGCGCGCGAAGATCTACACGCAGGCGCAGCAGATCTTCGCGCAGCAACTGCCGTTCTCGCCGATCGCCCACTCGACCGTCTATCAGCCGGTCAGCAAGAAGGTGATCGACATGCGCATCGAGCCGCTCGGCTACGCGCGCTTCGACGGCGTGGGCATGCAGTAAAGATCATCGGGTAAGACTTTCCGTTTCCTCGTTTCGCCCGCACACCGGGAAAACAGGCGGAAAATGGTCCGGCGACCGGGGTCACGAGCCCCTGTCGCCGGTTGCGTTTCAATTCAGGCTCATTGAAGTTTTAGGGGGGAACACCACATGTTCCGCTTCGTACTGCGCCGCATCGGCATGGTGATTCCGACCTTCATCGGCATCACGATTCTGGCGTTCGCGCTCATTCACCTGATTCCGGGCGACCCCATCGAAGTGATGATGGGCGAGCGCGGCGTCGATCCTCAAATGCACGCCGACGCGATGCACCGCCTCGGGCTCGACGAGCCTCTGCCGATGCAGTATCTGCACTACGTCGGCCACGCGCTGCAAGGCAATCTCGGCACCTCGATCATCACCAACACGAGCGTGATGGGCGAGTTTCTGGCGCGCTTTCCGGCCACCGTCGAACTGTCGATCTGCGCGCTGATCTTCGCGCTCGTGATCGGGCTGCCGGCGGGCGTGTTCGCGGCGCTCAAGCGCGGCACCGTGGTCGATCACGGCGTGATGGGCACGGCGCTCACCGGCTACTCCATGCCGATCTTCTGGTGGGGCCTCATCCTCATCATGGTGTTCTCGTCGAAGCTCGGCTGGACGCCGGTTTCCGGGCGCATCGCGGTGGAATTCGACATTCCGCACGTGACCGGCTTCATGCTGATCGACTCGCTTTTGCCGGGCACCGACGAAGGCTCGTTCAAGTCCGCGCTCTCGCATCTGATCCTGCCCGCGATCGTGCTCGGCACGATTCCGCTCGCGGTGGTCGCGCGCATGACGCGTTCGTCGATGCTCGAAGTGCTGCGCGAGGACTACATCCGCACCGCGCGCGCCAAGGGGCTGTCGCCCATGCGCGTGATCGTTGTGCACGCGCTGCGCAACGCGCTGATTCCCGTCGTGACCGTGATCGGCCTGCAGGTCGGCACGCTGCTCGCGGGCGCGGTGCTCACCGAAACGCTGTTCTCCTGGCCCGGCATCGGCAAATGGCTGATCGACGCGATCAGCCGCCGCGATTATCCGGTGGTGCAGGGCGGCATTCTCATGATCGCGACGCTCGTGATCCTCGTGAATCTGGTCGTCGATCTGCTGTACGGCGTGCTGAATCCGCGCATTCGCCATACGAGGTAAGCCGCACATGAACAAGACCACCCCACAACACAATCGAAACGAGGAGGCGTGATGGCTGACATTCAGAACACCGCGCCGCGCGCGGTCACGCCGCCTTCGGGACGCGCGCTCGTGCTGCGCGAATTCTGGGCGAACTTCTCGCGCAACAAGGGCGCCGTCGGCGCGGGCGTGATCGTCCTGCTGCTGGTTTTCGTGGCGATCTTCGCGCCGCTGATCGCGCCGCACAGCCCGATCGAGCAATACCGCGACTACGTGAAGATTCCGCCCGCCTGGCTCGACGGCGGCAACTGGAAGTTCATTCTCGGCACCGACGAAGCGGGCCGCGACATTCTCTCGCGCCTGATGTTCGGCGCGCGGCTGTCGCTGTGGATCGGCTGCGTGTCGGTCGTGCTCGCGCTGATTCCGGGCATCGTGCTCGGGCTCGTCGCCGCGTTCTTCGAGAAATGGGCCGACACGCCGATCATGCGCCTCATGGACGTGCTGCTCGCGCTGCCTTCGCTGCTGCTCGCGGTGGCCGTGGTGGCGATCATCGGTCCGGGCCTCACCAACACCATGCTCGCGATCGCGATCGTGGCGCTGCCCGGCTACGTGCGTCTCACGCGCGGCTCGGCGCTCGGCGAACTGCACAAGGAATACGTAACCGCCTCGCGCGTGGCGGGGGCGGGCACGCTGCGGCTGATGTTCTCGCAGGTGCTGCCCAACTGCACCGCGCCGCTGATCGTGCAGGCCACGCTCGGTTTCAGCTCGGCGATTCTCGACGCGGCCGCGCTCGGCTTTCTCGGCCTCGGCGTGCAGCCGCCCGCCGCGGAGTGGGGCGCGATGCTCGCCTCGGCGCGCGACTACATCGACAGCGCATGGTGGATCGTCACGATGCCCGGCCTCTCGATTCTGATCTCGGTGCTCGCGATCAACCTGCTCGGCGACGGGCTGCGCGACGCACTCGATCCCAAGCTGAAGCGGATGGCCTGATCATGAAAACGACCCCCACACTCCCTTCGGTCGTTGCCCCCCGAGGGGGCGTCAGTCCTCTTGGGGCGGCCCGGCGAGGCCTGACATGACCCAAGAACTTCTTACCATCCGCAATCTGGCCGTGAATTTCAACGGCCTGCCCGCCGTCGACCGCGTGAATCTGTCCGTGGCGCCGGGCGAAGTGCTCGGCATCGTCGGCGAATCGGGTTCGGGCAAAAGCGTGACGATGATGGCGCTGATGGGCCTGATCGACGCGCCCGGCAAGGTCACGGCCGACTCGATCACCTTCGACGGCCGCGATCTGCTCAACGCGACCGGCAAGGAGCGCCGCCGCATCGTCGGCAAGGACATCGCGATGGTGTTCCAGGATGCGCTCACGAGCCTGAATCCGAGCTACACGGTCGGCTATCAGATCAAGGAAGTGCTCAAGCTGCACGAAGGTCTGCGCGGCTCGGCGCTGCATGCGCGTGCGCTCGAACTGCTCGACCAGGTGGGCATTCCCGACGCGAAGAACCGCATCGACAACTTCCCGCACCAGATGTCGGGCGGCATGAACCAGCGCGTGATGATCGCGATGGCGGTGGCCTGCAATCCGAAGCTGCTGATCGCCGACGAACCCACCACGGCGCTGGACGTGACGATTCAGGCGCAGATCATGGAACTGCTCGTGCGTCTGCAGAAAGAGCGGGGCATGGCGCTCGTGCTGATCTCGCACGATCTGGCCGTGGTCTCCGAAGTCGCGCAGCGCGTGGCCGTGATGTATGCGGGCGAGATCATCGAAACGAACCGCGTGCCGGATATCTTCGCGCGTGCGCATCATCCGTACACGGAGGCGTTGCTCGCCGCGATTCCCGAGCACAACCAGGGCGCGGCGCGTCTGGCCGCGCTGCCGGGCATGGTGCCGGGCCGCGACGACCGCCCGAGCGGGTGCCTGTTCGCGCCGCGCTGCAAGTACGTGATCGACGACTGCAACAAGGCGCGCCCCGCGCTCGCCGAGGTCGCCGATCAAAGCGGCTGCGCGCGCGTGCGCTGCATCAAGCCGCTGAACGTGCAGGGCGTGACGGCCGCTCAGGCGATGAACCACACGAACGGAGGCGCGCGATGAACGCAGTCCAGAAACCCGCGCCCGACGACAAGGTGCTCGTCGCCGAGGATCTCAAGAAGCATTACAGCGTGAAGCGCGGCATGTTCGGCACGGGCACCGTGAAGGCGCTCAACGGCGTGTCGTTCTCGCTCTCGCGCGGGCGCACGCTCGCGGTGGTGGGCGAGTCGGGCTGCGGCAAGTCCACGCTCGCGCGCCAGCTCACGATGATCGAGCCGCCCACCTCGGGCAAGCTCACGATCGACGGCGAGGACGTGGCCAGTGCGAACAGCGAGAAGATCGCCGCGCTGCGCCGCCGCGTGCAGATGGTGTTCCAGAACCCGTTCGCCTCGCTCAATCCGCGCAAGACCGTCGAGCAGACGCTCGGCGAGCCGCTCGCGATCAACACGAAACTCACCGCCAGCGAGCGCGCGGACCGCATCGCGCACATGATGCGCATCGTCGGCTTGCGGCCCGAGCACGCCAAGCGTTATCCGCATATGTTTTCGGGCGGGCAGCGCCAGCGTGTCGCGATCGCGCGCGCGATGATTCTCGATCCGCAGATCGTGGTCGCCGACGAGCCGGTGTCGGCGCTCGACGTGTCGATCCAGGCGCAGATTCTCAATCTGTTCATGGATTTGCAGGAGCAGTTCCGCACCAGCTACGTGTTCATCTCGCACAATCTGGCGGTGGTCGAGCATATCGCCGACGACGTGATGGTGATGTACCTCGGCGGCGTGGCGGAACTCGGCGACAAGGCCACGGTGATCGGCCGGCCGCGCCATCCGTACACGCGCTCGCTGCTCTCGGCGACGCCCGCGATCTTCGAGGCGGACCGCCGCGTGAAGATCAAGCTGGAGGGCGAACTGCCTTCGCCGCTCAATCCGCCGTCGGGCTGCACGTTCCATCAGCGCTGCCCTTACGCGATCGAGCGGTGCCGTCAGGAAGTGCCGCAACTTCGCGAAGTTGATGGGCGTCAGGTATCCTGCCATCGTGCGGAAGAGGTGGGGGAAATGGATGGGAGCAGCAGTTCGGCCTGATACAGCGGTGGCGCGCCGTCGGGCGCGCGCGCTTTCAGGCGGCTGCTCCGCCATGTCGATGACGACGCGCGCGCGCCGGCAAGCGCGCGCGCAGTGGCTGGCGAGGAGGGCTCGCGCGGGTTTGCGGATGGTTTTTCGCTCGGTGTGGGGATGTGCGGGTCCGATGGACGGGCGGCGCGCATCGTGGCGGGGTCTCGCGCGTGCGGCAATGGGCGCGGCGCTGGCGCTGGCGGTCGTGCTCGGCTCGTATGCGGGCGATGCGCTCGCGGCGGGCGCCGCCGCCAATACTGCCGGCGCGCCCAACGTGCGTCCGCCCATTTCCGGCTCCCGCCTGCCGTCGGGCGGCGGCCTGCCCGGCTTCCATTCGCCGCCCGCCGTGCCGAGCTACGCATCGGGCACGACCGCCGGCGGCCCGGTGCGCACGCGGCCCGCGCGCATGCCGTTCTATGTCGCCACGCGCGGCAGCACCACCATCTATCTGCTCGGCACGCTCCATGTGGGCGATCCGGTCGACTATCCGCCCGGCCAGCCGTTTCGCGCGCCGATTCTCGCGGCGCTCAACGCTTCGCCCACGCTCGCGCTGGAACTCTCCCCCGACGATCTGCTCGTCTCGCAGGACGACGTCTCGAAGTACGGCGTCTGCCGCAAGCCCTGTCTCGAACAGTTGCTGCCCGACCCGCTGTGGCTGAAACTCGCGGCGCGCATGCGCGGCAATCCCGAGGCGCTGGCGGAAATCCGCAAGATGAAACCGTGGCTCGCCTCGCTGCTGGTCGAAACCTACGATTCGCTGAGCGCCGGGCTGCAAACCGAATACGGCACCGAGGCGCAATTGCAGAACGTGTTTCTGCGTCTGAAGGGGCGGCGCATCGTCGGGCTGGAGACGCTGTCGGAGCAGATGCGCGCGTTCACGAACCTGAACCTCGCGCAGCAGCGCGAGATGCTGGCGCAGGATCTCGCGCAGACGCCCGCGCAGAACGTCGCCGACGTGCAGACGCTGCTGCGCCTCTGGCGCGTGGGCGACGCCGACGCCATCGCCGCGTGGGATGCGGCGCGCACCGAAAAGCTGTCGCGCGACTGGCGCGTGGCGGCTTCGGTGGACAACCGCATCGTCTACGAGCGCAACCGGCGCTTCGTCTCGCGGATGCAGCAGTACGCCGCGCCGAACAAGCCGCTGTTCGTGGCGATCGGCGCGCTGCATCTGGGCGGGCGCAAGGGCGTGTTGCAGTTGCTGCGTCAGCGCGGGTTTACGGTGGATCCGGGGTGAGCGTGGGCGGTACGGCGGGGTTGTCCATCTGATCGACGAGATCGCCGCTTGCGGTGTTGGCGGTGCTTTCACCGGCGACGGCGCGGACGCGCGCCGGCTTTCGTGCCGGCTTGTGTCCCGGCTTGCGCTCTGCCTGCGGCTGCGGCGTGACGGCGCTTTCCTTCTCCGCTGTCTCCAGCTTCCGCGCGACCGGCCGCGACTTCGCGCGTACCCGCGTCGGCGCGGCGGCGAGCGCTTCGCGGACCTCGTCGATGGCCTCGCGCCAGTCGCCCACCTCGCGCTGACGGAACAGACGCGCCGTCGGATACCACGGCGAATCGGCGCGATGCTCCAGCCAGCGCCACTCGCCGTTCGCGGGCACCAGCACCCAGACCGGCTTGCCGAGCGCGCCCGCCAGATGCGCGACCGACGTATCCACGGCGATCACGAGATCGAGATTCATGATGAGCGCGGCGGTATCGGCGAAATCGTGCAGATCGTCGCTGAAATCGTGGATCACGGTGTTCGAGGCGGAATCGGCGGCATTGGCGGGATCGGCGAGCGCGCTCAACTGGGCGCGCGCCGCCTCGCCCTTTTGCAGCGAGAACCAGCTGACGTGCGCGAGCGCGAACCAGTCGCGCAGCGCCGCGAGCGGCAGCGAGCGGTTGCGGTCGTTGTAGAAGCCCGGATTGCCCGCCCACACGAGTCCGACGCAGCGATGCCCGGCGGGTTTGCGCGCTGTCGCCGCCTGCCCGGCCTTAGCCGTGGACAAGCTCTTGCCCGCGCGCCGCGCAAGATCGGCCTGCATGGCCGTCTGCACACGCGCACGCCACGCCGCGACTTCCGTCTTGCGCGCGAACAGATACGGCACCGTGGCCGGAATCGTGTCGAGCGTCGTGCCGACCACGGGCGGCACGCTCATCATGTAGATCCAGTAGTCGTAGCCGCCCGACGGCGTGCCGCTCCACGCGCGATGCACGCCCGGCGCCGATTGCGCGAGCCACAGCAGCGCGCGCGGCACGCAGACGTCCACGCTCGCGCCGCGCGCGGCGATCTCGGCGGCGTAGCGCACGAACTGGATCTGGTCGCCGAAACCCTGTTCGTGCACCAGCAGCACGCGCTTGCCCGCCAAGGGTTCGCCGCGCCATTCGGGCATGCCGTCGACGTCGAAGGGCGCGTAGTCGGCGGCGCGCCAGCGTCGCGCATAGGCCGCCCAGCCTTCGCGATACTGGCCGCGCTTGAGCTTGAGCCAGACGAGGTTCTGTTGCGCGTTGGCATGCTCGGGATCGAGCGCCAGCGCGCGCAGATAGTACGGCTCCTCTTCGTCGTTGCGGCCCTGCGCGCCCAGCGCGGCGCCGAGGCAGACGAGATTGGCCGGATTCGGCTCCAGCGCCACCGCATGGCGGTAACACTTTTCGGCGCTGCGGTAGTCGCCCGTGCCGCCGAGCAGCGTGCCGAGGTTCACCCACGCCGCCGCGTAAGCCGGATGCAGTTCGAGCGCGCGCAGATAGCCGGCGATGGCGGCGGGCTCGTCGCCCAGCGCATTCAGCGCGTTGGCCAGATTGAAGTGGATGCCCGCGTCGCCTGGCGTGAGCGCGAGCGCCGCGCGATAGCTCGCGACGGCCTCGCCGTGACGGCCGAGCGCGGCGAGCGCGCTGCCGAGATTCACGTGCGCGTCGACATAATCCGGCGCGAGCGCCAGCGCCGCGCGTCCGTGCTCGACGGCGGCCGCGAGATCCTGCTGATCGCCCCGATCGCGCAGGACGAGCGCGAGATGGCTGTGCGCTTCGGCGAGCGACGGATCGAGCCGCAGCGCCTCGCGCAGGCTGCGCAGCGCCTCGGCGCTGTCGCCCAGCGCGTGCGCCGCGAGCGCGCGGTTGCTCCAGCAGATCGCGTCGCCGCCGGCGTGGGCGAGCGCGCGGTCCATCAGCAGCAGCGCGCCGCGATGGTCGCCGAGCTGATGGCGCGCGACGCCCCAGTAATGCAGCGCCGCCGCATGCGTGGCGTCTGCGGCGACGAGCGCCATGTAGCGCGACTGTGCGGCGTCCAGATGGCCGGCGCGGTGGGCGTCGAGTGCGGCGGTGAAGCTGGCGGCGGGATCGGTTATCTGCGTCGGCGAAGCATCGGGGACGTTGGCGGGCTGCCGGGCGTCGGGATCGGGCGGGGGCGTCGGGGACATGGAAGGGGGCGGGGGCGGGGCCGCGGCGCGAATCCGTGAACCCACCGTGATCGTGAAGGGAGGAACCGTGAAAGTTAGCGGCCCGTGCCCTGCGCGACGATCAGAAAACTCCCAAAGCAGCGCGGCGAATCGTCAAGAAGCGTGACGGGTCACGGTTCGTTTTCTCCTGCCCGGACGATGGCCGCGCCACGCAGCGCCACGCCCGCGCCGCCATCCGCGCTTTGTCGTCGCGCTTCGTCGTAGGGCTTCGTCGTAGCGCCTCAGGCCTGTGCACCCGCCGCGCGCACGCCGATGCCCGCTTCGTCGAGCGCTGCGCGGATGCGCCGCGCGAATTCGAGCGCGTGCGGCCCGTCGCCGTGCAGGCAGATGGTCTGGGCGTTGAGCGGCACCCACGCGCCGTCGACGGCCTGCACGCGCTGCTCACGGATCATCGCGAGCGTGCGGGCGAGCACGGTGCTTTCGTCGTCGAGCAGCGCGCCCGGCTCGCTGCGCGGCACGAGCGAGCCGTCGGCGCGATAGCCGCGGTCCGCGAACACTTCCTCCACGGCCACGAGGCCCGCTTCGCGCGCGGCCGCCACGAGCCCGCTGCCCGCGAGCGCGAATACCGTCACCGAGGGATCGAAGTCGTGCACGGCGGACACGATCGCGTCGGCGATCTTCGCGTCGCGCGCGGCCTGGTTGTAGAGCGCGCCGTGCGGCTTGACGTGCGCGATGCGTCCGCCTTCGGCCTGCGCGATCGCCGACAGCGCGCCCAGCTGATACAGCACGCCCGCGTAGATGTCCCCGGCGGGCAGATCCATTTCCTTGCGGCCGAAGTTCTCGGGATCGTTGAAACTCGGGTGCGCGCCGATCGACACGCCTTTCTCCACGGCCCAGCGCACGCATTCGCGCATGGCGTTGGCGCCGCCCGCGTGCCAGCCGCACGCGATGTTGGCCGAGCTCACGAGGTCGAGCAGCGCCTCGTCGGAACCGCAGCCTTCGCCGAGATCGGCGTTCAGATCGATGGTCGTCATGGTGATTCTCTCCGTGTTGCCTCACGTCCGCGTCGCGCGCGGGCGTGTCGTTGCCTGGTGCGGGGTGCTGCTTTGCCTTGCCTGTCGATGCGTGTCGATGTGTGTTGTCGCGTGTCGCTGTCCGCTGCGTCGTGGCGCGCGTGCTTCCTCAAGCTGCGGCGTTGCGCTTGCGGCTCGCGTAGCGTTCCTCCTGCATGCCGATGGCGGCGTCGATCTGGCGCAGATACGCGCGCTCCTCTTCGAGCGCGTGGCGCGCCACGGCGGGCGTCGCCTCGACGAAGCGCACGCCGGCCGTAAGCCGCACCTGCGCGAGCTTCCACAAATCGGCGCGGATCACGACGCCGATCTTCGGATAGCCGCCGGTGGTCTGCGCATCGCTCATCAGCACGATGGGCTGGCCGTTCGGCGGCACCTGAATCGTGCCGGGCAGCACGGCGTGCGAGAGCAGCGCGCCGCCCGTCTCCTGCGCGACACGCGCGAGCGGCGTGCCGTCGAGCCGGTAGCCCATGCGGTTGCTGTTGGGCGTCACCTGCCATTCGTCGGACCAGAACGCGCGCTGCGCCTCGGGCGTGAAGCGCTCGTATTCCGGTCCGCGCAGCACGCGCACGGGCAGCGCCCAGAGCATGCCGTCGGGATGCCGCCCGCGCCGGTGATACGGCTCGTCGACGTGGACGAAGTTGCACAGCGTCGGCGCCTTCACGCCGAACGGCGGCGCCTCGGGACCGAGCGAGGCGCGTTCGCCGCCCGGCGCGAACGACGCGCCCGTGGCGAGCCGGTCGCCGTCCTTGAGCGCGCGGCCCGCGAGCCCGCCGAAACCGGCGGCGAGGTCGGTGCTGCGCGAGCCGAGCATCGGCAGCACGTCGATACCGCCCGCGACGCACACGTACGCGCGCATGCCGCGCTTCGCGCCGTTCAGCACGAGCGTCTCACCGGCCGCGACCGGCAGGCTCCACCACGACCACACGGGCTGGTCGCCGAGTGTCGCGCCGAAGTCGGTGCCGGTGATGGCCACGCGCGTCGCGCGCGCGAAACGCAGCGCGACCGGGCCGAAGGTGATTTCGAGCCCCGCGGCGTCGGGGCGGTTGCCGACCAGCCGGTTGCCCACTTCGAGCGCGAGCGTGTCGAGCGCGCCGCCCGTCGCGACGCCCAGATGCCGATAGCCGGGGCGGCCCAGATCCTGGACCGTGGTGAGGAGGCCCGCGCGCAGGACTTCGATCATGCGTGGATCTCCGCAATGGTGAAACGCACGCGGTCGCCCGGCAGCAGCAGCGTGGGCGGCTGGCGCGCGGGATCGAACAGCGCGAGCGCGGTGCGGCCGATCAGTTGCCAGCCGCCGGGCGAGGCGGCCGGATAGATGCCCGTCTGCTCGCCGCCGATGCCGACCGAACCGGCGGGCACGGCCAGACGCGGCTCGGCGCGGCGCGGCGTGTGCAGCGACGCGTCGAGGCCGCCGAGATACGCGAAGCCGGGCTGGAAGCCGAGGAAGAACACCGTGTAGACGCCCGCCGCGTGACGCCGTACCACGTCCTCGGGCGCGAGGCCCGTATGGCGCGCGACGTCGGCGAGATCCGGGCCCGCCGCGCCGCCGTAGCTCACCGGAATCTCGATGTCGCGGCCTTCGGGCGGAACGTGGCTTTCGTCGTTGCTTGCGTCGTTGCTTTCACCGGCGTGCCACGCGGCTTCGAGCGCGGCGGCCAGCGCGGCGGCATCGGCGTCGAGCGCATCGAAGGCAATCGTCAGATTGTTCATGCCGGGCACGACCTCGCGCACGGCGGCCCAACCGCGCGCCTGCGCGGCCACGGCCCAGATGCGGCGCTGGACTTCCAGCGTGGCGGGCGGCGGCGCTTCGCAGACGAGCGCCTCGTCGCCGAGAAAGTAGATGCGTGGAACGGGTATGCGCATGGTGTCCGGAAATGGAGGGAAAACGGGCCGCGAACAGGCCGCGAACAGGTCGCAAGCGGATTGCAGGCGGGTTGCAGGCAAGCCCGTTTCTGTCAGCGTACATTCTCGACAAATTATCGACAAATTCTCAACAAGCGTTTGTGCCAGGCGCGCCGCAAGCAGGCCGCCTCTACACTGGCGCCACCACTGTCACGCCGGGACTTTCGTCATGCCGCGCCAGCCGACCAGGATCGTATCGTCCGAACATCTCGTCTCCGAGACGAGCGCCGAACTCTCCGAACTCGAGTACGCGCTCATCATGGCCAGCAATGCGTTCGATCGCTGGATGGTGCGCTGCATGTCGGCGGCCGGGGCCAAGGACATGACGCCGATCGAGGTATCGCTGCTGCATCACGTCGGTCATCGCGACCGGCGCAAGAAGCTCGCCGATATCTGTTTCGTGCTCAATATCGAGGATACGCACGTCGCCACCTACGCGCTGAAGAAGCTTGTCGCGCGCGGCTATGTGACGAGCGAGAAGCACGGCAAGGAGGCGTTTTTCGCGGTGACGCCCGCGGGGCGCGAGTTGTGTCTGCGATATCGCGACGTGCGCGAAAGCTGCCTGATCGCCACGCTCAAGGAGAGCGGCTTGTCCAACGCGCAGATCGGCGATGCCGCGCAACTGATGCGCAACGCGTCCGGACTGTATGACACGGCGGCGCGCGCGGCGGCTTCGTTGTGAAGTGATCGAAAAACGGCGGCGACGCGGGACGCGCGGTTGCGAATTCCTTACGCGCCGCGATGCGCGAGATGCGCTCCCGTCTCGGTGACGATCGCGTCGAGCGGCAGATCGTGCGCTTCCGGTTCGAGCACGCCGTCGTCGATACGACACGTTTCGTAAGCGATGCCCACGGTGTACGGCGGCTGCGCGCCGGACCACGCGGCGAGCGTGCGGTCGTAATAGCCGCCGCCGTAGCCGAGCCGGTATCCCGCGCGGTCGAAGCCCACGCACGGCACGAGCAGCAGATCGGGCACCACGGCGAGCGGCTGCGCCGGTTCGAGGATGCCGTGATGGCCTTCGCGCATCGGCGCATCCGGTGTCCACGCGTAGAAATGCAGCGGAGTATGACGCTCGGGAATCGCGGGCAGCGCGGCGCGGCGCGAGGGGGCGGCGGCGAGCCACGCAGCGATCCACGCGCGCGCGTCGAACTCGCCAGGCAGCGGCCAATAAAAGCCGATTGAAAGCGGAGCGAGTCGCGCGATCAGCGCATCGAGATGAACCGTCAGAGCGGCGCTTACAGCAGCGTCCGAAGACGCCGCCAGGCGTGCCTCGCGCAGCTTGATACGCCAGTCCTTTTTGGATTCCGCAAGGGGGTTGCGTGCTATGCTTGGGTTCACCTCGCGCTCCAGAAATAACGATGTCCAAACGCCTTGTTCGAGTATATCGCGTGGTCGGTCTCGCACTGACCGCCGCTGCACTCGTCGCGTGCAGCACGGCCGACGCCGTGCGGCCCGTCGCCCTGCCCGTGGGGGCGACCCTCACGCCCGACGACCAGACTTTCATCCAGCTTCGCGAAGCCGCGCGCAACAACGACCCGGCGCGCGCCGCGCAACTCGCGGCGATGATTCCCGACTATCCGGCGCCGTCGTATCTCGAATACTTCCAGCTCAAGCCGCAGTTGTTCGACTCGCAGGGCCACGCACGCGTGGATGCGCCCGACGCGCCCGTGCTGTCGTTCCTGCAGCGCCACGACGGCGAGGCGATCGGCGACCGCATGCGCAACGACTATCTGCTCGTGCTGGGCGCGCGTCACGACTGGGCGAATTTCGACAAGCAGTATCCGCGCTTCGTGCTCAACGACGACACGCAGGTGAAGTGCTACGCGCTGGAGTCGCGCGCGGCACGCGGCGATAACGTCGCCGACGACGCACGCGCGCTGCTCACCGAACCGCGTTATTACGGCGACGGTTGCGTCGACCTCATTACGGCGCTCGCCATCAAAGGCCAGTTCTCGAGCGACGACGTCTGGCAGCAGATCCGTCTCGCTTACGAACAGAACCAGACCACCACCGGCTCGAAGCTGCTCGACGCGCTCGCACAGCGTCCCGACCCCACGGCGTTCAGCCAGGCCGTCAGCACGCCGCCGCTCATGCTCGCGCGCGGCGCCGGCGCCGACCCGCAATCGCATCAGCTCGCGCTGCTCGCGGTCACGGTGATGGCACGCAACGATCCGGCCATGACCGCGGCCACCTATGCGGCCGTCGCGCCCTCGCTCACCTCGCCCGAGCGGGCGATCGGCTGGGGCACGATCGGCTATCAGGCGGCGCTCAAGCGCATGCCGGGCGCGCTCGACTGGTATCGCCTTTCGGCCAACGCGCCGCTGTCGAGCCCGGCTTACGAATGGCGCACGCGCGCCGCGCTGCTCGGCGGCGACTGGACCATGGTGCGCTGGTCGATCGAGCAGATGCCGGCCGCGCTGCGCGCGCAGCCGTCGTGGGTCTACTGGCACGCACGCGCGCTCAAGCAGGCGGGCGACACCGGCCAGGCGAGCCAGGAATTCGCCTCGATCTCGCAGGGCTATAACTTCTACGGCCAGCTCGCCACCGAAGAACTCGGCCAGAAGATCACGATTCCGCCCAAGACCACGGTCAGCGACGCCGAAGTCACGCAAGCCGGTCAAACGCCGGGCTTTGCGCTCGCGCAGCGTTTCTACGCGCTGAACCTGCGTCTCGAAGGCAATCGCGAATGGAACTGGCCGTTGCGCGGCATGAGCGACCGTCAACTGCTCGCCGCGGCCGAATACGCGAAGCGCATTCAATTGCTCGACCGCACGGTGAACACGGCCGACCGCACGCAAAGCGAACACGACTTCTCGCTGCGCTATCTCGCGCCGTTCCGCGACGTGGTGGAGCGCGACGCGCAGACCAACGGGCTCGACGTCGAATGGGCCTACGGCTTGATCCGTCAGGAATCGCGCTTCATTCTCAACGCGAAGTCGGGCGTGGGCGCGAGCGGTCTGATGCAGATCATGCCGGCCACGGCGCAAATGGTCGCGAAGAAGATCGGCCTCGGCCCGCTGTCGCGCGATCAGCTCAACGACCTCGACACCAATATCCTGCTCGGAACGAACTATTTGTCGATGATTTACAATCAGTTCGACGGTTCCGCCGTGCTCGCCACCGCGGGCTACAACGCGGGACCGGGGCGCCCGCGTCAGTGGCGTTCCACCTTGCAGGGCGGCGTCGAAGGCGCCATCTTCGCGGAATCCATTCCGTTTCAGGAAACCCGCGATTACGTGAAAAACGTGTTGTCCAACACCGTCTACTACGCGGCGCTGTTCGAGGGCCGTCCGCAATCGCTGAAGGCGCGTCTCGGCTACATTTCGCCGTAAGCGCCGCGCGGCGCGTTCCGCTCCCACGCGGGCCGCGCCGCCTCGCCAGCCGTCATCTGCGGACCTCTCCACGCCTCGCCGCCGTGGGCACGAGGAGGTCGAAGATGAGACATCAAGCCATCGCGGTCATCGGCGGTTCGGGATTCATCGGAAGCCACCTCGTCAATGCGCTCGTCGAGGCCGGCAAGACCGTGCGTGTGGCGGCCCGCCGCCGCGCGAACGCCCGCCATCTCACCCTGCTGCCCATCGACGTCTTCGAAACCGACGTGACCGATCCCGTCGCGCTCGCGAGCTTTCTCGAAGGCGCGGACGCCGTCATCAATCTCGTCGGCACGCTCAACGGCGGCCACGGCACGCCCTACGGCCCGGGCTTCACGAAGCTCCATGTCGATCTGCCGACCAAAATCGTTGCGGCCTGCGAAGGCAAGGGCGTGCACCGGCTCATCCACCTGAGCGCGCTGGGCGCCGACTCGCGCGGCCCGAGCATGTATCTGCGCTCGAAGGGCGACGGCGAGAAGGCCGTGCACGCATCCACGTCGCTGGCCACCACGATCTTCCGTCCGTCGGTCGTGTTCGGTCCCGAAGACAACTTTCTCAACCGTTTCGCGGTGCTGCAGAAACTCTTTCCGGTGATCCCGCTGGGCATGCCGGATGCGAAATTTCAACCGGTCTATGTGGGCGACGTGTCGAAGGCGATCGTGAATGTGCTCGATCTCGACGCCGCGAGCGGGCACACTTACGAACTCGGCGGCCCGACCGTCTACACGCTCGAGCAGCTCGTGAAGTATTGCGGCGAGGCGATCGGCCGGCACGCGCGCATCGTGCGGCTGCCCGACGCATTCGCGCGGCTGCAGGCGTTCTCGTTCGAACTGGCGCCGGGAGAACCCGTGCTCACGCGCGACAATCTCGATTCGATGAAAGTCGACAGCGTGCTGAGCGGCCCGCTCGCGCCCGAGCTGGGCGTGGAGCCCGCGAGCATCGAAACGATCGCGCCGCTTTATCTCGCCGACGCCTCGCTGCGCTCGCGCCTGAACATCTTCCGCGCCAGCGCGGGACGATAGACCGGCGCGCCGGACGCGGCGCAGGGCCGCCGGGCAACAAGCAGGCAGGCTGGCCGGCGCGGCGTCCCCTTACATTTTTGCGATAGTCATCATGAAGCTCGTTATCGGAGACAAAAACTACTCGTCGTGGTCGATGCGCCCCTGGGTGCTGATGACGCATTTCGGCCTGCCGTTCGAAGAGGTGCTGATCGAACTCGATCAGCCGGGCACGAAGGACGCGATTCTCGCGTTCTCGTCGTCGGGCAAGGTGCCGTGCCTCGTGACCGACGAAGCCGTGGCGGTGTGGGATTCGCTCGCGATTGCCGAAACGCTCGCCGAGCGTTTTCCGCAACACGCGATGTGGCCGCGCGACGCCAACGTGCGCGCGCAGGCGCGCAGCGTGAGCGCCGAAATGCATTCGGGCTTCGGCGAACTGCGCACGCACATGCCGATGGCGATCCGCACGATCAAGCCGGGCGCGGGCGCGACGCCCGGTGCGCTCGCCGACGTCGCGCGCATCGACGCGCTCTGGTGCGCCTGTCTCGACGCGAGCGGCGGCCCGTTCCTGTTCGGCGAATTCAGCATCGCCGACGCGATGTTCGCGCCCGTGGTGATGCGCTTCAACAGCTATCAGCCGCCGCTGTCCGCGCAGGCCGCCGCTTACGCGCAACGCGTCACGGCGCTGCCCGCCGTGGCCGCGTGGATCGACGCCGCGCGCCGCGAGACGCATCGCATCGGCCACGACGAACTCGACGATTCCGCAGCATGAAGATTTATGTCGTAGGCGGCGCGATCCGCGACGAGATGCTCGGCCTGCCGGTGCGCGACCGCGATTACGTCGTGGTCGGCGCGACGCCGGAGCAGATGGCCGCGCAGGGTTATCGTCCGGTCGGCAAGGACTTTCCGGTGTTTCTGCATCCGCAGACCCAGGAGGAGTACGCGCTCGCGCGCACCGAGCGCAAGACGGCGGCGGGCTATCACGGCTTCCAGTTCTTCTACGCGCCCGACGTCACGCTCGAAGAGGATCTCGCGCGGCGCGACCTCACCATCAACGCGATGGCGCGCGAGGTGCAGCCGGGCGGCGTGCTGACCGGTCCGATCGTCGATCCGTACGGCGGCGCGAACGATTTGCGCGCGCGCGTGTTCCGTCATGTCAGCGATGCGTTCCTCGAAGATCCCGTGCGCATCCTGCGCGTGGCGCGCTTCGCGGCGCGTTTCGCCGATTTCACCGTCGCGCCCGAAACCCTGGCGCTGATGCGCGCGATGGTGAGTTCGGGCGAGGCCGACGCGCTCGTGCCCGAACGCGTCTGGCAGGAAGTCTCGCGCGGACTGATGGAAGCGAAGCCGTCGCGCATGTTCGAGGTGCTGCGCGAATGCGGCGCGCTCGCCCGCGTGCTGCCGGAAGTGGATGCGCTCTGGGGCGTGCCGCAGCGCGCCGACTATCACCCCGAAGTCGACACCGGCGTGCACGTGATGATGGTGATCGACCACGCGGCTGCGCAGGGCTATGCGCTGCCGGTGCGTTTCGCGGCGCTCACGCACGATCTCGGCAAGGCGACCACGCCCGAGGACGTGCTGCCGCGTCACATCGGCCATGAAGGACGCAGCGTCGATCTGCTCAAGCCGCTGTGCGAGCGTCTGCGCGTGCCCAACGATTGCCGCGATCTCGCGGTGCTGGTCGCGCGCGAACATGGCAACGTGCATCGCGTGATGGATATGGGCGCGGCGGCGCTCGTGCGGCTGTTCGAGCGCAGCGACGCGTTGCGCAAGCCCGCGCGTTTCGCCGAGGCGTTGCAGGCCTGCGAGTCCGATCTGCGCGGACGGCTGAACTGGGAGAATGCGCCGTATCCGCAGGCCGAGCGCCTGCGCGTGGCGCTGGTGGCGGCGCGCGGCGTGGATGCGGGCAAGATCGCCGGCGAAGTGACGGCGGCGGGTCAGGCGAACGGCAAGAGCGGCACGTCGGTGGCGGAGAAAATCAAGGACGCGGTGCATCGCGCGCGCGTCGATGCGGTCGAGGGCGCGCTCGCGGCGGCTTGAGACCTGATCGATGTTCGTGGGAGCGGAAAACGGCGCACGTGTGCGCCGTTTTTTATTTCATCGACTCAAAGCGCGCGCACGAGAAACGACAAGGCCATCGACAGCACCAGCGTCGACATGAACGGCAGCGGATACTCGCGGCCGAACAGGCGCAGCGTGACGTCGCCGGGCAGACGGCCGATGCCGAGCTTGCGCAACCAGGGCTGCGCGCCCGACAGAATCGCGACGGCGATGAAGGTGGTCAGAAACCAGCGGATCATGTCGGGGCCGTGAGAGAGGGGGAAGTGAGCGTGATCAGAGCGTGTGGCTGCGGTCGCCGCGCGCGAACGCGGCGAGGGTCGAGTCGATGCCGCGCGAGAACGCGATCACCTTGAACAGCTCGCCCATCTCCGCTTCGGAGACGAGCTTTTGCACCGCGTTCGCCGCGGGCATGAAACGCACGACGTCGCCCGGATCGATTTCGCCGAGCACCTCGGTGATGCCCGCGTTCATCAGGAAGCGCGCCTGCGAGGTGTAGCCGAGCAGATCGGCGCCGGTTTCCACGCCCGCCTGCGCGATGCCGCTGAATTCGACGTGCGCCGTGATGTCCTGCAAGCCGGGGTAGAGGAACGGATCGCCGTGCGCACGGTGCCGATAGTGGCACATCAGCGTGCCTTGCACGCGCTGCGGGTGGTAGTACTCGCCGGCCGGAAAGCCATAATCGATGAAGAACGCCGCGCCGCGCGTGAGCATGGTGCAGACCGTGCGCGTGAAAGCGAGCGCCGCTTCGTGCGTTTCCGCGACGTAATCCTCGCTGCCCTCGATCTGCGCGAGTACGTTGCCCGGCTCGCTCTGCGCCCAGTTCGCTTCGCCGCTGTGCGCGGGGCGGTCGGAAAACACGAAGGCGCCCGCATCGTTCACGGCCACGCCGCGCTCGTGCCACACGGCGTCCTTGCGGGCGAAGAGGCGCACCGGCATGGCATCGAGCACTTCGTTGCCGATCACCACGCCTTCGAACGTTTCGGGCAGCGCGTCGAGCCAGCGCACGCGCTCGGCCAGATGCGGCGCGAGCTTCGCGATGGTCTCGCGCTGACGCTCGCGCAGCTCGCCCGACAGATCGACGATATCCCAGGAATCGAAGCTCACGTTCAGCGCCTCGAGCGCGAGCATCACGCCCGCCGCGAGCCGGCCCGTGCCCGCGCCGAACTCCATCAGCTTGCGCGTGCCGCTTTTTTCCAGCGCTTCGGCGACGGCGCGCGCGAGCGTGGTCGAGAACAGCGGCGACATCTCGGGCGCGGTTACGAAGTCGCTGCCGTCGTCGGCGAACAGGCCGAATTTGCGCGCGCCGCCGCTGTAATAGCCGAGGCCCGGCGCGTAGAGCGCGCGCTCCATGTAGCGGTCGAACGGCAGCCAGCCGCCCGCCGCGGCGAGTTCGGCGCGCAAGGTCGCGGCGAGCGCCTCGGACTGCGCGAGCGCGATCGGCTCGGGAACAGGTAAACTAGCGGGTTCGTGAGCTTTCGGATTCATCCCGGCATTGTAAATGAGCGCAACTTCCGGCATCGGCGCGCCTGAACGCGACGCAGCGCAGGCGGATCATTTTGCATCCGACCCCGTCAGACCCGCTGCGTCCGCGCGCGTGGTGCTGGTGACGGGCGGCGCGCGGCGCATCGGCCGGGCGTTCTCGCTGGGCTTCGCGGCGCACGGCTGGGACGTGGCGGTGCATTACGGCGACTCGCGCGAGGAAGCCGACGAAGTCGTCGCGGAAATCCGCGCGCTGGGCCGTCGCGCGATCGCGCTGCATGCCGATCTGGCGAGCGAGGCGCAGGTGGCGCAACTCGTGCCCGATTGCACGGCGGCGCTCGGCAGGCCGTCCTGCGTGCTGAACAACGCGTCGCGTTTCAGCGAGGACACGGCGCGCGACGTCGGCTACGAGAAGTTGCTGCAGCTCATGGCGATCAACGTGGGCGCGCCGCTCGTGCTGGCGCGCACGCTCTGGGAGGCCACGCCCGACGCGGCGATCGACGACGAAGCGCTGCGCGCGTGCGTCATCAACGTGCTCGACCAGAAGCTGTACAACATGAATCCGGACTATCTGTCGTATACGCTGACGAAGGCGGCGCTCGCGAACGCCACCGTCGCGCTGGCCCAGGCGCTCGCGCCGAAGGTGCGCGTGGCGGGTCTCGCGCCCGGCCTCACGCTGCAATCCGGCGATCAGTCGCCAGAAGGCTTCGAGGCCGCGCACAAGGTGACGCCGCTGGGCCGGGCGTCGCGGCCCGAAGATCTGATCGACGCCGCGCTGTATCTCGCGCAGGCGCGCGGCGTGACCGGCACGACGCTCGTCGTCGACGGCGGCCAGCATCTCGTGCCGCTGCCGCGCGACGTGATGTTTTTGACGGGCGCTTGAGCGGCCAGAGAAGTCTGAGGCTCCGCGCGCCCGCCGGCGTTCGCGAAAAACCGGTCGCGGGCGCAGCATGACTGCCCGGCATTGAATTGCAACTAACTGCAAGACAATTCCGCGCGCCCGAAACGTTTTATCGCGGTCCTTCCCACCTCGTCGCGCCGCTCGCCCAAGCGCCCCGGCAGTCTGGCAGAACGACCGCGCGACCCTGAATGACCCGCATGGCGCAGCGCGCCTGCGCAGGTGCCTGAACCGCACGCTTTTATCGACTGGAACGAACATGTCCGCCGTACTCCTGCATCCCCGGCTCGCCGACTGCCGCCGGCTTTTTCTGCGCAACTACGAAGTCAACATCAACATCGGCGTGCACGACTTCGAAAAACGCGGCGAACAGCGCGTCGTGATCAACGTCGATCTGTACGTGCCGCTCGCGTCGACCACGCCGCGCGAAGACAAGCTGCGCGAAGTCGTCGATTACGACTACATGCGCGCGACGGTCGCGGCCCGCATCGGCCAGGGGCATATCCATCTGCAGGAAACGCTCGTCGACGACCTCGCCGCCGCGCTGCTCGCGCACGAGCAGGTGCGTGCCGTGCGCGTCTCGACCGAAAAGCCCGACGTCTATCCGGACTGCGACGCGGTGGGCGTCGAAGTCTTTCGCATCAAAGAGGACTGATTCATGAACGCCCCCGATACGCTGGCCACGGCCGAGGCCGCCGAAGCCACGCTCGCCGCCGAGCACATCGCAAGCCCGGAACAAGCCGATAACGCCGACGGTGCCGATGGTGCCGACAACGGCGAGGAAGGCGGCCGCCGCGCGCTCACGCGCCGCGAGCAGAAAGAAGCCTACGAGAACAACAAGCTCTACAAGCGCATCGTGCGACAGGTCGGCCAGGCGATCGGCGACTACAACATGATCGAGCAGGGCGACAAGGTGATGGTCTGCCTGTCCGGCGGCAAGGACAGCTACGCCATGCTCGACGTGCTGATGCGCCTGCGCGAGCGCGCGCCGATCGACTTCGAGATCGTCGCGGTCAATCTCGACCAGAAGCAGCCGGGCTTTCCGGAGCACATCCTGCCCGCGTATCTCGACAAGATCGGCGTGCCGTATCACATCGAGAACCAGGATACGTACAGCATCGTCAAGCGCCTCGTGCCCGAGGGCAAGACCACGTGTTCGCTGTGCTCGCGTCTGCGCCGCGGCATTCTGTACCGCGTGGCGGGCGAGCTGGGCGCGACCAAGATCGCGCTCGGCCACCATCGCGACGACATCCTGCAAACGCTGCTGCTGAACATGTTCTACGGCGGCAAGCTCAAGGGCATGCCGCCCAAGCTGCAGTCGGACGACGGCAAGAACATCGTGATCCGCCCGCTCGCCTACGTGAAGGAAGTCGATCTGGAAAAGTACGCGGAACTGCGCGAATTTCCGATCATTCCGTGCAATCTGTGCGGCAGCCAGCCGAACCTCAAGCGCGCGGAAATGAAGGCGCTGATCCGCGACTGGGACAAGCGTTTCCCGGGCCGCATCGAGAACATGTTCAACGCGCTCGGCAACGTCGTGCCCTCGCATCTGATGGACGCCTCGCTGTTCGGCTTCAAGGATCTGCGCGCGACGGGCGTCGAAGACCCGAACGGCGACATCGCCTTCGACGAGGAACCGTGCTCGACCGACACGCCCGCGTCGACCGACGGCGCGACGCTCAAGTTCACGCCGTTCGACGATCTCTGATCGAAGCGCGGCGCAAAGCGACACAACGCGGCACCTGCGCCTCGCGCAATCCGCTTCCGACCCCGAACGGCCCGGCGTGCTCTCACGCGGGCCGTTTTTTCATGCGATGCGGCCTGCGCGCAACACGCTTGTAAAAGTGTGTGCGAAACACGGTGAATCGGCGGCAAAGGCTTGCCCGCAAGGCGTCTTGGGGATACCCCCCATGCTAGAATCGATCGCTTCTTTCCCTCTCAAGTCACCGATGCAATGAACATCGTGATCCTCGCGGCAGGCATGGGCAAACGCATGCACTCCGCGCTGCCCAAAGTGCTGCATCCGCTGGCTGGCAAGCCGCTTCTCTCGCACGTCATCGATACCGCCCGCACGCTGTCGCCCACGCGCCTCGTCGTGGTGATCGGCCATGGCGGCGACGCCGTGCGTGCCGCGGTCGGCGCCCCCGACGTGCAGTTCGCGCTACAGGAACAGCAGCTCGGCACCGGCCACGCGCTCGCGCAGGCACTGCCGCTGCTCGATCCGTCCGTGCCGACGCTCGTGCTCTACGGCGACGTGCCGCTCACGCGCGCGTCCACGCTCAGGCGCCTGACCGGCGCCGCGGGCGAAAACGCTTACGGCATTCTCACCGTCACGCTCGACGACCCGACCGGCTATGGCCGCATCGTGCGCGGCGCGACCGGCGAGGTCGTGCGCATCGTCGAGCAGAAAGATGCCGACGACGACGAACGCCTGATCGACGAGATCAACACGGGCATCGTCGTCACGCCCACGGCGCCGCTCGCGGGCTGGCTCGACGCGCTCAAGAACGACAACGCCCAGGGCGAGTATTACCTGACCGACGTGGTGGAATCCGCGATCGCCGCGGGTCACGCGGTCGTGACCGCGCAGCCCGACGCCGAATGGGAAACGCTCGGCGTGAACAGCAAGCAGCAACTGGCCGTGCTCGAACGCGTCTATCAGCGCAATGCCGCCGACACGCTGCTCGCGGGCGGCGTCACGCTCGCCGATCCGGCGCGCTTCGACCTGCGCGGCTCGATCTCGTGCGGCCGCGACGTGTTCATCGACGTGAACTGCGTGTTCGAAGGCACGGTCACCATCGGCGACAACGTGCACATCGGTCCGAACTGCGTGATCCGCGACGCCGAAATCGGCGCGGGCACGCGCGTGGACGCCTACACGCACATCGAAAGCGCCAGCGTGGGCGCGAAGGCCGTGCTCGGTCCTTACGCGCGTCTGCGTCCGGGCGCGAAGCTCGCCGACGAAGTGCACGTGGGCAACTTCGTCGAAGTGAAGAACGCGAACATCGGGCTCGGCTCGAAGGCGAATCACCTGAGCTACGTGGGCGACGCCGACGTGGGCGCGGGCGTGAACATCGGCGCGGGCACCATCACCTGCAACTACGACGGCGCGAACAAGCATCGCACCGTCATCGAAGATCACGTCTTCGTGGGCTCGGATACGCAGCTCGTCGCGCCCGTGCGCGTGGGCCGCGGCGTGACCATCGCGGCGGGCACCACGGTCTGGAAGGACGTGCCGGCGGACACGCTGGCGCTCAACGAGAAAACCCAGATCGCGAAAACCGGCTACGTTCGTCCGGTGAAGAAAAAAAGCTGAACGGCAGGACACTTCGGGCGCCGCGCCGCGAACGCGCGCGCAGCGCCCCGCCTCTCATTGCAAAGGATCGAATTCCATGTGCGGCATCGTCGGCGCAGTAGCGCAACGTAACATCGTCCCCGTTCTCATCGAAGGACTGCGGCGGCTCGAATATCGCGGCTACGACTCGTGCGGCGTCGCCATCGTGACGGCCGAAGGCCCGCAGCGCGTGCGCAGCGTCGCGCGCGTGGCCGAGCTCGACGAACAGGTGCGCGAGGCGCACTTCGAAGGCGTCACCGGCATCGCGCACACGCGCTGGGCCACGCACGGCGCGCCGACCGTCAACAACGCGCATCCGATCTTCTCGCGCAACGCGCTGGCGATCGTGCACAACGGCATCATCGAAAACTACGAAGCGCTGCGCGAGATGCTCAAGGCCAAGGGCTACGAGTTCGTCTCGCAGACCGATACCGAAGTCATCGCGCACCTGATTCACAGCCTCTATCAAGGCGATCTGTTCGCCGCCGTGCGCGAAGCCGTGCAGCAGCTCGCGGGCGCGTATGCGATCGGCGTCGTGCACAAGGATCAGCCGCATACGGTCGTGGGCGCGCGCGCGGGTTCGCCGCTCGTGGTCGGCTACGGCAACAAGGGCGAAAACTTCATCGCTTCCGACGCGCTCGCCATCGCGGGCAGCGCCGAGCGCGTGAGCTACCTCGAAGAAGGCGACGTCTGCGAAATCACGCTCGAAGGCGTGCGTATCGCCGACCGTCAGGGCAACATCGTCACGCGCGAAACGCGCGACGTGCAGGCTTACGGCGGCTATGGCGGCGAGGTCGAACTCGGGCCGTATCGCCATTACATGCAGAAGGAAATCTTCGAGCAGCCGCGCGCGATTTCCGACACGATCCCGGCCGCCGACACCTTCGACGCCGACCTGTTCGGCGAGAACGCCGCCGAGGTGTTCAAGGGCATCGACAGCATCCTGATTCTCGCGTGCGGCACGAGCTACTATGCGGGCCTCACGGCGAAGTACTGGCTCGAATCGGTCGCGAAGATCCGCACCGACGTCGAAATCGCCAGCGAGTACCGCTACCGCGAGTCGGTGCCGAATCCGCGCGCGCTGGTCGTCACCATTTCGCAGTCGGGCGAAACCGCCGACACGCTCGCGGCGCTCAAGCACGCGCAATCGCTCGGCATGGCGCACACGCTCGCCGTCTGCAACGTGGCGACGAGCGCGATGGTGCGCCTCACCGAACTCAAGTTCCTCACGCACGCGGGCCGCGAGATCGGCGTGGCATCGACCAAGGCGTTCACCACGCAGCTGGTCGGCCTGTTCATCCTCGCGGTCACGCTCGGCAAGCTGCGCGGCCACGTGAGCGCGGAGCAGGAAACCGCGTATCTGAAGCTGCTGCGCCATCTGCCCGCCGCGCTCAACGGCGTGCTCGCGCTGGAGCCGCAGATCATCGCGTGGTCTGAGGAGTTCGCGCGCAAGGAAAATGCGCTGTTCCTCGGCCGTGGGCTGCATTACCCGATCGCGCTCGAAGGCGCGCTCAAGCTCAAGGAAATCTCGTACATCCACGCGGAAGCGTATCCGGCGGGCGAGCTCAAGCACGGCCCGCTCGCGCTCGTGACGGAAGCGATGCCGGTGGTCACGGTCGCGCCGAACGACGCGCTGCTGGAAAAGCTCAAGTCGAACATGCAGGAAGTGCGCGCGCGCGGCGGCCAGCTTTACGTGTTCGCCGACGCCGACACGCACATCACGAGCGAAGAGGGCATCCACGTGATCCGCATGCCGGAGCACTACGGCCTGCTTTCGCCGATCCTGCACGTGGTGCCGCTGCAATTGCTCGCGTATCACACGGCCTGTGCGCGCGGCACCGACGTGGACAAGCCGCGCAATCTCGCGAAGTCGGTGACGGTGGAGTAACGCGGGAGCGGCTGCGGCCGCGCTCTGCTGCCTGAGAAGCGCCGGATGAAAATCCGGCGCTTTTTTATTGGTTTTTCGCTTCGTGCAGCGCGAAAAGGCCTCGTTGATGCAATCGGCATAGATCGTTTGCAGCGGGCCCGGTTTGGTGCAGACTGGCGCCAAATCGCTTTCCTCTGACAGATAGGGAAGCGCGCGATTGCGAGGACGAGGCGGAATGATTCGACTGGGATGGCTGGCGGCGCTGCTGATCTGCGTGGCGGCGCATGCGGGCGGCAATGATGGCGTCAATGGAGCGGGCAGTGCCGTCGACAACGGTGCGGCATCCGGCGACGCCGCAAGCGTCGTCGCGAACAGCGAGGCAAACGCTGACGCCTGCACGCAAGCCGACACGGCGCCGCTCGCCGCTACGGTCCTCAGCGCCGATTCGCTCCCGCACCCCAAGGGACGCGTCACCGACCTCACTGGCGCGCTCTCAAGCGTTTGCAAAGCCGATCTGACGCGCCGCCTCGCCGCGCTCGAACAGCAGACCGGCGACCAGCTCGCCGTGCTCCTCGTGCCCAGCACCGGCGACGTGAGCATCGAACAGTACGCGACGCAGATCTTCGAGCAATGGAAGCTGGGCCAGAAGAAGACCGACAACGGCATCCTGCTCGTGGCCGCGCTGCACGATCATCACGTGCGCATCGAGGTGGGCTATGGCCTTGAAGGCACGATTCCCGACGTGATCGCGGGGCGCATCATTCGCGAACGCATCGTGCCGGCGTTCCGCGAGAACAACTTCGAAGCGGGCATCAGCGCGGCCGTCGATTCGCTGACGCAACGCTTGGCGGACCCCGAACAGACAGGCGCGTCCACGCCCGATGCGACGGCGGATGAAAGCGCGGCGAGTCCGGACGCCAATACCGCCAATACCGCCAATACCGCCGATTCCGCCTCCGCCGCATCGATGCGCACGCCGCCCATGCTCGCTCCGCCTACCCGCTATGACGGGCCGCTTCTCTGGCTCGGACTGGCTTTCGTGAATCTGCTGCTGGGCGTGATCGGCAGTCGCATCGACACCAACCGGCGAGCGCGGGCGAAGGCCGAAGCCGATGCAACGGCAGCCGAGCGCGCGGGCAACGATCAATCCGATAAAAACGCAACTAACAAAATAGCTAACGAGACAGGCAACAGCAGGCCGCCACGCCGACCGCGGCGCGAGTTCGACCTCGGCTTCCCAGTCTGGCCGCTCGTCACCGGACTGGTCGCCACGATACTGCTGCTGATCGTCTGGCTGCCGCCCGGCCCCGACGATCTCGTCACGGTGCTGATTGGCGGCGCATTCGTCGGCTTCCTGCCGTGTGCGCTTGGTATGGCACTGTACAGCTGGGCAGGCGTGCGCAAATGGACGGCGATCGGTGGGGGCATCTACGCGCTGGTGACGGCCTTCGTGTGCGCCACCGGTGTCGGATTCGCCGACGCGCTCGGCATCGCGGCGTTCGTCGTGCTGGCGGGGTTCGTCGTGATCGGCTGGATCGTCGCGAAGATCATGGGCATCGATCTGTCGTCGAACTCGTCGTCGTCATCGTCGGGCTCGTGGTTCAGCAGAAGCTCCCGCTCCTCGGACGACGATTCCGGCTGGGGCGGTGGCGGCGGTTCGAGCGGCGGCGGCGGCGCATCGGGCAACTGGTGAAACGCGCGCTCACACGCACACGCACAAGCGAATTTTTCTCAACTCGCCCGCAACGGGCTCTCGACAGGAATCGAACTCATGAAGTGGCTGCGCATTCTGCTGGCTTGTCTGATCCTCGCACCGCTCGCGGGCTGCGGCTATAACGCGATCCAGTCGTCGGACGAAGACGTCAACGCGGCCTGGTCGGAAGTCTTGAACCAGTATCAGCGCCGCGCCGATCTGGTGCCGAACCTCGCCGCCGCCGTGAAGGGCTACGCCGCACACGAACAGGCTGTGCTGACGCAGGTCGCGCAGGCGCGCGCGAGCGTCGGCAGCGTGCAAATGACGCCGGAGATGGCGAAGGACCCGAATGCGCTCGCGGCGTTCGATGCGCGTCAGGGCGACCTGACCAATGCGCTGAGCCGCTTGATGGTCGTGTCGGAGAACTATCCGCAACTCAAGGCGGACAAGCTGTTCCAGGATCTGCAGGTGCAGCTGGAAGGCACGGAGAACCGCATTACCGTGGCGCGCGGACGCTATATCCACGCGGTGCAGCAGTACAACGTGCAGATTCGCCAGTTTCCCGGCGTGATCGTGGCGCGCACGCTCGGCTATCAACCGCGGCCGAACTTCGGCGTGGCGAACGAGGCCGCGATTTCCAGCGCGCCGAAACTCGATTTCTCGTCGCCCGGCGCGCTCCGGGCGGCGTCACAAAGCGCCGCGCAATAAGCCGCGGCGTAGCCATCGCCTGTCAATCGCGCATTACTCGTCGTCGTCGCGGTGGTGCTTGTCCCAGCCGCGATGACGGCCGTGATCGTGCCAGCGGCGATCGTCGTCGTGATCCCAACCGTCGTCGCGATAACCATAGCCATACGCGGGCGCCGCGTACGCAACGGGCGCTTCCTGGTAGACCACCGGCGGCGGAGGCGGCGGCGCGACGTAGACCGGCGCGACCGGCACGCCCAGCATCACGTTGAAATCGGTATGCGCCGCCGCCGCGCCCGATGCGGCGGCGAGGCTCAACCCCAATGCGGTCAGAATCAGTGCGCGTTTCATGGTGTATTTGTCCATCGTCTAGTAGGAATCGGACGCGCAATGCGTCCGTGATGGCGCGATACTAGAAAGTGAAATCATTCAAGGGTGAAACGCGGCGGTCTCTGCTGTAACTGTCTGTAAAGCGTGCGCCATAATGGCGGCCATCGAGTCAAGGAGGCGTACGTGCCCGAATTGCAATCATCCCTGCCGCGCCTGTTCGTGTTTTCCGGCGCGGGACTGTCGGCGGAAAGCGGCATCTCCACCTTCCGCACCGGCGACGGCATCTGGACGCGCCACAGCATCGACGAAGTCTGCAACTACCTCACGTGGCGGCGCAATCGCGCGGCGGTGTTCCGCTTCTACAACCAGCGCATCGCCGAATGCGCGGACGCGCGTCCCAACGAGGCGCACACGCTGCTCGCGCAGTGGCAGCAGACGTGGGGCACCGAGCGCGTCCATCTCGTCACGCAGAACATCGACGGGCTGCTCGAGCAGGCGGGCGCACGCCACGTCACGCATCTGCACGGCGACATGATCTCGCTGCTCTGCACAGACTGCGACTATCGCTTCCCGGCGCGCGGCGCGAGCCTCGACGCGGGCGCGGCGTGCCCGTCGTGCGGCGAAGTCGAAGGCGTGAAGCCCGGCGTGGTGTTCTTCAACGAAGCCGCGCCCGAGTACGAAACGCTGTGGCGCATCCAGCAGTCGATGAACGACGACGATCTGTTCATCGCCATCGGCACCGCGTTCGAGGTGATTCCGCCCGAGCGTCTGCTGCCGCCTGCGCGCTACGGTCAGCACGCGCGCAATTTTCTCGTCGATCCTTCGCCGCGGCGCACGGAGTTTTTCGGCGTCGTCGAAAGCGAGCCTGCGACCGTGGGCCTGCGCAATCTCGACGACACCGTCGCGCGCATGATGAACGGCGGCTGACGCACGCACGTTGCGTCGCGTGTCATACGCCATCGGGCGTGCGGGCTTTCTGGCCGCACGCCTTTTTTATTGCGGAATCGGATCATGAACATTTCGAAGCAGATCGTCGGCTATCTGAAGTCGCGCGGACTCGTGCTCGCGAGTCTCGAAACCTGCACGGCCGGTCATATCGCGACGATGCTTGCCGATCAGCCCGGCGCCGAGACGTGTCTCGACGTCACGCTCGTCGCGCACACGCGTGCCGCGCTGGCGCGGTTGCCGGGCATCGCAGCGGTCTCGGCAAGCCAGGCAGAAGCGCAACCGGGCGATACGGCGCAGAACGCGGCGCTCGCGCGTGCGTTGGCCGAAGCGCTGCTCGGTGCGCGGGCGGGCGGTGTGGGGGGCGTTGCGAGCGTCGCGTTCGCGAGCGTGGGCTGGCTCAGCGCGGATCAGGACGGGCGCGCGGCGGCGGCGCACGGTTTGGCGTGGGCGTGCAGGCATCGCGACGGTGTGTCGAGCGCGAGCGAGACGGTGTTGTTCGCGGGACGCGGTGCGGAGGTCAAGCGCTCGATTGCGCGACGCGCGTTGCTCGGGCTCCCGCGTTTTGTCGATTCGTTGAACCTTGCGCGTTGAAGCGGCAAGCGTGCGTCGCGCGATTCGCGGCCTGGCGGCGCTTTATCCTCTTAGGGATATCAATAAATATATGTATACGTAGTAACAGTTAACAAGCCCTGGCATTTCCTGTGGATAACGCGGTATTTCTTTTTGCGTTCAATCCGATGCAAGACGGACAGCTATGCGGACAATCGATGGATGCCTGCCGAACCGTGCGGATAACTTTTTCAGCCTGGATCGCTCAAGCGAAGTTATCAAGAATCGATCCACAGACGATTCGCCAGGTCGTCCCCAGTTTGTCCAGAGCCTGGCGTGGATAACTCTGCGCCGGCGTGAACGCGTTGTGGATAGCCATGTGAAACCCCGCGTGAATCGCGTGGATAAAAAAAAGCGCTGCCCGCGGGCAGCGCCATGTGTTCGAGCGCGTGCGTTCAGTGCCAGAAAATCGCCAGCGCGATGCCGCCAAAGAGCGCCCACTTCACCACGTAATACACGGTGCGATTCCATGCCTTGAGGCGCTTGCCCGCAAGCCGCACCGAATACACGTAGCGGAATGCGCGATTGAGTCCGCCGGTGCGATCGCCGGTTTCATTCGGCGAAGCGGCGGCGCGCATCAGAACGCCGCCCACGGTGCTCATCAACGATTGCGCCCAGCGATACTTCATCGGCCGCTCGATATCGCAGAACAGAATGATGCGGTCGTGCTGCGTCGTGTTGTGCGCGTGATGCAGATAGGTCTCGTCGAACACCACGTCCTGGCCGTCGCGCCAGGAATAAGGCACGCCGTCGACGACGATCGCGCAACGGTCGTCGTTCGGCGTGATCAGACCGAGGTGATAACGCAGCGACCCGGCAAACGGATCGCGATGCGGATTGAGCGAGCCATTGGCGGGCAGCATCGCGAACATCGCGGCCTTCACGGACGGAATCCGCTGCAGGATCTCGATCGTGCGCGGACATAATTGCGCCGCCGACGGATGCGGCCGGTCATACCACTTCAGATAAAAGCGTTTCCAGCCGGTGCGGAAAAACGAATTAAAGCCAATGTCGTTGTATTTGTCCGAAGCGGAAATGCGGCTTGCTTCCTGAAGCGCGAGCGCTTCGGCGCGAAACGTCCGCCATTCCGATTTGAGCAACGCAAGTTCGGGAAAATGCGTCGGCTCGATATAAGGCGTATTCGGCACTTTCGAGAAAAAGTACGCGAAACCATTGAGCGGCGCCATGAACGTGGAATGGTCGCCGAGCTGGCGAAAGAAACTGCCGTGGCGCGCCTTGCCGCGCCAGTGCGTATAGATGGCGCACAGCAGAAACAGAAAGAGAACAGCCCAACGCATTGCAATCAACCCGTAGTTAAAATTACGCTTAAATAATTTTACGAGTTGTTACTAAAATACGCTGGCAAGCGGGCAAGGCGCTTGAAAGCGTGACGCTAACGCGGCGTAATGCGTGCCGCGTATTCAGGCCGATTCTGCGTGGCGCGTTTCCCGTGTATGAGCGGGAATATCGATGGGATTATCGACTGGCCTATTCGCGTCGTTTATTGCCGCAGCCGATAAAGTGTTTTTACGCGCAGCAGGTAATAACTGGCAGGCGAGCAGACCGGCGAGCATCAGCGCGCAGCCCATGAGCGCGCGCGTGCTGAGCGTTTCTCCGAGCGCGGCCCAGCCGGCGAGCGCGGCGAACACGCCTTCCATGCTGAAGATCACGGCTGCGTGCGCGGGCGTGGCGTCGCGTTGCGCGACCACCTGGATGGTGTAGCCCACGCCCACGGACAGCGCGCCGCCATACAGAATCGCGGGCGCGGCGCGCAGGAGATCGGCGAGGCGCAGCGGTTCGACGGCGAGACCGATCGCGAGGCACACGAGCCCGCACGCCACGAACTGGGCAATCGAGAGCGCGAGCGGATCGTGACGCGGCGCGTAATGGCTCACGAGCATCACCTGAATGCTGATCACGAGCGCGCAGCCGAGCTGATACCAGTCCCCATACATGATCGAGAAATGCTCGTTGATGCTGAGCAGATAGAGCCCGACGGCGGCGAGCGCCGCACCGATCCACGTGCCCGGACCGGTGTGATGGCGCAGCAGGACGCCGAGCATCGGCACGATCACGACGTAAAGCGAGCTGATGAAACCCGCGTTGGCGATCTTCGTGTAGCGCAGGCCGATCTGCTGCAGGGAGATCGCCACGGCGAGCACGAGGCCGAGGATCGCGCCGTCGCGCAGCAAGGCGGCGTCGAAGAGCGGGCGTCGAGCGATGAAAGCCGCGGTGCTGGCATCGCCGCGCTGATCGTTGTGATCGCTGCCGGAACGCCGCCCGCGCCGCAGCGCGAACACAAACACCGAGACGACCAGCGCACCGAGCAAAAAGCGGATGCCGGTGAAAAGAAACGGACCGATGGCGTCGAGGCTCAGTCGCTGGGCGACGAAGGCGGAGCCCCAGATCATGGCGGCGGCCAGCATCAGCAGATTGGCGCGCAGGTGTTGGCGGGAGGCGGAGTTCAAGCGGAAATCTCGGTTCGGGCGATGCGAGGCACGGCGAGGCAAGCCCTGGCGACAGCACGCGCGCAGGCAGGCGCGGCCAGGAAAACCCGGGAAAGCACAATGAAACGGACGTGCGAAATCCCGATCGTATCCGAATTGAAAGCGAGTTGTCTCCCCGAAAATACACCGCCCCGTTTGCGGATGACAAACCGCCTACGCTGCGTAATACTGCTTCGCGCGAAACGCCCGCCCAGATCGGCCAGCGGAGCGAATCGCCTTCATGCCGTACCCATTTACAACGTGCCGGTCATATTTGTCAGGTTTGGGGAACATCAGATGAAAAAGATTCTCGCCTCGCTTATCGCAGCATCCGTCGCACTGATTTCGGTTCAGGCAATCGCCCAGGAAGCTTCGGCGCCCGCCGCGGCCGCTCCGGCAGCCAGCGCACCGGCCAAGGCCAAGAAGCAGCACAAGAAGCTCAAGCACCACGGCAAGCGCGCCAAGGTCGAGGAAGCGGCTTCGGCTGCCGGCACGAGCGACAAGGGCACGCAGAACTAAGCGGCTGCGCGGCTCGTCCGCGCGACGCAGTCCTTGCTGCAAAGAAAAAAGCCAGAGCAATGCTCTGGCTTTTTTTGTCCCTTTTTTGCGCCTGGCGGTGCTTACTTCGCGAGCGCGGCTTCGAGCAGTTCGGTCAGCAGACCGGTCATGCCTTCGGGATGCGTCTCGGCGCGCGTTTTGAGCTTCGCGACGAGATCGGCGTTCAGCTTGCAGGCGAACGGCACGAGGCCCGCAGCCTGATCGAGCTTGCGCTGCTCGCGACGGTCGAGCGGGGCGTCGGACGAGCCCTTGCCGAAGCGGTCGGGGCTGGCCTTGTGGGTGCTTTGCATCAATTTCAGCGCCTTGTTTTTCTCAAGGTCGAACTTCTTCATGGCCATGTGTGCGGCTCCGGAGTTGGGCGGTGGCGCGCATTGTACGCAAACCCGGGCGCGCGTCCATCGCGGTGATCGGGCGGGGCGCCAACTCAGCCAGGCGAGGCGATGTCGCCGTCGGCATCGGTGAGCGGCGCTTGCGTGGCGGCGGCGTCCGTGGGCGAGGGCGGTGGCGCGGCCGGTTTCGCGGGCGGTTTCGCGGGCGGTTTCGCGGGCGGTTTCGCGGGCGGCCGGCCCGTCACATCGTCGATCAGCGTGCGCATGCGGCGCCAGTGCGAACCTTCCCAGAATACGCGCTCGCAGACGTCGCAGGTCACGAAACGCGTGTGGCGCTCGAACACGCCCGGCGGCACGCGCGCACTCACTTCGTCGCGCGCGATGCGCCGCAGCGGCGCGTTGCACATCAGGCACAGGCGAAACGGCCGCGCGCTCGCGGCCAGATCCAGGCGCTCGACGATCTCGTCGAGTTGCGCACGCGGCTTGAGCGCGCGCACGTAGCAGCCGTGCGTGATGCCGCGCCGCTTGAGCAGTTCGCGGTCGCGCGTGAGGACGATGCGATGCTCGGCGCCGGCCAGTTGTTCGATGGCGTTGTCGGCGAAATGGTTGTCGTAGAGCGTGTCGAAGCCCGCGAGCCGCAGCAGTTGCGCGAGGCCGCCCAGATGCGCATCGGCGATGAAGCGCGGCTCGCGCAGCGGTTCCGCCCGCACCCGCAGCAGCGGCCGGATGTCGAGCGCCTCGAATTTTGGATAGACGGCCACGCGGTCGCCGTCCGCGAGCGGATGCTCGAAACCCACCGATTCGCCGTTCACGAGGATCAGTTCGACTTCCGTATGCGGCACGCCGAGCGCTTCGATCATGTGCTTGGCCGTGGCGTCGCGCGCGCACGCGCAGCGGAAGTCGCGCCGGCGCAGCGGTTTCGCGAGGAAGTCGTTCAGCTCCTCGTAAAAGCGGAAGGTGGCGGTGACGGCGGTGGTCATGCCGGCCAGTATGGCACTGCTCCCGGCGCGCTGCAGATGCCGTCGCGCTGTGCTCTACTGCCGGTTCCCACTACAAGGAGCATGAGATGGACATCGGCTTTATCGGCCTCGGCGAAATGGGCGGCGCAATGGTCGCCAACCTGCTGAAGGCGGGACACACGGTGCGGGTCTGGAACCGCACGGCGGCGAAGGCCGACGCGCTGGCCGCCGCGGGCGCGCGCGTGGTCGCCACGCCGGCCGAGGCTTTCGCGGGCGACGCCGTGCTCTCGATGCTCGCCGACGACGCGGCCACGCGCGAAGTGATCGACGCCGCGCTGCTTGCCGGCGCCGCGCGCGGCCTCGTGCACGTGAACATGGCGACGATTTCGGTCGCGCTCGCCGAAACGCTCGCGCGCGAACACGCCGAGCGCGGTCTGCACTACGTGGCGGCGCCGGTGCTCGGGCGGCCCGACGCGGCTGCGGCGGCGAAGCTCACGATCATCGCGGCGGGCGCGGCCGAGGCCATCGACCGCGCGCAGCCGCTGTTCGACGCCATCGGCCAGAAAACGTGGCGCATCGGCGCGCTGGCGCCGCAGGCCAACGTGATGAAACTGGCGGCGAACTTCATGCTGGCCGCGGCCGTGGAAACACTCGGCGAGGCGGCGGCGCTGCTGGGCGGACACGGCGTCGCGATGCGCGATTTTCTCGACGTCGTCACGAGCGGGCCGTTTCCGGGACCGGTCTACGCGGGCTACGGCGGCATGATTGCCGAGGGCCGCTACGAGCCCGCGCTCTTCAAGGCGCGCCTCGGGCTCAAGGATGTGCGCCTCGCGCTCGCGGCCGCCGACGCGGTATCGACGCCGCTGCCGGTTGCGAGCGTGGTGCGCGACAGTCTGCTCGAAGCGATCGCGCACGGCGACGGCGACCGCGATTTCGCCGTGCTCGGCAAGGTGTCGGCGCGGCGCGCGGGGCGGGGCGACTGAGCGCCACGCAGCACCATTCGGGGCGCAAGCACGGGAGCCGACGACGCGCCGCGCAGGTCAAAATCATCAGACGACCGCGCGCTGACGCACAAAGCCCATCCGGGCGCATATGCAGAATGTGGGACAGAACGCGGCGGCATCCGGTGCATTCCGTGCACTTGCGATTGCGCGCCGCGCTCACCACACCATCGGGGCGACGGCGATGCAAACGAGCAGTCCGGGAGACGGCGAGGGAAATGGCGCAGGAGACGGTGGATGGAAGCGCGCATTCTGATCGCCGATAACGACGAAAAGTCGCTCACGGGACTCGGCACCTTGCTGGCCGACCTCCAGTACGCGACCGCGCTGGCCCGCACGCTCGACGACGCGGCCGAGGCGGCGTCGCGGTTTGCGCCCGACGTGGCGATCGTCGCGCTGTCGCTGGCCGATGGCGACGATTTCGCCGTGCTGGTGCAGCGGCTGCGCGAGGCGTGCGTCACTCGCGTCGCGCCCGCCATGCCTGGCGCGCCCGGCGCACAAGCGGCGCCAGCGCGCTTGCCGCTGCTGATCGCGCTGAGCGGCTGGGGCGAGTCTCAGCATCGCGACGAGGCGCTCGCGGCCGGTTTCGATGTCCACCTCGTGCGTCCGGTCGGGCTCGATCAGCTCACTTTCATCCTCTCGATGATCGGCGGATAAGCCGGCGTTGGCGCACGCACTCATCCATCGATTTGCCCCGATATCCAGATCATCTGCGGGTAATTCAGGACGCGTATTATGTTGCTAAATTGCAACGTTCAGGGTCCACACTACTTTACATGTTGCGTCGCACCAAGTAGTTCGATATACTTCGCTTTGTCTCCTCCATGTCTCCTCTGATATGGATTCAGCCCGCCAAACATGGCGGGCTTTTTTTCGCCTGTGCACTTTGCACACGGCCTTGCGCACGACTCGCGGACTCAAGCGTCGACCAAGCGCGGACGTAAAAAAACCGGCTCCGAGAAGCCGGTTTTTTGTTGGCGACGCGAAAACCGCGCTGCCGGGGCCTTATGCGTTCAGGCCGCTGTCTTCGGCCGCGCCGATCGCGAGGTTCATACACTGGATCGCCGCGCCCGAGGCGCCCTTGCCCAGATTGTCGAGGCGCGCGACCGTGACGAACTGCTCGTCGTTGCCGAACACGAACAGGTCGACGCGATTGCTGTCGTTGTTCGCCTGCACGTCGAACATGCCGCTGTCGAGATTCTCATCGGCGTTGAACGGCATCACGCGCACGAAGCGCTCGCCCGCGTAGTACTCGCTGTACAGCGCGAGCACGTCTTGCGGCGCGGCGCGGCGCGTGAGCTGCTTCGGCGAAAAATAGGTCGTGACCGCGAGGCCCTTGTAGAACGGGCCGACGATCGGCGTGAACACGGGCGGCTGCTCGAGGCCGCCGTGGAACGCCATTTCCGGCAGATGCTTGTGCGTGAGGCCGAGCGCGTACGGGCGCGGGCTCATCAGCTTCGGATTGCCGCCTGCTTCGTACTCCGCAATCATCTTCTTGCCGCCGCCGCTGTAGCCGGTCAGCGAGTAGCTGTGCGCCGCGAAACCGGGCGCGACCAGACCGGCCTCGACGAGCGGGCGCATCGCCAGCACGAATGCCGAAGCGTGGCAGCCGGGGACCGCGATGCGCTTCGACGCGCGCACTTTCTCGCGCTGCGCGCGGGTCAGTTCAGGCAGGCCGTAAGCCCAGTCGGCGTGGGTGCGGAAGGCCGTGCTCGCGTCGATCAGCACCGTGCGGTCGTTCTCGACCAGCGAAGCCGATTCGCGCGAGGCCACGTCCGGCAGGCACAGGAAGGTCACATCCGATGCGTTGATGAGACGACGGCGTTCCTCGACGTCCTTCCGCTTGGCCTCGTCGATCCGCAGGATCTCGACGTCGGCGCGCTGCGACAGGTATTCGAAAATCTTCAGGCCGGTCGTGCCTTCCTGTCCGTCGACAAAAACTTTCGTGCTCATCTCGCTCTCTCTGAAACGCGGGGATTGCGGGCGCCGCCTGCCGCGCAGCGCGAGTCGCTGCGCGCTCACCGATGGGGCGCGGGAACGGTATTTTAAGACCGTATGCCGCCGCACGTGTGACGCGGGGCCGAAAAAAATCAGGCTTTACCCGAGGATCTGGCTTAGCGAGTAGGGCAATTCGCGGTCAGGGGGCGCGAACGTCTGTCAGACGTTCGCATGCCGAACCGCCGCCAATCGCGACGTGATCGGGCGCGGAGGGGACTTCAGGCTGACGCCGCGCGCCCCGCGAGCCAGCGCTCCGTTACCGCGGCGACGCGCGTGCCGAAGGCTTTCGCGGTTTCGAGATCGCCCGAAGGCGGCGCTTCGTCGGGCGAGGCGTCGGCGGGCGATTGCGCGAGCAGGCCGGTGAAGCCGCCGACGAAATTCAGATCGTCGCGCGTGGCCGCTTTCGTGTTGGCGGGCAGCATGCCGGTGCCGGTCCAGATCATGCCGTGCTGCATCGACAGCGTTACGAAGTACTGAATGGTCGAGAACTTGTCGCCGTTCATCGTCGCCGAGTTGGTGAAACCCGCCGCGACCTTGTCCTTCCACTTCTGCGTGAACCAGGCTTTCGAGCTGGCGTCGGCGAACTTCTTGAAGTCGGCGGACGGTCCGCCCATGTAGGTCGGCGCGCCGAAGATGATGGCGTCGGCGGCGTCGAGCTCGGCCCAGCCCGCATCGTCGATGTCGGCGACGGCAATGAGCGTCGCGTGCGCGCCCGCGCCTTGTACGCCCGCGTGCACGGCTTCGGCGAGTTTCTTCGTGTGGCCGTAGCCGCTGTGATACGCAATGACGATCCGGGACATGACTGGCTCCAGTGAAGTTGAACGACGGAGAACGGCAGATCAGGACGGGCCGCACGCGCGTGCGGCGTCGCATCATGGTAACCAGTTCCGCGGCGCTGTCGCGCGCCGCGGCGCGTAGCGGGCGGTAGGAGAGTTTTTCGGCGTGCGACGTAATCGGCGTGTCATGCGTCGCGTCATGACCGGCGTGTCTGAAACGTGCGAAATGCGGGTTATGCGCGTTATGCGCGGCGTCGCGCAACGAACGTTTGCAAAGGTTCGCTGTCCTCAGCGGCCGTACGTGACGGTGATCGTTGCGCTGCCGAGCGCCGCGCCTTCGATCTCGTGCTCGAACATCGTGCCGGGGCGGCCCGGGGCGAGCGCGAGTCTGTCGACGCGCAGTGCGTAGACGGTCACGACATAGCGATGCGGTTTGCCAGGCGGCGGGCAGGGGCCGCCGTAGCCGTCGCCGCCGAAATCGTTGCGCGCCTCGATCGCGCCGAGTTTCTTCAGCGCACCCGACGCGCTCGCGTTCTCGGGTAGCGAGGCGACGCGAGCGGGTATGTTGGCGACGGCCCAGTGCCACCAGCCGCGCCCGGGCGCATCGGGATCGAACACGGTGACCGCGAAGCTGCGCGTGCCGGCAGGCGCATTGCGCCAGCTCAGTTGCGGCGAATGGTTGCGGCCTTCGCAGCCGCTTTCGTTGAAGATTTGCGCGCTGGCCACCTGAGCGCCGTCGTGCCAGTTCGCACTGCTCACGGCGAAGTGCTCGGCGGCCTGCACGCGAGCGCCCGCGCAGATCAAGAGCAGCGCGACGCCCACGCGCGCAGCCTTGACGGCCATCACGGAAGCGCGCGCGATTGCAGTCAATGCGGGCGCAGCAGTCACACGCCGATTACGCATGAGCCGGTTCTCCTGTATGTTGAACGCGTGCATCTCAGATATTTCCGACAGTGCGCATTTGAATTGTGCGCCAGATCGAATTTCGTTCAATATAACGGTATTCCTGCGATGTCTTTCGCTTGCGCGAGCACTTCGCGCAGGAGGAAATCGGCTATAGTCGCGAGCTTTTCTGCGTGGCCTGCAACGCAATGCAAGGCTGTAGGAAAGAGTCGATATGGATGTCGGAGAGTGTCGGGAACGGGGAGTTCCGTAGGCGCGCAGGCAATCAGAAGTCAAGCACAAAGCAGGACTGCCTACAGGAGGGGTGATGCAGCAGCAGCCAATCAGGGTTGTAGTCGCGGACGATCATCCGGTGATCTTGTTCGGCGCAGAGCATGCGCTGCTCAAGTTTCCCGGTATTCAGGTCGTCGCGCGCGCCCGTCAGTCCACCGAACTGGTCAAGGCGCTGCAGACCACGCCCTGCGACGTTCTCGTGACCGATCTCGCGATGCCAGGCGGCCAGTACGGTGACGGCCTGCCGCTCATCGGCTATCTGCGCCGCAACTATCCCCAGATTCCCATCGTCGTCCTGACCATGCTCGAGAACGCCGCGCTGCTCAAGCGTCTGGGCGAACTCGGCGTGATCGCCGTCGTGCACAAGTCCGACGACCTCAGTCATATCGGCCTCGCCGTGCAGCACGTTCACCGCAATCTCGAATATATGAGCCCGCAAGTGAAGATCGCGCTCGATTCGCTGCGGATGAACAGCGGCGGCAAGAGCGAGGAGGTGATCCTCTCCAAGCGCGAGCTCGAGGTGGTGCGTCTGTTCGTGTCGGGCATGACGATCAAGGAAATCTCGGAAAAGCTCAATCGCAGCATCAAGACCATCAGCACGCAGAAGAACACGGCCATGCGCAAGCTCGGACTCGACCGCGACTCCGAACTCTTTCAGTACGCGCAGAGCAACGGGCTGCTCAATCTGTCGGCGCACGTGCCGGACGAGAGCGTGCCGGGCGGCGGGGCGACCTGAGCGCGTTATCCGCTTATCGGACGCACATGAAAAAAGGCCATCCGCCGTGAAGCGGATGGCCTTTTTAGTCTGATCGCGCGAAGCGATCAGCGCTGATCCAGCGATTTATTGCAGCGATTTACTGCGGTGCCGACGTCGCGCCGCCGTGCGCCGCCGACCATTCGGCCGGTGCGTGCAGGAACTTCTCGACTTCGTCGAGCGTCTTCGTTTCGAAGTAGCCCGATTCCTTGGCGACGCGCAGCACGTCCCACCACGTGGCAAGTGCGTGCAGATCGACGTCGATGTCCTTCAGGACCGAGACGCTTTCCTTGAAGATGTTGTAGTGGAACAGCACGAAGCAGTGGTTCACTTGCGCGCCCGCGGTACGCAGCGCGTTGATGAAGTTGATCTTGCTGCGGCTGTCCGTGGTCAGGTCTTCGACCAGCAGCACGCGCTGGCCTTCGGTCAGCAGACCTTCGATCTGCGCGTTACGGCCGAAACCCTTCGGCTTCTTGCGCACGTACTGCATCGGCACCATCAGGCGGTCCGACAGCCAGGCCGCGAACGGGATGCCCGCGGTTTCGCCACCGGCGACGGCGTCGATCTGCTCGTAGCCGACGTCGCGCAGGATCGTCGCTTCGGCCATTTCCATCAGGCCGCGGCGCACGCGCGGGTACGAGATCAGCTTGCGGCAGTCGATGTAGACCGGGCTCGCCCAGCCGGAAGTGAAGATGAAGGGCTTTTCCGCGTTGAAGTGAACGGCCTTCACTTCGAGCAGCATTTTCGCGGTTGCGTCCGAGATCGTCTGGCGATCGTTGCCTGTCATGGGCGAATCCTTGGATGTGAGAGTGCGGAGGAGGGTGGGCGCTCGGCCCGGTGGCGCTGGCACGGCGGGTTCGTGTGCACGGAACCTGCGGTGCGCGGTCTGGAGGGCGTCGATCGTCTGAGGTTTGGCTTCAGACGGCCCGCTCGCTCCGGACGGCTTCTCTTGCGCGCGTAGGCCGGTATTTTACCCGACTTGACGGGCGCCGACGAGTCGGTATGACCGAGTCGATCTGACAGCGTCTGACAGTGATGGATCGGTTTGTGGGGCGCGATCGGGGTGCGCGTCGGTGCGGATGCGCAAACCGCGCTGGCTTTTGATCGCAGTTGTGACCGCGCACCCACGCCAGTAAACTCACGCCGGTTTTCGCCGGGGCCGCGTCGCGCGCGCCCGCGCCCGTCCAGCACAGGATTTCGTCCGCCATGTCGCCTGCTTCGCCTTCCGGGTCACAGCCCGATCCACGTTCTGCTTCCGTCTCCCCAAACCCCCAAGCCCCCCAAGACTCGGACGCCACCCCCGCCGACGTCGCCTTTGCGCCCGCCGCGAGCACGCATGTGAACGCGCCCGACCCGTCGGGCGACCCGGCGAACACAGCCCCGCGCGGCCACGCCGTGCGGGCGCTGATCGCCTCGGTGGCGGGCTACGCGATGGACGGCTTCGACCTGCTGATGCTCGGCTTCATGCTGCCCGCCATCAGCGCCGACCTGCATCTGACGGGCGCCCAGGCGGGCTCGCTCGTCACGTGGACGCTGGTGGGCGCGGTGGTCGGCGGCATCGTGTTCGGGCTGCTGTCCGACCGCTTCGGCCGCGTGCGCGTACTGACCTGGACGATCCTGCTGTTCGCCGTCTTCACCGGCCTGTGCGCGCTCTCGCGCGGTTACGCCGATCTGCTGGTCTACCGGACCATCGCGGGCATCGGCCTCGGCGGCGAATTCGGCATCGGCATGGCGCTGGTTGCCGAAGCGTGGCCGGCGCGGCTGCGTGCGCGGGCGTCGTCGTATGTCGGGCTCGGCTGGCAGGCCGGCGTGCTGGCCGCGGCGCTGCTCACGCCGTGGCTGCTGCCCGTGATCGGCTGGCGCGGCATGTTCGCGGTCGGGCTGCTGCCGGCGGTGGCGTCGTTCTTCGTGCGCCGACGCGTCGAGGAACCGGAACTGTTCGTCGCGCACCGCGAGCGCGTGGCGCAGGCCGCGCCGCAGCACAAGCCGCGTGCGCTGCGCCTGCTGGTCGCCGACGCCCGCACGGCGCGCGCGAGTCTCGGCGTGGCGGTGCTCTGCTCGGTGCAGAACTTCGGCTACTACGGGCTGATGATCTGGCTGCCCGCGTATCTCGCGAAGTCGTTCGGCTATTCGCTGACGAAATCGGGGCTCTGGACCGCGGCGACCGTCGCGGGCATGGCGCTCGGCATCTGGCTGTTCGGCGTGGCCGCCGACCGCTTCGGCCGCCGTCCGGCGTTCCTGTTCTACCAGACGGGCGCGGTCGCGATGGTGTTCGTCTACGCGCAGCTTTCCACGCCGTTCGCGCTCCTGATCGGCGGCGCGGCAATGGGCGTGTTCGTGAACGGCATGATCGGTGGCTACGGCGCACTGATCTCCGAGCTGTATCCGACCGCCGCACGTGCCACCGCGCAGAACGTGCTGTTCAACATCGGCCGCGCGGTGGGCGGCTTCGGGCCGCTCGCGGTGGGCGCCGTGGCCGCGCGCTATTCGTTCTCGACGGCACTCGCCATGCTCGCGTCGATCTACGTGCTCGACATCCTCGCCACGCTCTTTCTGATTCCTGAACGGCGCGGCGCGGCGCTCGACTGAGCGCGGGCGCGAAACGCTGACCGAACGCGCGAACACAGCGCAGATCCAGCGCGCGCACATCAAGCGCGGCGCGCAAAAACTGCGGCGCAACGCCGCACGCGTTTGCACGGAACAGGCGCGCTGCGCCGCGCGTCGCGCAATAAAACGTCCGCGTGGCCGCAACAATTGCGCCACACGCGGCGCCTGCGCGTCGGGCGGGCCTGCGCCAATCGCACGCTTTTTGCGCCCCGCGTTCGCCAACGTCGCCGTTCGCCGCCGATCGGTCTTTGATTCGCCGATTGCTGCACTGCAATCGCCGCGCGCGCGCCGCGCCGCCGCCACAAAAATGCCGCTTAACAGGCGTTATGCAAATTCCCGGTATCAGTCTTTGACCCAAGTCGCCTGAAACGATGCGGGGTGTACACTAATCGCCCGCTATTTCTCGCGTGCCTGTTTCACAGGTGGTTTCGTCAGCCGATGCTGCTTTCGACGCCGACGTATCCCTACGCGCGGACCGGCGGCATACGACCATAAAACTCCTTTCGTCTCTCACGTCCTGGCAGGCCTGAAAATGGATGAACAACTGAAGCAAAGCGCGCTCGCTTATCACCAGAATCCGAAGCCCGGCAAGATTTCCGTTACGCCGACCAAGCCGCTGTCGAACCAGCTCGACCTTTCGCTCGCGTATTCGCCGGGCGTGGCGGCTGCGTGCGAAGCGATCCACGCCGATCCGCTCGACGCGCAGAAGTACACCTCGCGCGGCAACCTCGTCGGCGTCGTGACCAACGGCACCGCCGTGCTCGGCCTCGGCAACATCGGCCCGCTCGCGGCCAAGCCGGTGATGGAAGGCAAGGGTTGCCTGTTCAAGAAGTTCGCGGGCATCGACGTATTCGACATCGAACTCGACGAAAGCGACCCGGACAAGCTCGTCGAAGCGATCGCGATGCTCGAGCCGACGCTCGGCGGCATCAACCTCGAAGACATCAAGGCGCCCGAGTGCTTCTACATCGAGCAGAAGCTGCGCGAGCGCATGAAGATTCCCGTCTTCCACGACGACCAGCACGGCACGGCGATCATCGCTTCGGCGGCCATCCTCAACGGCCTGAAGGTCGTGGGCAAGGATCTGGGCAGCATCAAGCTGGTGTGCTCGGGTGCGGGCGCGGCGGCCATCGCCTGTCTGGATCTGCTGGTCAAGCTCGGCGCGAAGAAGGAAAACATCCTCGTCACCGACTCGAAGGGCGTGATCTACGAAGGCCGCGGCAATCTCGATCCGTCGAAGGCGCGCTACGCGGCGAACACCGACGCGCGCACGCTCGCCGACGCCATCAAGGGCGCGGACGTGTTCCTCGGCTGCTCGAGCGCCGGCGTGCTCAAGGCCGAGATGGTCGTGGAAATGGGCACCACGCCGCTGATCTTGGCGCTCGCCAATCCGGAGCCAGAAATCCGCCCGGAAGAGGCCAAGCGCGTGCGCCCGGACGCGATCATCGCCACGGGCCGTTCGGACTATCCGAACCAGGTCAACAACGTGCTGTGCTTCCCGTTCATCTTCCGCGGCGCGCTCGACGTGGGCGCGACGACCATCACGGAAGAGATGAAGCTCGCGTGCGTGCGCGCGATCGCCGAACTCGCGGAAGAAACCGATCAGGGCGACGAAGTGGCGAAGGCCTATGAAGGCCACACGCTCGAATTCGGCCCGGAATATCTGATTCCGAAGCCGTTCGATCCGCGCCTGATCATCAAGATCGCGCCGGCCGTCGCGCAGGCCGCGATGGATTCGGGCGTGGCCACGCGTCCGATCAAGGACATGGACGCGTACCGCGAAGAACTGGGCGCAACCGTGTACCGCACGGGCATGGTGATGCGTCCGGTGTTCGCGGCCGCGAAGGCCAGCAACGCGCGCATCGTGTTCGCCGAAGGTGAAGACGAGCGCGTGCTGCGCGCCGCGCAATTCGTGCTGACCGAGAAGATCGCCAGGCCGATCATCGTCGGCCGCCCGGCTGTCGTGGAAATGCGCCTGAAGAAGATGGGCTCGAAGCTGCGCGCGGGCACCGACTTCGAGATCGTCGATCCGGAAGACGATCCGCGCTTCCAGAAGAGCTGGCAGGCGTATCACGAACTGGGCGCGCGCCAGGGCGTCACGCCCGACGTGGCGAAGGCGTCGATGCGCAAGTTCAACACGCTGATCGGCGCGATCCTCGTGCATCTGGGCGACGCCGACGGCATGATCTGCGGCCTGCTCAACAGCTTCGACTATCACCTGAAGTTCGTCGAGCAGGTGTTCGGCAAGGCGCAGGAAGCCGAGAACTACGCGGCGATGAACCTGCTGATGCTGCCTGGCCGCAACCTGTTCATCAGCGACACCTACGTGAACGAAGTGCCGAGCGCCGAGCAGCTCGCCGACATGACGATTCTCGCCGCGCGCGAAATCGAGAAGTTCGGCATCACGCCGAAGGTCGCGCTGCTGTCGTCGTCGAATTTCGGCAGCGTGCGTTCGTCGACGTCGGCGCGCATGCAGGCCGCGCGTCAGCTGATTTCGGAACGCGCGCCGCAGCTCGAAGTGGACGGTGAAATGCACGGCGACGCCGCGCTTTCGGAAATGATCCGCAAGCAGTCGTTCCCGGGCACCACGCTCGCGGGCGAAGCGAACCTGCTGATCATGCCGAACGTGGAAGCGGCGAACATCACGTACAACCTGCTGAAGATGATCGGCGGCGAAGGCGTGACGGTCGGCCCGTTCCTGCTGGGCGCGTCGAAGCCGGTGCACATCCTCACGCCGGCGGCGACGGTGCGACGCATCATCAACATGACGGCTGTCGCTTCGGCGAACGCCAAAGTGGCGAAGTAAGGTCGCGGCGGTCTTCGTCTTGACCGCCTCATGATGATGTGAAAAGGGCGCTCCGTTTTACACGGAGCGCCCTTTGTTTTTTACCGCCTCAGAACCGCCTCAAAAACGCATCAAGCTGCGTGCCGCGCCGCGCCGTTTTCCGGCGAGCGCCACTTCGCGAGCAGCGTCGCCCACTTCGCGCGCGTGGCCTTGAGGTTGTTCTCCTTCACGTGGCCGTAGCCGCGAATCGCGTCGGGCAGGTTCGCGAGTTCGAGCGCGAGCGGCAGATTCGCGTCGCGCAGGCCGCCGCTCACTTCGCGCATCAGCGCCTCGTATTCGCCGATCAGCGCGCGTTCGTGGCGGCGTTCCTCGGTGCGGCCGAACGGATCGAGCGCCGTGCCGCGCAGGAACTTGAGCTTCGCGAGCACGCGCATCGCCGACAGCATGCGCGGGCCATACTGCTTCTTCAGCAGATGACCCTTGTCGTCGTGCTTCGCGAACGACGGCGGCGCAAGATGGAAGTTGAGCTTCCAGTCGCCTTCGAAGCTCGCCTTGATCTTCTCGACGAAGGCCGGATCGGCGTAGAGGCGTGCGACTTCGTACTCGTCCTTGTACGCCATCAGCTTGTGCAGATTGCGCGCGACGGCTTCGGTGAGCGGCTGCTGGCCGTCGACGTGTTCGAGCTGGGCTTCGGCGCGGCGCACCGCATCGACGAACGCGCGATAACGCTGAGCGTACGCCTCGTTCTGATACGCGGCCAGATACTGCGCGCGCTTCTCGATCAGCGTGTCGAGCGCCTTGGGCGTGTGCAGCGAGACGATCTTCGCGCCCGCGTCGCTGACGCCTTGTTCCGCGAGCGGCTTCCGGATCAGCTGATCGACAGCCGCGCGGTCGTGCGCGACGCGCCGCCCCCATTCGAAGGCCGCGAGATTCTTCTCGACCTGCACGGCGTTCAGCTCGATCGCGCGCGTGAGCGATTCGTGCGTGAGCGGCAGCCAGCCCTTTTGCCACGCGTAGCCGAGCACGAACGGATTCGTGTAGATCGCGTCGCCGAGCAGCGCGAGCGCGTAGCGATTGGCGTCGACGGTGGCCACATTGTCCGCGCCCGCCGCGTTGCGCACGTCGGTCTCGGTGTTCGAACCCGGAAACTGCCACTGCGGATTCTTGATGAACTCGGCCGTCGGCGTGGGCGTGCTGTTGAGCACGACATGCGTGGCGCCTTCGTGCATGCGCGAGACGCAGTCGTCGCTCGCGGTCACGATGGCATCGCAGCCGATCACGAGTTTCGCGTCGCCCATCGCGATGCGCGTCGCGTGGATGTCGTCCGGACGATTGGCGATCTGCACGTGGCTCATCACCGCGCCGCCTTTCTGCGCGAGGCCGGTCACGTCGAGCACGGTCACGCCCTTGGCTTCGAGGTGCGCGGCCATGCCGAGCAGCGCGCCGATCGTCACCACGCCGGTGCCGCCCACGCCCGTCACGAGCACGCCGTAGGGGCGCGCGATGGCGGGCACGTCTGGCGTCGGCACGGCGGGCATCGTGTCGTTCGCGACGCTGCTCGCCTTCGGCTTGCGCAACTGGCCGCCTTCGACCGTGACGAAGCTCGGGCAGAAGCCCTTGAGGCACGAGAAGTCCTTGTTGCAGCTCGACTGGTTGATCTGGCGCTTCGTGCCGTATTCGGTGTCGAGCGGTTCGACCGAGAGGCAGTTCGACTGCACCGAGCAATCGCCGCAACCTTCGCAGACGGCCTCGTTGATCACCACGCGCTTTGCCGGGTCGGGATACGTGCCGCGCTTGCGGCGGCGGCGCTTTTCCGTCGCGCAGGTCTGGTCGTAGATCAGGATCGTCGTGCCCGCGACCTCGCGCAGTTCGCGCTGCACGGCGTCGAGCCGGTCGCGATGATGGATCGTCACGCCAGGTGCGAGTTTCGCGGCAATGTCGCCTTCGTACTTCTGCGGCTCGTCGGTGACGATCACGATCTGCTTCGCGCCTTCGGACGCGAGCTGATGCGTGATCTGCGGCACCGTGAGCACGCCGTCGACGGGCTGGCCGCCCGTCATCGCGACCGCGTCGTTATAGAGAATCTTGTAGGTGATGTTCGCCTTCGAGGCGATCGCCGCGCGGATCGCGAGCAGACCCGAGTGGAAGTAGGTGCCGTCGCCGAGATTGGCGAACACGTGCTTGTCGTTCGTGAACGGCGCCTGACCGACCCACGCCACGCCTTCGCCGCCCATCTGGCTGAAGGTGCTGGTGCTGCGGTCCATCCACACGGTCATGTAGTGGCAGCCGATGCCCGCCATCGCGCGCGAGCCTTCGGGCACGTTCGTCGAGGTGTTGTGCGGGCAGCCCGAGCAGAACCACGGCTTGCGTTCGGCCTGCACGCGCGGTTTGGCGAGCGCGCGTTCCTTCGCTTCGATCACGGCCACGCGTGCGGCGATGCGCGCGCGCACGTCGGACGGCATCTCGAACTTGTCGAGACGCGTGGCGATGGCCTTGGCGATGATCGCGGGCGAGAGTTCGTAGTGCGCGGGCAGCAGCCAGTTGCCCATCGGCACCGACCATTCGCCGCCTGCGCCGTCCTTCTCGTCGAACTTGCCGTAGACGCGCGGACGCTGTGCATCGGGCCAGTTGTACAGCTCTTCCTTGATCGCGTATTCGAGAATCTGGCGCTTTTCCTCGACCACGAGAATTTCTTCGAGCCCGCGCGCGAAGGCTTGCGCGCCTTGCGCTTCGAGCGGCCACACGCAGCCGACCTTGTAGAGCCGCAGGCCGATGCGCGCGCAGGTTTCGTCGTCGAGACCGAGGTCGGTGAGCGCCTGGCGCACGTCGAGATACGCCTTGCCGCCCGTCATGATGCCGAAGCGCGCGTGCGGCGAATCGATCTCGATGCGGTCGAGCTTGTTGGCGCGCACGTAGGCGAGCCCGGCGTACCACTTGTAGTCGAGCAGACGCGCTTCCTGCACGAGCGGCGGATCGGGCCAGCGGATGTTCAGGCCGCCCTCGGGCATCAGAAAATCCTCGGGCAGCACGATGCGGGTGCGGTGCGGATCGATTTCCACCGACGCCGACGATTCCACCACGTCGGTCACGCATTTCATCGCGACCCAGAGGCCGGAGTAGCGGCTCATCGCCCAGCCGTGCAGGCCGAAGTCGAGATATTCCTGCACGTTCGAAGGGAACAGCACCGGCAGGCCGCAGGCCTTGAAGATGTGCTCCGACTGGTGCGCGAGCGTCGAGGACTTGGCGGCGTGGTCGTCGCCGGCGAGCACCAGCACGCCGCCGTGCGCCGACGAACCGGCCGAGTTGCCGTGCTTGAAAACGTCGCCGCAGCGGTCGACGCCGGGGCCTTTGCCGTACCACATCGAAAACACGCCGTCGTGTTTCGCGGACGGATACAGGTTCACCTGCTGCGAACCCCAGACTGCGGTCGCGGCGAGGTCTTCGTTGACGCCGGGTTGAAAAACGATGCCGTGTGCGGCGAGATGCTGCTTCGCCTTCCAGAGCGACTGGTCGAGACCGCCCAGAGGCGAGCCGCGATAGCCTGAGATGAACCCCGCGGTATTGAGACCGGCGGCCTTATCGCGTTCCTGTTGCAGCATCGGCAGACGGACCAGCGCCTGGATGCCGCTCATGTACGCGCGGCCGCGTTCGAGGGTGTATTTGTCGTCGAGCGTGACGGAAGCGAGTGCGGCTTCGAGCGAAGCGCGCTGACCTGCGTCTAGCGGGGCATTCATTATGTGTCTTCCTCCATCCAACCAATCCGTTGTGGGATCGCCAGAACTTCAGGGCCTCGGCATCTTGTGAATGCGTTGGCCGGGGTCGCCATATTGGCTTCTTTTTTTCGATAGTAGCACTCGGATAAACCCGCCGCTCCTCGTCAGAATGTCGGAGTTTTCTGATGCATCGCAGCATTCATTCGCAGGCCGTCTGTCAAAATTATCAGATGGTGCTTAGCACTCGTCAGGCCTGTGTAACAAAGGATGTATCCGAGTTTCGTGTGAAGTAACAACGTGTAAAAGTTGCACTTGTACGGAACCGGTCTTGAATATCCTGTCTAACTCCCTCACCTGTGCGATCCGCGCCGCGCCCCGAAACATTCAGGGCGCGATCGTTTTTTTGCGCAGTGGCAGGCAGTCTGAAAAAAGGAGTACCACATGAATAATCGACATATCCAGACCTTCCTGACGGTCTCGGCAGCGTTCTTCGCCATGAGCGCGCCGCTGCATTCGAACGCCAGCACCCGCGGCGGCGCGAATGCGTCCACGTCGTGCGCGCAGTATTCGCTGTGCGCGAAGGTCGACACGAACGTCGCACCGGCGGTTAAGGCCGAGCGCTAAGTCGCTCAACCAGCCGCTCATGAAGCGGCGCGCAATGCCGCGTTGATCCGCGCAGCATTCCACTCATGCGAGACCGTGGCCGGGTGTGCGGCGGCGGACTCATCGACTGATTCACCAGCTAAAAAGGGCGAAGATCGTGTGATCTCCGCCCTTTTTGCTTTTCTTCCGCTTGATATTCCGACGACGCTTACGCCTTGTCCTGCACGACGCCGCGGCGGATCTGGTCGAGTTCGATCGATTCGAACAGCGCCTTGAAGTTGCCTTCGCCGAAGCCCTGATTGCCCTTGCGCTGGATGATCTCGAAGAAGATCGGGCCGATCTGGTTCTCCGTGAAGATTTGCAGCAGCAGGTCCTCGGGCGCGCCGTCGATCAGGATCTTGCGCTTTTTCAGCTCGTCGAGCGGCTCGGTGTGGCCCGGAATGCGGCGGTTCACCAGTTCGTAATACGTGTCGACGGTGTCGAGCAGCGCGATATTCGAGGCGCGCAGGCCATCCACCGTGCGGTAGATGTCGCTGGTGCCGAGCGCGATGTGCTGAATGCCTTCGCCGTGATACGCGTCCAGATATTCCTGGATCTGACCGGCCGTCTCGCCGCCTTCCTCGTTGATCGGAATACGAATCTTGCCGCACGGCGAGGTCATTGCCTTCGACTTCACGCCCGTCACCTTGCCTTCGATGTCGAAGTAGCGGATTTCGCGGAAGTTGAAGAGGCGTTCGTAGAACTCGGCCCACTCGGCCATGCGGCCGCGATGCACGTTGTGCGTGAGATGGTCGATGTAGGTGAGGCCGTGGCCGACCGGATTCTGCTCGGCGCCCTCGATCGGCACGAAGTCGACGTCATAGATGCCGATGTCGCCAATGCTGCCCGGCTGCGCGCCGTTCTTGCCGCGCCAGCGGTCGACGAAATAGATCAGCGAGTCGCCGATGCCCTTGATGGCCGGAATGTTCAGCTCCATCGGGCCGGTCTTGTTGTCGAAGCCCCATGCGCCCAGTTCGAGCGCACGCTGGTAGGCCTTGGCGGCGTCCTGCACACGAAACGCGATTGCGCAGATCGACGGGCCGTGCAGGCGCGCGAAGCGCTGCGCGAACGAATCGGGCTCGCCGTTGACGATGAAGTTGATCTCGCCCTGGCGATAAAGCGTCACGTCCTTGTGGCGGTGACGCGCGACGGCGGTGAAGCCCATGCGCTCGAACAGCTTGCCGAGCGCTTTGGGATCGGGAGCGGTGTATTCGATGAACTCGAAGCCGTCGGTGCCGACGGGATTTTCCCAGGTGGGGACCTGCATGGTTGTCTCCTGCGTTGATCAAGATCATTGATTGGTGCAGGCAGTCTAGCTGTCCAATATGGGAGAAAACTTGCGATCTTGGTCGTAGTTTTCACAATCTGGGCTATAAAATGCTTTCGATACTTCACCGAGTGGCAGAAAATGGCTGACATCGAATTGGACGCAATCGACCGTCGCATTCTCGCGATTCTTCAGGAGAATGGCCGGCTCTCGAATCAGGAGATCGCGGAGCGGGTGAATCTCTCGCCGAGTCCGTGTCTGCGACGCATCCGGCGGCTCGAAGAGAGCGGGGTGATCCGCGGGTATGTGGCGCTGCTCGACGCGCAAAAGCTGGGGCTCGACCTGCTGGCCTACGTGAATGTGCGGCTGGAGAAGCGCGGGCCGACGGCGTCGGGGCGCGAGGGCGTGACGCACGCCGAGCTGTTTCGCGCGGCCGTGCAGACGTGGCCCGAGGTGGTGGCGTGTCACGCCATGACGGGCGACATGGATTTTCTGCTGCGCGTGCAGGTGGAGGACATGGCGCACTTCTCGCGCTTCGTGCAGGACCAGTTGCTGCACCATCCGTCGGTGATCGACGTGAAGTCGAGCTTTTCCCTGCAGACCTTCAAGGAAACGACCGCGCTGCCAATTCTTTGAACGCCTTTTCAGGCGCGCGGCGATAGACGTAAAAAAAGCGGCCGAAGCCGCTTTTTTATTTCGTGCTCATTCAACCCAGCCGGGCAGGAGTCACGCTGCCACGGCCTGCGGGAGGATCGTTTCGATCAGACGCGAGGCCTGACGCGCCTGGCGCTTGAGCGCGTAGTCGAACACGGCGGCCTGTTCCTGGAGCATTTCCGCGATGATGCTGCTCTGGTCGGCCGGTTCGAGCGAGAGATACGCGTCGGCTTCGCCGTAGGCGTATTCGATCTTCATGCCCGACTTCTTCGCGATGTGCATCATCGTGGAGTTGCGCGACAGGCAGTGCATGTACAGCGTGGTGACGTGCGTGTTGCGGCTGCGGATGGCGGCGCGCTCGAACAGCTTCGAGCCGATGCCCTGGCCGCGCGCACTTTCGCTGACCGACACGCCGAATTCGGCGGTGCGGCCGTTGCCGTCGGCGGGCAGATAGGCCAGATGGCCCGCGCCGACGAGTTGCAGCTGATGGTCGAACACGCCGAACACGGTGTCGCGCGTGAAGTCCAGACCGCGCACATAGTTCTCGATCACATGGTCCGGCGCGGCCTGGCCGAAGCGCAGCAGGCGGTCGTCGGTGCCGAGCGCGAGAAAGTGGCTCAGCAGGCGGTCGCGGTCGGCCGAGGTGAGCACGCGCACCATGACAGGCGAATGACCGGACGACAGCGTGCGGCCGGTCGGCAGGATCGGCGCGTGGGCTTGGGTCGAAAGCTTGTTCATGGTGGGTTCTCCTTAGAATCGGACTGCGGGCGCATGATGCGGCGCAAAACGGATTCTAGCGGAAACCCTGGGGTGGGGCTAGGGAAAACCCGGATTACAGATTTGAGTGTTGCGCCTAATTAAGAAAATAGACGCTCCAACTCATTGATTTTTATGGGATATGTGCGGCGAATACGTTGACGCGTCAACTGTTGTGACTACACATCATGTTGCGCAGCAGCAATATTGCCGATTATCCGCTTCGTTTTAAGGGTCAGGCCGACTGCAGTCCGTGATCGACCACGGCGATCACCTGCTCGGCGAAATCGCGGTAGCCCATGCGGCCGCCGGGCTTCAACCAGGTGAAAGTCCAGTTGATCATGCCGAACACCATCATGGTGAGCGCGGTCTGGTTGTCGGCTGTCACGCGGCCCGGATAAGCGCGCGCGAGCTGGCGCGTGAAGGCGGCGACCACGTCGCGCTGGCGGTTCAGGATGATCTCGCGCTGCGCGTCCACCAGATATTTGACGTCGTTGAGCAGCGCCACATGGCGGCTGTGCGAGGTCTCGTACTCCACGAGAAACGCGCGGATCAACTCGGCGAAGCTCTCGCGCTCGTCGAGGTTGCGGCGCTGGCTCGCGCCTTCCACCTCGGCGATGATCAGCATCAGCCGCTTCGTGTAGCGGTCGAGCAGATCGAAGAGGATCGCTTCCTTGCTCTCGTAGTAGTGATAGAGGCGGGCTTTGGACGTGCCGCTGGCGGCCGCGAGATCGGACATCGACGTGCTCGGATAGCTCGTCTGCGCGAATTTGGCCGCGGCGAGTTCGAGAATCTGGTCGCGCTGGGTTTCGTGGTCGGGCGCTCGGGTGCGTGCCATGTTGGGGATCGGCGGAGATCGGCGAGGATCGGCGGAGTTGGAGAGGGCGGGGGCGAGAGATCGGCGGATTCAGCGAGAAAGCGACAGGTGCGCAGCGGTGTGCGGCAGCACCGGGCGCGTCGAGCGCGCGTTGGCGCCTTCGGCGGGCGCGGCGCAGCGGTCGTCGCGCAGATGCAGTTCGCCCGCGCCGGCCAGCTCGCGCAGACGCCATAGCACGATCGGTTCGGCCACCGCGAAGCCCGCGCCGCGCGTGAGCGCCGCGCCGAGGGTATCGCAGGCGAGCCACGGTGCGCTCGACGGACACTGCGCGTTCAGGGTGTCGAGGATCAGCGCGTCGAGATCGGCCCAGGCGCCGCTGGTGAACGTGTTGTCGCGCCAGCGGCGCGTTTCGCCGTTCGCGAACTTCGCTTCCTGCCATTCGAGCGCGAGGCGCGTGATGCGCAGCACCGAGATCGGCGCCGCGTCGGGCAGGCGCGCGCGCAGGCGTTCGGCGGCGTGTTCCGGCGTACCGGCGAGGTCGTCGGCGGCGAGGCGCACTTCGTTCAGGCGTTGCGGTGCGCAGCGCAGCCGGTAGCAGACGCGGCGCAGCGTGAGCTGATCGGCGGCGTCGTGCGTGTGCCAGATCACCACGTGGGCGTCGTCGGCTTCGACGGCGGCGAGCGCCGCGCAGTCGTGCTGCGCGAGCGTGTCCGGCACGTCGCCGAGGCGCTGCCAGAACGCCGCGCGTTGTGCCGCGCCGGGATTGCCGCTCGCGTCGATGTCGCGCAGCGGGCCGACCGTGAGGTCGTCGTTCAGTGCGATCACGCGCCCGGCCGGGTCCGCCGCGTCGAGAGCCTGTCGCAGTGCGGCCGCCGCCGGCTCGCCATGAATGAGGTGGATCGTGGTCATCGACAACTCGTTGCGCTCGCCATGAACGCCATAAACGCCAGCAAGCGCGCTAGAGACAAAAGGGACCGCCCGCGCGGCGCAGCGAAGTGCGCCTGGCGCGGGCGGCCCCTAGTGTAAGCGGATCGCCTGAGGGCCGAAAGCGTGCTGTTGCTCTAGAGCGGATATGTCACCGCGAATTTCCGTTTCTGCGTATTCGGGCCCTTAATTTTACGTTCATGTGGCGTGTGCGTCGGGACTGCGGCGTTCAACGCTCGTCGAAGCTCACCACCACGCGCTCGCTGACCGGATGGCATTGGCAGGTGAGCACGAAGCCGTCCTTCACTTCCTGCTCTTCGAGCGTGTAGTTCTTGTCCATCTTCACTTCGCCTTCGAGCACGCGGGCGCGGCAGGTGCAGCACACGCCGCCCTTGCATGCATACGGCAGCGCAAGCCCGGCTTTCAGGCCGACGTCGAGCAGGCTCACGCCCTCATAGGGCAGACGCAGCTTGCGCTTCTTGCCGTCGATAACGATTTCCAGCTCGGCGGCCGGCGTATCCGCGGTGATTTCGACCGGCGGCACGCCCGCTTGCGGCAGCGGCGAGCCGAAACGTTCGACGTGGACATTCGGCTTGGGCACGCCCGCGACCGAGAGCGCGGCTTCGGCGGCGTCCATCATCGGCGCGGGGCCGCAGATGAAGGCTTCGTCGATCTCGCCCGGCGGCAGCAGCGTGTCGAGGAACGCCGCGCACTTGGCCTGATCGAGCACGCCGTTGAACAGCTCGACGTCCTGCAGATCGTCCGACAGCACGTGGTAGAGGCGGAAGCGGTCCATGAAGCGGTTCTTCAGGTCCTCAAGCTCCTCCGCGAACATGATCTGGTCGACGCTGCGGTTGCCGTAGACCAGCGTGAACGCGCTGCGCGGCTCCGTTTCGAGCGTCGTCTTGACGATCGCCAGCACCGGCGTGATGCCCGAGCCACCCGAGAACGCCACGTAATGCTTGCCGTGATCGGCGTTCAGGTGCGTGAAGAAGCGGCCGTCGGGCGTCATCACATCGATTTCGTGGCCCGGCGCGAGCTGATCGAAGGCGAAGTTCGAGAAACGCCCGCCGCGCACGCGCTTGATGCCGATGCGCAGTTCGCCGTCACGGTCGTAATCGGTCACGCCGACGCAGATCGAGTACGAGCGGCGCGTTTCCTCGCCTTCGATATGGGTCTTGAGCGTGACGAACTGTCCTTGCGTGAAACGGTAGGCGTCGCGCAGCTCGGGCGGCACTTCGAATGCAACGGAGACCGCGTCCGCGGTTTCGGGACGTACTTCGCGGATGCGCAGCGAATGGAATTGCGGGGTGGCCATATCAGTACGGTTTGAAGTAGTCGAAGGGTTCGCGGCAATCGAGGCAGCGGTACAGCGCCTTGCACGCGGTCGAGCCGAATTGCGCGAGGCGCTCGGTGTGCTTCGAGCCGCAGCGCGGGCAGACGGGCGCGGGCAGTTTCGGCATGAAGGTGATCGGCTTTTCGTCCGGACCTGACGCCGCGCCGCCGCCGCAGTTGCCTGTGGGCGGCGCGATGCCGTAGGCGCGCAGCTTCTCGCGCGCTTCGTCGGTGATCCAGTCGGTGGTCCAGGCCGGCGTCAGCGTCGTGGCGATGCGGTACGGCGCGATCTGCGCCGCGTCGAGCGCGTGCGCGACGTCCTCGGCGATCTGCGACATGGCCGGACAGCCCGAATAGGTCGGCGTGATGACCACTTCGAGCTGGCCGTCGTCGGCGCGTCGCACGTCGCGCAGAATGCCGAGTTCGCGGATCGACACCACCGGGATCTCCGGATCGGGCACCGCTTCGAGCGCGGCCCAGGCGCGTTCGAGCGCGCGGTCTGCCGTGGCTTGCATCGTCATCTCCCTGGAAGCGGGGCGCGGCTTACCAGCGCGCGTCCGGATGCTGGCGCGCGAGGCTCTGCATCTCGGCGAGCACGAAACCCATGTGCTCCGAGTGTTCGCCGAGCTTGCCGGTGCTCACGTGCTTGACCGGCGCGGGCGCGACGAGCGTGGCTTCGTCGAGCGCTGCTTGCACGTCGGCGCGCCACGCGGCTTCGAACTGCGCGGTGAGCGGCGCGATGCCGGCTTCGGCCACGGTGGTTTCCACCGCATCCGTGCTGAAGAACTCGCGCGTGTACGGCATCAGCCAGTCGAGCGCGGCCTGGGCGCGGCGGTGCGATTCCTCGGTGCCGTCGCCGAAACGGATCAGCCATTCGCGCGCGTGATGCACGTGATAGCGCGTTTCCTTGATCGAACGCTCGGCGATGGCGGCCAGTTGCGGATCGGCGGAACGCAGCAGCGCGGTCCACAGATGCGCCATCAGCGACGCATAAAGGAAGTTGCGCACGATCGTCACGGCGTAGTCGTTGGCCGAATGCGTCGTGCCGGCGAGCGGCCCGAAATGCGGCAGCTCGGCGAGCGTGTAGTTGGCGAACTCGCGCTCGGCGCGGAAATAGGCGTAGTCGTCCTCGGTGCGCTCGCGGCCGGTGAGCGCCTTGTCGAGCGTGGCGGCGTGCGTGTAGAGCAGGCGCGCCTGGCCGATCAGGTCGAGGCTCATGTTGGCGAGCGCGATGTCTTCTTCGAGGATCGGGCCGTGGCCGCACCATTCCGTGTTGCGCTGACCGAGGATCAGCGCGGTGTCGGCGAGGCGCAGCACGTACGCGAGGTGTTCTTGCGTGGGCGTCGTCATGGTCTCGCTCTTACATGTGGTTGACTTCGTCGGGCAGCGTGTAGAACGTCGGATGGCGATAGATCTTGTCGCCGGCCGGTTCGAACAGCTCGGCCTTTTCACTCGGGTCCGACGCCGTGATCGCCGCGGACGGCACCACCCAGATGCTCACGCCTTCCTGCCGGCGCGTGTAGACGTCGCGCGCCATGCGCAGCGCCATCGAGGCGTCGGCTGCGTGCAGGCTGCCGCAATGCTTGTGATCGAGCCCCTGCTTGCTGCGCACGAACACTTCCCAGATCGGCCATTCCTTGTTCATCTTGCTGTCTCCTTCGAGTCTCTGTTGGCTCATTCGCCGGGTTCGGGTCAGGCCGCGGCGCGGCTTTCGGCGCGCTGACGCTGCTTTTCGGCATGGGCGAGGGCGGCTTCGCGCACCCACGCGCCTTCGTTGTGCGCCTTCACGCGCGTGCCGAGGCGCTCGCGGTTGCACGGGCCGTCGCCGTTGACGACGCGCCAGAATTCTTCCCAGTCGATCGTGCCGTAGTCGTAGTGGCCGCGCGCCTCGTTCCATTTCAGGTCGGCGTCGGGCAACGTCACGCCGAGCACTTTGGCCTGCTCGACCGTGGCGTCGACGAACTTCTGGCGCAGATCGTCGTTCGTGATGCGCTTGATGCCCCATTTGGCCGACTGGTTGCTGTGGACCGAGTCGGCGTCGCTCGGGCCGAACATCATCAGCACTGGCCACCACCAGCGGTTCACGGCCTGCTGCACGAGTTCGCGCTGCGCCTCGGTGCCTTGCATCATCGCGAGCAGGGCGTCGAAACCCTGGCGCTGATGAAACGACTCTTCCTTGCAGATGCGGATCATGGCGCGCGCATACGGGCCGTAGGTGCAGCGGCACAGCGGGATCTGGTTCATGATCGCCGCGCCGTCGACCAGCCAGCCGATCACGCCGACGTCCGCCCAGGTGGGCGTCGGGTAGTTGAAAATGCTCGAATACTTGGCCTTGCCCGCGTGCAGGGCGTCGATCAGCTGGTCGCGCGAGACGCCGAGCGTCTCCGCCGCGCTATAGAGATAGAGGCCGTGGCCCGCCTCGTCCTGCACCTTGGCGAGCAGGATCGCCTTGCGCTTCAGACTCGGCGCGCGCGAAATCCAGTTGCCTTCCGGCAGCATGCCCACGACTTCCGAGTGCGCGTGCTGCGAGATCTGGCGCACCAGCGTCTTGCGGTAGGCATCGGGCATCCAGTCCTGCGGCTCGATCTTGCCGTCGGCGGCCATGATGGCGTCGAACCGGACTTGCTCGGGTGAGTCGGCGCCCGCGTCGAGCGGGGCGACATTGCCGGGAATGTCGAGGGATTGCGTGTACATGGAGACGCTCTCGCTGTATTGGGTATGGTGCGCAGTATAAACCAACCGACCGGTCGGTAAATGAATATTTTGAGCCTGGATAAAAGGGCGCGAAGTTGCGTGGATCGATACGAAGGATGCGACGTCGCGCTGCTTGAGTTGCAGGCGGGATCGGCACCCGGTGCGCGGCGGGATGGTGGGGTTTCGTTCGCCGGCTTTGTCAGGCGGATGGAAGGTTGCGCCGCGGAGCATGCGGCACAATGGGCGCTTTGCCAGCGCACTCGCTCCTCGGATGAAGATTTCCCTCGCACACTTTGCGGCCCGCGCCGCGTTTCTCGTCGCGCTCGGCGCCGCGGCGCCCGCCTTTGCCGAACAGCCGGCCAGCGGCCATTGGGTGACAAGCTGGGCGACCACGCTGCAGTCGATTCCCCAACGTAACGCGTTGCCGCCGCTGTATCGCGCACCGGACGTGGCGGGGCGCACCGTGCGGCAGATCGTGTATCCGACGCTCGGCGGCGAGGTGGCGCGTGTCCACATCAGCAATCTCTATGGCACGACGCCGCTGATGATCGGCGCGATGGCGATCGCACCGTCTGCGGGCGGATCGGCGACCAGCGAAGCGCAAACGGCGCGGGTGACGTTCGGCGGGCGCGAGAGCGTATCGGTGCCACCGGGCGGGGAACTCGACAGCGATCCGGTGCATATCGCGCTGAAGAGCGGCGCGCCGTATGCGATCAGCTCGTATATGGGGCCGCAGCAAACCGTGGTTGCGTGGCACCGCGTGGCGAGCCAGGTGAACTATGTCTCGCGGCCGGGCAACCACGTGACGGACCCGTCGATCGGCGCATTCAACCAGCGTTTCACGCAGTATCTGTGGGTGACGGGGCTGGCGGTCGAGGCGCCGGGGGCGTCGACGGTTGCGGCGATCGGCGATTCGATCACCGACGGCATGCGCTCGTCGCTCAACGAAAACCGTCGCTGGCCGGATGCGCTGGCGCGCCGTCTCGCGCGCGAGTCGCGCGGCAATCTCGCTGTCATCGATATGGGTATCAGCGGTAATCGTCTGCTGAGCGATTCGCCCTGCTACGGTGAGGCGCTCGAGCGCCGCTTCGAACGCGATGCGCTGCGCCCGGGTGTGCGCACGGCGGTTTTGCTGATCGGCATTAACGACATCAACTTTCAGGCGATGCCGTCGCGCTCGGGTCTCGACTGCGATTTCCCGCACACGCGCGTGAACGCCGACGATCTGATCGCGGGCTACAAGCGTGTGATCGCGATGGCGCATGCGCGCGGCGTACGCATTCTCGGCGCGACGCTCACGCCGGCGGCGCTGCCGCCGGAGCGCGAGGCGATTCGCGCCAGGGCGAATCAGTGGATTCGCACGAGTGGCGCATTCGACGGCGTGGTGGACTTCGACGCGGCGCTGCGCGACCCGGCTGATCCGCTGCGTCTGCGCCGCGAATACGACAGCGGCGACCATATCCACCCGAGCGACGCGGGCTACGCGGTGATGGCCAATGCCGTGCCGCTGGCCGCGTTGGCAGGAAAGTAAGGAAATTTTCCGCCACCCCTTGCGCCTTGCCTCAGGGGGCGCTAAGATTCGCCCCCTTCGCTGCACGCAACAAGCAATACGCCGCAGCGAAGCCCGCGACGAAACGAGCGGGTTCGCAGGATCAGCAAGCTTTTTAAGCGGCGACGTAAAAAAAGATGTTGACGAAACGAAAAAGAGACTTCATAATCTCGTTTCTCTGCTGCTGACGCAGCAACGCAGCAAACGCCGGGTAGTACAGCGCACTACGGTGCGGCAGTCGAACCGGGCAGTTTGGGCGACGCGATCTTTAAAAATTTACAGCCGATAAGTGTGGGCGCTTGATAGGTGATGCGACCTGAGCGGTTCTTCGGAGCCGGTCAG
>NZ_JAWRWY010000022.1:0-119781 GCF_046535315.1 Paraburkholderia sp. SIMBA_027
TTGACGTTCGCGATATCCACGCCCGTGCCGTCCGACTTCACACGAACCTTCACGTTGTAATCGACCACGCGTTTGACAGCGACAATAATCTTCATATCGTATGGATAGCTAACCAATTAGATCAGACGATCGCTCAAATAAGAGCCATCGCCAGCCATGAAAAATCAGATCACGCCGGAGGTCCGCATATCGGCGAGATGGCGTTTCATGTCCTGCACGTCGCGCGCGTGGGCCTCGCCCTTTTTCAGCGCGACGCTGGTGGACAGAATATCCACGATCACCAGCGCCGCCAGCCGCGACGTAGTCGGCGTATAGACGTCGGTGTTTTCAAGCGTCTCCGCCACCACGGCCACATCGCAATAACGCGTCAACGGCCCGTGCGAACCGGTGATCACCACCACATGCGCGCCGCGCTCCTTTGCCGTGCGCGCGACTTCGATGAGCGAGCGCGTCGCGCCCGTGTTGGAAATCGCCACCACGGCGTCGCCGGGTTTCAGCATCGAAGCGGCAATGAACTGCTGATGCGAATCCTGATGCGCCACGCACGGCACGCCGAACAGCGGAAACTTCTGCTGTGCGTCCAGCGCCACGATGCCCGACGCGCCAAAGCCGAAAAATTCGATGCGCGACGCCGCCGCCAGCAGATCGACCGCGCGCCCGATCGCCTCGAAGTCGAGTTTCTTGCGCGCCCAGTCGAGGCTCGTGATCGTGTAATCGAAAATCTTCGTGGCCACGGTTTCGGGCGTATCCGCGCCGGACAGCACCGAATGCGTCGCGGGCGCGCCGAGCGCGAGGCTCTGCACCGCGCGGATCTTGAAGTCCTTGAAGCCATTGCAGCCGATCGTCGTGCAAAAACGCAGCACCGTCGGCTCGCTCACCTGCGCGAGGCGCGCGAGTTCGGACAGGCTCAGCTCCGCGATGGAGTGAACGTTTTCCAGAATGTAATCGGCGACCTGCCGGCTGCCGCGCCGCAAATTGGGCCGGGCGCGGTCAATCACTTCGAGGATGTTGTAATCGGGCACGCGAGATTTCCTTCTTTGACGTACGGGCGCGGAGCCAGGGTCCTGCAATCCGGCGCGCCGTGCATCGCGGTTCGGTTCGCGGCGCGCCAGAAGAGGAGTTTAGCGGAAGATCCAGCGCCGCCAGAAGCCCGCGCCCTGCTGCATCAGCACCGCCGCGACGATGATCGCGCCCATCACGACCTGCTGGTGATAGCCTGGCACGCTCGCGAGATTCATGATGTTGCCGATCACGCCCAGAATCAGCACGCCCATCAGCGTGTTGAGCACGCCGCCCTTGCCGCCCGCGAGGCTCGCCCCGCCGATCACCACGGCGGCGATCACGGTCAGTTCGTCGCCCACGCCCACGGTCGGCGCGCCCACGCTGGCGCGCGCCGTCGAGATGATGCCCGCCAGCGAGGCCAGCGCGCCCGAGCAGACGTAGGTGCCCAGAATATGGCGCGCGACCGGCACGCCGGAGAGCCGCACCGCTTCCTCGTTCGAGCCGATCGCGCGCACCACGCGGCCCGCGCGCATGCGGCCGAGCGCCACGCCGCCCGCCACGAACACGATCAGCATCACCAGCGTCGGGCCGGGAATGCCGAGATAGCTGTGGCGGCCGAAGTCGAGCAGCGCCTGGCCGGCGTCGTCGACGAGAATCGGCGAGCCGTTCGACACGATCATGGCGATGCCGCGCGCCACGGTCATCATCGCGAGCGTCACCACGAACGGCGTGAGGCGGCAGAATGCCACCAGCACGCCCGAGACGAGCCCGCACAGGCCGCCCGTCACGAGCGCCGCCGCCAGCGCGAACCCGAGGCCATGCTCGGGAATCAGCATCGCCGACAGCACGCTGCCAAGCGCCGCCACCGAGCCGACCGAGAGGTCGATGCCGCCCGTGAGCACCACGAGCAGCATGCCGACCGACATGATGCCCACGCCCGCGACCTGGCGCGTGATGTTCGACAGATTCGGCGCGGAAAAGAAGTCGTCGGAAATAAACGATGCGGCCACAACCAGTACGAGGAGAATCGCGACCGTGTTGAAGCGGCGCGCCGTTTGCCAGAGATGCTGCCAGTTGCTGGCCTGGCGCTGACGCGTGTTCGGAGTGGTGGCGCTAGGATTCATGATGGGTGTCTCCAATCTGTCCAATCTATGCAATCTGATATGACTGTCTGTTTCGACGCGCGTGGGCGGCGTCAACCGTGCATGAGCGTGGCGCCGTCGCGCGCGCCGGCCTGCTGGCTCGCGTGCGGATCACCCGGCAGTTCACCGTGCGGATCGCCATGCGTTTCGCCGGGATCGCGCCGCAGCGACAGCGCGAGAATCGCTTCCTCGCTGTAGTCGTCCGGCTGCAATTCGCCGCGAATCCGCCCCTCGCCCATCACCATGATGCGGTCGCACAGACCCATCAATTCCTGATGCTCGGACGAGATCACAAGCACCGCCTTGCCGCGCTCCGCGAGCTGGTTGATGAGCGTGTAGATTTCGACCTTCGCGCCCACGTCCACGCCGCGCGTGGGTTCGTCGAGAATGATGAGATCGCCGTCCGCATGAAACCATTTCGCGAGCACGACTTTCTGCTGATTGCCGCCCGACAGCGTCGACACGTCGGCGTCCATCGAACGCGCCTTGATGCGCAGCGCGTCCATCAGTTGCGCCACGTAGCCGCGTTCGCGGCCGAACGCGAGAAAGCCGCCTGGCGCGCTGACCGACTTGAGCGAAGCCAGCGTCGCGTTGATGCGGATCGGCATCGACAGCACCGCGCCCTGGCCCTTGCGGTCCTCGGGCACGAGGCCGATACCGGCGCGCACGGCCGCCATCGGCGTGCGTACGTTCAGGCGTTTGCCTTTCAGTTCGATCGTGCCCGCGTCCGCGCGATCGGCGCCGAAAATCAGGCGCGCGACCTCGGTGCGTCCCGAGCCGATCAGCCCGCCGAGTCCGACCACTTCGCCCGCGCGCAAACTGAACGAGACGTCGCGCACGGCCTCGCCGCGCGACAGGCCGTCCACCTTCAGCACGACCGCGCCGGTCTGCGCCTTGCGCTCGGGAAACAGCACCGAAAGCGGGCGCCCGACCATCTTGCGGATCAGTTCGTCGCGCGAAATATCGGCGGGCGTCACGGTATCGACGCGACGGCCGTCTTTCAGCACGGTGATGCGGTCGGCAATCGCGAACACTTCTTCGAGCCGGTGCGAGATATAGACGATGCCCACGCCGCGCGCACGCAGCGAGCGCACGATGTCGAGCAGACGGTCCGCGTCCGACGGCGCGAGCGCGGCGGTCGGTTCGTCGAGCACGAGCAGCTTGAGTTCGCCGGACAGCGCCTTGGCGATCTCGATCACCTGGCATTGCGCCGCCGAGAGCGTGCCGACCAGCGCCGCCGGATCGATCTCGAAGCCGAGGCTTTCGATCAGCGCGCGCGCCTTCGCGCGCAGCGTGCGCCAGTCGATCACGGCGGGCAAGGCGCCGAGAAACACGTTCTCGGCCACGGACAGATCGGGCGCGAGCGCCGTCTCCTGATGAATCACGGCGATGCCTTCGGCGAGCGCCGCGTGGGGATTGCGCAGCACCATCGCCCGGCCCTGCACGCTGATGCTGCCGGCGTCGGGCTGATGGCCGCCGCCGATCACGCGCATGAGCGTCGATTTGCCCGCGCCGTTTTCGCCGACGAGCGCATGGACTTCACCGCTGCGGACATCGAAATCGATGTTCTCGATTGCGTGAATGCCGCCGAACCGCTTGTCGATGCCCGTTAGTGCGATGAACGGAATCATTGAACTGTCTCCACTCAGGCGCGCGCCCGGCGTCCGGCGGGCGCGCGCATACGTCGAAAAAAGCCGGCGAACGAAACGCCTTAGAAAATCGCCTTCGGGTTGTAGTACTTGTCGACGTTGCTCTTCGAGATGGCGACCGGCGGCGTGTACGAGACCTTCGGCACATTCACGGCCTGGCCCTTCGCGGCCTTCATGCCGATATCGACCGCGGTGCGCGCGACGAGCGCCGGATCGTTGAGCGCGGTCACGCCGTACTTGCCCTGCTTGATCAGCGCGAGCGCTTCCTTCTGGCCGTCGGCGGCCGCGACCAGCGTGATGCCGTCGCGGTTCGCGCTCTGGATCGCGCGGCGCGCGCCGAGCAGCATGCTGTCGTTCTCGCTCAGGACCATGTTGATGTCCTTGTTGGCGACCAGCAGATCCTCCATCGCCTTCAGGCCGCCTTCATCGGACCAGTTGCCCCAGCCCTGGCCGACGATCTGCAGATTCGACTTGCCGGTCTTTTCGAGTTGCGCCTCGACGATTCCCGAGAGCACGCCGTCACGGCGTTCGCGGCCAACCGGATTGCCTTTCTCACCGGAAATCAGCGCGATCTTCAGCGGCTTGTCGCCCATGTTGTCGACGACCCAGCGGCCCACCAGCGCGCCGTTCTGGCTGTTCGACGACTGCACGAGCGTCAGGTAATTGGCCTTCTCGTTGAGCGTGCTGTCGAACACGACCACCTTCACGCCCGCCGCGCTTGCGGCGTTGACGGCGCCCACCAGCGCTTCCGGATCGGCGGGATCGATCAGCAGCACCTTGACGCCGCGCGTGACGAGATCCTCGACATCCGAAATCTGCTTGCCCATCTTGCCCTGCGCATCGGCGACGATGACGTCCGCGCCGAGTTCGGTCGCGCGCGCCTTGGCCGACTCCATCGCCGCGGCGAAATACGGCGCGTTGAGCACCTTCATCGAAATGCCGACCTTGATCTTGTCGGCGGCGAACGCCGGGGCTGCGGCCAGAATGCCCGCCGTGGCGAACGCGGCTACGCACAGCAACTTCTGCATGAGACGCGACATGTCTCCTCCTCTTTTAGGTGTGTCACGTATTGAACCGGCACGAACGCGCCGGCGCTACTTCAACTGCATCGTGGGCGTTGACTCAAGGAACAACTTGCCAGGATTCAGGATGCCGCGCGGATCGAGCGCGGCCTTCACCGCGCGCATCGCGGCGAGTTCGGCGGGCGTGCGCGAGAGCGCGAGCACCTCGAGCTTCTTGGTGCCGATGCCGTGCTCCGCCGACACCGAGCCGCCCAGCTCGCCCGTCACGCCATAGACCACGCGCTTGACTTCGGCGGCGGCGCTCGCGGGCCAGTCCGGCTCGTGCACGACGATGTGCAGATTGCCGTCGCCGAGATGGCCGTAGATGAGGATTGTCGCGTTGGGCCAGTGTTCGCGCAGACGCGCTTCGCAGCGCTGCGCCGCGAGTCCGACCTGCGCGACCGAAAAGCTCACGTCGAACGACACGCGGCCGGGAATGAAGCGGCCGTATTCGCCGGGCGCGTCGCGGATCGCCCAGAACGCGGCGGCGTGCGCCTCGTTGGCGGCCAGCGCGGCGTCGCTCAGCGTGCCGGCTTCGAGCATGTCGGCGAGGAAGGCTTCGAAGACGTCGTTCTGGCTCTGCGGATCCGCGCCGCTGCTTTCGAGCAACACGTAGAACGCGTGACGGCCTTCGAGCGGCGCGCGCAGTTCCGGCAGGCGCGACAGCACGAAATCGTAATAACCCGGCCACATCACCTCGAACGCGGACACGCCCGCGGGCAGGCGTTCCTGCGCGAGCCGCAGCAGCGTGGTCACGCTGTCGTAGTCGGGCAGACCGCACCACGCGGTCGAGACGGCGCGCGGTTTGGGCCGCAGCCGCAGAACGGCGCGCGTCATGACGCCGAGCGTGCCTTCGCTGCCGATCAGCAGATCGCGCAGGTCGTAGCCCGTGTTGTTCTTGATCATCTTGCGCAGGCCGCCGACCACGCTGCCGTCCGCGAGCACGGCTTCGACGTCGAGCGCCTGCTCGCGCATCATCCCGTAGCGGATCACGCGGTTGCCGCCCGCATTGGTGCCCAGATTGCCGCCGATCGTCGCGCTGCCGCGCGCGCCGAGGTCGAGCGGGAACATGAAACCGGCCGCGTCGGCGGCTTCCTGCACGGTCTGCAACGGCGTGCCCGCCTGCACGGTCATGGTCGCGCTGACCGGATCGATTTCCTCGATCGCGTTCATCAGTTCGAGACTCAGCGCCACTTCGCCGCCCAGCATGCAGGCGCCGCCCGCGAGCCCCGTGAGGCCGCCCTGCGTGACCACCGGCTGATGGTGCGCGTGACAAATGCTCAACGCCTTCGATACCTGTTCGGTCGTGCGCGGCCGCAGCAGCGCGATGGGCTCCGCGCACGGCATGCGGCTGGAGTCGGCGTGACGGCGGCCGGCGAAGTCGGCCGGCAGGCTGACCACGGCGGCGCCGAGCGCCTCGCGCAATGCCGCGACCACTGCCTCGCGGCGCGCTTCTTCAGCCTGATCTTGCATGGGATCTGCCTCCTACCCGAGATGCATTAACGATAGTGTTGCTGCCATTATATTTGCAAAACACACGTTTAACCCTAGTGAAAACCCGAGTGTTCGTTTGTTTCACAAACTATATCATCACCAATACTAACGTTTTGGCATCGACACACTTTCAGGGAGAGAAGCACCATGCAATGGCCGGAACCCCGTTCGTTCGACGTGAATCTGGAGACGGGTCTGATGACCGGTACGGATTCGCACTATCAGAAACGGCTTGGCGATCTCGCCGGTCTGTACGCCGACGCCGCCGCGTTCGACGCGCTGGCCGCCGCGCGCGCGGACGAAGTCGTCTACGAAGTCACCGACCATCGGCCCAACGCGGAGCCGGGCGACCTCATCACGGGCGTGACGCGCATGAGCGCGGGCAAGGTGGGCAAGGAGTTCTTCATGACGCGCGGACACATTCACGCGAACATCGACCGCCCGGAGCTGTATTTCGGCCTCAAAGGCCACGGCCTGATGCTGATGGAAGCGCCCGACGGCGAAACGCGCATCGTGGAGATCCGCGCGAACACCGTCTGCTACGTGCCGCCGCGCTGGATTCACCGCTCGGTCAATCTCGGTCAGGGCGACTTCGTGATGCTGTTCTGCTATCCGGCCGATTCGGGCCAGGACTACGAAATCATCGAGCGCTCGAACGGCATGCGCCTGCGCATCGTCGAGGACAAAGAGCGCGGCTGGCGCAGCGAGCCGAATCCCGAATGGCGCGCACGCACGCTCGCGGAAATCGAGGCGCTGGTCGCGCGCCGCAACGAAACGGAGCAAGCCCGATGAGCTACACCGCCGCCACCCGACCGACCTTCTACTTCATCGGCGTGACCACCGCGCAGAGTTCGATCATGCGCGTGTTCCCGGAATGGGCGCGCCATCTCGGCCTCGGCGACGTCGAAATGAAAGGCATCGACTTTCCGCTGCACGCGAGCCGCGAGGCGTACCGCGAGGCCGTCGAGTTTCTGCGCGACGATCCGCTGTCGCTCGGCGCGCTCGTGACCACGCACAAGATCGACCTGTACGCGGCCTGCGAGGATCTCTTCGACGAGATCGATCCGCACGCGCGCATCATGGGCGAGACCAGTTGTCTCTCGAAGCGCAACGGCAAGTTCGTCTGCCACGCGAAGGACCCGATCACCTCCGGTCTCGCGCTCGACGGTTTTCTGCCGCCCGAGCATTTCGCGCGCACCGGCGCGGAAGTGTTTTCGATGGGCGCGGGCGGTTCGACCATCGCCCTCACCTGGCATCTGATGCAGGCGAGCCGGGGCGCGAACCGGCCGTCGCGCGTGATCGTCTCGAACCGCTCGGCGGCGCGTCTGGAGGAAATCGAGCGGATTCACCGCGAGCTGCATCTGGGCGTGCCGTGCGAGTACGTCGTCGCGCCACGCCCGCAGGACAACGACGCCGTGCTCGCGCGGCTCTCGCCGGGCGCGCTCGTCATCAACGCGACGGGGCTCGGCAAGGATGCGCCCGGTTCGCCGCTCACGAACGCGGGCGTGTTTCCCGAGCGCGCCATCGCCTGGGATCTGAACTATCGCGGCGAGCTGGTGTTTCTCGATCAGGCGCGTGCCCAGCAAAGCGCGCGCGCCTTGCAGGTCGAGGACGGCTGGACCTACTTCATTTATGGCTGGACGCGCGTGATCGCCGAGGTGTTTCATATCGACATTCCGACGCGCGGCCCGGACTTCGACGAAATCTGCCGCATCGCCGCCGCGGCGGGCAAGCCGGCGCCCGCCAGACCGCTCGCCTGATCAAGAACGACCACCGAACTGACACTGAACCGAAGGATCGACGATGTATCTCGACAAATTCCGCCTCGACGGCAAGCTCGCCGTCGTGACCGGCGCCGCGCGCGGCATCGGCTTCGCCATCTCCGAAGCGCTGACGCAAGCGGGCGCGCGCGTGGTGCTCACGGACATGCATCAGGGCGCGCTCGACGAAGCCGTCGCGAAGCTCACGGCCGCGGGCGCGCAGGTCGAAAGCGAACGGCTCGACGTGACCGACGCGGCCGCCGTGCAGCGCGTGCACGACGCCGTGATCGCGCGCCACGGCCGCGTGGACGTGCTCGTGAACAACGCGGGCATCGCCATTTCGAACCATCCCGCCGAAACCATGAGCGACGAAGTCTGGGACCGCGTCATCGACGTGAATCTCAACGGCGTGTTCCGCTGCTGTCGCGCGTTCGGCAAGAGCATGCTCGAACACGGCGGCGGCAGCATCGTGAACGTCGGTTCGATGTCGGGTTTCGTCGTCAACCGGCCGCAGGAACAGGCGAACTACAACGCGTCGAAGGCGGCCGTGCATCACCTCACGCGCTCGCTCGCCGCCGAATGGGGCGCGCGCGGCGTGCGCGTGAACGCGGTCGCGCCCACGTATATCGACACCGAAATGAACAAGTACGTCTACGACGACCCGGAGATGTATCGCCACTGGGTCGGCGGCACGCCGATGAACCGGCTCGGCCGCGTGGACGAAGTCGCCTCGGTGGTGCTGTTTCTCGCCAGCGAGGCCGCGAGCCTGATGACCGGTTCGATCGTGCTCGCCGACGGCGGTTACGTGTGCTGGTAACGATGAGCGCCGCCATGCTGTCGATCGACGTCGATACCTTCGAGATGCCGCTCGCCGCACAACTCGCGGCGCGCACGCGGCCGGCGCCGAAGCCGTTCACGCCCGCGCCGCCCGCGGGCGGCGTCGCGCTGAACTGGCTCGGCCAGGCGGGCTTCGTGATCGAGGGCGCGGGCTTGCGTCTGCTGATCGATCCGTATCTCTCCGATTCGCTCGCGCGCAAGTATCAGGGCACGCGTTATCCGCACCGGCGCATGATGGCCGCGCCGGTCGCGCCCGAAGATTTCGAGCACGTGGACCTCGTGCTGTGCACGCACCGTCACACCGACCACATGGACCCGGACACGCTCCAGCCGCTCGCCCGGCGCTTTCCGAAGCTGCGTTTCGTGGTGCCCGCCGCCACGCTCGACGAAGCCGTCAAGCGCTGTGGCGTGGATGTCGCGCGCCTGATTCCCGTCGATGCGGGCGAGCGCGTGGAGCCGCTGCCGGGCGTGCGGATCGCGCCGGTGCCGTCCGCGCACGAAACGCTCGATGTGGACGATCAGGGCCGCCATCCGTGGCTCGGCTATGTGATCGACGTGGCGGGCGTGCGCGTGTATCACTCGGGCGACTGCGTGCCGTACGACGGTCTGCATGAAAACGTGGCGGCCTTGCAGCCGCATCTCGCGCTGCTGCCCGTGAACGGCCGCGACGACGAACGCAGCGGCAACGGCGTGCCGGGCAACTTCACGCTCGACGAAGCCGTGGCGCTCTGCAAGCATGCGGGCGTGCGCGCGATGATCGCGCATCATCATGGCCTGTTCGACTTCAACACGCTCGATCCCGCCGTGATCGACACGCGCATCGTCGCGGAGCGCGGCGCGCTCGCGCTCTATCGCGCGCGCACGCAATGCACCTGGCGTATCCGCGCAAACGCACAGACGGACCCACGGCAAAGCGGTTAGCCTGTCGATTCGACCGACAGGCATCACGCTTCCCTCGCGACCCGAACACATAGAACGATGATGGAGACAACCCCTTACCTTGCGATCGACGTGGGCACCGGCAGCGTGCGCGCCGCGCTCGTCGACGCCAGCGGCAAGATCCGCCGCCTCGCCGCGCGCGAGCACGAACAGATCGTGCCGCGCTACGGCTGGTCCGAACAGCGTCCGCTCGACTGGTGGGCGGGCGCGGTCGAGGCGATCCGCGAAGTACTCGCCGCCGAGCCCGGCGCCGCGCAGCAGATCGCGGCGATCTGCGCGTGCGGGCAAATGCACGGCACCGTGCTGATCGACGCCGACGGCGAACTCACGCGCGACGCCGCGCCGCTCTGGAACGACAAGCGCTCGGCCGCGCAGGTCGACGCGTTCCGCGCGCGCTACCGTAGCGCCGACCGCCTGCACGAACGCCACGACTACCTCGCGCGCACCGCGAATCCGCCCACGGCCGCGTGGCCCGCGTTCAAGCTCCAGTGGATCCGCGATCACGAACCCGACGCCTACGCGCGCGCGTCCACCGTTTTCATGCCGAAGGACTACGTGAACTTCCGCCTGACCGGCGAGCGCGCGTGCGACTGGAGCGACGCGTCGATGATGTTCCTGATGGACCCGCAAACGCGCGCCTGGTCGCCGGCGATGTTCGACGAACTCGGTCTCGACATCCGCAAGATGCCGCCGATTCGCGCGCCGCAAGCGCTGCTCGGCCACGTGACGCGCGCCGCCGCCGCCGCGACCGGTCTGCGCGAAGGCACGCCCGTGCTGGTGGGCGCGGCGGACTATCCGGCTTCGGTGCTCGGCTCGGGCGTCTACGAACCGGGCCTCGCCTCCGATATCACCGGCACCTCGTCGATCATCACGGTGATCGCCGACACGCCCATGCTGCATCCGGAAGTCTCGAACGTGGCCACCTGCGAAGGCTTGTGGGGCCGCTTCACGCTGCTCGACTCGGGTGGCGACGCGATGCGCTGGGCGCGTCGCGCGTTCCACGAAAACACGCTCTCGTACGAAGCCGTCGCGCGCAAGGCCGCCGAAGCGCCGGTCGGCGCGGAAGGTCTGTTTTTCCTGCCCTATCTGACCGGCGAACGTTTCGGCGATCATCCGAATTCGCGCGCGCAGTTCTTCGGCATCGCGGCGCGGCATGGACTCGCGCATCTGCATCGCGCGGTGCTCGAAGGCGTGGCGTTCGGCGTGCGCCGCCATATGCAGATGATCCAGCCAGAAGGCGTGCCGATCGAACGTCTGGTGGCGGCGAGCGGCGGCGCGAAGGCCGCACTGTGGCTCGACATCAAGGCGAGCATGTATCGCACGCCGATCCTCGTGCCCGCCGAAGTCGAATGCGGCGTGATCGGCTGCGCGCTGCTTGCGGCGACCGCATCGGGCCAATTCGGCACGCTCGGCGACGCCGTGCGCAAGTTCGTGCGCTTCGAGCGCGAAGTGCAGCCCGACCCGCGCGCGAGCGATCTCTACGACCGCATGATGCCGCTGTTCGAACGGCTCTACGTGAACGCGCAGCAGTTCTACGACGAACTCGACGCGCTGCAAGGAGAACGCGCATGAGCACACGCACCGGCACATCGCCGCGCGCGGTCCTCTGGGACATGGACGGCACGCTCGCGCTCAGCGAACCGCTCCACATGCGCACGCTGATCGCCGCGCTCGCGCACAACGGCGTGATCGCGGGCGACGAACTGCATCCGCTGATGTTCGGGCAGACCGGCAAAGCCGTGCACCGCATCGTGCAAGAGCGCTTCGGCATCGAAACCGGTTTCGCGGACTGGTCGGCGTTTCGCGCCGCGCATTATGTGGCCGAGGCGCGGCATCTCGTGCCGCGGCCCGGGGCGCTGGAAGTCTGGCGCGCCGCGCAGGCCGCCGGGCTGCGTCAGGCGATCGTCTCGAACGCGGGACGCATGCTGCTCGAAGCGAATCTGAACGCGCTCGGCCTGCAAGCGCCCGAACTCGTTTCCGTGAGCGCCAACGACGTGCGCCACGGCAAGCCCGACCCCGAGTCCTATCTGCGCGCCGCGTATCTGCTCGACGTGGACGCGCGCGACGCCGTCGCCGTGGAAGACAGCCCGACCGGCGCCCAGGCCGCGCTCGCGGCGGGCATGCGCGTGCTCGGCTGGCCCGCGGAAGAAGCCCACGTCGCGCTGTTCCCGCCGCAGGTTCAACTCGTGCGCAGCGCCAGCGAACTCGCCGCCGCGCTCGGCCTCTCCCTTCCACCTTCGACCTCGCCACGATCATGCTGAAAACCAGTATCTTTCCCTCGCGCTACGTCCAGGGCGCGGGCGCGCTCGACACGCTCGACGCCGAACTCGCGCGGCTCGGCACGCGCGCCGCCTGTCTCGTCGACCGCAATGTCGCGAGCCTGCTCGAACCGTCGCTCGCGCGCGCCGACAAAGTCGCGCTGCAAGTGCGCGCGGTGGACGCCGCCTGCACCGAGCGCGCCGTCGCGGACACCGCCGACTGGATCCGTTCGAGCGGCGCGGACATCGTGGTGTCGTTCGGCGGCGGCAAGGTGATCGACACCGGCCGCGCCGCCGCCGACGACCTGCGCCTGCCGTTCGTCTGCGTGCCGACCATCGCGGCTTCTGACGCGCCGTGCAGCGCGCTCGCCGTGATCTACGACGAGGCAGGCCGCGTGGTCCGCGACCGCTTCGTGCGCCGTAATCCCGATCTCGTGCTGCTCGACACCGCCGTGATCGTGCGCGCGCCCGCGCGCTTCTTCATCGCGGGCATCGGCGACGCGCTGGCCACCTACTACGAAGCCGACGCCTGCCGCCGCGCCTACGCGCGCAATCTGTGTGGCGGACGCGGCACCGCGCTCGCCTTCGAAGCCGCCCGTCTGTGCCGCGACATGCTGTTCGCGCACGCGCCGCAAGCCGTCGCCGACTGCCGCGCCCAGCTCGTCACGCCCGACTTCGACGCCACGCTCGAAGCCACCGTGCTGCTCTCGGGCATCGGCTTCGAATCGGGCGGCGTGGCGGCGGCGCATGCGATCCACCATGGCCTCGCCGATCTGCCCTCGTCGCACAATCTGCTGCACGGCGAGAAAGTGGCGATCGGCGTGCTCGCCTCGCTGTTCCTCTCGACGGTGCCCGACGAAGAACGCCGGCGCGTTTTCGCCTTCTGCCGCGCGGTCGGCCTGCCCACGCGCCTGCATCAAATCAACGTCGATGTCGCCGATACCGCTGCGCTTGAGATTGTCGCGGCGCGTGCCTGCCGCGCGGGCGAGATCATCCATAACGAACCTTATCCGGTCGAACCGGCGATGGTCGTCGCCGCGCTCAAGGCGATGGATGCGTATGCCGCGCGATTCGATTTCCATCACCAACATCAGGATACCGAATGATCACGACGCAAAAGCAGGAACTGCACGCCTTTCGCCCCGGCCTGTTCGACGGCCGCACCGTGCTGGTATCGGGCGCGACCAGCGGCATCGGACTCGCGATCGCCGACGGCTTCGCGTCGCTCGGCGCGCGCGTGATCGCAACCGGCAGCTCGGCCGCGAAACTCGACACGCTGCGCGCGGACACGACGCTCTCTGCGATCCGCTTCGCGCAGCTCGACGTGCGCGATGCACAGGCGATTCAGGATTTCGCGGCGCAAACGGAAACGCTCGACGTGCTCGTGAATGCGGCGGGCGTGGCGCGTCCGTTCGACGAATACCGCGACGACGTGTTTCGCGAAGTGCTCGACGTGAACCTCACGGCGGCGATGCGTCTGTCGATGGCGCTACGCCCGCAACTCGAACGCACGAAAGGCTGCGTGATCAACGTCGCGTCGATGCTCAGCTATCTCGCCGATGTCGAAGTGCCCGCGTATTGCGCGAGCAAGACGGGCGTGCTCGGCCTCACGCGTTCGCTCGCGCATGCGTTCGGCGCAGCGGGCGTGCGCGTGAACGCGATTGCGCCGGGCTACCATCGCACCGATATGACGCGTCCGCTCTGGGAGTCGCCGGCCGCCGCGCAGAAGATCGCCGCCCGCAGCGCGCTCAAGCGCTGGGGCGAAGCCGAGGATCTCGTAGGCGCCACGCTGTTTCTGGCTTCGCCGGGCGCGGCGTTCATCACCGGCGCGACCTTGCCAGTCGACGGCGGATATGTTTCGGGTGCCTAAGCATTTTCATTGAAGCGCGGTTTCATCGTATTGCTGACGCGCCATCCACCTTGAAGATCGCGACCGTCGCGCGCAGCGTTTCGGCCTGATCGGCCATCGCCTGCGCGGCGGCGCTCGCCTGCTCGACGAGGGCCGCATTCTGTTGCGTGACCTCGTCCATCTGCGTCACCGCCGTGTTGACCTGCTCGATGCCCGTGGTCTGCTCGACCGAGGCCGAGGTAATTTCGCCCATGATGTCGGTCACGCGCTGCACCGAACGCACGACTTCGTGCATGGTTTGGCCCGCGTCCTGCACGAGCGCCGAACCATTGCGCACGAACGAAGCCGACGTTTCGATCAGTTCCTTGATTTCCTTCGCGGCCCCGGCGCTGCGCTGCGCGAGCGTGCGCACCTCGCCCGCCACGACCGCGAAGCCGCGCCCCTCCTCGCCCGCGCGCGCGGCCTCGACCGCTGCATTGAGCGCGAGAATATTGGTCTGAAACGCAATGCCCTCGATCACGGCGATGATCTCGCCCACCTTCGACGAACTCGACGAAATATCCTCCATCGTGCTGACGACGCGGCGCACCACATCGCCGCCCGACGCCGCCGTCTGCGACGCCGTGCCCGCGAGCGTGCTGCCCTGACGCGCGTTGTCCGTGTTCGCCTTCACCGTCGACGTCAATTGCTCCATGCTCGCGGCAGTCTGTTCGAGCGAGGCGGCCTGCTCTTCGGTGCGTTGCGAGAGATCGAGGTTGCCCTGCGCGATTTCGCCCGCCGCCGACGCAATCGATTCCGCCGACATCTTGATGTCCATGACGATGCGGGTCAACTGCGCGCGCATCGCTTCGAGCGACGCCATCAGGCTGCGCTCGTCGCCGCGCGCGAGCGTGATCGGCACGAGCAGATTGCCCTTCGCTATCTCGGCGGCGATGCGCTGCGCCTCGCTGGGCTCGCCGCCGAGCTGGCGCAGCACGCTGCGCGTGAGCACCACGGCCGTGACGATGGCGACCAGCACGGCCAGTGCGACCAGCGAGCCGACCAGCACGCGAATGCTCGCGTACGTGGCGACCGCGGACTTCTGCGACTTCGCGTTCTCCTCGTCGGCCTGTTCCGCCAGCGCGACCGCCTTCGCGAGCCACACGCGCTGCGGCGGCCGCGCTTCGTGCATGATCGTGCGGGTCGCGCCCGCGATGTCGTTGGCGAGCGCGAGATCGATGGCCTTGTTCATCGGCGGCATGGCCTGCGCTTCGAGTTGATCGACTTCGCCCAGCAGTTTGCGCTCGCTCGCGCTCGTGCCAGGTTCCTGCCGGAACATGTCGCGCAGTTGCCGCGCGGCGTCGGCGTAAATACGATCCTGACTTCTGATTCGATCGACTTCGGCCAGCAAATCCGGACGATTCTCCAGAAACGCGAGATTGCGCACGGCAATCGCGCGATCCTGAATCGACGACTTCAACAGATTGGCGAGCCGCGATTCGGTATTGTTGACGCGCGCGATCTCGTCGAGCCGGTCGTTCAGTTGCGACAATCCATAGAACGCCACGCCAGCCACGCCGAGCAGCAACACCGTCAGCAACGAAAAACCGGCAATCAGACGAGTCGACAGCTTCAATCCCTTCATACGCCTCCCACGGCAAATGCGCGTCCCGCGGACGTGCTGGATACGTCTGTGGTTACGGCAGCGCGTCGGGCTTCTGAAGGGTTTTGGAAAGCTTATTTTTATATGAATGCGCGCAAAGGTTTGCGTCCCGCTTCATTGCATGCGCGGCAATTCAGGCGGCCGATAAAATAGCGTTCGATTCAGCGACAAAGCGTCGCTGGGCGTGCGCTCGGCGCGATGCGTAATGCGTGATACCTGATTGCGCCGATCGGCAACGTTGCCAGGAGAAACCGGATTCCATGAGACCGTATCGCGAACCCGTGAACCTGATTTTCGACCGCGCCAATGCGGGCTGGCTGGGCTATGTGCTGTACACGGCGGCGAGCTGTTACCTGCTGATGCTCTCGGTCGATCCGCTCGTCACGCAGGCGCTCGCGGTGAACTTTCGCAGCGACCACGCCGCGCCGCCCATGACGCCGTTTCATTGGGCGGGCGTGGGACTGGCCGCGTGCGTCTATGGCGCGGGCGCGGTCTACGCAGGCTGCATCGCGCACGCCGGCAAACTGCGCATGACGCGCGCCGAATTGCTCGCGGCATTGAGCTGGGCAACGGTGGCGCGCGGCATCGCGCTGTTCCTGCTCCCGCTCGTCGCGGCCTTCGCCACGGGAGCGGGGTTGATCGCGGCGGGCATCCACGGCTCGGCGCTGCCGCTGGTCGCGATCGGCGTCGTGCTCGCGAACTGGCTGTGTTTCAGGGCCGTGGCATGGTGGCGGCCGCGCTCCTCGTCACATTCACGATAACTCAGGGCTACTGACAATCGGCGTGCGGATCAGCAGATACGGCGGCTGACGCAAATCCTTGCCGCCATTGAAACCGGGCAATCGATTCCATTGCCCGAGCGTGCACCAGACATGCGTGGCATCCGCGAAGATGCCGTCGGGCCACACGATACGCGGATCGCGCACCACCACGTCCATGCTGCCGTCGGGCGAAAGCCGCATGATCGCGTCATGCTCGCCCGCCGTCAGGTAGAGACGATTGGCAGCATCGGTCGCGAGTCCGTCGGTCATCACCTTCTCGCCGTGATCGACGACACCGGCCGCGAGTTGCGCCTCGGTCGCGTCGAAGTTCGCCAGCAGATCGGTCGCGATGCTGTAGAGCCGGCGGCTCGTCAGCGGCGAATAGTAAAGCCGCGTGCTGTCCGCGCTGAGCGTGATGCTGTCCGCGCCACCGACCGGAAAAGTCGGATGCGCCGCGTCGTAACGCAGCGGCTTCCCTTCGAGCACCGCGCGAAAGCCCGCTTCGGGCTGGGTCGAACGATGCGCGGCGAGCACGCGGCGCTGCCGCCCCGTCGCGATGTCCACCACCACGAGCGCGCCCGTGTGCCCGAACGACGAATCGGCGACATACGCCGTGCCGCGCGCGCCGTGCGTGAGATCCACGCGCAGATCGTTCATGTGGCTGTCCTCGCGCATCGCGGGCGGCGTCAGCACGATCGTCGCGATCACGCGGTCGGTCGCCGGATCGATGCCGATCACCTTCGCCGCGCCCGGCGCGATCGGCTGGCCCGCGAGCTTGCCGTCGTCGATGGCCCAGAGGCGTCCTTCGCTGTCGGTCGTCATGCCGTGGATCGACATGAGCCGCTGCTCGGGCGGACGTGAGGAAGGCAGGCTCATCGCGGCGTCCGGATAGGGAATCAGCGTGCCGTTGCGCAATTCGGCGAGCGTGGCCTCGCGGTGATTGTCGGCGTGTCGCGGAAAGCCGACAAAGACGCGCCCCGACGGCGTCACCGCGATACCCGACGGCCCCGCCCCGGAAAACGCGGCGACGATCTCGAACGCGCCCGCAGGCGCGCTGTCGCCCGACACGGTTCCGGCGGCGCGCGCGCGCGCAGGCAACGCGGCGGCGAGCGCCGCGCCGGCCGTCGCGGCAAACAGATCGCGGCGCTTCAATGGAAGTCTCCCTTGAACCTGTCGACGGCGGCTTGCGCGCAGGCTTCGTCCTTGTCGCCGCCGGGCGCGCCCGACACGCCGAGTCCGCCGATGGCCGTGCGATTCGCGGTGCGCAACGTCACGCCGCCCGGAATGAACAGCACTTCCGGCTCGGTCGCGAGCACTGCGCCATCGAGCGGCCCCGTCACTTTTGCGGCGATCAGCGCGCTCGTGCTGTCCTTGTCGAACGCGAGGCCATAGGCGTACGCCGTGTACGCCTTGCGATACGACACCGATAACGACTGCAACGGGACCGTATCGCCCTTGATCACGGCCTGCTGATGGCCCGAGGGATCGACCACCGTGGCCGTCACCGAATAGCCCTCGCTCGCGCAGACGCGCACCGCCTCCGCCGCCAGCGCCTGCGCGGTTTGCCAGCGCAGCTTTTGCGTGCTCACGAGATTCGAGTCCGCGGCGTGCGCGGCGGACGCCGCGCTCAACAGCAACGCCGCCGCGCACGCGATCCGCGCGGCGCGTCGTTTCGGCTTTTGCATCATGGGAATCGCCTGCATCACGGGTCTTGCCTCCCTTCGTCGAACGGAAAAATGCTGCAACGCACGAATTTTCCGATGCTGCGCCGCATCGAAAAATGGTTAAATCCCGGAAACAGCTCCCGGCTTTTCCGTGGAATCCCATGCATGCCATTACCGAACTGGAAGTGTTTGTCGAGGTCGTGCAGCAAGGCAGTTTCTCGGCGGCGGCGCGGCGTCTGGGCCTTGCGTCGTCGGTGATCGCCGACCGCGTGAGCGGGCTCGAAAAGCGTCTCGGCGTGCCGCTGCTGCTGCGCACGACGCGGCGTCAGTCGCTGACCGAAGCGGGCGAAGCCTATTTCGACGAGGCGCGGCGCATTCTCAGCGACCTGACCGCGCTCGAGCATCGCGTGACCGAAAGCGCGCGCGCGGTGCGCGGCACGCTGCGCGTGACCGCGCCGAATCCGCTCGGCCACGCGTGGATCGCGCCGTTCATCGAGCAGTTCGCCGCGCGCTATCCCGAGATCGCCCTGCATCTGACGCTCGACGACCGTTATGCGGATATCGTCGCCGAAGGGTTCGACGTCGCCATTCGCGGCGGTCCGAGCGTCGATGCCAATCTGATCGGCCGCCATCTCTTCGATACGCGGCGCGTGGTCGTGGCGAGCCCCGCGTATCTCGCGCGGCACGGCACGCCCGCGCAACCGGAAGAGCTCGCCGCGCATCGCTGTCTCGTCTTCAATACGCAGCCGCATCTGTTCGCGGAGTGGCGTTTCGGACGCGGCGAGCAAGCGCGCAGACAGCGCATCGCGGGCGCGCTCGCGAGCACGAGTTCGACCTTGCCGGTCACGTGGGCGCTCGCGGGACTCGGGCTCGCGCAGAAGTCGTGGTGGGAGGTCGCGCAGCACGTCGCGGATGGCCGGCTCGTGACCGTGCTCGACGCGTTCGAGCCGGAACCCGCGAGTTTCTACGCGATCCATCCGGTGAATCGCTCGCGCTCGCGCAAGGTGGCCTTATTCGTCGATCAATTGGTGGAGAGTCTTGCGCCGCTCAATCGCGCGTGAGGTTTGGCGAATTTTCCCGATGTTTTTGAGCATTTGCCCGCATGATGTACAATTGATCGCAATGGCGCAATGTGTTGCGCTGCACATTAATCGACGGATACTGTTCTGTTGAATGCGGCACGCGAGCTCGATCATCCTGCGAGCCGCGGCGGCGACCCGAACTGAAGTGCCAGGGGAGACACTGGCACCTTCCCCCAAAGTGCGGCTATAGATCGTGCGGCAACCCCAAAGAACACGCGCTACGCGGCGGCTCTCACCGGCTCACGCGTCATGCGGGTTCAGAACGAGGCGACTGCCATGACCCATCTCCGTCACAACGCTCCGCTGCGCTCGCGCGGACCGCGTCGTACCGCTCCCTGTGCCGCTTCCTGCGGCCGCTTTCCGTCTGCCTGCTCGCCCGCACGGCCGACCGTCTGAGTTCTCCGTTTCGCTCACGTACGCATCACGTACAAATCACGCACGAGGTCACGCGATTCACGCGGCCTGCCCGCTGATTGACGCTGCATTTTGCTTTTTGCTCGCTCCGTCATTCGTGTGATGTCGCGCTGATTCAACGTTGATTCGCGCCGAAATGCGTTGCTTCGCCCATGCGATTTCCGCCGTGCTTGCACGGTAATTCGCATTGCGAAATAAATATGCACGCCCATACGCGCAGTTCGCGCTATCCGCACGCCGCTGCTTTTCTCACACGCACGGCGGCGCGGACGCGGCTGCGCCACGCCCAGAGAAACCACGCCCATGTTCACCCACGCTACTGTCTTGCCGCTTTGCCCGTCGATCGTTGGAGGCACCGTATGAGCACCACGTCACTCGACTCGGCCCCCGCGCAGCGCCTGAAACCCGATGCCTACATGACGTTGATCGCCGCCGTTGCCGCCATCGCGGGCGGACTTTACGGCTACGACACCGGCATCATCTCCGGCGCGCTGCCGCTCATCGCGCGTGAGTTCTCGCTCGACTATCGCGCCCAGGAACTCGTCGCCGCGATCATCCTGCTCGGCGCGGTGATCGGCTCGCTCGCCTGCACGCGCCTGTCCGCCTCGCAAGGACGCCGACGCGCCATCATGATGATTTCCGCGCTCTATTCCGTGGGCGTGCTGGCCGCCGCATGCTCGCCGAACGTGACGTGCCTCGCGCTCTCGCGCTTCGTGATCGGCCTCGCCGTGGGCGGCTCGACCCAGGTCGTGCCGACCTATATCGCCGAACTCGCGGAACCCGACAAGCGCGGCCGCCTCGTCACCTATTTCAACTGCGCGATCGGCGTGGGCATTCTGCTCGCCGCGATCGTCGGCGTGGCGGGCGAGCATGTGTTTACATGGCGATGGATGATCGGTGTGGCGCTCGTGCCGTCGTTGTTACTGCTCGCGGGCATGAGCCGTTTGCCGCGCAGTCCGCGCTGGCTCGTCGAGCACGACCGCGTGCGCGATGCGCGCATCGAACTCGCGAAGGTGCGCCACACGCGCGAACAGGTGCGTGAGGAAATCGCCGACATGATGGAAATCGCCCAGCAGCATCACGACGAAGGCGGCGCGCACGGCTGGCGCGCGCTCGCGCAACCGTGGGTGCGTCCCGCGCTGATCGCCGGTCTGGGCGTGGCCGCGTTCACGCAACTCACGGGCATCGAGATGATGATTTACTACACGCCCACTTTCCTGCGCGATGCGGGCTTCGGCGACTCGGCGTCGCTCTGGGCCGCGCTCGGCGTGGCGCTCACCTATCTCACGATGACGCTGCTCGGCAAGTTCAGCATCGACCACCTCGGCCGCCGCGCGCTGAGTCTCGCGACGCTGCCGTTCGCGGCCGCAAGTCTGTTCGTGCTGGGCGCCGTGCTGCATTTCCATCTCGCCGGCCACGCGCAGCAATGGTGGGTGGTCGCCTGCCTGATCGTGTTCATGGTCTTCAACTCGGGCGGCATCCAGGTGATCGGCTGGCTCACGGGCGCCGAAATCTATCCGCTGCCGATACGCGACAAGGCGGCCGGCGCGCACAGCGCGATGCTCTGGGGCTCGAATCTGATCCTCACCGGCACCGCCCTTTCGATGACCAGACTGCTCGGCGTGGGCGGCGCGATGTGGGTCTACGGCAGCCTCAACGTGCTCGCGTGGATCTTTATTTTCTTCGTCATGCCCGAAACGCGCGGACGCAGCCTCGAAGACATCGAGCGCGCGCTGCGCGACGGCAGCTTCACCCCGCGCGCCAGCGCCTGATTTACAAATGGAACGACATCTCATGCAAGCCACACCGAGCGGCCGCCTGCCGCAAGCCCGCTTTCTGATCTGCGATTGCGACGGCGTGCTGATCGATAGCGAAGCCATCGCGGAACGCATCATCGTCGAGCGGCTCGAAGCGCTCTGGCAGCGCGACGATATCGCCGATACCGTGCGTCCTTTGCTCGGCATGCGCACGCGGCCGCTGCTGGAGCGCGTCGCCGACACGCTCGGCCATGTCATTCACGCCGAAACCCTCGCCAGCATCGACACCGCCGTGCGTCGCGGCGCCGTGCTCGCGCCCATGATCGAGGGCGTCGACGCAGCACTCGGCGCGATCGCGCTCGGCAAGGCCTGCGCGAGCAACAGCAACGCCGACTACGTGTCGAGCGCGCTGCAACGCACGGGCCTCATCCGCCACTTCGCCGACCGCGTGTTCACCGCCGATCAGGTCGCGCATCCCAAGCCCGCGCCCGACGTCTATCTCGCCGCCGCGCATCGCGTGGGCGTCGCGCCCGCACATTGCCTCGTGGTCGAAGACAGCGTGACCGGCGCGCGCGCCGCCGTCGCCGCCGGCATGACCGTGCTCGGTTTTGCCGGCGCGAAACATCTGCCCGGCGATCAGATCCGCAAACTGCTCGACGCGGGCGCGAGCCTCGTGTTCGAGCGCATGACGCAGTTGCCGTCGATCGTAGCGTCGATCGTCGACGGTCATTCGCACGACTCGCAGCACATCGCGCCCCACACGCATCAGGATTACGCATGACACACACCACACATCGCCCGCTCTCGAACGCCACGCTCGCACACTTCGACGCGGACATCGCCGTGCCGGGCTACGACCGCGCCGCGCTCGTAGCGGGCATCGCCCATATCGGCGTCGGCAACTTTCATCGCGCCCATCAGGCGCGTTACGTCGACGACTGCCTGCACCTGCCCGACACCGAGCAATGGGGCATTTGCGGCATCGGCCTCGGCAATGGCGCGTCGGCACGCGCGAAAGCCGCGGCGCTGCGCGCCCAGGACGGCCTCTACTCGCTCAGCGAAATCGGCCCGGACGGACGCGAGGACGTCCGCATCGTCGGCGCGCTGATCGACTATCTGCATGCGCCCTCCGACCCGGAAGCGGTGCTCGGCAGGCTCGCCGATCCCGCCATCCGCATCGTCTCGCTCACGATCACCGAAGGCGGCTACAACTTCGACGAAGCGACGGGCGATTTTCGCTTCGACGAAACCGATATCGCGCACGATCTCGCAGGCGGCCCGCCGCGCACGGCGTTCGGCTTCATCGTCGAAGCGCTGCGCCGACGACACGACGCGGGCGTCGATGCCTTCACGGTGATGTCCTGCGATAACCTGCGTCAGAACGGCGACACGGCTCGCCGCGCGGTGCTCGCCTTCGCGGGCGCGCGCGACCCCGAACTCGCGAACTGGATCGCGCAACACGCGACGTTTCCGAACAGCATGGTCGATCGCATTGCGCCGCAAGTCACGCCGTCGATGCAGGCGCGCGCCCACGCACGAACCGGCGACGCCGCGCCTGTGATCGCCGAAACGTTTACGCAATGGGTCATCGAAGATCGGTTTAGCTGCGGACGTCCGCCGTTCGAGCGCGTGGGTGTCGAACTCTGCGACGACGTCTCGGAGTGGGAGGCCATGAAAGGCCGCATGCTCAACGCTTCGCACATGCTGCTGGCCTATCCGGCGCTGCTGCTCGGGCATCGGCTCGTGCACGACGGCATGGCCGATCCGGATATCGCCGCGCTGTTGCGCGTTTTCATGACGCGCGACGTCGCGCCGATTCTGCCGTGGCCGCCGGGCGTCGATGGCGGCGCCTACATCGACAACACGATCGAACGCTTCGGCAATGCCGCGCTCGCGGATCAACTAGCGCGCGTGGCGCACGACGGCGCGTCGAAGATTCCGGTGTTTCATCGCAAGACGATTGCGAAACTCGAACGCGACGGTCGCGATATTTCGCGCGCGGCGCTGCTGCTCGCGTGCTTTCAGCAATATCTCGCAGGCACCGACGATCGCGGCGACGCGTTTGCCGTGAATGAAACACGCCTCGACGCGCAAGACTGGGCGCTGCTTGCAAGCGGCGATCCGCTGGCGATGTTGCGCATGTCGCCATTCGTGGGACTCGGCCTCGATCATAGCGAGCGCTTCGTCGCGCGTTTTCTGCAACTGCGCGCGTGGATCGCGGCGCGCGCAACGCGCCAGGCGATTCGCGACGTCGTGCAATCAAGCGGCGAAGGCTGACATTCGCGCGTTAAACGGCGCGAAATCAGGCGCGCGCGCGGACCGGTTCGCGCGCCTGAACCGATCACATGACGCGCACGCCGCAATCGCCGATCAGCATGACCGCCTGATCGACCGAAAGAATCGTGCCTTTCAGATGCTGCAAAACATCCGATAAACGCAGCCCGCTCAAATCGACGGAACGCAGGTCCGCGCCGTCGAAACGCGTATTGAGCAGGCGCACGTTGCCGAGGCTGCCGCCCTCGAAAACAGCGTCGCGAAAGTCGCAATCGGCGAGATCGGCATCGGAGAAATTCAATTGTTCGAGCGTCTGTTTTCTAAACGACAAACCTCGAAGCGTGGCGCCCACGAGCAGCGAATCGTGAAAGCTCAGGCCCAATGCGCGGGTGTCGATGAAACGCGCGCCTGTCAATTTCACTTCGGTAAATACGGTTGAAGCGAGTTTCGCGCCGGTCCAATCGGTATTGTTCAGATCGCTGCGAATAAAGCGTGCGTCGCCCGCATTCGCATAGCGGAAACTGGCCGCCGCGCCTCGACAGCCAATCCAGCGGGTGCGCGATAAATCGCTGTGCTCGAAGCGGGTTTGCCCGATCGTGCATTGCGCGAATCGCGCCGCGTGGAAATCGATATTGGAAAGATCTTCGCCGTCGAACTGGCAGCGCTCGAAAGTCGGCTCGTCGCCGGACTCGCGGAGCGCGCGAGCGAGGTCGTCGCGATCGAAATGCGTGTCGCTGAATACTACGCCGTTGCCGGCCGCCGGATCGTTTGCGTGATTGCGCATCGGTACACATCCCCATTCGTGCGGGGCGCGCAGTCCATACCCTCGCGCGCCCCCTCAACTTGTGAAAGTCAGGTTGACGCCGTGGCATGCATAGAACCCCTCGCGGGGCGCAGGAGATACCAACCTGCCACTCTATTTTCGGCGACACGAATTCTACCGCCCGCACGATCCGCTTCGCAATGACCCGCGTGCGGATCGTGCGAATCGTGCGGATTGTGTGGATCGTGCGGGCCGGATGTCTAGAACTCCTGGCGAGTCGGCCGGATCACGATTTCGTTGATATCGACGTCGCCCGGCTGTTCGATCGCAAACGCAATCGCGCGCGCCACCGATTCGGCCGGCACCGCCTGCTTGTAGAAGTCGAGCACCGTTTGCTGCGCCGTGCCCGTTGTGCTGAGTTTCAGCTCGCTGTCGACGGCGCCCGGCTCGATCGACGTCACGCGAATATTCTCGCCCACTTCCTGGCGCAGCCCTTCCGAAATCGCACGCACGGCGAATTTGGTGCCCGAATAAACCGTGCCGCCCGGCGCGAAAACCTTGATGCCCGCGACCGAACTGAGATTGATGAAATGGCCGCTTTGCTGTTTCAGAAAACGCGGCAGCGCGGCGGCAATGCCATAGAGCGTGCCTTTGATATTCACGTCGATCATCGCGTCCCATTCGTCCGTATTCACTTCGGCCATCGGACGAATCGGCATCAGCCCCGCATTGTTGATCAGCACGTCGAGACGCCCGAAATCGGCGACGACGGCCGACACCACGCTCTCGACCTGCGCCTTGTCGGTGACGTCGAGCGCGTACGCTTTCGCGCGCCCGCCCGCCGATTCGATTTCCGCGACCAGGGCATCGAGGCGATCCGTGCGCCGCGCGGCGACCGCCACGTGCGCGCCCTGCGCCGCGAGATGACGCGCGGTCACTGCGCCAATGCCGCTGCTTGCGCCGGTAATCAGCACGACCTTGCTTTCAATGTTATTGCTCATCACAGCACCTCTTCGGTGGAAAGACGTTGGGATTCACTGTACGTCGGATAATCGGTAAAGCCTTTTTCCGTGCCGCCGTATAGCGTTGCGGCATCGACTTGATTCAGCGGCCAACCGTTGGCAATACGCGCGGGCAAATCGGGATTCGCAATAAAAGGACGGCCGAACGCAATCAGATCCGCGAGACCGCTTGCGAGCAGACGCGCGCCGCGTTCCGCCGTGTAACGCCCCGCATACAGGATGCGGCCACGGAAGGTCTCGCGCACGGCGCGGCGGAATTCGATCGGCAGATCGGGGGCGTTGTCCCAGTCGGCTTCCGCGATCGAGAGATAGGCCACGTCGAATTCGTCGAGAATCTTGATGGCCTCGATATAGGTCGCATGCGGATCCTCTTCGACAAGGCCGATATACACGCGGTCCTCATCGGTACCTGCAAACAGCGGGGCAAAACGCACGCCGAGGCGGCCCGGACCGACGACCTTCGTCACCGCCTCGACGATCTCCCGCAAAAAGCGTAGACGGTTTTGCAGCGAACCGCCGTATTCGTCGTCACGCTGATTCGAATGCGCCGAAATAAACTGGTTGACGAGATAGCCGTTCGCCGCGTGAATCTCGACGCCGTCGAAACCCGCAGCAAGCGCGTTACGCGCGGCCTGTGCATACAGTTCGACGATCTCGCGGACTTCCACCGTGCTCAGCGCACGCGGCACCGGGGGCGCGATCAGCGTGCCGGTGTCGGGACCGGTCGCAATGAACGCTTTCGCTTGCTCCGCCTGGAGCGCCGACGGCGCAATCGGTGCCGAACCGTCCGGCTGCAGCGCGTTGTGCGAAACGCGGCCCACGTGCCAGAGTTGCGCGAACATGATGCCGCCCGCTTCGTGCACGGCATCGGTCACCTTGCGCCAGCCCGCGATTTGCGCCTCGGTATGGATGCCGGGCGTCCACGCATAACCTTGGCCGCGCGGCTCGATCTGCGTGCCTTCGCTCACGATCAGACCGGCGCTCGCGCGCTGACGATAGTATTCGGCCATGAGGTCGGTGGCGACGTCGCCGTCGCGCGCGCTGCGCTGACGCGTGAGCGGCGGCAGCACGATGCGGTTCTTCAGTCGATACGGTCCGAGCGTGACGGCGTCGAAAAATTCGGAGTGCTGCATGATGAGTCCTTGAAACGTGTTGCGAGAGGGTGCGGGCTGAATCGCCCGCGCCGCGTGAAAGAGATGTAGTCGCTTGAATCGACGGAGCCCTGTGCCGGGCTCTCGTTGTGATGTGATTAGCGCTTGCCCTTGAGCGCCGGATGCGCGAGCAATTCGAGCGCGGCCGGGCCGGAGGAGGCCGGATTCTGGCCGGTGATCAGCACGCCGTCGGTCACGACATACACCGCCCAGTCGCCGAGCTTCGAATAGATGCCGCCCTTCGCCTTCAATTCGTCTTCGACGAGGAACGGCACCACCTGGGTCAGGCCTACGGCTTCTTCTTCGGTATTCGTGAAGCCCGTCACCTTGCGGCCTTCCACGAGCGGACGGCCGTCCGGCGCCTTCGCGTGACGCAGCACGCCCGGCGCGTGGCACACCAGCGCAGTCGGCTTGCCGGCGGCGAAGAACGACTGGATCAGCGCGATCGAAACCGGATCTTCGGCCAGATCCCAAAGCGGGCCGTGGCCGCCCGGATAGAAGACCGCGTCGAAGTCCTCGTGCGAGACGCTGTCGAGACGCACGGTCGCCGCAAGCTGCGCCTTCGCCACGGCGTCGGCCTGGAAGCGATGCGTCAGTTCGGTCTGGAACGCCGGCTCGTCGCTCTTGGGATCGAGCGGCGGCTGTCCGCCTTGCGGCGAGGCGAGCACGATCTGCGCGCCCGCGTCCTGGAACGCGTAATACGGCGCGGCCAGTTCTTCGAGCCAGAAGCCCGTCTTGCGTCCGGTGTTGCCCAGTTGATCGTGCGAGGTCAGAACCATCAGGACTTTCATGTTGCTTCTCCGTCGAGCGAGGCAATGCGCCCCATATAGTAGACCGGTCGTCTAGTAACCGGGCCTAAAAAAGGCACTTCGGAGGAAGTGCCTGAAAAACCGTTGTTGCGCCGATCAGACCGGCAGATGCAGCGTGCGTCGCGTGGTTTCGAGCGCGACTTCGAAAGGCTGCAGGTTGCGCACGATCTTGACCATCACGCTGGCGCCGAGCCAAAGCTGATACAGACTTTGCGCGACGACGCGCGGTTCGGCGTCCACCGTGAGCGAGCCTTCCGCGACGCCTGCCTCGATCGCCCGCGCCAACCGCGCGACGACCCCGGCCGTGCCGCGATTGAGCGCCGCCCGCATGGGCTCGGACATATCGGCCACTTCCGCGCCCAGCTTGACCGCGAGGCATTTGCCCTGGCAGTCGAAAAACGACTGCGTTTCGCGCCAGATCTGCCAGTACTGCATGAGCCGCGCAGCCATGGTCATGCCGGGCAGGCTCAGCGTCTTGTCGAGTTCGGCCAGGTAGTCCTCGAAATAATTTTCGAGCAGCGCCACGCCGAACGCGTCCTTCGACGCAAAGTAATAGTAGAACGACCCTTTCGGCACGCCCGCCGCGGCGAGAATCTCGCTCAGGCCCACCGCTGCGAAACCTTTCGCGCCGATGATGCTCTGCCCGATCGCGATGATCTTTTCGCGAACGTCAGCGGTTTCGGGGGTGTTGATCGTTTCCATGGGTCGCACTATGACACGTAGTCGACCGGTCGTCTAGTAGTTTTTTTGGGGGATTGTCAGGACCGGTTGAGTCCCGATCCGTCACGTCCGCCTGTTCGTTGCCTACTCGTCGCCGTATTCGGTGTGCAACCCGGACGTATCGAAGCTCTGATGCGCCGGCACCGAAACGCCCACCACGCGCACATCCTTGGGCGGAATGTGCTGATTGGTTTCGGACGACCAGATCCGCGTGGTGTTGGCGGCCTGCGGCATCGCCGGTTCCATCGACTGTTTGTAGGGCTCGTCGTTGATTCTCGCGGGCGCGTTCTCGCCGCCGCTTTCCGCGCGCCAGTAGGTCGAGCCGGGATCGCCATCGAAGCGGCCGAGGAACGCCTCACGCTTCACGCGCGCTTCGAGTTGCACGCCGACCCGACGGTTGTTCGCGGGCTCGTTCGAATACTTGAGCGCGATGTTCGGATCGTGTGCGTACTTCAGCTTGCCGATCGAATCCGAACTGGGCATGGGTTCATAGGACGCCGCGCCGAGCCGTCCGCCGCCATGGCTCGGGTCGAGACCGTTCGCCTTGATGCCGGCGAGGTTCGAGGCCGGCGTGCCATGCGTGACGTACACATACTTGTCGTCGTAATTCTTGAGCTCGTTGACGAGCGGGAAAAACTGCGTGTCGTTCGTGTCGTTGTGTATCAGATTCGGGTTGCGGCCAGCGGACGCGTTCTGCGCTCCCTGGCTGCCCTGACTCGCGCGAAAACGCGACGGCCCCGCCTCGTTGCCGGACGCATTGCTGTCAACGGAACCCGAACGACTGCGCGACGACAGCGCCGACAACTGCGAGGGCATCTGCGACGTCGATGCGCTGGTGTGATCGGGGCGCGGCGTGTGGGTGTCGTTGCCGGTTTGCTGGATGCCGGACTGCGAAGCGTGGGAAAGTTTGTCGACGTTCATGAACCAATCTCGGGATGCACTGTGCCGACCTTAGCGGCACACGCACCACTCGTCGCGACGACAGGCGAAGTGAGGCGGCGGCATGCGAAGTGTTCATCGGCTTCGCCCTGCGCTGCACACTTCGTTTGGAATAGCTTCTGCTTCTGTGGGCCCGGCGCGGCCATCCCACGTCAGACCGCAGACGCACCACGCGGCAGCGCCCGTGATCGGCGACGAACGGCGAACGCTGATACGCCGATTTCGTCGAGCAATCGAAGGCGTGTAGCGGAACACCGTTTTTTAAGGCTTCACCGAAAACGCGGCACACCACCTGCTTCCCGAAGCATGCGTTCCCAACTCTTCAGGAGAATCAGGATGAATGCCATCCAACGCACAGCCGTTGTCGCCGCACTCTTCGCCACGCCGATCGTCGCGCTCGCGCAAACCGCGCCGTCGTCTGATTCGCTCACGCGCGCGCAGGTGCAGCAGGATCAATTGCAGATGCGTCAGGCCGGCTACGACCAGTCGGTCGGCGACCAGGCGTCGTATCCGCGTCAGGTGCAGGCGGCCGAAGCGCGTATCGGCGCGCAGCAGGTCAGCGCCGCCTCGACGGGCGGCTACGGCGGCGTCGCGGCCGGCTCGTCGGCCTGGGGTCCCAACCGCTTGCCGGAGCAGTCGTCCGGCGCGACCGTCCAGCCGGCGCACACCGGCACGACCGGCCTCAAGCCGGTTTACTTCGGCCAGTAAGTCCAGGCGGTCTTGCTCGCATAACGGCGGTCGCGGCACGCTTTCTGCTGTTCGGTGCCAGACACACGACACGCGCGGCGTCGGGCATAGAGTCCGGCGCCGCGCTCCAACCGGACAGCGGAGGCATCATGGACGAGACACGCCGACTGGATGCGCGAGAAGACGCACAATACGCCGCGGAGCGCGCCCTGCAAGCACCCTATGAACGCAACGGCAGATCACGCTCCGCCGTCTCATGGTCCGCTGTGATCGCGGGCGCCGTCGCGATGGCCGCGTTCGCGCTCATCCTGCTCACGCTCGGAACCGGGCTTGGGCTGTCGTCGCTTTCGCCGTGGCCGGGCAGCGGCGCGCATGCGAAAGCGTTTGGCTTTGCCGCCATCGTCTGGATCTGCGTGACGCAAATCATGTCGGCGGGTCTGGGCGGCTATCTCGCGGGTCGCCTGCGGCGCCACTGGCCGGGCATCGGCACCGACGAGACGCACTTCCGCGACACCGCACACGGTTTTCTGGCGTGGGCGCTCGCCACTTTGCTGACCGCCTTCGTGCTCACCTCCGCGCTCTCGGGCATCGCTCGCGAAGGCGCGAGCGCGCTGGCCGCGCATGAAAGCGCGTCGGGCAGCGCGCCGCTCGCGAGCGGTTTGTCCACGCTCGATCGCGGCAATGCGCTCGCCGCGTATCGAAGCTGGCCGATGGGTTATCTGATCGACGGCATGCTGCGCCCCGTCGCGGATGCGCCGGCACCCGCCGCGCAAAATGCGGACACGGCCCTCACGACCGTCGAACAAAAGCAGGAAATCGCGCGCATCTTCCTCAACAGCTTGCCCGCGAACGGCGCGCTCTCCGCCGAGGACAGCGACTACGTCACGCGCATCGTCGCGCAACGCACCGGCCTCTCGCCCGCCGATGCCCGCGCTCGCGTCACGACGACCTGGACGCGCTTGCAGGACAAGACGAACCAGATCGACAACGCCGCGCGCGCAGCCGCCGACACGGCGCGCAAGGCCACCATCCACGTCACGTTGTGGCTGTTCGTTTCGCTGCTGCTGGGCGCGTTCGTTGCCAGTCTGATGGCGACGGTGGGCGCACGCATGCGCGAATGGTGATGCGTGCTTGACGCCTGTTTGAAGGCATCGCAACGATCTTTTCTCTTCCAAACGCCAGGAGACTGACATGCGCTCGATTCTTCTTTATCTGCTCGGTGTGCCGATTCCCATCATCATTCTGATCGCGCTGTTCTGGCATTGAATGCGCAAGCACGGGCTACTGGCTGCAGCGCTCCGCATGCGCGGGTTCCGTCAAATTTTGCGGGTGCCGCGCTGGAAAGCCCGTGCTTTTCGCGAGCCACACCGTCACGAACGTCACGCCGAGCAAGCCCAGCAGCACCGGAAAAAATGCGGCGATACTGAAGCGGTCGAGCAACACGCCGCCAATCATGCCGCCACCCGCGATCGCCGCGTTCCAGACCGTGACGAGCACGGCTTGCGCGGCGTCGGTGGCCTCGCCCGCTGCATGGGCGAGCGCCGTTTGAAACAGCGTCGCCGCGCCGCCGAATGCGAGCCCCCACGCGGCCACGCTCGCATAAACGAGGGTTTGCGCGTGGCCCGCGCGCGCGAGCATCAGCGTAGCGACGGCGAACAGCAGCGTGCTCGCGAGCGTCAGCGTGCGTAAATGACGATCGATCCCTACGCCGACGATCAGGATGCCGAACAACGAAGCGATACCGAACGTCAGCAATACACGATCGATTGAATCGCTCATATCCGCCGTTGCAAGAAATGACGCGATATACGTGTAAAGCAGATTGTGCGCGAGCACGAAGGTCAACACGACCAGCAACACGGCACGCACGCCCGGCAGGCTGAGCGCACTGCGCGATGCGGGACGCCGGGTTTGCGTTTTTTCCTGCATTTTCCCCCGCGTTTTCTCCTGCGTTCGCCCCGCAAAATCCGGCACGATCGCCCGCACCCACACGAGCAGCGCGACGGCGAGCACGCTCATCACACAAAAGGCCGCGCGCCAGCCGGTCCACGTGCCGAGCAACGTCCCCGCGGGCACGCCCAGCGAAAGCGCGAGTGGCGTCCCCGCCATCGCCACGGCAATCGCCGCGCCCTTGCGATGCTCGGGCACCATGCGTGCGGCGTAGCCCGCCAGCAGCGCCCAGATCAACCCGGCAGAAACACCGGCGATAAAACGCGCGACCAGCGTCAGCGCGTAACTGTGCGAAAGCGCCGTCAACGCATTCGTGACGACGAAGCCCGCAATCGCCGTCAGCAGCAGCGGACGGCGTCGCAAACGCTGCGTCAAGGCGACGAGCGGAATCGCCGCCAGCAGCGATCCCGCCGCATACGCCGTCACGGTCTGCCCGACCGCGGACTGCGAGACGCCCAGCCCCTTCGCCATCTGCGCGAGCAAACCGGCAGGCAGCGCTTCGGTCAGGATCGTGACGAAGGCCGCGAGCGAAAGCGGCAACAACTTCGCGAGCGGCAGGCGCGCGTCGATGGCGGGCGTCATCGCGCTACCTCCCCGACGCCGTAGACGGCGTCGCGCAATTCGGTCACGAAGCGGCCCGACATGCCCTCGTAAAGCGTATTCGTGAGCGCGACGACGCTCAGTTGACGCGCCGGATCCACGAACCACGAATGGCCGTACGCGCCGCCCCAGCGCCAGGTGCCGTTCGATTCGGGCGACGCGGCACGCACGCGGTCGCGCAGCACGGAGAAGCCGAGGCCGAAGCCGTAGCCCGGCGCGTCCGGCGGTTCGCGGCCGCCGGTCTGGTCGCGGCCCATCTGCGCCACCGATTCGGCGGGCAGCAGCGCGCCGCCGCCTTCGCGCAAGGTTTCGAGCAGACGCAGCACATCTTCCGCATTGCCCGCCATGCCCGCGCCGCCCGAGGGGAACGCCGCGCGATCGAACACGCGCGCCGGACTGAAGCGGATGCCGACCGTGCCTTCGAACGGCGCGACGAGATCGCCTTCGCGCAGCAATCGCGGACCGGCATCGTCGCCGGCCATGTTCGCGTCGTTTGCGTCGTTTGCGTCGTGTGTATAGGGCGTCGCGAGTCGCGCGGCGTCGTGCACATGGAAGCCCGTTTCCGTCATGCCAAGCGGACCGGTCACGAGATCGCGCACCGCCACGGCGAGCGGCGCGTCCTGCACGCGCTCGATCAGCGCGCCCAGCACGTCGATCGCGAGCGAGTAAGCCCACGCCGTCCCCGGCTCGTAGAGCAAGGGCACGCTCGCGATACGCCGCAGGTTTTCCGCTAGATCGATGCCGGAATCGTCCATGCCGTCCGACACGCCCGCGCGTGCATACGGGCCGTCGTCATCGGCTTCGAGAAAACGGTAGCCGAGCCCCGCCGTATGACTGAGCAGTTGCCGCGCCGTGATGCGCGCCGCGCGCCCATCGGCCAGACGCGGACGGAAAGCCGGCAGCCAGCGTTCGATGCCCGCGTCGAGGTCGAGCCGCACTTGCACGGCCAGCACCATCGCCGCCGTCGACACGATCGGCTTGCTGACCGACGCCAGCCGGAACAGCGTATCCACGCGCATCGGCCGCGCGCTTTCGCGATCGGCCAGCCCGGCGGCCTCGCGGTGAATCAGTTCGCCGCCCTGCGCGACAAGCACGACCGCGCCCACCAGCCGCCGCTCGTCCAGCGCGCGCCGGACTACCTCGTGAACACGCGCGGACAGCGACGCGAAAGCGTCATCCAGGCGCGGAGCAAAAGCGGAAATCGTCATCGGTTCGACCTCGTCGAAAGAACATACCTTCACGATAGTGATCCGACGATTGAAGAAAAAGTGGGGTAGAGTTCCGCGTTATGCGGACGCCGATGTCCGTAATGGAGAGATCGAGTGGAAAGCCTCAACGGCTTCATGGTGTTCGTGCAGGTCGCCGAAACCCGCAGTTTCGTGGCGGCCGGACGCGTGCTGGGCGTCTCGGCGTCGGCGGTCGGCAAGAGCATCGCGCGGCTCGAAGACAAGCTCGGCGCGCGGCTCTTTCATCGCAGCACGCGCAGCATCACGCTGACATCGGAAGGCGCGCGTTTTCTCGAACGCAGCCGCCGCATTCTGGCCGAAATCGAAGCGGCGCAGCTGGAGATTTCGCAGGCGAGCGCCGCGCCGCGCGGCCGCTTGCGCGTGAGCCTGCCGCTCGTCAGCGCGCTGATGCTGCCGGTGCTCAGCGACTTCATGCAGGCGTATCCGCAGATCGAACTCGACCTCGATTTCACCGACCGCGTCGTCGATGTGATCGACGAAGGTTTCGACGCCGTGGTGCGGATCGGCGAGCCCGGCGATTCGCGGCTCGTCGCCCGCAAGCTCGGCACGTTCCGCTGGCGCGTGGTGGGTTCGCCCGCGTATTTCGAACGGCGCGGCACGCCGAAAACACCCGCCGATCTGCTCGATCACACCTGCCTGCACTACCGCTATCCGAGCACGGGACGGCTCGAAACCTGGGCGCTGCGTCGCGCCAAAGGCGAGCCGGAACTCGCGCTGCCGGTTTCGATGATCTGCAATAACATCGAAACGCGCGTGTGCTTCGCGCTCGAAGGACGCGGCATTGCCTACCTGCCCGACTTCTCGATCAGGGAACCGCTCGCGGACGGGCGCCTGCGCGCGGTGCTCTCGTCGCATCTGGAACGACCTGGCGTCGTGCATGTGCTGTGGCCCGCCAGCAAACATCCATCACCGAAGGTGCGCGCGCTGGTGGATTTCCTGAGCGCACATGTGTTTCCGTCGACCCGCAAAACCGCGTCTCGCTGACGCTGCGCCGCCCTCGTCCCTGCATGTCCGCTCACGCATCGAACAACGCGTGGCGTCGATACAACTGCGCTTAAGCGCACGCGTTTTTTCTCTGTGCAATCCTGTGTCGCGCGCCTGAAACGCTCGAAACGCTCAAGGCGATCGAGCCTGGCAGCGCATCAGCAACGGCTCGTGCGCACACCGCTCGCGATCCACACCGACCAGGGACCTCCATGAACGTGACGCCCGCCGGCGCCACACCCACGCGCCTGCGCGACCGCCTGCGCGACGAATGGCCCGCCTATTGGCAGGACGACGCGCCGCGCCTGCTGCACATCGCCAAGGTGGGCGTCGCGGTCGTGATCGCGATGGGGCTGTGCATGCGCCTCGAACTGCGCTCGCCCGCCACGGCCATGCTGTCCTGCGTGATCGTGATGATGCATCAGCAAAGCGGCATCGTGATCGCGCGCGGCTTTTATCGCGGACTCGGCATGGTGGCCGGCAGTCTCGCGGGCCTCGTGCTGATCGCGTTGTTCGCACAGCAGCCGCTGCCGTTCTTTATCGCGCTCGCCGCGTGGATCGGGCTGTGCGCGTTCGGCTCGGCGTACTTCCGCAACTTCCAGTCGTACGGGCTCGTGCTCGCCGGTTTCGCCACCGCGATCACCGCGATGCCGGCGCTTTCGAATCCGTATGGCGTGTTCGACAACGTGATCTATACGATCAGCGAAGTCGTGATCGGCGTGCTGAGCGCGAGCGTGGTGAGCACGGTCGTGCTGCCGCGCAAGGTCGCGCCCGCGCTCTACGCGGCGGGCCGCGCGAGCTTCACGCATCTGCTGGGCACGCTGCGCGCGACGCTCGCGCGCGAGGCCGCGCCGACGCAAGCCCGTGCACAAACCGGCGCTCAAACCGACACGCAAACCAGCACACTTCTGGGCCTGATCGGCGAGCGGGCCAACGTGGAATTGCTGCGCACCGGCGCGCTATTCGAAGATCCGTCGATGCGGCTGCTGCATTCCGTTTTTCTCGATCTCGACCGCAGCTTTCTCGACACCGTCATGTGGCTCCACGCGTTGCAGCGCGTGAAGGCGCACGCGGCCGCCGATGCGCATCCGCGCGCCCAGGCCGCCATCGCCACCCTGACCGACGCCGCGCTCGCGCTGTTGCCCGACACGACCACGCCGCCCGGCATCGCCGACGACGCCGCTGCCGCGCTGCTGCCGCAACTCGACGCCTTCGAAGCGGCGCTGCCCGCGCGCATCGCCGCGCAGCTTCACGCGCTCGACGACCTGCCGCTCGCGCAACGCCGGATCGTCGAGAGCACCGGAGCGGCGCTGCTGTTCATGAGCGCCGATCTGCGTCTGCTGTGCCGCAGTTATCTCGATGCGCGCCTGGCCGACCGCCAGCCCTGGACCGTGTCCGTATTGCAGGCGATCACCCGCATCGCGCGTCAACGCGCGGTCGGCAACCGCACGGCGGCGCTGGTCGCCGGTGCGCGCGCGGTGGTCGCGGTGCTGCTGGTCGGCGCCGTGTGGATCGCCTCGGGCTGGACCGGCGGATCGACGGCGATCGTCGCGGTGGCGATCACGAGCACGCTGTTCGCGCTCGTGCCGGACCCGCCCACGGCCGCGTGGCAGATCTTCACGGGCTGCCTTGCGGGCTGGCTCGCGGGCTTCGCATTCAGCTTCTTCGTGCTGCCGTCGCTCGGCACGTTCGCGCTGCTCGCGGCGGTCGTCGCGATCCTCGTGATGATCGGCGGCTACGTGAACACGTTTCCGAAAACGGCCGTGCTCGGGCTCGGCTTCAACATCTACTTCTGCTTTATCGTCGGCATTGCCAATCCGGCGGTCTATAACCCGAGCGCCTACCTCGACACCGGTTTCGCGCTGCTCTGCGGCATCGCCGCGGCCGCCGTCGCCTTCTCCGTGCTCGCGCCGCGCGCGGGCGAATGGATCGCGCGCCGCTATCTCGCGGAAGTGTGCGCGCTGGTCGCGAGCGACGCGCGCGACGGCGAGCTCGACGACGACCTGCTCTACGCCTTCGAGCGCAAGCTGCGCGACTGCATCCTGCAGATCGCGGGCGCGCCCGCCGATCCGTGCGTCGATCGCGAGCACATGATTGCGTGGGCGTTCGCGGTGCTCGAAGCGGGCCGCGCGATGATCCTGATGCGGCTCGACACGCAGCAGATCGCGCCCACGCTGCCGCCTGCGTGGCCCGATCATCAAACGGCGTGGCTCACCGCGCTCGCCGATCTGTTCGATACGCCCACACCCGAACGCGCCGACCGCGCGCTGGCCGCCACGCGCGCCGCGCTCGACGCGCTGCCGCCTGGCATCGAGCCCGCCACCGACGCACCCGCCGGTCCCGACTCCCTCGTTCGCTGCCGCATGCACGCCCTGCTCCAGTTCACCGAACTCGCCCTGCGCGACGACCCGCTCGCGATCCGCACGGAGCGTGCAGCATGAGCGCGCACGTTCTTCGTCGACCGCAGCGAGCGCAGTGGGTTCGCATGTTGCCCGTGGTGGCCGCCATCGCAACCGCCTGCCTGCTGAGCGGCTGCATCGACAGCGGCGGCATCCACCGGCAAGCGTCGATGCTCGACGCCGCGTCGCTCGATCCGGGCGCGGCCTTGCGCGCGACGCAAGCCGACGCGCAATGGCCGCGCGGCGACTGGTGGCGACAATGGCACGACGCGCAGCTCGACCGCGTGGTCGCCGACGCCACGGCGGGCAATCCCGACCTCCAGGCCTTCGCGGCGCGCGTGGACGCCGCGCGCTTCCAGACCGAAATAGCGGGCGCGAGCGCGTTGCCGCAAGCGAGCGTCGACGGCGAATTCGAGCGCCGCCGCTACGCGCGCTACACCACGCCCGCGCCGCCCGGCGGCACGACGGTCTGGAGCAACAGCGTCGGCGCGACGCTCACTTACGACCTCGATCTGTGGGGCAAGCAGCGCGCGATCCGCACGGGCGCACTCGACAGCCTGCATGCGAGCGCCGCCGACGCGCGTTTCGCCGAAGTCGAATTGCAGACCGGCGTGGTGCGCGCCTACGTGCAGCTCTCGCTCGATTACGCGCTCGCCGACGCCTACGCCGCGATCCAGCAGCAGCAGCGGCGCACCTTCGACATCGCCACGCAGCGCTGGCACGCGGGCATCGGCAGCCGTCTCGAAGCCGCTCAGGCGCAGACGCAGCTCTCGACCAGCGCGACGCGACTGCAACGCGCCCAGCAGCAGATCGCGCTCGATCGACTCGCGATTGCCGCGCTCGCGGGCCAGGGCCCCGGTTACGGCGACGCGCTCGCGCGACCGACGCTCGCGCTGAGCGTGCCGCTCGCGCTGCCGCTCGCCTTGCCCGCGGAACTCGTCGGCCATCGCGCTGACGTGGTGGCGGCGCGCTGGCGCGTGCTCGCGGCGGAGCAAGGCATCGACGCCGCGCACGCCGACTTTTATCCCGACATCGACCTGCTCGCGACCGCCTCGCTCGGCTCGGCGGCGACCGTCGGCGGCTTCTTCAACTTCATCAACAGCGACGGCGTCGGGCATGGCGTGGGCGCGGCGATCTCGCTGCCGATCTTCGACGGTGGACGCCGACGCGGCCAGTACGGCGTGGCGGTGTCCTCGCGCGACGCCGCCGTGGACGCCTATAACCGCACGGTCGTCGACGCGATGCGCGACGTCGCCGTGCAGGCCGTTTCGCTGCGCGCGCTCGAGGCCCAGCAGGCCAGCACCGAAGCAACGCTCGACGCCGCGCGCACCGCCTGGCGGCTCGCCGACGAAGGCTATCGCGGCGGCATCAGCGAATTCCTCAACGTGCTGGCCGCGCAGAACGCGCAGTTGCTGCAGGAGCAGAACCTCGCGCAAGTGCAGGCGCAGCGGCTCGACGCCTGGGCGCAACTGATGCGCGCGCTCGGCGGCGGCTACGGCGCCGAATCGCCGGTCGCCGATGCGACATCCACGACATCCGCGAAACAGGGAGCGCCCGATGCCGCGCGAAATTGAATGGTTTTCGCTGCTCGTGCCGGGTCTGCTGCCGATCCTCGCGGGCTGCGTGCTGCTGTTCGTGATCGTCGATCTCGCGTGCGCGCGTATCGGCGTCTATCGCCATGTCTGGCATCCGGGGCTCTTTCGCGTCGCGCTGTTCGCCGCGCTGTTCAGCGGCGTCGCGCTCCTGTTGCGGCAATGACCGCACGCACGAAAACGCCCCACATCACCCCCATCCCATGACGACTTCCCGATGACAACGCGAACCCTCCTGCGCGCCGCCACCACCCTCGTGCTGCTGGCCGTGTCCATCGCGCTCGTGCGTGCGCTCTGGCTCGACTACATGGACTCGCCCTGGACGCGCGACGGCCGCGTGCGCGCCCAGGTCGTGCGCATCTCGACCGACGTGTCGGGCCTCGTCAGCGACGTGCGCGTGCGCGACAACCAGTACGTGCACAAGGGCGACGTGCTGTACGTGCTCGATCCGGCGCGCTTCCAGTACGCGATCGCGCAGGCCGACGCGGACCTCCTGCGCGCCCAAGCGCAACTCGCCGAAACGAAAGCGCGCATGACGGCGGCGCAAACCGAACTCGCGATGAAGCGCGCCCAGGCCGCGCGCCGCGCGCGTCTCGCGGGCGACGCGATCTCCGAGGAAAGCCGCACCGACGCCGACTCGCTCGCGCGTCAATCCGAAGCGACGTACGCAGGCGCGGTCGCGGCGTTCGCCTCGGCGCAGGCGCAGGTGAAAGCGGCGGAAGTCGCGCAGCGCACCGCCACGCTCAATCTCGCGCGCAGCGAAGCGCACGCACCCGCCGACGGCTACATCACCAATCTCGATCTCTATCCGGGCGACTTCGCGAGCGCGGGCGTCGCGCGCATGGCGCTCGTCGACGCGCATTCGTTCTGGGTCTACGGCTACTTCGAAGAGACGAAGCTGCCCGCCGTGCGCGTGGGCGATCGCGCGCGCGTGCGGCTGCTCTCGGGCGGCGAGCCGATCGAAGGTCACGTGGAGAGCCTCGCCAGCGGTATCGCCGATCGCGACAATCCGACCAGCAGCGGCGACCTGCTCGCCGACGTCAATCCGATCTTCACGTGGGTGCGGCTCGCGCAACGCGTGCCGGTGCGCATACACCTCGACCGCGTGCCCGCCGGCATCAAGCTCGCGATGGGCATGACCTGCACGGTGAGCCTCACGCCTTCCGCGCGCCCGTGATGGCGCGATGCGGCGCGCGCGCCGGCGCTTAAGCGCATCGCGCGCAAAACCGCTTTATCCTTTCATCGTCCATTCAATTCGCCGACGCGCACCGGTACGCGCGGCGGCCCCGCAAGGAAACCCGATGATCGTGATTTCGCTTCCCTCCCGCGCCCGCGCGCCGTTCGTCGAGGCCGCGCGCGCATGAGCAACGTCGAGCTTTTTCATTACCTGCTGCTGTTGATCTGCGGCGCGGGCGCGCTCACCTGGCTCGCCGAACGCCTGACGATACCGCCCGCCGTCGTGCTGCTGTTCGGCGGCTGCGTGGTCGCGGTGGCAGGCAAGCGCGTGCCGGACATGGACCCCGACCTGCTGCTCGCGGCCGTGCTGCCGCCGCTGCTGATGTCGAGTTCGTTCTACACGGCGTGGAAGGAGTTTCGCGGCGAGCTGGGCACGATCGTCTCGCTCGTGCTCGGCGCGGTGACGTTCACGACCGTCGCGGTCGCCTTCGCCGTGCATGCGTTCAATCCCGCCTTGCCGTGGGCCGCGTGCTTCACGCTCGGCGCGATCGTCTCGCCGCCCGACGCGGTTGCCGCGAAAGCGATCCTGCAACGCAATCCGCTGCCCGCGCGCCTCGTCGCCGTGCTCGAAGGCGAGAGCCTCGTCAACGACGCCTCGGGCCTGCTGATCTACCAGATCGCGGTGTCGGCGGCGCTGGCCGCGACCACGATCACCGTCGCGCAGGGCGCGGGCCTGTTCTTCACGCTGATCCTGCTCGGCATCGCGGTCGGTCTCGTCTGCGGCCAGGCGATGTGCTGGGTGCTCGCGCGCCTCGTCGATCCGATGCTCGGCATCGTGCTGAGCTTCGCGATGGCGTGGGCGAGCTATGGCGTCGCCGAAGCCGTCGGCGGCTCGGGCGTGCTTTCGGTCGTCACCTGCGGACTCGTGCTCGGCATCCGCCAGCATCGCGTGTTCAGCGCCGACATGCGCATCAAGGCCAAGGCGACGTGGGAAGCGATCGTGTTCATGCTCGACGCGCTCGTGTTCGTGCTGATCGGCCTCGCGCTGCACGGCATTCTCGCGCGCGTGAATCACGAAAGCGCGGTCGTGATCGAAGGCCTGCGCGTGGCGCTGCCCGCAACCGCCGCCGCTATCGTCGCGCGGCTCGTGTGGGTGTTCGTTGCGATCTGGCTGCCGGGACGCTTGCGCGCATCCGGTGCAAACCACGCGCAAAACGCGAACGGCGCGGGCAACGTCAACCGCCGCGCCTGGTCCTTCGCCGAAGCCGCCGTGATGGGCTGGGCGGGCATGCGCGGCGTGGTCAGCCTCGCCGCGGCGCTGGCCTTGCCCGGCAATTTCCCGGGGCGCGACGTGATCGTGTTCAGCACCTTCCTGCTGATCATCGCCACGCTGGTCGTGCAAGGCGGCAGTCTCGCGCTGCTGATCCGTCTGCTGAAGCTGCGTCCGCCCGCGCGCCACACGATGTCCGAGCACGAAACGCGCGCGCGCACGTTCGGCGCGTCGCTCAAGGCGCTCGACGCAATCGGCCAGCGCGCCGACGCCATCGAGCCCGCGATGCTCGAACGCCTGCAGGCGGAGTACCGCGTGCGCGTCAGCGCGAACGAGAACGCGCACACCGCGGGCGAGGAGCGCATCGCGCATCGCGAGCGCTTCCTGCGCGTCGAACTCGAACTCGTGGGCGTGTCGCGCCAGACGCTGCTGGGCCTGCATCGCGCGGGCAAGGTCGACGACGCCGTGCTCCATCGCATCGAATCCGAACTCGATCTCGAAGAGTTGCGCCTGTTGCGCCTGCTGGAGCCGTGACGGATCGCACGACGATCCACGCCCGGCGCGCCGTACGTTGCGTGACACGCAACGCCACGTTCCGCTTTGTGCCGATTCTCCGCGCGGCGCGCGCCGCGTAAAGTCTCGTCAACGGTTTCGCGAGGGCGCGGAGCCGGGCACACCACTCACGCAAAGGGATCGTCATGTCCAGCCAGCTGTTCTCCCCCGTCGATATCGGCCCGGTTCGCCTGCGCAACCGCATCGCCATCGCGCCGATGTGCCAGTACAGCGCCGCGCACGGCCAGGCGAACAACTGGCACCTCATGAACCTCATGCAGTTCGGCATCTCCGACGCCGGCCTCGTCATGCTCGAAGCCACCGCCATCGAACCGCGCGCACGCATCACGCACGGCTGCCTCGGTCTCTACGACGACGACACCGAAGCCGCGCTGCGCCGTGTGATCGACGCGGCGCGCGCGGTCGCGCCGCAAGGCACGCGCTGGGGCATTCAACTCGGTCACGCCGGACGCAAGGCGTCGGCGCAGCGTCCGTGGGAAGGCCGCGGCGCGCTCGGCGCAAACGAAAATCCCTGGGATACCGAAGCACCGTCGGCGATTCCTTTCGCCGATGGCTGGCACACGCCGCGCGCCATGCAGGCCGACGATCTCGCCCGCGTGCGCGATCGCTTCGTCGAAGCGGCGCAGCGCGCCGTGCGTCTCGGTTTCGATGTCGTCGAAATTCACGCGGCGCATGGTTATCTGCTGCATCAGTTTCTTTCGCCGCTCGCGAACCGGCGCGACGACGAGTATGGCGGCAGCCTGGAAAATCGCATGCGCTTCCCGCTGGAGATCGCGCAAGCCGTCAAGGCGGCCCTGCCCGCGCACGTCGCGCTCGGCTTTCGCATCACCGGCACGGACTGGCTGCCCGGCGGCATCACGGTCGAGGAAGCGGCGGCGTTCGCCACCGAATTGAAGGCGCGCGACGTGAACTACGTGTGCGTGACCACGGGCGGCGTGGCGCATGCGTCGATCAAGGCCGTGCCCGGTTATCAGGTCGCGCTCGCGGAGCACGTGAAGAAAGCCAGCGGTATCGTCACGCGCGCGGTCGGCATGATCGTCGAACCCGAGCACGCGGAAGCCATCATTGCGGACGGCCAGGCCGATCTCGTCGCGATCGGACGCGCGTTTCTCGACGACCCGCGCTGGGCCTGGCACGCGGCCGAGCGCCTCGGCGCGGTCGACGCGATTCAGTATCCGCCGCAGTACGAACGCGCGGGCGCGCCGCACTGGCGCGGCGCGGCGTTGCTGCGCCCGCATGAAGCGGCGGCCGTGGCTTGACGCGACGGCCATCGCACGCCGCTCATTTCAGCGGCCCCGTCGACTCGCGCCTGAGCAGTTGAATCGGCAGCACGTCGCGCGTGGGCGCGCCCATGCCGCCCGCGCGAATGCGCTCGACGATGCGCCGCGCCGCCGTGCGCGCCATCGCTTCGACCGGCTGCCGGATCGACGTCAGGCCGACGAGCGGCGAACCCGCCATCGGCATATCGTCGAAACCGATGATCGACAGTTGCTCCGGCACCGCGATGCCGCTGCGGCTTGCCGCTTCGAGCACGCCCAGCGCGATCGTGTCGTTGCCCGCGACGATCGCCGTCACCGGCTCGGCCTCGCCCAGCAGCGCCATCGTGCTCGAATAGCCCGCCTCGGTCGTGTAGTCGCCCCACACGATCGACAGCGCGTCCGCCTCCACGCCCGCGCCCTTGAGCCACTCGAGCGCGCCGCGCGCGCGGTCGCGGCTCGTGGACGTGTTCTTCGGCCCCATCACCAGACCGATGCGCCGATGCCCGAGCTGATACAGATGCTCGGCCGCGACCGCGCCCGCATGCACGTTGTCGATCTCGACCGTATCGACCGCCACGTCGTCCACCGAACGCACCACCAGCACGAGCGGAATGCCGCGCCGCTGCATTTCGGCGACGACGGGCGAATCGAGCGTTGCCGTCGCGAACACGAGGCCGTCGAGATATCCGTCGATCAACGGGCGGAACGCGAGCAGGTTTCCGGCGTCGTTCATCGGGTCGATCATCAGCGTGATCTGGTAGCCGAACTCCTGCAACGCGTCGTGCAGATGCGTGAGCAGCACGGTCATGAAGCGGTTGTGCAGCGCGCCGACCACCACGCCGATCAGCCGCGTCTCCGACTTGCGCGCGCGCCGCCCCTGCGTGGGAATGCGATAGCCGAGTTCGGCGGCGACGGCCTGCACGGCCTCGCGCGTCTGCGTGCTGATGGCGGGATGACCGGCGAGCGAGCGCGACACCGTCGACACCGACACGCCGAGCCGCGCGGCCACGTCGTCGAGCTTGACCTTCGCGGTTTTCGGCCTGCCGCTTTTGTTTGCATTTTTTTGCATGAGTTCGTCCCGAATCTTGCGGTCATGACAGCCCTGCATAAGGCTATCGCAGCGGACATCCCAGGGTAAGTCGGGACTATTTGCACTGCATTTGCATAAAAGCTTGCGCTAAATTTGCGTCCAATCGTAACGCAAAGCCGACGCAAAGAGCAGTGCAACGGCGGCGCGAACGGGTCCTCGCTCTCTCAGGAACAACCATGGCAATCCACTACTTGAAGCACGGCCGCACCGCCGAAGAATCGTCGCAAGACGCCGCCAAGGTCCGCGACACGGTCACGGGCATCCTCGCCGACGTCACCGCGCGCGGCGACGAAGCCGTGCGCGAGCTGTCCGCGAAATTCGACAACTGGTCGCCCGAGCGCTTCCGCCTGTCCGACGACGAGATCGCCGCCGCCGTGCGTTCGCTCTCGCAAGGCCAGCTCGACGACATCAAGTTCGCTCAGGCGCAGGTGCGCAACTTCGCGCAGGCGCAGCGCGAATCGATCCGCGATATCGAAGTCGAAACGCTGCCGGGCGTGGTGCTCGGCCACAAGAACATGCCGGTCGACAGCGTCGCGTGCTACGTGCCGGGCGGCAAGTTTCCGCTCGTCGCGTCGGCGCATATGGGCGTGGTGACGGCCAAGGTCGCGGGCGTGCCGCGCATCATCACGGCATCGCCGCCCGTGCAGGGCCGCCCGAATCCGGCCGTGGTCGCGGCCATGCATCTCGGCGGCGCGGACGAGATCTACACCTTCGGCGGCGTGCAGGCGATCGCCGCGATGGCGCTCGGCACGCAGAGCATCGATCCGGTCTCGATGGTCGTCGGCCCGGGCAATGCGTTCGTCGCCGAAGCGAAGCGCCAGTTGTTCGGCCGCATCGGCATCGACCTGATCGCCGGGCCGTCCGAAACCCTCGTGATCGCCGACGACAGCGTGGACGCCGAACTCTGCGCGACCGACCTGCTCGGCCAGGCCGAACACGGTTTCAACACGCCCGCGATCCTGCTGACGAACTCGATGCAGCTCGCGCAGGACACCATCGCCGAAGTCGAACGCATTCTCAAGATTCTGCCGACGGCCAACACGGCGGGCGTGTCGTGGCGCGATTACGGCGCGGTGATCGTCGCGGACAGCTACGAGGAAATGGTGCAGGAAGCCGACCGCATCGCCTCGGAACACGTGCAGGTGATGACGCGCGATCCGGACTACTTCCTCAACAACATGAAGAACTACGGCGCGCTGTTCCTCGGCGCGCGCACCAACGTCGCGTTCGGCGACAAGGTGATCGGCACGAATCACACGCTGCCGACGGGCAAGGCCGCGCGTTACACGGGCGGGCTGTGGGTCGGCAAGTTCATCAAGACCTGCACGTATCAGAAGGTGCTCACCGACGAGGCCAGCGCGCTGATCGGCTCGTACTGCTCGCGTCTGTGCGCGATCGAAGGGATGATCGCGCACGGCGAACAGGCGAACATTCGCGTGCGCCGTTACGGCCAGCAGGATGTGCCTTACGGCTCGGCTGTGCCGGCATAACACCGCGACGCATCGAAGCGTCGCAGCATCGCAGCGTTCGGCGGCGGGGCTTGCGCCTCGCCTTCAGGAGACCGCCGGTTTCATCGGCGCGGCCGCTGCGCCGCGCCCGTGAACACGCACACCACGAAGGTCGAAACGGAAACGGGATCGCGCGATCCCGCGTTCCCGTGTTTCGGGGCGCGCGTCGATTTACACGCCGGCCACGCCACTCGACCGGCACGACAACAACAAGGAAATTCGATGAGCGTCATCATTGCGCTGGCCGCATTGTGCTTTCTCATGCTGGCAGCGTATCGCGGCTACAGCGTGATTCTGTTTGCCCCCGTCGCCGCGCTCGGCGCGGTGCTGCTGACCGATCCCGCCATGGTCGCGCCCGTGTTTACCGGCCTCTTCATGGACAAGATGGTCGGCTTCATCAAGCTCTACTTCCCCGTGTTTCTGCTCGGCGCGATCTTCGGCAAGCTGGTCGAACTGTCGGGCGCGTCGCGCTCGATCGTCGCCGCCGTGATCGGCCTGCTCGGACGCGACCGCGCGATTCCGGTCATCGTGATCGTCTGCGCGCTGCTCACGTATGGCGGCGTCTCGCTGTTCGTCGTGGTGTTCGCCGTCTATCCGTTCGCCGCCGAAATGTTCCGCCAGAGCGGCATTCCCAAGCGGCTGATGCCCGCGACCATCGCGCTCGGCGCCTTCACGTTCACGATGGACGCGATGCCCGGCACGCCGCAAATCCAGAACATCATTCCGACGACGTTCTTCAAGACCACCTCGTGGGCCGCGCCGTGGCTCGGCCTGATCGGCTCGGCGTTCATCTTCGTTGCGGGCGTGGTCTATCTCGAAGTGCAGAGCCGCCGCGCGCAACGCAAGGGCGAAGGCTACGGCACGAATCTGCGTAACGAGCCCGTCACCGCCGACGACGTGAAGCTGCCGCATCCGCTCGTCGCCATCCTGCCGCTCGTGATCGTCGGCGTGGTGAATCTGGTGCTGACGCGCCTGATTCCGCAGTGGTATCCGGCCACCTACACGTTCAGCCTGCCGGGCATGAACGCGCCGATCAGCATCGAGATCGCCAAGATCAACGCGATCTGGGCCGTGCTCGGCGCGCTGTGCAGCGGCATTTTCGTGGTGTTGCTGTCCGGCTTCGCGTCGATTCGCGGCACCTTCGCGGACGGCTCGAAAGCCGCCGTCGGCGGCGCGATGCTCGCGACCATGAACACCGCATCGGAATATGGTTTCGGCGCCGTGATCGCCGCGCTGCCGGGCTTTCTGGTGGTCGCGCACGCATTGCAGTCGATTTCGAATCCGCTCATCAACGAAGCGGTGACGATTAATCTGCTCTCCGGCATCACGGGATCGTCGTCGGGCGGTATGAGCATTGCGCTCGCCGCGATGGCGGATCGCTTCATCGCCTCCGCGCATGCTTCGGGCATTCCGCTGGAAGTGCTGCATCGCGTGGCGTCGATGGCGGCGGGCGGCATGGACACGCTGCCGCATAACGGCGCGGTCATCACGCTGCTCGCCGTCACGGGACTTACGCACCGCGAAGCCTATCGCAACATTTTCTTCATGACGGGCATTAAGGTCGCGGCGTCGTTTCTCGTGATCGCCGTGTTTCTTACCACCGGACTAGTTTAATACGCTGAATACGACGTCGATTCGCAAAGCCATAGCACAACGCCAGCGCATTTCGCGCTGGCGTTGTGCATTGCGGATGTCGATATCAAGCCCTATCAAGCGATATCAAGCCGCCACGGCTGCCGCCTCGTTCACGGCGACCACGCTCGTTTCTTCGTCGATCACCGCGGCGATCGCCTCTTCCACCGCACGCGCCGCCTTCCTCGTCTTGCCCGCGCGCGAAGGCGGCTGGCACGCGCCGCACACGACGCCCTTCTGCAAGTCGTGCTTGTGCGCCACGAACTTGCCGGTGCAGCGGCAACACGGCGTCAATTGCAGCATCTCGGCTTCGAAGAAACGTACCAGCGTCCACGCGCGCGTGACATCGAGCACGGGTTCGCCTTCGGTGCGTTTGCAATGTTCGAGATAGAGCCGATACCCTTTTGTGAGCGCATCGAGATGCGAACAACTGGCCTCGCGCCTGAGAAACAGATAGGTGTTGAAGAACAGCGAAGCGTGAATATTCGGCAGCCACGGCATGTACCAGTCGGCCGAAAACGGCAGCATGCCTTTGGGCGGCGACACGCCCCGCACTTCGCGATACAGGCGGATCAGCCGGTCGCGCGACAGGCTCAGCTCGCTTTCCAGCACCTGCATGCGCGCGCCGAGTTCGATCAGCGCGACGGCACGAAAGACCTCTTGTGCGTCCTCGGTGACGCTCCGGCGGGATATCGTATTCGTGATGGGCATGATGGGCAGCGTCTAGACCAGCAGTTCGACCGGGTGTCCGGCCATCAGAATCGCCGCGTGCGTCGAGACGATGTCGGCGTGCTTCGACGGCTGCACGAGCGCCGAGAGCAGCATCTGATCGTTGAAGCGGAACGCGCACAATAAATGATCCGACGTGGCGAGCTTCACGACCTGCGCGAGAGACAGTCCCGCCAGCAGATCGGCGACCTCCGCCGACAAGCCCAGCCGGAACATGCCCACCGCGCGGTCCTCGCGCAACATGCGCTGCGCCAGCACGAGATAGGAGAGATTGACGTCGCGAATGCTTTCCTGGATGTCGAGTGTATTCATGGTTTCTGGCCTCGATCATTGTCTATGAATGGCCACGCCAAACGCCTGAATGGCTTCATCGGAAAACTTCGCGTTGATGCGGTCTTATGCGGTCCGGATGCAGGCCGATGAATCAAGCGCGGTGAATGTTTGCATTTCCAGATTAGTCCGCGTCTTCAGGTGCGGTCAATATTCACACGAATGAATTTAATCAATCGCCCGTCATCGATTGGTGAAGAGTCGTTATCGCGCCGACGGTGATTCGGGCATGGAACTTTCTTCCTCGCTCGATGTGTCGGCATTTAAGTCTTCATGTGTTGAAGTGACCGGTCATTTGTACTGCGCTTTTGATTGCGAATGATGCGCCGCGCTAAGATGGCGCATCGACTGAACGCTTGAGCGCTATGCCGGACGACTCCGGCTAAAGAGACGCTACAGAGACCACCAAAGACCCGAGCCATGAAAACCCACCGGCCACCGATTCAAAACGCAATTCGCGCGAGCGACTCGCTGGTATTCGAATTGATTCGCATGCCCGAGGGTCCGCTTGACCGCGCCGCGTTATTCGCGCTTTATCAATCGGCGCTGCATGCACATATCGACCGGGCTTTCGGCTGGGACGACGCATTTCAGCAAGCGCGCTTCGATAGGTCGTATCACGATGCCGATATCGAATTGATCGTTCAGGGACAGGAAACTCAAGGGCGGGAAATCGCGGGCTATCTCGCGCTGACAAGCGATACAGACGCGCTTCATCTCTCGTTGCTGATCCTGAAGCCGGCGTTTCGCAATCGCGGCATTGGCGGCGCGATCATGCGAACCCTCATGTCACGGGCGACGCAATCGAATCGGCCATTGATGCTGTCGTGCTTCCTGTGCAATCACGCCGCCATGCGCTTTTACGAGGCGCTCGGTTTTCAGCCCGTGGAGCGCGACGCGCATTTCGTCACGTACCGCTTTGCCGCGAGTGACAGCGACGCTGCCTGAGCGGCCGCTCAGACCTTGCTCAAGCTCTGCCGGAACTGCTGCGGCGTGCTGCCGAACGCGCGCCGGAACATCACCGCGAACGTGCGCACATCGGCGTAACCGAGCGCCTGCGCAACATCGCCGGGCGCGTGGCCGACCGAGAGCCTCGACAGCGCGTCTTCCAGACGCAGCCGCTCGCGCCATTGCACGAAGCTCATCCCGGTTTCCTGGCGAAACAGCCGCGCGAGCGTGCGCACGCTCGCGCCGGTACGCTCGGCCCATTGTTCGAGCGTGTCGGCGTTCGCGGCATCGGCAATCAGGCTGTCGCAGATCGTGCGCAGTCGCGGGTTCTCCGGCAGCGCGAGGCGCACCTCGTCGTCGGCCGCGGTGGGCGCGCCCGCGAGGCGCTCCGCCAGCAGATGCAGGATCAGCGGCACGATCAGGGCCGCCCGCTGCTCGATGGCTTCCGCATCGCTGCCCTCACCCGTCGCGCACATCGACAGAATGCTCGCGCGCAGCAGATCGTCGAGCGCGATCATCCGGCAATCGCTGCCGAGCGGCGGCAGCGCCTCCGGGTCGATATAGAGCGTGCGCAGCGCGGTCTGGCCGACCATGTGCAATTCGTGCTCGATTTGCGTTCCGATGAGCAAGGCCATGCCCGGCTTGAGCATCCACAATCCGCCCGGCGTGATGACGCGCACGATGCCGCCCGCCGCATAGATGAGCTGCGCGCGATGATGAATGTGGGCAATTTCGTGGGCGCCGTCTGCGTAGCCAATCGCTTGCGCGATCACCTTTTTGGCAGCGGCACTCTGTCCGAAGGTCTGGAGCCGAGGTACGGCCATGTCTTATTCGATGACAAATATGGGGCGTGAGACGTCTGATGCGCCAAAAATGTCCTTTTTGACGACAAAGTTGTCCTGACGTAAGTCAGTGCCTCCGATTATAGTGCGTCTGGGCCCGCTTTCGCGCCGCCTTGACCTGCCGTACTCCCCACGGTTTTGCCCATCGAGCGCCACCAAGAGCACGCATTATCGCCTTTCAGTTTGTAATTACGAATCACTCTCATTCACATTCCTCCAACGCAGCGAGTCAATCACATGAAAACCGGGGTACGCGTTTCAAGCGCGTTGAGCAATGCCTTGCTGTTCTGCCTGTTGAGCGGCTTCCACGCCGCCCAGGCGCAAACCGCGACGACGACCAGCAGCACCACGAATAACAACACCACCACGACCGGAACGACCGGCACGGACGGGCAGTTGCCCGCCGTCAAGGTGACGAGCAACCGCGGCAACCACGCCACCGGCGCGGCGGACGGCTATGTGGCCGTCACCTCGGTATCGGCGACCAAGACCGATACGCCGCTGATCGAAACGCCGCAGTCGGTCTCGGTAGTGACGAGCGACCAGATGACCGCGCAAGGCGCGCAGACCGTGGCCGAAGCGCTGCGCTACACCGCCAGCGTGACCTCGGAGATTCGCGGCGCCTCGGCCTCGGGCGCGCCCTATCTCTTCAGCCGCGGCTTCTACCTCGAACAGTTCCTCGACGGCGCGCGCATTCCGAGCGACGTCAGCTTCGGCTACGCGATCCCCAACTTCGACCCGTACGGTCTCGAACGCATCGACGTGCTGCATGGTCCCGCCTCGGTGCTCTACGGCCAGGCCAACCCCGGCGGCGTGGCCAATCTCGTCAGCAAGCAGCCGACCACCACGCCGATCCACGAAGTGTTCTTCACGACCGGCAGCCACAATCGCGTGCAGGCGGGCTTCGACCTGGGCGGCGCGCTGACCTCGGACGGCAAGCTCTCGTATCGACTGACCGGCACCGGCCTCGACTCGACCACGCAGGTCAACGGCACGCGCCAGAAACGCATCTACATCGCGCCCGCCGTGACGTGGAAGCCCGACCAGAACACCACGCTCACGGTGCTCGCGAAGTATGAGCGCGATCCGGACGTGGGCTATTACAACTTCGTGCCCGCCGTCGGCACGGTGCTGTTCAATCCCGCCGGCAAGATTTCGTCGCATACCAATGTCGGCGATCCGGATTTCGATCATCACTCGCGCACGCAGCTCTCGCTGGGCTATCAGTTCGAGCATCGCTTCAACGAAACCTGGACGGTGCGCCAGAACACGCACTACACCTATGTGAAGGACGACTTCACCAACGTGTTCCCGTACGGCTACGCCTCGGGCTCGAACACGACGCTGAACCGCTACACGTTCTACAACCGCGAAAGCGCGAAGGTCTTCACGATCGACAACCAGGCGCAGGCGAAATTCTCGACCGGCCCGGTCTCGCATACGGTGCTGGCCGGCTTCGACTTCCAGCGCGTGGTCTACGGCGAAGACGTGGGCGCGAACTTCGCGGCGTCCTCGCTCGACGTGTTCGATCCGGTCTACGGCAACAACACGATGCCGTCCGAGACCTCGTACGATCACATCCGCCAGAAGCAGCTCGGCGTGTACGCGCAGGACCAGATGGCGTTCGGCAAGTGGCGTTTCCTGATCGGCGCGCGTGAAGACTGGGTCGACGCCGACGACAACAACCCCGTCACCGCGACCTACGAGGCGCAATCCGCGCGCGCGTTCACGTGGCGCACCGGTCTCGTCTATCTGTTCGACAACGGCATCGCGCCCTACGCGAGCTTCTCGAAGTCGTTCGATCCGCAGGTCGGCGAACTGTATGGCGGCGGCATGGCCAAGCCCACCACCGCGCAGCAATACGAAGTGGGCGTGAAGTATCAGCCGACGGGTTACAACAGCTTCGTCACCGCGTCGCTCTTCAACCTGACCGAACACAACGTCCTGACCGCCGACCTCGATCACTCGGGCTACTACACGCAGGCGGGCGAAGTGCGCGCGCGGGGCCTCGAACTCGAAGGCCACGCGAGCCTCACGAACGATCTGAACCTGATTCTCTCGTACACGTATCTGAACGACGTGACGACCGAGTCCAACGACACGGCGACCACCATCAGCGGCACCACCACGTCGCTGCAAGGCAAGAGCGTGTGGGGCATTCCGCGCCATACGGCATCGGCCTGGCTCGACTACACGCTGCACGGCGGCCCGCTGCGCGGCCTCGGCTTCGGCGGCGGCGTGCGCTACATGGGCGCGACCTACGACGAGACCAACACGATCCACGTGGGCGCCGTCACCGTGTTCGATGCGACGGTTCACTACGACACCGGCAAGCACTGGCTGTTCTCGGTGAACGCGAAGAACCTGTTCAACCGCGAGTACGTGGCATCGTGCTTCAGCTCGACGACTTGCACCTACGCCGACGGCCTCGAAGTGATCGCGTCCGCGCGTTATCGCTGGTAAGGCAAGGAGGCGCGTGTTGACCGACATGGCATCGACTGAATCGACTCAATCGTCTCAATCGTCCGACGCGCACGCAGCCCGCGACGCCCACGCTCGCGCGGCGCGGGCGGCGGCGGCGCCCGCGCCGCTGTTCGAACTCGAAGGCGCCGCCTTCGAGGCGGACGGGCGCGTCCTGCTGCAACCGCTCGACCTCGTCCTGCCCGCTGGCCGCATGACCGCGCTGATCGGTCATAACGGCTCGGGCAAGAGCACGCTGATCAAGCTGCTCGCGCGCCAGCAGGCGTGCACGCGCGGGACGCTGCGTCTGCGCGGCACGGCGCTGGGCGACTGGCCCGCGCGCGAGTTCGCGCGGCAGGTCGCGTATCTGCCGCAGAATCCGCCCGCCGCGACCGACATGACCGTGCGCGAGCTGGTCGCGCTGGGCCGCTATCCGTGGCACGGCGCGCTCGGCCGCCTGAGCGCCGACGATCACGCGCATATCGACGAGGCGCTGCGCCTCACCGACACCGCGCGTTTCGCCTCGCAGCTCGCCGATCACCTCTCGGGCGGCGAGCGTCAGCGCGTCTGGCTCGCGATGCTGGTGGCGCAGGCCGCGCCCTGTCTGCTGCTCGACGAGCCGACGTCGGCGCTCGACATCGCGCATCAGATCGAGGTGCTGCGCCTGCTGCGCACGCTGACCGACGAGCGCGCGCTCACGGTCGTGATCGTGCTGCACGACGTCAATCTCGCGGCGCGTTTCTGCGACGACATGATCGCGCTGCACAGCGGCCGCCTGCTTCAGTGCGGCACGCCCGACGAAATGATGGACGCCCGCGTGCTCGAATCGATCTATGGCATTCCGATGGATATCTTGCCGCATCCTCATAGCGGAAGCCGGCTTGCGGTCGCGCGCTGACATGCAGCGACGCACCTTGCTGCGGCGCGCCGCGCTGCTTCCGCTTCTGTGCCTCGACATGCCGCGCGCGTTCGCGGCTTCCGGCGCTTCTGCTGCTTCCGCGGCCGCTTCTGCTGCGCCATCGGTGCCCGCGCGCGCGCCGCGCGTCGTCGTGCTCGATTGGGGTCTCGTCGAAACGCTGCTCGCGATGGGCGTCATGCCCGCGGGCGTCGCCGAGATCGACAGCTACAACGCGAGCGTGGTCGCGCCCGCCGTGCCGCGCGGCGTGACCGACGTGGGCCTGCGCCTCGCGCCGAGCCTCGAACTGCTCCAGCAGATCGCGCCGGACCTCATCCTCATCAATTCGAGCCAGGAATCGCAGCGCGAGATGCTCGAACGCATCGCGCCCGTGCGCGCGTTCGCGGTCTATACCGATGCGGGCTCGCCGTATCGCCGTTCGTGCGAGGTGACCTTGCAGCTCGGCAAGCTGTGCAAGCGCGAAGCGGCGGCGCAGGCGCTGATCGACGGCACGCAGCACGCCATCGAGACGGCGCGCGCTCGACTCGACCACGCGCGTACGAGCGCGCACGACGCACTCGGCCCCGCCGCTCCGCTCTACCTGATTCGCTTTTTCGATGGCCGCCACGTGGGCGTCTACGGCGCACGCAGCCTGTTTCAGGACGTGATGGACGCGCTCGCGCTGCGCAACGCGTGGCGCGGCCCGACCGATTACTGGGGCATCGGCGTGGCCGGTCTCGAACAACTGGCCGGCGCGCCCGACGCGGGCCTGCTCTATTTCGACCCGCTGCCCGCGGGCGTGGACCGCCAGCTCGCGAGCAATCGCCTGTGGCGCGCCCTGCCGCCCGTCGCGGGGGGACGCGTGGCCGCGCTGCCGCCGTTCTGGGGCTTCGGCATGCTGCCCTCGGCGGCGCGCTTTGCCGATGCGCTCGCCGACGCACTTACCGCTGCACTCGCCACCGCGCCCCACGAACCGTCCGCCCTGCGCGACCCGCAACACACATGAATACTGCCCGTCTCGCTCCGCCGCGCCTGCTTCGCTGGCTTCCGCACGGCTGCCTCGCCGCCTTGCTGACGGCCGCGCTGCTGGCCACGGCGCTCGCGCTGAGCCTCGCGAATCTCGGCGCGCTGCTGCCCGCCGCGCAATGGGCGCACGCGCTGCGCGCGCCGCTCGGCATCCAGCAGATCGTCGTGCACGACAGCTGGCTGCCGCGTCTCGTCGTGAGCTGGCTGTGCGGCGCGATCCTCGGCCTCGCGGGCACGATCTTCCAGCAGGTGCTGCGCAATCCGCTCGCCGAACCGATGACGCTCGGCGTATCGGCAGGCGCGCAACTCGCGCTTACGATCGCGACGCTCGCCGCGCCCGCGCTCGCCGGCGCGGCCGGTTCGTGGATCGCGCTCGGCGGCGCGTTCGGCGCCGCGCTGCTGGTGTTCGGCCTCGCGTGGCGCAGCGGTCTCGCGCCCGTGCCGGTCGCCGTCGCGGGCATGGTCGTCACGCTCTATTGCGGCTCGATCGGCGTGGCGCTGCAAATGTTCTACGCGCCGTATCTGCGCGGCCTCTTCATCTGGGGCGGCGGCTCGCTCGTGCAGCAGGACTGGCGCGCGGCGACGATGCTCGCCACGCGTCTCGCGATCGGCGGCGCGGCCGCGTTCCTGCTGCTGCGTCCGATGACGCTGTTCGGTCTCGCCGATGCCAACGCGCACAGCCTCGGCCTGTCGCTGCGCCGCATGCGTCTGCTGGCGCTCGCGCTGGCCGTGATGCTGAGCGCGGCGGTGGTGAGCGCGGTGGGCGTGATCGGCTTCATCGGTCTGGCCGCGCCGCCGCTCGCGCGCATGGCGGGCGCCCGTCGGCTCGGGCAGCGTCTCGTGGCTGCTCCGCTGTGCGGCGCGCTGATTCTCTGGGTCGCCGATCAAGCGGTGCAGCGCTTTTCCGGCGTCATGGGCGACCTGCTGCCGACCGGCGCGGCGACCGCGCTCTACGGCGCGCCCGTCATGCTGATCCTGCTCGCGCGCATGCAGCGCGGCGCGCGGCTCGTCGCGCCGCCGTCGGCTTCGCTGGCCGGACACGGTCGGTCCGCTTCCGCTACCGCGCTGCGCTGGCGTTTCGCGGCGCTGATGCTGGCGCTGCTCGGCGCACTCGCGCTGAGCCTCGTCTTCGCGCGCGGGCCGCAAGGCTGGCACCTGAGCGGATGGAGCGAGCTGGCGCACGTCACGATCTGGCGCGCGCCGCGCGCGCTCGCAGCGCTGGCCGCCGGCGCGATGCTCGCCATCGCGGGCACGCTGATGCAGCGCCTGACCGGCAATCCGCTCGCCAGTCCCGAACTGCTCGGCGTAAGCGCGGGCGCGGCGCTCGGCCTCGTCGCGCTGGTGACGGGCCTGAGCGGCTTGAGCGGCTTGAGCGGCTTCATCGGCGCGAATCACGCCACCCGCTTCGCGGCGACGAGCCTCGGCGCGCTGGCCGCGCTGCTCGCGATCCTCGCGTTCTCGCACCGCTCGCGCTACGCGCCCGAGCGCGTGATGCTCGCGGGCGTGGCGATCGGCGCGCTGTTTCAGGCCGTGGTGGCCGTGTCGATCGCCGGCGGCGGCGAGCAGGCGGCGGCGCTGCTGCAATGGCTTTCGGGTTCCACCTACACGATCACGCCCGCCGACGCCGCCCTCGCGCTCGCGCTGTGCGTGGCGCTCTGCGCGTGTCTGCCGTTCACGCAGCGCTGGCTGCAGATCCTGCCGCTCGGCGACGCACCCGCGCGCGCACTCGGCGTGCCGATGCGCGGCGCGCGTCTCGCGCTGCTCGCCCTGATCGCGCTCCTGACGGCGGCGGCCACGCTGATCGTCGGGCCGCTGTCGTTCGCGGGGCTGATCGCGCCGCATCTCGCGCGCCTCTTCGGCGCGCGGCGGCCGCTCGCGCAACTGGCGCTCGCCGCGCCCACGGGCGCGCTGACGCTCGTGATCGCCGACTGGCTGGGCCGCACGCTGCTGATGCCGCGCGAACTGCCGGCCGGGCTGGTGGCGACGCTGATCGGCGCGCCGTATCTCATGGTGCTGCTCGGCCGCCGCCGCTGAACGACACGCGACTCGACACACGAATTACCGATCTTTCTGGGGAACCCGATGTTTGTGCAACTGCTAAGACTGCTTCGCCGCCTGTGGCCGATCACCGTGCTGGCCACGCTGATGGGCGCGGCCAGCGGCGTCGCCACCGCCGCCCTGCTGGCCGTCACCAACCGCACGCTGCAAAGCGGCCACGCGCTGCCCGCGCTGCTCTGGAGCTTCGCGGGCCTGTGCGCAATTGCGCTGATCGGCGAAGTGGTGTCCGACATCGGCAACAACATCGTCGGGCAGCGCGTGATCGCGATGTTGCGCAAGGATCTCAGCGAGCGCATTCTCGCGGCGCCCATCGGCCAGATCGAGCAGTTCCGCAGCCATCGCCTCGTCACCGCGCTCAATCAGGACATCGATACGATCAGCGGCTTCTCGTTCCTGTTTTCGAGCCTCGCGATCGCAACCGCGACGATCATTGGCTGCCTCGGCTATCTGCTGGTGCTCTCGCCCGTCATGCTGCTGGTCGCACTCGTCGCGATCGCGCTCGGCTCGGTCGTGCAGACGCTCGCGCGGCGCGCGGGCATCGCGCGCTTCGGTCTCGCGCGCGCCGCGGAAGACCGCTTGCAGAAGCACTATCGCTCGATCACCGAAGGCGCCAAGGAGCTGCGCCTGAACGGCCCGCGCCGCCGCTTCGTCTACGAGCACGAACTGAGCGGCACGATCGACGACATCCGGCGACTGCGCGTGCGCGCGGCAAATGTGTTCGTCTCCGCGAATGCGTTCGGCTCGCTGCTGTTCTTCATCGTGGTCGGCCTGATGCTCGCGTTTCAGAACGGCGTGGCGGGCGCGGATCGCGCGGTCACGACCGGCTTCGTGCTCGTGCTGCTCTACATGAAAGGGCCGATCCAGGAGATCGTCGGCGCGTTGCCGGTGATCGGCCGCGCGCAGGTCGCGTTCCAGCGTATCGCCGATTTGCAGGCGCGTTTTTCGACGCGCGAGCCCGCACTCGTGGCCGCGGAAAATACGCAAACGGCAGCGAAGGCGACGACGAGCACCATCGACTGGGAAAACTTCACGACGATCTCGCTCGATCACGTGCATTACCGCTTCGCCGCGCCGCCCGCCGCCGACAAGGACGTCGCCGGCAACGACGCGGCGAACCACGCCCCCGGCGGCTTCGAACTCGGTCCCGTCGATCTCACGATCGCGCGCGGCGAAACGCTCTTTATCGTCGGCGAAAACGGCTGCGGCAAGACCACGCTGATCAAGCTGCTGCTCGGCCTCTACCGGCCCGACGCGGGACGTTTGTGCGTGGACGGCCAGCCCGTCGACGACCGCGATCTCGACGCGTATCGCCAGCGCTTTTCCGCGCTGTTCTCCGACTACTACCTGTTCGACACGCTGATTCCGGGCGAAGCGCGCCTCGGCGCCGACGCGCAGCGTTACCTCGAACGTCTGGAGATCGCGCACAAGGTGCAGGTGCGCGACGGCGCGTTTACGACCACCGACCTCTCGACGGGCCAGCGCAAGCGCCTCGCGCTCGTGCATGCGTATCTCGAACAGCGCCCGGTGATGGTGCTCGACGAATGGGCCGCCGATCAGGACCCGACGTTCCGCCGCATCTTTTACACCGAGATCCTTCCGGACCTGAAGCGTCAGGGCAAGACGCTGATCGTGATCTCGCACGACGACCGCTACTTCGACGCCTCGGACCGCTATATCCGCATGGAAAACGGCCGCATCGTCGAGGAAGTGCGGCCGCAGCGCGCCGCGCGCACCGGCACGCTTTGAAGTTCGCGCCCAAGACCTGAACCGACCCTCGCGTGGAGGCCATACCGCATGTCAACCATCGTCACGCAACCGGATTCGACACGACGCTACGGCGCGCGACGCGCGCGCAGCACCCGCAACACCCGCGCCGCTTCGCTCACGCCGCTGTTCACGACACATCGGCTCACGCGCAGTTTCCCCGCGCCGCTCGTTATGCCAGGCGCGGGCGTGCTGCATGTGTGGCGCTTTCGCGCGAGCTGGCTGCCCGTCGCGATTCACGAAAGCGAGCATTGGCTCTCGGACGCCGAGCGCAACCGCGCGCGCCTGCATCCGAACGCCGCGCAGCGCCATCGTTATGTCGCGAGCCGCATCATGCTGCGCTGGATCGGCGCGAATCTCTGCGGGCTCGCGCCGCGCGATGTTTCGATCGTCGACGAATACGGCGAGCAGCGCGGCGCGCGGCTCAAGGTCGGCGATGAGCATCTGAATGTCGATATCGCGTTCGCGGGCATCTGGGTGCTGATAGCGATCGGGCAAGCCACGCTCGGACTCGGCGTCGCGATGCCGCGACCGGGCGGCGAAACGCAGCAGGCCGCGAGTCAGCATCCGCAGCGACGCGCGAGCGCAAACGTGTGGGACACGCTGCGCAACAGCGTACGGCGCACGCAGGACGAGGCACGACAGCGCCATGCCGCGCGTTTCGCGAGTATGTCGGCGGCGATGCAGCGCACGGACATGGCGGCGTCCGGCGCGTCGCTACGCATCGACAGATCGGACCCGCTCGATGCACCCGATGCACTCGACAAGCACGGCCCCGCCCTCTGGCTCGATCTCGACGATGCAGGGCGCTGGCATGTGATCGATCTGCCGATGCCCGGCGAGATTCACGGCGCGATTTCGCTGGCGCAGCGCATCGAGCAGATTCACGCGGTCGGCTGGTTCGGGCCGTAATTGAATGAAATTGAATGAGCGCGGCGCAATCGATCGATGCGCGCGCAAAGACCCTGTACGCAATAGTGCTTTCGATCGGTCATCAAAAATCGAAATTCACCATTGCGAACAACGTGCTTCATTATCAGCGCCGCCTTTCCTAAACTTGGCAAGACATGGCGCGGACTCGAATTCGCGCCGTCGATACACGGCATGGCGTTTTATCTGCGCTACCGCGCATGACGAAAACCTCGTTTTGCGTCGTTTATGTCGAAAATTCAGTCCAATAATGGAGGAGCAAATCATGAAGCCCATTACCAGCACGCTGTTCGCAGCCGCTGCCGCCACTGCTTTGTTGATGTCGGGCGCGGCATTCGCGCAAAACAACACGCTCGCGACGCCGAGCGTGAAGTCGCCGGTCGCGCCGCCCGCAAGCGGCTATGGCACGCCGGGCCTCGCCAATTCCGATAGCGGCGCCGGTACGTCGAATGCGAATCAGGCGAATGGCGCGAATTCGAACGCGACGTCGATCGCGCCGGCTTACGGCACGAACAACACGCTCGCAACGCCTTCCACGAAGTCGCCTTCGGGTCAGTAAGCCGCGCAATCAATCGCAATGGATTGACGCCGTCGCCATATAAAAAACCGCTGCCTTCACGGGCAGCGGTCTTTTTATTGCAAGCGGCTTCAGGCGACGCTAACCCGCGCGTACGACTTTCGGCTGAAACGCCTTGAGACGCGAGCCATCGCCCGCGGCTTCTTCGCGCGGCGCGAGCGTCGAAAGATAGCGCAGACAGCACACGCGCAGAAACGACGCGAAATTAAACGGCTCGTCGCCGCGCAGCGCGTGCAATTCGTCGTAAAGCTTGACGGCGAATTGACTCGTGGTGAGTTGCTCGCGATGCGCGATTTCCTGCAGCACATCCCAGAACAGATTTTCGAGTCGCACGGTGGTCACCACGCCGTGGATGCGTAGCGCGCGCGTGCGCGGTTCATAAAGAATGGGATCCGCGTTGATATAGATTTCGCACATTTGGACCGCTCCTGTTTGTGCTGTCGGGTTCGCGCCGGAGCACTGGCGCCCTGCGCACCACGCATTACATTGCGTAATAGTCTCAAATCCTGCACTGCCAGGCTAGCCATTCCTGCACGCGTGCGCCGCGAACCTTAAAGCGTAATACGCGTGCCGAGCAGCGCGAGGAATTGCGCGAGCCAGTTTGCGTGCGAGGTCCACGCGGGCGCGGTCACGAAATTGGCGTCGGTGATCGCGTCGGGCCAGTCGAGCGCCACATACTGGCCGCCCGCGAGCTTGACCTCGGGCGCGCAAGCCGGATACGCCGAAATCCGCCGCCCTTCGATCACGCCCGCCGCCGCGAGCAGTTGCGCGCCGTGGCACACCGCGGCGATCGGCTTGTTCGTTTCGGCGAAATGACGAACCCAGGCAATCACGGTTTCGTTGAGCCGCAGATATTCGGGCGCACGGCCGCCGGGCACGAGCAAGGCATCGAATTTCGCCGGATCGATCGACGCGAAATCGGCATTCAGCGTGAAATTGTGGCCGCGCTTTTCCGTGTAGGTCTGATCGCCTTCGAAGTCGTGAATCGCCGTGCGGATGACGTCGCCCACGCGCTTGTCGGGCGCGACCACCGACACCGAATGACCGACCGCCGCGAGCGCCTGAAACGGCACCATCAATTCGTAATCTTCCACGAAGTCGCCGGCGAGAATGAGAATGCGCTTGGACATGTTCCGTTTCCTGTCTGTGATGCGGTGATGAGCGGGAATGCGGAAAACACTGTAGCAAGCGTTGAAGCGCGGCGGGTAATAGGGGGTTAAATGCGAGGGGGTTAAATGCGAGGGGGTTAAATGCGAGAGGGTGAAATGCGAGAGGGTTAAACGCGCACGGACTTTTCGACGCAGGGCGGCGGCAGTCGTCGCTAATAGAGCGTCTTCGTGCCAGAGATCGGCAGGACCGTGCGTCCGCCCACCTGAGGCGCGCTGCCGGGCCGCGTGCCCACGCCCTGCACGGTCGCCGCGCCACGCACGAAGGTGAGGAGAATGGTCTCCGCGCGCGGGTTCGGCTCGCCGCGCGTCAAGGTTGCAGCGTAGCGCTGCCAGTCGGGGTCGTCGAGCTTGAAGAGGCAGCCCGCCATCAGCGCGAGCGAAGTCGGATTCAAGGTCTGCGCGGCTTCGAGCCGCTTGAGCAGACGCACCGCGCCAATCCAGTCGGCGTAGCGGATATGCAGACGCACCGCCGCGAGACACACCGGCGGCCATTCCTCACAGAGCACGTCGATGCACGCGAGCAGATCTTCCAGCTCATCGCGCGAGGCGCAGGACAAACCCAGGTCGAATATCTTCAGCAAGAGCGCGGTGACATGCGCCGGGCATCGCCGGTATGAGGCATCGGTGATATCGGCCGCAATCCGATCCAGCATGACGTTAAGGCACTCCGTCGAATTCATGGCAAAAAGCGCCGATCGTCGCGACGCAAACCGCTTGTGGATCGATTGTGAATCGATCCGCAGCGCATCGCCACGCGAAACTTCGCAAACTCATACATCGATTCCGCTGCCGACCCGGCGTGCAAACCGGGGCCCTATATCGTCAGGAGAGTCAAGGCGGTGCCATTCCGCCTGCCTGCCCTGCATCGTCAGGCTCATTGCACTTTCGCGGAGGTCAGATGAACGATTTCACCGTGGGCACCACCGTGCCCCAAAGCACCGGACAAAGCACCGACAGCCTGATCAACTCGCAGTTGCAGACCACGCAGCAACTCGAACAGGAGATCGAGCAACTCCTCATGGAGATCACGCAGGAAGAGAACTCCGGTTCGGATTCAGGCTCGGGCAGCGGCACGAACACGGGCACCAACACGGGGACGAACACCGGCACGACCACGCCCACCACGCAGACCACGCCCACGACCGACAATCTCACGCAGATGGGCAGCGCGGCGCAGCAGCAAGGCGCGCAAACCGGCATGCAGAATTTCCAGAAGAGCGACCCGACCGACTTCAACGCGTTCATGAGCGCGCTGCAATCGGGCGACGGCAACAAGGCCACGCACATCCTCGCGGACGCCGTGCGTTCCGGCAAGCTCGATCAGAGCGACGCCGCCGCCATCGGCAGCGATCTGCAGCAGACCGCGAACGAAAACGGCGGCGGCAAGATCAACGGCAGCGCACGCGACGATCTCGCCAATGCACTCGGTCAGGACGTGCTCGCGAAGGGCGAAACGCGCGATCAATACGCCATGCAGCAGATGATGGGCCTCAAGGCATAGCGCCGTCGAACGCCCGCCTTCATGGATCTGGACGCCTCTTTTCGACGCCCGATGAAAGTACCTCGCTCCTCCCTTCCGTCTCGTGGTGATCGCGCGCTACTGTCCGCCTGCGCGCTTCTCGCCCTTCTCGCGCTGAGCGGCTGTGCGACGTCTGCGCAACCGCCTACCGCGAACGATTCGTTGCCCGCCGATCTGCGCGCCTCCCCGAACGAAGTCCTCAAGGAAGTGCTCACGGCGAACGGCGACCAGACCTATGTCTGCCGCCGCACGCCGTCGGCGGTAGCGGGCGGCTCGCAGTTGCTGTGGGCCGAGCAAGGCTCCGAAGCCACGCTGGTCGCCGCCGACAAGCAAAGCGCAGGCACCGTCGTGCCCGGCCCGCACTTCATCGCCTACGACGGCAGCTATGTGATCGGCACGCCGCTCGCCGAACATCAGATCGGCGCGAACACGCTCACGTGGGTGCGCTACAAGGCGAAGTTCGACGCCGCGCGCCGTCCAGGCGAAGGACGTTTCGCCGATGTCACGTCGATCCAGCGCATCGATACCAAAGGCGGTCTGCCGCCTCAGCCCGATTGCACGGTCGAAGGCGTGCGTCTGCTGGTGCCGTATGCGGCGACGTATATGATCTATCGCGAGCAAAGCGCCGCACCGCTGACCACTTCATCGGCCACTCCAACGGCCAACCCGGTCGACTAGGCGGCGCGCGTGCAAACCGGCCTCTTTCTCACCATGCCCGCACCGCAACCGCAGGCGGCGGCCACGCTCTACGCGCGCGCCATCGACATGGCGGAAGCTGCCGATCAACTCGGCTTCTCGCACTTCTGGCTCGCGGAGCATCACTTCACGAACTACTCGGCCTCGTCGCGGCCCTTGCAACTGCTCGCACATATCGCGGCCCGCACGCGCCGTCTGCGTCTGGGGCCCGCGATCATCCCCGTGCCGCTGCATCATCCGCTGATCGTGGCCGAAGAACTCGCCACGCTCGACGTGCTCTCGCAAGGACGCGCCGAAATCGGTCTCGGCTACGGCTACCAGGCCTATCAGTACGAGCGCTTCGGCGTCCGTCGCGAGCGCACCGCCGGGCGCGATGAAGAAGCGATCGACGTGTTGCTGCGCGCTCTGCGCGAGCCCGTATTCGATTTCGACGGCGAGCACTTCGCGATTCCCCGCACGCAACTGGTTCCGCAGCCGCTGCAGCCACGCATGCCCGCGTGGCTCGTCGTGAATTCGAGCCGCCGCGAATCGGTCGCGCGAGCGCTAGCGCGGGGCGCCAATCTCTTCACCGGCGTGCTCGAACCAATCTCGCGCCTCACCGACATGCGCACGCACTATCCCGATCTGTTCGCGCCGTGGCCCGCGACGCGCGTCGGCACGCAGCGGCCCGTCTATGTAGCACAAAGCGAGGCCGAAGCGAGCGAGGCCATCGAGCACGCACGCTGGAACGGGCGCGCGACGCTGCGTTTGCGTCATGGCGAAGGCAACGTGATCGACGGCGTCGTGCCCGATGCTGCGTTTCCCGACGAACCGACGGAGCGCGTGTTGCGCGACGACTTTCTGGTGATTGGCACGGCCGACGAATGCATCCACCAGCTGCGCCGCATTCGCCGCGGGCTCGGCTGCGATTACTTCAGCGCGAGCTTCTGGTTCGGCGCACTGCAACACGCGCAAGTCATGGCGTCGATGCGCCGTTTCGCCGCCGACGTGCTGCCCGTGCTAGTGGAAGATACGCAACGCGAGCGAGCGGCCGCGCAAACGGCGGCGGAGCGCGATGCGTGGAAGCCCGCGCTCGCGTGGTGACGCCAGGGTTGCGCCAGGGTTGCGTCAATCGATCAAACGCGCTGGCCGGCGGCCGCGACAATCGCCATGAGACGTCGGCCCATCGCATCCAGTTTCGCGCGCTGCTGCTGCGCGTAGTGCCTTTGCTTCGCGCGCAAACGCTCGCGCACGCCGGCATGCTCCAGTGAATCGATTGCGTCGATGCAGCGTTGCAGCGCGTCGTCGGCATCGCAGTGCGCCAGCCAGCTTTCGCAATCGGCTTCGGCCAGCAAGCGGTCGATACGCGTATCCATCGAAAGCCCGAACACCGGCACGCCGTGCGATAGCGCGAGCACGCTCGCGTGATAACGCGTCGTCACCACGCACTGCGCGTGCGCGACGGCACTCGCAACCTCATCCAGCACGCGCTCGCCGCGCACCACGCACGCTGCGTCGAACGGCAGACGCGCCGCCAGATCGAGGCACGCCGCGCGATCCACCTGCTCCATCCCCACGATCACCGGCGTATAGCCACGCGCGCGCAACGCGGTGGCGCCCGCAGCAAAGCGCGCGAGATACGCCTCGTAGGCACTCTCCCGCTCGTCATCCCACGTATGAAAGTGCAACAAGCCGTATCGATGCGGCGAGGTCTCGCCACGCGCGTCGAGCGCACGGGCGCGCGCAGCATCCGCGCGAACGGGCCACCAGAACGGATTGGTGGGACACAACGCAGCGACGCGCGAGGCACGCGAAACAGCAGGCGCGCGCCACGTCCACGCGGTATCCGCGCCCGCGATCGTCTCGACGCCCAGCTCGCGCAACTTCACGCGGGCCTGCGCGTTACGGCAGATCACGTGTCCGGCGCGCGCGGCATGATGCGCGACGAAACGTGTGAGCGGCTCGCTCATCGCACCGCTATCGACGCCATACGACACGGCGGGCAAACCATACGCGTGCGCCAGTGCGATGCCGCCAATCAGAATCCCCGACAACGAATCCGAGAACTTCGACGTATAGGTCGAACCCTCCACATTGACGACGAGATCCGCTTCACGGATCGCCGCGTCCAGCGCGTCCGGCACATAGGGCAAGGTGGGCGCGAGACGGGGCGTTTGCGCCAGCACCGCATGATCGAACACATCGCCGAGCGCGAACAGCGTGAGCACAGGTTCGCGCGGCGCGAAGATCCGCCGCAACTGTGCGATCGTTTCGATGGTGCGCAAGTCCGCGCCGGTATTGCCCGCGCCGTGATAACCGAGCAAAAGCACGCGCGGCCTGGCGGCGTTTGCAGCGGCACACGCGCGATCTGAACCAAGATAGCGCGCCGCGTCGATGCGCGCCTGCATGTCGTCGAGAAAGACCGTGTCGGGCGCGGCAGCGCTCGCGTAGCGATGCAACGCGCGATACGAATTGCGAACGGGGTCGTCGAATTGCGGCCAATCCATCATGCGCCTCCCACTGCACGAACCAGTTGCTGCATCTGCGCCGCGCCCGAATGGGCGTCGACGGCCAGCGCCACGAGCGTCACGCCCGCGTGCATGCGCGCGGCGTTCAACGCGGCGTCGAGCGCGTCCCGATTATCGACACGCCGATACGCGAGTCCAAAACCCTGCGCCAGCGCCGCGAATCGCAGCGTGTACGGATTGCGGATCGCGCGGCGAAAACCCGGCTCGCGCGCGACGGGCAGAAAATCGAAAATCGCCCCGCCGCCGTTATCGACGATACAGATACACGCCGGCGACTCGATGCGCTGCGCCAGAGCCAGCGCGCCAAGATCGTGAACGAAGGCCTGATCGCCAATAACTAGCAGACCCGCGTCGCGGCGCGCCAGCGCTTCGCCGAGAAACGTCGCAATCGTGCCGTCGATCCCGCTCACGCCACGATTCGTGTAGAACACCTGATTATTGTTTCGGACGTCGCAACCGATATCGGCGTGACGCACCGCCATCGAATTGCCCACGTGGACGAAGTCGAAACCCGGCGCATCGAGCACGCGATGCACGGCCGCGACTTCGCCCCACGCGAGCGAACGCACGCACGCGCGCCGCTCACGTGCCGAATATGCCGCCACGCTCGCCCAACGCTCGCGCCAGCGCCACGCGACGGCCTGGCCGGTGCGCGTCGTGGCCTGCGCCGCATTTGACAGCGCGCGCGCGAGCGCATCGAGCGTAGCGCGATTCGGCGCAACCAGCACGTCTCGCGGATCAAGACCCGGGTGCAGGTAATCGCAGGCAATGCTCGACGGCGCGACACGCAGCGTGGGCGCGTCGCCATGTTGCTCGAACCACGCATGCAACGCGGGAAGCACGGGCGCAAGGCCGAAGCGAATCACCAGATCGGGACGCGCATCGGCAAGACGCGCCGTGCCGAACACGTCGAAAGCGTTGACGATCAGCGCGCCGGGTTCGCCGCGCGCTGCCGCTTCAGGACTCAATGCGCCGGGTTGAGCGCGCAAGCCACTCGCGGCATCGGCGACGACGGGAAAACCCGTCACGCTGGCAAGCGCGAGAATCGCGTCGAGCGGCACGGCGGGCTCCGCACCCACGACGATCAGGCCCGCCATTCCAGCGACTCCAGCAGGCGATTGCGAAGCATGGCGCTCGCGCGCTCGCGCCAACACGCGCGCTACGGCTGATTCGATTTCATGCGCGCCGTTATCGGCATCTTGTGCGAAGCCGCTGTCGTGCCACGGTTGCATGGCCACCGCCCACGTCTGCGCAGAAACGCCCGACACTTCCATCGCATCGTAGACGCCTGCGAGCGGCACGTTCAGATGCACGGGCCCACGCGTGCGGCGGTGCGGCGACGGCAACGCATCGGCGCGTGGCGTGTCGGTCGCATCATCGCCCTGCCCAAGCATCGCGCGCAACACCTGCGCCACGTTCGCGCGCATCGCGTGCACGGCTTCGGGCGTATCGCGCGGATCGTCGAGGTCGACCTGCGCGCGCATGAACGCGCGCGTCGCGCCGCAATGATCGGCCATCTGCCCGAACGATGCGCCACGCAAGCTACGCGGACGATCACAGGTGATCGCCACGAGCGCGATATCGCAGGCCTCGGCTTCGATCAGAGCGGGCAGTGCGTTCGCAATTGCGGACCCCGACGTCGTCACCAGCGCAACGGGTTCGCCGCTCGCTTTCGCGAGACCCAGCGCGACGAACGCACCGCTGCGCTCATCGCTGCTCACCATCTCCACGGCGATGCGCGCGTGACGGTCGAGCGCGAGGCACATCGCGCTCGCGCGGCCGCCAGGGCACAGCACTGCGCGGCGCACGCCCGCCGCCTCCAGTGCGGCCACAATCGCGTCGACCCACGCGGCGTTGAGCGAGGGCTCGGGCCCGTGCTGCGTTTCAGGCACACTCGCCATCACGCCACCTCGAACGACGATCGGATCGCGATCGTGCGCGCACCGTCGTGGTGGTTCGCGTCGCGCGGATCGTGTCCCGCGCGCTCGGCCACGATCATCGACTCCATGATGCGGCGCGCGCGTATCGCGCCGCGATCGATCGGCAGCAAGGCGGGTTGCGCGGCCCAGAAATCCGCCTCGCCAATGCATGCCTGCTGCGCTTCGAGCATCGGCAAGTCCTCCAGTTCGAAGGGCTTCATCAAGCCCTCCACCGCATAGCGCACGAGCGCGCGGCCCTCGTCGCCCATCGCTTTCGGCAAACCGAACGCGAAGAAATAGTGCGTCGTACAGGCCGTTTCCGGCGTGAGCCAATGCGCCGATGGCGCGATGCGTCCGGCCTCGCGCGGCTGGCCCGCGCCGGTCACGCCCACCACGATCGTGAGCAGACCCGGCGGCGTCCATTTGACGTCCATCCAGCGATCCACGCAGGTCCCCGCCGCAATGCCGAATCCGTCCGCCACGAAGGGCTGCAGGATCTCCCCGAACACCGCGCGGCGCACCCACACGGTCTCGCCGAGACTACCCGACTGCACGTCGCCGCTAGCGATCGCCTCGCTTCCCAGCGTATCGGGATGCAGAAACTGGAAATGGCTGAGGTCGAGCAGATTGTCGGCGCTGAGCTGATAATGCGCGCGCGTTTTCAGGTAGCCATGATGCGTGTGGTTCTGCGCTGGATCGACGAAATCGAACGCGGGCAGCAACGCGATATCGGCGCGCGCGGCTTCGCCAGGCCAGAACCAGACTGCGCCAAAGCGCTCCACGACCGGATACGCGCGGACGTGTGCCTGCGCGGGCACGCGGCCGTCGCCGTGCGGATTGTGCACGCAGCGCCCCGCGCCGTCGAAACGCAGACCGTGGTACGGACATTCGAGCACGCCGCCGACCACGCGTCCGCGCGACAGCGGCGCGAAGCGATGCGCGCAACGGTCGTCGAGCGCATGCGCCGCGCCCTCGCTATCGCGATACAACACAACGGGACGATCGAGCAGCGTGCGCGCCAGCGGCGTCGCTCCGTTCAATTCATCGCTGAATGCGGCCACATACCAGGCGTTTAATAGAAACGACATCAAAGCTCCCATCCACGGTCTATTGCAGGTCTTTGCGCGACATGGCGCAAAGCACAAAAAAAGCTTTAAAGGCCGCAGCCGGTCATTCAAACCGGCTTGCATCGCGGCTGAACGGCTTTTGCGAGGCGATGGCGCGACGTGCACGCGGCTTTTTGCCGATCGAGTGTAAAGCGCGTTTTTCGCAGCCAGTTTCAATAAAGCTCATTCGGGTGCGAAGCGGCCCCACGCGATGCGTAGACGCAACCCTCAAAAAGTCTGAACTTCCCTTTCCGATCTGAAAGATTCCGCTAAGCCTTATCCATCAATCCTTTATGCGCATCGCCCGTCAGGATTACCGCTCCATTCACGCGAAGGCGCAATAAATACCGACTTGTTCGATGAAAAGGATTTCATGTGCCGGCCCAAGCAATTAGCCACTTTCGCCAGGCAAACGTTTGATTGCCGTCCTGGACGGGGTTTTATTCCTCATCCGACGAGAAATTTCCGCGAAACAATTCCTTACAACCCTGATTTATGAACAACCGTAGTTTTCGCCATACGCGGTTCAAAGCCGCATCCATGAAATAACAAATGCGGCGCTTGAAGCCTCGCTATTGGAGAGCAAGTTGAAATTCGCTGTTTTGACTAACGACCGAAGGCTGTTCAATCTGATCTGCCTGTGCTTTCTCGACGAATTGATCGAATGCAGCTGCTTCAGCGACGACGTCGCGCTCACGCGCGCCATCTATCGCGAGGACTATCAGGCGATCATCGTGGATGCCGCCACCGGGGTCGATCCGAACCGCGCCGTGTTCGCGCGGCGGGCCTGCTACGACGATCGACGCGCCCCGCTGATCGTGGTCGGCGCGTTCGACGGGCGCGCGGACATCGAACAGGCCTTCGATGCGGGCGCCGACGACGTGGTGCGCTCGCCCATCGACCGCAGCGAACTGGCCGTGCGCACGCATCTCGCGCGCCGGCGTTTCGAAGCGGCTTCCAGCGCGCGCGCCGACGGCGAGATTCGCTTCGGACCGTACCGGCTCGACCGGCGCGCGGGCACCGTGCAACTCAACGGCCGCCCGATTCGCCTGACCGTGCGCGAATTCGCGATCGCGTGGCTGCTGTTCTCGCGCACGGGCGAATACGTGAGCCGCCGTACCATTGCGGGCGCGATCTGGAGCAGCACGGAAGACATCGTCGGGCGCACGCTCGAACAACACATTTACAAGCTGCGCAAAAAGCTCGAACTCAATGGCGAGGCCGGCGTGCAGTTGCGCACGATGTACGCGCACGGCTATCGCATCGAGATGGGCGACGAGCAGGAGGACTGCGTGCCCGCCGAGGCCACACAGAGGGCACAAAAGGCTCGCACGGCGCCCCCTGCACCCGCCCTCGCCCTGACCCTGCCGGAGCACGACAGCGCGCCCGTCGCGCGCCCGACGCGCGTGCTCGACGTCCATCACAGCAGCAGCGAAGCGGCCCGCCAGGCGCAACCGTGGGCCGTGGAAGCCACCGATTGCGCGCCGGGCTATCAGGCCAGTTTCAACGCCGATTTCACGGCAGGCTACAGTGCCACGCGCACGCCCGATTGCGTCATGCCATACAGCGGCACACCGCGGACCGATAACCTCGCCGCCCACGCCGCGAACGAGCGCGAAGCGAACTGCGCGCCCGCGTTGTCGCCGCGCGCGGCCCGGCTCGCCAATGCGCGGCGGCGCAATTGAACGAACTCGGCGCGCCATGCCTCAGAGATCCAGCACGCGCGGCGTGAGCAGGAACACGCGCTCCATGTGCGAATGCGTGTCGCTGTTGTTGCGGAACAGCGCACCGATGATCGGAATCTTCGACAGCCCCGGCACGCTCGTCACGCCGTTCGAGAGGTTGTCGGTGCTGTAGCCCGCGATCAGCAGACTCTCGCCCTGCCCGACCACGGCCTGTGTATTGATCTCGCTGCTCGTGATGACGGGAATGCTGTCGACCTGCTGCCCGGTAAGCTGACCGTCCTCGATATGGACGTTCATCTTGATGCGCACCTGGCCGTTCTCGTCCACGACCATCGGCAGCACGCGCAGCGAAACGCCCGTGGAAATGCTGTAAAGATCCGCCGACGTATAACCCGACACGCGCACGAAGAAGCGCGTCTTGTTGTCCATCACGGCTTCGACGTTGTCGAGCGTCGCGACCTTCGGCGTCGCGTCGATTTTCGCCTTCGAGTCCTCCGCCGACGCATTGATGCGCGCGAGCAGATACCGCCCCGCATCGCCGAGCACTGCGGTCAGCGACGCGCCCACGGGCGTCGCCTGCACGACGGTCGTGCCGTCCGCGAGCGTGGTCGTGCCGAAGTTCGGATTGATATTGCCGTCATAGCCGTTCTGCTGATAGGTGCCCGTGCCGGTCTGGAAATCCAGATGGCTGTTGTGCGCGCGCCAGTCGATGCCGATCTGTTGCAGCAGGTTGTCGTCGATCTCGACGATATGCGCCTCGATCTCGATCAGCTTGGGCCGCGTATCGAGTTGCCCGATCAGCGACGCGTACTGGTCGATGCGCTGCGGCAGATCGCGAATCAGCACAGTGTTGGTGGTCGGATCGGGTTGAATCACGGGCAAGGTCAGATCGCCGCCGCTCGGCGATGTCCCTTGTCCGCTGCTGCCTGGCGCATTGGCGTAGCCCACGTTGCCCGCTGCGCCCTGGCCCGGCGCAGGCGTGCCGCTGATGAGACCGCCGAGACTCGCATCCGCGCCTTGTGGCATGTTCTGCGGCAAGGGCGGATTGAGCGAGCCGCCGCCCGACGTGCCGCCGCCCACATCGGCCATTTGCGGCACGCGCTGCATGTTCGGCGACATCGCATTCTGCGAGCCGTTCGCGCCGCCGCCCTCCTTCTGCTTCGCGTGATACATGTTCGAGAGCACCGTGGCCACGCCGGGCACCGTGATAGTGTTGCCGTCGATCTGCACCTTGTGATCGGCGGCCCACGCATTCTTGAGCTTGAATACGCGGATCACCGAACCGGTGCGCCGTCCCGCACTATCGTCCAGACGTCGCGCCACTTCGGCCACCATCTGCACATATTGCGGCGGCCCGTTCACGATCGCCGTGTCGCCGGCTTCGTCGTAGACGACGGGAAAGCGCCGGTCCTCGATGCCGAGCGACTGCAGCGCGCCACGCAAATCGCCCGGCGCGGCGTGATCGAGTTTGATGACCTGATGCGTGACATCGTTTGCATTACTGATCGACAGTACGCTGCCGTCGTAGAACCACACAAAGCCGAACGTCGAAGCGAGCGTGTCGAGAAAGCGTTGCGGCGACATATCGAAGCGGCCCGTCACGGTGCCCGCGACGTTGTTGGCAATCGAAGCCGCCACGCCCTGGCTCGCGGTGAAGTCGCGCAGCACGTCCTTGAGGTCCTTGCCTTCGACGGCGACATGGACCGTCGAACTGCGCCAGCGCACCGGCGCGGCGCTGGCCGTGTCGAATGGCGCGAGCGCCAGCGTCGCCGCGAGCCACGCGGCGCAAAACAGCGTTTTCGATTTCATGGAGTCGATCGTGATAATTGAACGAAGGTGCAAGCGAAGATGCGGATAAAACCGGCGGCGTCAGCGTTCGAGCGTTTCCGAAGGCGCTTCGTGAAACTGCTTGCGATAGCCGTTGACGAGCGTCGAGCGGTTCTGCACGCCCCATTTGTTCGCGGCCACCAGCACGCCGCGATCGGCGGCATACGCGCGCTCGGTCAGCTCGGCGCGAATGCGCTCCATACGTTGACGGCGGATCAGTTCGCTCGGCGAAAGGCCGAGAAAATTCTTGAAGGCGCTTTGCAGCGCGCGTTCGGTCACGCCAATTTCCGCGGCGATCTCGCGCACCGAAAGGTCGGGCCGGTCCAGGTTGTCGAGCACATACGAATACGCGCGCCGATAACGCGCGGGCAAGCGCGCACCCACATCGTCGAGTTGCGGACCGGGCTTCGACATGCGGCTCGCGAGCGGCATTTGCAGACTCGCATCCTCGCGCAGACACTGCATCGCCACCAGCGCGTAACGGCTGTACAAGGTCAGCGACTCCTGCGCGCGACCCTGCGCCTGACGCGTTTTGGCCGCGCAATACAGGTATTCGATGTGACGATGGCCAATCGCGCCCGCACGCACGAGCGGATGCAGCGGCTCCAGCATCGCGTGCGCGTAATGCGGCTGCGCGCCCGCGAGCGCAGCCAGTGCAATCTCCAGCCGCAAGGTGCGCTGATAATCACCGACGCCCTGCTCGCGCGCCCAGTTCAAATGATGCTGCAGGCCGCCAATCGCATTGCGGTCGGCCAGCGCGGCCAGTTGCAAATGACGCAGATACTCGATGCGCGCGCGCAAAAGCGGCACCCGCACGGCACGCAAGACATCTTCCTGCGTGCGCGCCGTCACGCCCGCCGCACCCGACTGCCAATAAACGTGATCGCTCAATTCACTCGCGCAGCGCAGGGCCGTCTGCACTTCCAGATCGAAGCGCACGGTGGTGGCGAGATCGTGCCAATGACCGTGCGGACCGTCGATATCTTCATCAAGACGATGGACGAACTCGTCGAGCGCCTGCAAGGCCTCGCCGGTTCGCCCCAACTCATGCAGCGCGCAGACGATGCCGAAGCGCGCCTCCGCCGCGCGCGCCGGCTCGATGCCGGGTTCGTCGACCACGCGCGCGAAACACGAAAGCGCGGTGCCGATCCGATGCCGGAACAGCGCCTGCCACGCCGCATTGCGGCACGACGAGGCGCGTATATCACGCTTCGAACTCCGAATCAGTTTTAGCGAGCGCCGATAGGCTTCCTCGGCTTCCACTTCCACACCCAACAGCAGTTGCAGATCCGCGTGCAACTGAAGGCCATGCAACGCCTGTTCGCCCATGCCGGCCGCATTCGTTTCGTCGATCCAGCGGCTTGTCAGATGCGAAGCGGCCAGCAGCTTGCCCTCGCGCAGCGCGAAGCCGAAGCGTTCGGCCTGATTTCCCGACACGACCGGCTCCGGCGTGGCGAGTGAAGAAACCAGCGGGAAATACAGCATCGAAAACATAATCGACTCCTTGGTTGCACGGCACGCTGGCTGACACGGCGTGCATGAACTCAATGTACCGGAGCGATTTAGTCAGAACTTCAATTAATCTGATTTTCAGGTTCTATTTGAGAACTGTTGAGATTCGAAGCGGGATTTGTTGAGGATGCGCCCGAAGCGGGCGCGGCCTTTCCATTCACCGTTTTCCCGCTTTCCGCGTCGCCATTTGTCATCGTGCGCAAATCCTCGGCGAATCCGCGCAAGGTAATCTGCTCTTTCACCTGATCGACGAAAATACCCGCAAAAAGCGCAAGCATCAGCACGGTGACGGCGCCCTTCACGGGCTGGCTCAACGTCATGAGATCGAGCTTCGACGCCGATTTCGCCGCAAAGCCAAAGGCAAAATCGATCAGCAGCAAAATGAACATCATCGGCGCGGCGAGCTTCGCGATCGTCTGCATCAGCGTATCGGTCTGGTGCAGCACGAACGATTCGAGAATATTGCCTGCAACCGGCGTCGACGACGTCAACGGCCACCAGTGATACGACTCATACAGCGTGCCGAGCAAAAACGTCATGCCGCCCAGCGCCCAGAACGACACCGATGCAATCTGCGCGAGCAGCGTGGCCGTGGGCGTCGATTGCTCCTGGCGCATCGGATTCGTAATCTGCACGTTGTTATAACCGGTCAGGTCGTCGATATAGGTGCCCGCGCCTTCGGCCACCCAGAACACGATCGACGCCGCGTAGCCGAGCACCACGCCGATCATCGCCTCGCGCAAGCCGATTTCGAACAGCTTCACGCCATGCAGTTCCTGAACGAACGAGACAGGCTGCCCATACGCCACCCACGAACTGAACAGCACGACCACGGCGTTGCGCACGACGCCCTGCATCACGCCGTCCGCGGTGGGCGGAAACATGAACATGATGATGAAAAGCCGCAGCGAACACACGCCCAGCAACGTGATATAGCCGACGATCAGCGTGCCGAGTTGCGGCAGCGCGGAAACAATATCGTTCATGCCGCCACGCCCCGCTCGCGAAAGCGCCGCGCGAGTGCGGCTTCCTCGGCCTCTTCGTCGGCGGCGTCGCTGGCCGCTTCGTCCTGCTTGCGGCGAATCTGCGTGATGCGCTCTCCACACAGGTCGATGCGGCCCAGGTTCTGCTCGATCTCGCGGCGCGTTTGCGTCATCGCGTCTTCGCTCTCACGCACCCGTTCTTGCGCTTGCGCGAGCGCGGCGTCGAGCACGCGCAGCTTGTCGGCGACCACGTCGATATAGCGGCGGCACGCGGTCAGCGCGTCGGGCGCGAACGCTTGCGCGCCCGTCATCATCGATTCGATGCGGTGTTCGTAGAAGCGCAACACCTCGGCTTCGCGCGCGACTTCCTGCGCCTTCGCCTCGCGCGCGCGTTCGCGTTCGGCCAGCGCGTTGCGATGCGCGGCGAGCGTTGCGCGCAAGGTGTCGTCCAGACGGCGGCGGCGTGCGAGCGAACGCTCCAGCGCCATCACGCGGCGGCCCGCGCCGCTTCTCGTGCTGCTACTCGTGCCGCTTCTCGTGCCGGCGCTTGTCTTTGCGTTCATGCTTGCACTCATCCGCCCGCCTCCGCGAGCGCATAGAGCTGCGCTTCGGTGTCGCCCGGCGGCGCGTATTCGTCGGTGCGCTGCGAGAGAAACGCCTTGATCGCAGGCGCTTTCGCGATGGCTTCGTCGGCGAGCGCATTGCCGCCCGGTTGATATTCGCCGATCTGCAACAGCATCTCCACCTCGCGATGCTGCGCCATCAATTCGCGGATGCGCGCCGCTGCGCCCACGAACGAACCGGGCACCACTTGCGGCATCACGCGCGACAGACTCGCGAGCACGTCGATGGCGGGATACTGATTCTTCGCCGCAATCTCGCGCGAGAGAATCATGTGGCCGTCGAGAATGCCGCGCACTTCTTCGGCAATCGGATCGCTGCCGCTTTCGTCTTCGGCGAGCACGGTGTAGAGCGCGGTGATCGAGCCCGTCGCGCCCATGCCCGCGCGTTCGAGCAGACGCGGCAGCTCCGCGAAGATCGACGGCGGAAAGCCGCGCCGCGCAGGCGGTTCGCCCGCCGCGAGTCCGATCTCGCGTCCGGCACGCGCGAAACGCGTGAGCGAGTCCATCATCAGCAGCACGCGCTGGCCGCGGTCGCGAAAGTATTCGGCGATCGCGGTCGCCACATAGGCCGCTTTGGCGCGCTCCATCGACGAACGGTCCGAGGTCGCGCACACGACCACCGAACGCGCCATGCCTTCGGGGCCGAGAATCAGCTCGACGAATTCGCGCACTTCGCGCCCGCGCTCGCCGATCAGCGCGATCACATTCACGTCGCACGACGCGCCGCGCGCGAACATGCCGAGCAGCGTGCTCTTGCCGACGCCGGCGGGCGCGAAGATGCCCATGCGCTGACCTTCGGCGAGCGTCATCATCGCGTCGACCACGCGCACGCCGGTGGACAGCGGCGCGTCGATCATGCGGCGGCTCATGGGGTCGGGCGGCGACGCGAAGATCGGCCGCATTTCATCGGATTCGATGGGCGGACCGCCGTCCACGGGATCGCCGAGACTGTCGATCACGCGCCCGAGCATCATGTCGCCGACCTTCACGGCGAGCGGCCGCGCGAGCCCGATCACGCGCGTCGAGCGCGAGATGTGTTCGAGTCGCGCGAATGGCGAGAGCAGCGCCACGTCGCGCGTGAAGCCGATCACTTCCGCGTGCTGCAGCAGCTCGCCATTGGGCGCGCGCAACTCGCACAGTTCGCCGAGCGAGAGGTCGAGGCCGCCGACCTTGATGAGCGTGCCAATCACTTCAAGCACCTTGCCCGTGCGCGCCACGGCGGGCGCGGCGAGAATCTCGCGCTCGATGTCGTCGGTCAGGCGTTCGAGGTCCACGCTGTGTGCCGTCCACGACGCGCTCATACGGCCTCCGTCGCGGACGCTTCGCCTGCGCTTGCGTTATCGAACGCGTCAGGTGCATCTTGCGCCTCGGCCGACGTATGCGCCGAGCGCTTGAGCGCGCGCGACACCGCGCTGCGCATCGCGCGCAACTGCATGTCGAGGCTTGCGTCGACGGTGCCGAAGTCGGTTTCGCAGACGCAACTGCCGGGGTCGAGCTGCTTGTCCGCAATCACCGACATCGGGATCGCCTGGCCCAGATCGCGCCAGCGCGCAGCGAGCCGGTCGAAGGCCGCTTTCGCGCCGTCGAAATCGCCGGGACAGACGGCCACGCGCAGATACGTCGCGCCGTCGACGATACGATCGACGGTCGCGAGCGCGCGCTCGAACAACGCTTCGTGCGACTCCACGCGCACGATCTGCTCGACCGCCGTGGCGACGATATTCGCGAGGCGTTCGCGCATGCTCGACTGCAACCGGTTCTGCGCGTCGGCGGCTTGTGCGAGGCGCTCCATCCAGTCCGCGAGCGCGCGCTCGCAGCCGTCGCGATAGCCCTGCTCGCTCGCCTCGGCATAGTCGCGCTGCGCGTTCGCGACGATGTCGGCCGCTTCGTCCCGCGCGTGGTCGATCAGCGTTTGCGCCAGCGCGCGCGCCTCGTCGAGCAACGCGGCGCGTTCCTCGACGAGCGCGGCGCGCGCGGCGTCGAGCGAGAGCAGTTCGCCGAAGGTGTCGCGGCGCACGATGTCCGACGCCGCGCCGAGGCGCAGCGCAAGGTCGTTCGTCGTGCCGCCTGCGAGCGACGCGCCGGGTTCGAACACCGCGTCGCGCGCGCGCTTCAGCCAGATAGCCATGAGTACTCCGGTAACAGATCGGGAAGCCGCGCGAACAGACGCGCGCTGCCGGGCGCGTCGATGTCGGCGGGCGTCTGCGCGAGCCACGGCACCGGCGGCAACGCGCGCGGCAGCGCGAGACGCAGCAGCGTGAACGGCACGCAACGCGTCGGCGACACGGATGACGCGAAATCGCGCAACAGCAGCGCGCAGCCTTCGATCGCGAGCCTCGCCGCATCCAGCGCCGCGAGCGGCGGCATGCCCGCGCGCGCGATCAGTCGCGCGGTGTCGGGCGGCTCGCCCGCATGCGCGTCCTGCGTCAGACGATCGACGCTCACGCCCACCCAATCGGAAAGCTGCTGACGCGTGCGCTTGTCGATCAACCGGCGCACTTCCGCGCGGCGAAACAGCAGCGCGCGCATACGCAGCACCTGCACGCCGCGCTCGGCGGGCAGCGCGTCGAGCCAAGCCGCATTGGCGTGCGCACCGGCTTGGGCCGCGCCTTGCGTCAGGTCGGCAAAGTCCGGCGGCACCACGCCCGCGGCACGCACCAGCGCGCGCGAACACGCCACGCGCGCCGCGATGCTGGCCGCCTGCATCGCCACGCGCACGTGTTCGAGTTGGTCCGCGTCGAGCTTGAGCAGCGCGGCGGTCCACGACGGATCGGCCCAGTCGACGGCCGTATCGACGTTGCGCTGCCAGGCGTTCAGCACCGTCGCCGCGCGCCGGAACGGCAGCGTCTGCGCCGCTGCGCCAGGCCGCTCGCGCGCGAGATCACGCACCGCGCGCCTGGCCCGGCTTGCGCACGCGGGCGAGCAGATTCCGCACGATGGCGCCCGGTTGCGTCGAGCTTGCACCACCGGTTTCGGCGGCCGCATCGCCATGAGCTTCGCCGCGCGCCTGCACGCCGGTGAGCATGCGCCGCGCGAGCATCAGCAACAGGCCGGCGACGACGATCGCCACGCCCGCGAGCGCTCCCGGCAGCCAGCCCGGCATGCCCGAAGGCGACGCGGATTCGATCTGCACCGGATCGGCGGGGACCGCCGTCACGCTCACCTGGTCATACGTGAGCCCTTCGACGCTGTGCATCACGAGCGTCTTGATCTGCGGCACGAGCGCGCTGACATCGGAGTCGCGCCGATACTTGATGAACACCGCCGCCGACGACGGCTTGATCGTCTGTGCGAGCGGATCGTTGTTCGGCAGCACGATCTGCACGCGCGCGTCGATCACGCCGTCGATCTTCGAGAGCGTGGAGGACAGTTCCTGCGACATGCCGTAGATGAAGCGCACGCGCTCCTCGGTCGGCGTGGACACGAGACCGTCCTTCTTGAAGAGATCGCCGAGATCGTCATAGCGCTTGTGCGGCAGGCCGCGCGCGCGCAGCACTTCCATCGCGCGCGCGAGCTGGCCGTCGTCGACGTCGAGCGACCAGGTCTTGCCGCCGTCGTTGCTGTCCTTGTGCGCATCGACGCCGCGTTCGAGCAGCGCCACGAGCATCTCGTTGACGTCCTGCTCGGACAGATTGCCGTACAGCTCCTTCTTGCAGCCCGCGAGCAGCGCGCACAGCGCGAACGCGCTCGCGAGCGCCGCTCGCCGGAGGCGCCGCGCATGGAGATTCGAGGTCACAGGGACTCCGTGAGGAGGGCCGCAAACGGCGGCGGATTGCGGCATGAAACGGGGTTTAACGCGGCGATCGGCGAGTAGCCAGCGCCTCGCGATCACTGATTCTTCATCAGCGTTTCGATGGCCGATTTCGACGAATCGACCACACCCATCTTCGCTTCGAGATCGAGCTGCGTGCTGGCGAGTTCGAGCGTCATGCGGATCGTGCCCGCGCTCATCTCGTTCATCGACAGCGTGGGCGCTTGCTGGGCGAGTTGCAGCGCGTCGTTGACGGTCTGCTGCAGTTCGGCGTCCTGCGCGGCGACGAGCTTCGACGCCACCGCCGTGCCGTCGCTTTCCGGCGCGGCTGGCGCGCTCATGGGCGACTGCTGCATCATCGACTGGAACTTGTCGGCGAGCGCCTGCGGGGTGCCGCCCGCGCCGCCCGTTGACGACGCGCCGTCCGCCATCTGTTCGAGCGAGGCCTGCATGGCCTGACTAGCCTGACTGGTCGGATCTATGCTCATCTGCTGCTCCGTGGAACTGGGCTGCCGCGCACGCGGACGAATCAGGCGCGCAGGAAAGACGTTTCGAACGCGGGCGCTTGTGCGGATGGTTGCGACGCAGATTGCGATGTCGATTGCGACGCCGCTGCGTGCGCAGGCTCCGCATCGATTTCATCGCTGAACGTCGCGAGTTCGTCCACGGACGCGGGCGTGACGAACTGGCCGCCCGAACGCTTCGTGCGAATCGCGTTGATGAGGTCGTCGCGCGCCTCCAGCGCACGCACCAGATGCTGCGTATCGCGCGAGGGATTCAGCGCCATCGCCTGCGCGGCTTCCTGCTTCCAGTCGGGATCGCCCTTCGCGGAGAGGCAGAACGCCAGCAGCGCGCGCGCATAACCGAAGCGCGGCGCGTTCTCGCCGACCTGACGCAGCACGTGAATCGCATCGTCCCAGTGACCGCGCACCATGTGCAGAATGCCTTCGAGCGTGTCGATTTCAGTGACGCGCGGACGCAGCACGCGCAGCGCGTCGAGCACGAGTTCGATGTCGTAGGGATCGGCCTGGACTTTCGGGAAGTCGCCGAGCAGCGCGGTCGAAACGGTTTCGATCAGGCCGCCGACCACGTCGGGGCTGCAGTTCAGATATTCCGGCGTGCTCGCGGACATGGCGTGTTGCTCCTGGTTGGGCGGGCGTGCCGTGAGGCGCGGCCCGGGTCGGGAAACATGGGCGCCGTGCGGCCGGCGCTCGATGTGGGCACATTAGCAACGGGTTGCGGGCAGGCCCGCGCGGCAGGCGAAGATGGGACCGGGGATGCGAAGCGGCTGAATGGAGGGGCGTGGCTGCTGCGATCAGCGGATCGACTTCGAGCGACATACCGCCATTCATCGTCGACGAAAACGGCGCCCCCGATTCGCACCACGCGCAACGCCTTCGCACCGCGTGCCGCGTCTGGCGAGCGCCAAGGCTATCGTCACCCCACCCGCGCCCTGGCGCCGAATCACGATCCTGCCGCCGTATGAGCGAAGAAAAGACCGAACAACCCACCGCGAAAAAACTCAAGGACGCGCGCAAGGAAGGCCAGGTCTCGCGCAGCAGCGACCTCACCGACGCCATTTCGATGGCGGCCGTCGTCGTGCTGCTCGCGGCCAGCGCGAGCCAGCTCAGCGACATCTTCCGCGCGGTGATGACGCTCGCGCTCGACTTCGTGCACGGCGATCACTCGATCGTGAACATGCAGACCCAGCTCTACACGATCGGCGGCCTCGCGCTCAAGGCGAGCGTGCCGATTGCGTGCGCGGCGGCACTGGCGGCGGTCGCGGCGGGCATCGGCCAGGTCGGCCTGCAGATCGCGACCAAGCCGGTCACGCCGAACCTCAACGCCGTCAGCCCGGGCTCGGGTCTCAAGCGCATCTTCTCGATCCGCACCGTGATCGAGTCCGTAAAAATGGTGGTGAAAGCGGCCATCATCTTCGCCGTGATGTGGATGACGATCAAGTGGCTCTTTCCGCTCATCGTCGGTTCGCTGTATCAACCGCTGCCGGGCCTCACGCGCATGTTCTGGGACATGCTGCTCAAGTTGCTGATGGTCGCGTCCGCCGTGTTCGTGCTGATCGGCGCCGCCGACGTCAAGCTTCAGCAATTCATGTTTCTCAAGAAGATGAAGATGTCGAAGGACGAGGTCAAACGCGAGCACAAGAACCAGGAAGGCGATCCGCGCATCAAGGGCGAGCGCCGCCGTCTCGCGCGCGAGATTCTGAACTCGCCGCCGCCCACCGCGAAGGTCGGGCTCGCGAACATGATGGTCGTGAATCCCACGCACTACGCCGTGGCCGTTCGCTACGCGCCCGCCGAACATCCGCTGCCGCGCGTGATCGCCAAGGGCATGGACGACCAGGCCATGTTGCTGCGCCGCGCCGCGCATGAAAGCGGCGTGCCGATCGTCGGCAATCCGCCCGTCGCGCGCGCGCTCTACAAGATCGGCGTGGACGAGCCCATTCCCGAGGAACTGTTCGAAACCGTCGCCGCCATCCTGCGCTGGGTGGACGCCATCGGCGCGCGCAAGGACGCGCCCGCGCCCGCGTCCGATCGCGACGCCACGCCACTGCACTGATCCGCTGCACTGATCCCGAGTCAAAACGCCGCCCGGAGCCCGCCGCCATCATGTTCAAATCGCTCAGACTGCCCGCCGGTGGCGAAGTCGGCATCGTCGCGCTGATCGTCGCGATCATCTCGCTGATGATCCTGCCGCTGCCGCCCGCCGTGATCGACGTGCTGCTCGGCGTGAACATCACAATCAGCGTGACGCTGCTGATGGTGACGATCTATATTCCCGATGCGGTGTCGCTCTCCGCGTTTCCCTCGCTGCTGCTGTTCACCACGCTCTATCGTCTCTCGCTGAATATCGCGTCGACGAAATCGATTCTGCTGCACGCGGAAGCCGGTCATATCATCGAGAGCTTCGGCGAACTGGTGGTGGGCGGCAATCTGGTGGTCGGGCTCGTGGTGTTCGTCATCATCACGACGGTGCAGTTCATCGTGATCGCGAAGGGCTCGGAGCGCGTGGCGGAAGTGGGCGCGCGCTTCACGCTCGACGCGCTGCCCGGCAAGCAGATGAGCATCGACGCCGATCTGCGCGCGAACCTGCTGACCGCCGAAGAAGCGAAGCGCAAGCGCGCGACGCTCGCTGTCGAAAGCCAGTTGCACGGCGGCATGGACGGCGCGATGAAGTTCGTCAAGGGCGACGCCATCGCCGGGCTCATCATCACGATGATCAACATCGTCGCGGGCATTGCGGTGGGCGTCGCGTATCACGGCATGAGCGCGGGCGAAGCGGCGAACCGCTTTTCGGTGCTCTCGGTCGGCGACGCAATGGTCTCGCAGATTCCTTCGCTGCTGCTCTCGGTCGCGGCCGGCGTGATGATCACGCGCGTGGCCGACGAGCGCCAGACGAAGCAAAGCTCGCTCGGCGACGAGATCGGGCGGCAGCTCGGTTCGAGTTCGCGCGCGCTCTATTTCGCCGCCGTGCTGCTGCTCGGCTTCGCCGCCGTGCCCGGTTTTCCCGCTGCGCTCTTCGTGCTGCTCGCGGGCACGCTCGCCTTCACGGCGTGGCGGCTTTCGCGCAAGGAGCCGCAAAAACAGGAGCACGAGCGCGAGGCGCTGCATGCGATGCAGCGTTCGGGTTCGAAGGTGGACGTGCCCGCCATCCTGTCGCGGCCGCCGCAATTCACCTGCCCGCTGGGCGTGCGTATCGCGCCCGATCTCGTCGCGCGGCTCGCCATGCCCGCGCTCGACAAATCGTTCGAAGCGGAACGCGCGCGCTTGCAGGAAGAACTGGGCTTGCCGTTTCCGGGCATCACGATGTGGTCGTATGCGGCGCTGCCCGCCTCCACCTGCGAGATCCTCGTGCACGACGTGCCGCAACTCACGCTGCAACTGCCCGCCGGACGCGTGATGCTGCCCGCGCTCGCCCAGCCCGCCGCCGACGCCTCACCCGAAGACGCCAACGCCTGGGCCGCGCTCATCGAACGCTGCGAACCCGGCCCGCCGATCGACGCGAGCGGCACGCCCACGCACTGGCTCGAAGAGCGCGCCGTGCCCGCGAAGACGCCGGTATGGCGCGCGGAGCAAGTCATCGCACACGCGTCGGTTGCGCTGCTGCGCCGCCACGCGCCGCTTTTTCTGGGCATTCAGGAAGTGCAGTGGATGCTCGACCAGCTTGCCGCCGATTATCCCGGCCTCGTTTCCGAGGCGCAAAAAGCGCTGCCGCCGCAACGCATGGCCGACGTGTTGCGCCGTCTGCTCGAGGAACAGATCTCGATCCGCAATGTCCGCTCGATCATGGAAAGCCTCATCACCTGGGGGCCCAAAGAGAAGGACATGCTGATGCTGACCGAGTACGTGCGCGGCGATCTCTCGCGCTTCATCGCGCATCGCGCCACGCGCGGCGCGCGCACGCTCTGCGCGGTGCTGTTCGACATGCCGGTCGAGCAGCACATCCGCCAGGCGATCAAGCAAACGCCCACCGGCAATTTCCTCGCGCTGCCGCCCGACGAAGCCACGCTGCTGATCGACCGCATTCAGTCGTTCGTCGGCACCGCGCCGCGCGACGGCGTGGCGCTCGTCACGTCGATGGATATTCGCCGCTACGTGCGCCGCATGATCGAGGCGCGGCTCGGCTGGCTCGCCGTATACTCGTATCAGGAACTCGGCGAGCACGTCGAATTGCAGCCGCTCGGCCGCGTGTCGATCTGAGGCGCGCGACGTGACGTATATCGGCTCGCGCCATCTGCGCATCATTCCGGGCTCGGCGGATTCCAGCGACGCTCCGCACGACGCGAGCGCCGACGACTTCGACTACGCCGCGCTGCTCAAAGGCCGCCGCGCGTGGCGGCGTCCCGCGCGCGATGCACGCACGCGCGAAGCGGCATCGCAAGACGACAGCGCCGACGCAACGCGAGCAGCGCACGACGATGACGAGGACAATAACGCCCCCGCCGCGCCCACGCCCTTCGCCCACACCGACGACTCCGCGCCCCACGGCGACACGCCCGATCGCGACGCCGACGCCGGCCTGACGAAGCAACGCAGCGCGCTCGGCTCGCACATCGCGCACGCGGCGGCGCCCGCCGTCTCCGCCGTGCTGGTGCGTCAGCAGCGCATGGTCGCGCTGCTCGCGGCGCTCGCGCGCCACATCGGCGCGTTCTGCGGCGACCCCGCGGTGGCCGAAGCGGGCAACTGGGAAGTCGAGTTGCCGATCGATCCCGCCGTGCTGCCGCACACCACGCTCTACCTCTCGCTTTCGCGTTTCCGGCTGCAGCTTCGTTTCGATACGCAGGCGCCGGAGTCCAGGCAATTACTCTTGGAGCACAGCGGTTTGCTCGAACGCGAACTGGACGCGATATTGCGCGCCTGGGGCGAACCCCGCGATATCGAACTCACATTCTGGTGACCTCACCGACGCATGAACGCGCCCTTCGCGGTACCCGCCACCGTCGATCTGACCGAAACCGGCTCGCCTCCGTCACGCACCCGTGCGCATGCACAGATCGAGGCGGCGCAGGTCGGCCCGCTGCCGTTGCCCGCGCTGAACCGCGCGGCCGCCCGCACCTCGCGCACGATCGGCGACGCGCGTTTCGCGCCGTTCGCGCGCGCGCAGCTCGGCGCGCAAACGATCGATGTGCGTGTGATCGATACCAATCGAACGCAGGCGCACGCGGCGGATTTCGCCGATCCCGCCATCGTCGAGATTGCATTGAGCGCGCGCGACAGCGCTGAATTCAAACCGGCTTCGTTGCGAATCGCACTGGATTTGCAGGCCTATCCTGCGCTCGCGATTGTTGCGTTTGATGCGGTTGTTGCGACCGGCGCGCGCGCCGACACGCCAGGCGCACACGGCGATGCCGCCGAACACGCGCTACGCGACGCCGTGGCCGGCGTACTGCTCGAACCGATGCTCACCCGCATCGGCGAAGTGCTGGCGTGCGATGCCCGCCTCGTATCGGTACGGCGCGCAACGTTGCAGGCGGACGTGCAGATCGCCCTGTCCTTCACGACGCCGATCGACACCGCAACCCCCACGCTACACACGCTGCGCATCGCGGCGTGCTCGCGCGCGCTCGATCTGATCGACGCCCGCCTGCGCGCGCCGGACACCCACCCGACATCCGGCGCACCGATACCCGACTTTCCCGCGCTCGCCTTACCCGGCAGCCTGATCGTCGGCATGAAACCGCTCGACGTGCAGACGCTGCGCTCGCTCGACGTCGGCGACGTGCTGCTGCGCGCGCTGTTTCCCTCGTGGACGGCAGCCACACTCGCCGCACTCGCAGCATCCGACACGCCGCAGCAGCTCGAAAGCCACCTCTACGACGAAGACGATGCGCCCGACGCGCCGCCCGCATCCTCCGCGCGTCCGCGCGCGCTGGCCGCGTGGGGTACGCCGGGGCTCGCGCGCCTGATCGCCGAAATTGCATTCGACGGGCCAGCGCCCGTCATCCTCAAGGAGCCGAACATGTCCGAAGAGCTTGACCCGGCGAACGCCGACGCCGGTCTCGCCGTCGATCAACCCGACAATCCGATCCACATCGGCGAGCTCGAACTGCCGGTGCAATTCGAAATCGACACCGTCGCGCTGCCGCTCGCGCAGCTTTCCACGCTCGGTCCGGGCTATGTGGTCGAGTTGCCCGTGCCGGTCGCCGACGCGCGTCTGCGGCTCGTCGCGCACGGCCAGACCATCGGCTACGGCGAACTCGTCACTGTCGGCGAACACCTGGGAATCCGAATCATCCGCATGGCGCACCGGCATGGTCCAGTTCAGTGATATCACGGGGCTGCTGCTCGTCGTCGTCACGATCAGCCTGCTCCCGTTCGTGGCGATGGTGGTGACGTCCTACGCGAAGATCGTCGTGGTGCTCGGCCTGTTGCGCAACGCACTCGGCGTGCAGCAGGTGCCGCCGAACATGGTGCTCAACGGCATCGCCGTGCTCGTGTCGATCTACGTGATGGCGCCGATCGGCATGGAAGCGGCCAAATCGCTCGAAGGCCAGCAGCTCGCCTCGCAGCCCTCGCAGGCGCTGATCCAGGCGTTCGGCGCCGCGCGCGAACCGTTCCGCGCGTTTCTGATCAAGCACGCGAAGGAGCGCGAAAAGCGCTTCTTCCTGCGCTCGGCGAGCGTCGTGTGGCCCAGGGAAGAAGCGCAATCGCTCAAGGAAAACGACCTGATCGTGCTCGCGCCCGCCTTCACGCTGAGCGAGCTGACCGACGCGTTCAAGATCGGCTTTCTGCTTTACATCGCCTTCATCGTGGTCGATCTCATCATCGCCAACGTGCTGCTTGCGATGGGTCTGAACCAGGTCACGCCGACCAACGTGGCGATCCCGTTCAAGCTGCTGCTGTTCGTGGTGATGGACGGCTGGTCGACGCTCATACACGGCCTCGTGATGACTTATCGCTGATGCCGCGCACGCAGTTTGCCGGAGAGATTATGGATACCGATACGCTGGTTCGTTTCACCACGCAGGGCATGTTGCTGTGCCTGACCGTCTCGCTGCCGCCCGTGATTGTCGCGGCGGTCGTGGGGCTGGGCGTGTCGTTTCTGCAGGCGATCACGTCGATGCAGGATCAGACGCTGTCGCACGCGGTCAAGCTCATCGCGGTGACGGTCACGATCGTCGTGGCGGCGCCGCTCTCGTGCGCGGCCGTGCTGCATTTCGCCAACGAAATCCTGCAGGCCGCCGTGCCGCTCTGATCCGCATGGAGCCACGATGAGCCGCATTTCGCACAATCCCGCGCACGACGCGGCGAGCGCGGGCGCGCAACGCGCCACCGACGCGCAGCAGCGCAGCGCCAACGCCCAGAACGCGCGTAACAGCGCGCAGTTCGCCGCGCTCTATCGCGGCGAAACCACCTTCACGTACGGCAGCGCGCCGCAATCGGGGCCGACGGTGAGTTCGCAGCGCGCGCGGCGCATGGCCGACTCGCTCGCGCGCAAGCGTCGCGCAGAAAAGCGTCAGCAGCGCAATCTGCGGCGCGGCGGCGATGACGAAGGCGCGGGCGAACGCGGCGGCGCGCATGGCGAACGGCTGCGCGTGACGCGTGACGGCGGCCAGCGCGGCGGCGGCGGCGGTCAATCACAGGACGAGCGCGACGGCGATCACGACGCGTTGGCACTGCCTTCGGTCAAGCCGCGTCTCGCCGCGGCCATCCCGCCGCCCTCGGGGCGGCTCGAAGCGATCGCCGCGCGCTTCGGTCCCGGCGAGGAAGGCGCGCGCGCCGCCGCCGTGCGCGACGCGTGGGAAAGCGATCTGCTCGCGCTCCACAAACAGGTCGCGGCCAATCCGCAAACGGACGTCGGCGCGCTCGTGCATCAGCTCAAGATCGACTGGTTGCAGGTCGAGCAGCAGATCGGCTCGATGCCGCGCGGCGGCGGCATCGCGGCGCTGCGCGAGCGCGGTGGCACGCAGGCGGATCGTGCCGGACATTCCGCGGACACGCGGCCGTTGCTGCCCGAACGCGCGCGCCATTTCAATCTGCTCGTCGGCCTGCTGTGGAAAGACACGGACCTGCCTCACACGCGCGCACGCGGGGCGCGCGCGCTCGGTGCGCTGAACGCGCTGCGCAACGGCGTGCTGGGGCGCGCGGCCGCGGCACACGAACCGCAGGAGACGGCGCAAAACGCAAGCACTGACACAAGCGGCAACACCGCGCCGCCCGGCGCGTCGTCGATCTCCGCGTTCACGCGCGGCAGGGCGCGATGAACGTCGCTTCGCATCGCACGCGGCGCCTTCGCGTCGCGTCGGTGAGAAAGCTTGCGGACCGCCTAAATTAGCAACGATCCGGCCCGTCTTGCGCAGCCCGCGCGGACGTGCGGCCATCCCTCGAATCAGACGGTGCAAGCACGATGAAACTCCTGCGCATACTGACGGGCGTGCATGCAGGTGCGCAGCTTCAGCTCGCGCCAGGCACGCACCGCATCGGCGCCGCCGACGACGCCGATATCCAGTTGAGCGACTGGCGCGGCACGAGCGCGCTGCTGCATGTCGATGCAACGGGCGTCGTCAGCGCGCAGCGTGAAAGCGGCGCGAGCGTCAGCGAGGAATCCGCACGCGACGACGCCGAAGTGGAAGCCGTTAAAGCGGCAAGCGAAGCGCCGCCGGAAACGGTGCTGCTGGTCGATTTCGTGCCGATGCAGTTCGACGAGATCGTGCTGTGCGTCGGCGCCGCCGACGCCGCGTGGCCCTCGGACCTCGACCTGCTCTCGATGCTGCTCACGCGGCCCGCCGAGGCGAAGTTCGCGGCCGCGCGCCGCAAGCAGCGCCGCTACATGGGCGCGGTCGCCGCCGTCTTCGTGCTGGGGCTCGTGGTGGCCGCCGCCTCGCTCGTCACGACCACGCAGATGAGCCGCGCCGCCGCGCCCGACAACGCCGGCGAGCGTGCGCAGCGCGTCAACGCGGCGCTGGCTTCCGCACAGGTGCGCGGACTCACGGCGCGCGCGCTCGGCAATACGGTGGTCGTGAGCGGCATGGTTGCGACTTCCGCCGACGACGACGCCGTGCGCGCGCTGCTCGATCGCGTCGCGCCAGGCGGTCTGTCGGGCAACTACGACGTGGCGCAGAACGACGCGCGCAGTATCGAGGACTCGCTCGGCATTGCGGGCGCGCATGTGCGTTACGACGGCGACGGCAATTTCGCCGTCACGGGCACGGTGGCCAGCAAGTCGGATCTGAGTGCGGCGCTCGAACGCGTGCGTGCCGACCTCGATTCGAACGTGAAGCATATTGCCGTCGATGTGGCGGAGTCGGGCGGATTCGGTTCGAACGCGTCGAGTACCGCGTCGTACTCCGAAATGATTTCTTCCGACGACGTGCGCTACGCGCAAACGCCGGATGGCGTGAAGCACATTTATGCCGTCGACGTCCCCGATGCGAGCGCGGCGGATGCAGCGGCAACGCCCGCTTCGTCGGCGACCGCAACGGCATCGGAACCAACCAGCACGCAGGCGGCGCGTCCGCAAACTTCGTCGGTCGATGTCGCCACGGCCAGCCGCAGCGCGGAACACGTCGCGCAGCAAGTGACGCCAGGCGCGCCGCAATACGTGGCGTTACCCGATCCGTCGACGTTGCCCGGCGCCGCCACGTCCGCGCAAGCCCACTGAATCACACGTCAACACACTGGCAAACAGGAGAGCGACATGTACCAGCACCTCGAACCCTATGGCAGCGAGTTCAACGATCTGCAAAAGACGCTCGCCGATCCGGCCGCCGCTGCGCGCGTGGACGCGATCCGCGCCGCGCTCGAAGCCACCGCGCAGCAGATCAGCGAGACCCAGGTCGTCAATGAAGTCGACCGCAACAATCTCGCCAAGCTCTATCGCGGCTTTATCGCCGCGTCGCGCGTGATCGCGCGTCTGCAGGAAAAGCAGGCGCTCGCGCGCGGCTGATATCGATACGCGTAATACGTCTATTGCCGGCGCGGCGCTCGCCGCCGCGCCGGTCACCGGGCCAGTTCGCAAGCGGGCGCGTTCGCGTGCGCGCTTGCGAGGCGGCAATATCAGGCAGGGCCACGCCCTTTTTCAAGTTGTTCAATCGCAGTCAACGGAGGTCGATATGTCCGTAGGTTCGGCAGGTTCCATGATGCAAGGTCTCACCCAGGAAATGGACCAGATGACCATGATGTCCGCCCAGATGCAGGTGGAACAGAGCATGTACGCATCCGTTTCGAACGTCGCCAAGAGCGGCGCGAGCAATGTGAAGGACGCATCGCGCGGCGGCTAAACGCCCTGCGTGTGGCGCGCCGCTCTGTCCACGCCTGCGTGGCGGGCGGCGCGCCCTTCGCCACGTCACCCTTCTTTTTCCCGCGAGGACGATGAGCAGCGAACGCTATGCCAGCCTGGTCGCGGACCTGTGCGCGACGGTCGGTCTCGCCGACGTCGATCAGGTGCTGCGCACACGCACGATCGAGGTGGAAGGCTTCGACGTGCGGCTTGATTTTTTCGAGCGCGATCTCGACGCGATGTACGCGAATTTTCACTTCGGCACCGTGACGGCCGGGCGCACGCTCGTGGTGTTCCGGTTGATGCTCGAAGCCAATCTGCTGATTTACGCGCAGGACCAGGCGCAACTCGGCATCGACAGCGACACGGGCGGCATCGTGCTCGTGCTGCGTCTGCCATTTGAAACCGGCCTCGACGGCGAAGCGCTCGCCGACCTGCTCGCGCATTACGCCGATCATGGCCGCTACTGGCGGCAGAATATCGTCGAATCGAGCGATGAGATGTTCGAGGGCATCGCCTCGGGCGAGCTGTTCTGGCTCAGGGCGTAAGTGCGCGTCGTGCGCACTTCATCTGCGCACTTCATCTGCGCACTTCATCTGCGCACTTCATCTGCGCACTGCGAATCGAACAGGATACCGAATTAAACAAGCGCGCCGCGCCGCGCTTCAATCAAACCGGACGCGACGCTTCTTCGACGTTGTGCGCGCCGTTCTTGATGGTTTCGGCGATCGCCATTTCCGCCGACTGGATCGCCTGCATCACGCCGCCCGCGATCTGCATGCCCGCGCCCAGCACACCCGCCCCGCCGCTGACCAGCGGCGCCGCATCCTGCAACAAACTCGACGCCTTGCCGAACGCCGACTGCTGCGGCGCGAACGCCGGCGGCTGGCCATGCTGCACCGGCGCGACGGGCGCGCCATGCTGCCCGTTGGCGGCGGTGGCTGTGGGCGTCTGCGTGTGCGACGAACTCGCGTTGCCGGTCTGCGCGGTGTCGGGCTTCGCGGCGAACGACGCGCGCTTGCCTTTGCCCGCCGCCGCCTGGCCGCCCGTTTGCGCGCCGCTATTGAGCGCGGACAGCGTGGCGAGTTTCCCGTCTTCGGTTTGCGGCTGGGGCGTGCCCGGAAGTTTCGCGGGCGCGCCCGCTTCGTGCGCGGGCGTGGTATCCGGCAGCGGCGTGGTGCCGTGCGTACGGCCGATGGTGGGTGCATTCATCGCTGGGCGTCCTCCTCGATGCGATCGGTCGCGGGGCGACACGGCTGCACGTCACGCGCGCGAGCAAGCGCGGCGAGGCCCGCAGCCGGACGGATACGCTCGACCTTACAACGCTCGCACGCGCATCGCTGGCTCGGCGCGAACGCGTGTCGCGCGATGCGAAGCGCGCGACGCAAAGCGCGCGAAGCAAAGCGCAGCGATGCGGGCGATCGGCGCGGATCACAAGGTGCTTTGCTGCGCGCGCCGCGACGCTCCGGATCGCCGGATCGCCGGATCGCCGGATCTTCGCCACTTCGCGCCGTCGCGCGCGGCTTCGCGGAGCGGTCGCGCGCGCTGCCGCGATGCGCTCACACTCGCCCGGTGACTGACACGCCATCGCACTTCGGCCCATCCGATAGAACACGCGACGGCGCCCGCTTAGTCCACGACGAATCCACGACGAATCCACGACAAATTCACGACAAACTCACGACAGACCGGCACCGGGAGGCCCGCACCATGCGTTTCATTCCACTCGACCGCATCAACGCGCCGACGCTGCTCGTGCGCCCACTCACGCGCGCCGACGCGCCCGCGCTCTTCGACCAGATGCTCGGCGACGCCGACACCATGCGCGATCTGCCGCTCGCGCGCCACACGCGTCTCGACGATACGGCGGCCTTCATCGACGAAGCCTTGCGCGGCTGGCAGGACGGCACGCTGATCCGCTACGTGCTCGAATGCCAGCAGACGCAGCGGCTCACGGCGCTCATCGAACTGAAGCCTGCGCTGCCGCGCGTGGAGATCGGCGTGATGATCAGCCGCGACGGCGGCGCGCGACGGCGGCGCGCGGGCGTGCTCGCGCTTCAGCAACTGATCGACTGGCTCATGGAGCAACCCGGCGTCTACCGCGTGTTTGCCTGCTGCGCCGTCGACGGGCTCGCGCACAGCGCGATGGAGCGCCTCGGCTTCGTGCGCGAAGCGACGCTCGCGAACTACGAACCGCGCCCGAATCGCGGACTGCTCGCCGCCGACAGCTATCTCTACGCGCTCACGCGCGCCGCGCCCGTGCCGCCGCCCGCGCCCAATTCGGGCGTGGAATGGCTGCGCTCGACCATGCGCTGGGAACTGGCGGAAGCGTGAGCACGGCGCGCGCCATCCGGCATGCACGCACCGGCGCCGCCGGAATGAGCAAAATTGCACTCGCGAGGCATTTGTTCACAAATGCGGCGATAATGCAAACGTCTGACGAATAATGCAGCGTTTCAGCATGCGTTCCGCCATGGCGCAGCGCCACCGCGCTGCGAATTTTTCCCGAGACGCTTGCGATGTCCCTACCCCGGCTGACCGGTCAGGTCCTGGCCTTTTCCCGTTTCTGGCTCGCGCGCGACGCCGGTCTGCTGATCGCCGACGGCGCCGCGATCGACCTCGCCGCGCGCCCGTTCGCCGTGCTCGTGGCGCTGCTCGACGCCGATGGCCGCGTGGTGTCGGCGGCGGAACTGCGCGAGCTGGTCTGGAACGGCGCGCCCGTCGACGCCAACACCGTGCAGGCGCAGATTTCCGCGATCCGCCGCGCGCTCGACGAGGAGCGCGATCTGATCGTGACCGTGCCGGGGCGCGGCTATCGCTTCAGCGGCACGATCCGGCTGCTGGAGGCGCGTGCGGCGGCTTCGGGTGGCGAGTCTTCGTCGGCATCGGCATCGGCCTTCACGCGTAGCGATGATGCCGCACAAGGCAACGCGCCCACGGCATCGACCGGCGCGGCCAGCGAATCCCGCGACGACGGCGGCCGCGCCAACCCCGACAGCCACGCCCCGGCCCCCGTCCCAGGTCATGAATTCGACCGGGCCTTCGCGCGCGCCGTCGAAGCCGACTTTGGCGCGCCGGGCGAGCGCATCGTCGATCAGACCGCACCGCGCGCCGCCGCGCCACGCGCCAAGCGGCTCTCGGCGACACGTCCCGCCGCGCCTGCCGTCGCCGCTGCATCAGCCCACGCCGGCAGCCAACCGGGCGTCGCCCAGACGGCGTTGCCGGGCCACCACGAAGTGGATTTGCCCGCACCGTTGTCCGGGGCCGACACGGCCTCAGGGTCGACATCGATGCCTGCATCGACGTCTGCATTCGCCGCGTTCGGGCCGGCCGGCGTCGAGGCGGCGCTACGCGCCCAGTGCGGCGCGCCGCTCACGCCGTTCACGGGACGCCATGCGGAGCTATCCGAGTTGCTGGCCGTCGTGCCCGAGCGGCGCGTCGTCACGCTCACGGGCGCATCGGGAATCGGCAAGACGCGCCTCGCCGCCGAAGCGGCCAGCCGTCTGGGCTCGCATTTCCCCGATGGCGTGTTCTGGGCCGATCTCGCCTCGCTCTCGCAGCCCGAGCGCATCGCCCACGCGACCGGCGCGGCGCTCGGTCTCGCACCCGTGCCCGACTACGGTTCGCCCGCGGCGCTCGCAGCCCGCATCGGCGCGCGCCGCGTGCTGATCGTGATCGATCATTGCGACGGACTGGGCGAGGCCGCCGAGCTGACCATCGAAGCGCTGGTGGCCGGCGCGAGCGGGCTGCACGTGCTCGTCACGGCGCAGACGCCGCTGTTCATCAGCGGGGAACTGCCGGTCGCCATCGCGCCGTTGCGCACGCCGCCGCACGGCACAGGCGTGCGCGAGACCGGCGCGGGCGCGCCGCTCGCCAGCCACGATGCGCTGCCCTTGCTGCTGGCGAAGCTCGGGCAACGGCTTGGTCAGTTGGCCGCTTATTCGCCAGTTCAATCGCGCACACAGCGCCCCACGCCTGCGATGCACGATCCGCAGACGCATCTGAGCGCGCTTCATGCCGCCGCTCAGGTGACGCAGACCGCATCGCCGAATGGTTCGGTCTACCTGGCATTGATGGCGGCGGCACGCGTGTGTCAGCGCGTCGACGGCTTGCCGCTCGCGCTCGAACTGGCCGCGTCGGCCATCGCCGCGCGCACGCACGCATGCGCCTGCACGCCCGCCGTCAACACCGACCCAGACCCAGACGCCAGCGCCAGCGCCGATGCCGCGCCACCGCTCTACGCCACGCTCGCCGCCTGCGCGCACGAACTCGACGCGCTCGTGACGCGCCGCGCGGGCGCGAGCCGCATCGCCTTGCCTCACGCGGAGATCGTGCGCGTGGTGCTGGAATGGTCGAGCGCCGCGCTCGACGAAACGGCGTCTGTCGCGCTGCGGCGTCTCGCGATATTCGCGGGCGCTTTTTCGCGCGCGGCGGCGCTCGAGTTACTGGGCGCGTTCGCGCTCCCCGACAACGACAAGCTCAATCTCGACGAGAACGCCGAAAGCAAGCCCGCCACGCTCGAACACGCGCTGCGCACGCTCGCCCATCTCGGTTTCATCAACGAAGCCGATGAAACCCCAGCGGCCAATTCCGTCGTCGCAACAGATTGCGCCCGCCTGCGCCTGCCGCCCGCGGTGCGGCGCTTCGCGCTCGAAGCGCTCGATCGTCATCGCGAAAGCCATGAGGCGAGCGCGCATCACGCGAACCATCTCGCCCGCATCCTCGCGCGGCGTGTGGCACTGCCCGTGCGCGAGCGAGGCAACGCGTGCGGCAACCCCGGCGTCAACACGCAGATGCTGCGCCACGACATCGACAATCTGCGCGCCGCGCTCGACTGGGCGCTCGCGGCCAACAAGGTCGAACTGTGCGCGGAACTGCTCGATCAGGGCGCGCCGCTGTGGCCCGCGCTCGCGCTGACCGACGAGTACGTGGGCTGGATCCGCGCGGCGCTGGCGCGTGCCCAGGCCGCGCCCGTGCGTCTGATCCGCGACGAAATGCGCCTGCACGCCGCGCTCGCGCGCGCGTTGCCGCCCACTCACGCGAGCGCCGCCGAGATCGACGCGAACTGGTCCCGCGCCTACGCGCTCGCGACCGAATGCGCGGATACGCCGTATCGGCTCTACACGTTGTTCCGGCTCGTGATGAACGCGATCGATGCGGGCGACGTGACGCGCGCCGCGCCGCTCGTCACCGAATTCGGCGAGATCGCGGCGATTGCGCGGCATCCGGCGGCGCTCGTCAACGCGCACTGTCTCGAAGGCCTCGTGCACGCCTGGCACGGCGAATTCGAGTCCGCCATCGAGAAGCTCGCGCCGCTCGTCGATCATTACACGCCCGGCCGCCTCGCCTGCGCGGACGCCACGCCGGGGCAGGCGATCGCCGCGCTCAGCAAGCCCGCGTCGGGCGCGCTCACGCTCGCCGGGATCGACCACGAGACGCTGCTCGACGCCGAAGCGATGGCGCGCGGCTTCGGCCTCGCGCTGCCGCTGGTGGCGAGCGCCGTGCTCGCGGTCGCGCGCTGGTTCGTCGGCGTGCCGTTGAGCGGCGCGCTCGACGTCTCCGACGACGACCCCGACCTGGCCGCACGCGGCGCCGCGTTCGCCATCGCCTGCGCGCTCGCCGTGCTCGACGGCGACACCGCGCGCGCCCAGTCGTGCTCGGCCGCGCTAATCGCCTGCGCGCGCGCGGGCGGACCGCGCCGCTGGCTGCGCGCAGGCCTCGACGTGCAACTCTGGCTCGACGCGCTCGCGGGCGACCGCGACGCCGCGCGCATGCTGCTCGACGGCGTCGCGCGGCGGCTGGGCCGCGACCGCGTCTATCTGATCGATATCGCGTTCGTCGCGTCGCTGTTGCCGCGTCCACCGCTCGCCGACGATGCAGCGCTGGCCGCGGCGCTCGGCGCCGCCATGCGCATGGCGCTGCTGCGCGCCGAACGCGTCGGCGAACTCTGGCACGCGGCGGAGATGCAACGGATCGAGGCGGCGCTGCGCCTCGCGGCCGGCGAGTCCACGCAAAGCGTGCGCGCGCGGCTCGACGCGGCGCTCGCGCAGGCGCGGCGCTGCCATGCGCAGCGGGTCGCGCTGCGCATCACGGTCGACATCGAAACGCTCGACGTGCCGCGCGCGAGCGAACAGGTTCGGATTCGCTGACGGCGCTTCGCGTCGTGCTTCGGGGTGTCACAGTCGGTGCCTAACGTGGGTTGCATCGCGTCCCGCCGCCTGCCCACCGCACGCCCGACTCATGTCCGATCTCCACGCCCTCCCGCCGCCCCAAACGAACGCGACGCACGAAGCCGCCGGGCACGAGACCGCCGCGCTGACCGAGGCGCAACGTCAGGCCCAACAGCAGGCGCAGACGGAGCCGCAAGCCCAGCCGCAAGCACTCACCGAAGACTCGACGCTGGGCCGCTTCGCTCATGCGCTGTCGCGCACCGGTCAGCGTCTGCGCGCGGCGAAATTCGATATCAGCACGGCCGCCTGGCAGCGCAGTTCGCACGGCAAGCCGTTCGCGCCGACCGATTTCAAGGCCGAGGGCCAGCGCCTGCCCGAGCGGCCGGTGACGGCCTCGACCGTCGCCGCCACGCCGCTCGAAAACGGCGCGAAGACGGGCCGCGCGGCGCTGGCGAAAACGGCGGCGTCAAGCGCGCAGGCGTCCGCGCAAACCGCCCACCCTGTCGCCGCCACCGCCGCCGACCAGGGCGCGGGCCACGCGCTCGCGGACGCGATGGACGGCGGCCATGCGCTGCTCAGCTACGTGGCGCAGCGTCTGCCCGGCCCGCGCGACGACGCCCAGGCCTCCGCGCGGCTTTCGCAGCGGCTGCACACGCTCGGCGCGCCCGCCGACGCCCCCGCCGCCACGCGCGGCGCGCTGCTCGCGCAGGCGCTGCACGGCGCGCACGTCGGCGACGCGCGGCAAGCGAACGACGTGCTCGACGCGCTCGGCGGACTCGACTTCACGCGCATGCAGTCGAGCGCGCCCGTCACGCCCGCGCAGAACCGCGCGTGGCATGTCGCGACGCTGCTCTCGCGCAGCGACGCGGGCTTCGAAGCGCTCGAACACTTGCGCGCGCAAGCGGGCGCCGCCGCGCCCGACGCTTCACAGGAAGCCGCGCAGCCGCCCACGCAGACAGCGTCGCAGCGCCTCGCCCAACGCATGATGCTGCAAACCGCCGATACGCTCGAACCCGCGATGAACGCCGCCACGCACGATGTCTCGCCCGCCGCCGTCGCCGCGCGCCACGCGCCCGCGCCCGGCGCATCGCTGAAGGACACGCCGCTCGCCTGGCGCGCGTACAACGCGGCATCGACGTTCTCGCGCTACGGCCGCCAGGCGCTCACCGACGACCAAAAAGGCGCGTTCTTCGCGTGGCGGCAGAACTTCCGCGAGGACGGTCCCGGCACCGAACTGTCGCGCGCCCGCGAGCGTCTGAACAAGTTCTCGGGCAAGACCATCGACCGCGCGGGCGACAGCCGCTGGAAAAGCTTTCTGCCGCGCCTGTTCGGCAAGCAGCGCTCGCCGCTCTCGGCACTGCGTTACGGCACCCAGGGCGTGCCGCGCAAGACCGTCGCCGACGAGCGGAAGGCGCTCAAGGAAGCGATGCAAGACGCGCTGCCGCCGCTCGTCGAGCGCCCCGAGATGCGCCCCGCCGCCGCGCTCGCGCACGCGCGGCCCGAACGTTCGATCGCCGAACTGGCGGCGCTGCACGTCTGGCTCGAAAGCGGCGGCTTCGCCAACGGCCGCCCGAACGCCGAGCAGCTCAGCGCCATCGCGCAACGCGCCGAAACCGTGGCCACGGAACTGACGCCGCGCGACGTGCCCTCGCCCGCCACGCTCGCGCGCGTGCGCGACGTCGCCCACCGCTGGGCCGCCGCCACGCCGCACGAACTCGCACGCAGCGCGCCGTTCAAATCGATCGCGCGCGGCCCGTTCGATCTCGAACGCCTCGCGTCGTGGGGCAAGGTCGCGCAGGTGCCCGCCGACTCGCCGTTCTGGGCGCAACTCGACGACCTGAAGCAGAAAGCCACGCCCGACGTCTCGACCGCCACGCCCGCCGATCCCAGGAGCGCCGACGATCTGCGCCAGTCGCTCAAGGACGTCGCCAACGGGTTGCAGTCGAGTTCGCGTCTGCGTCTGACCGATGGCGCGCGCCTCGGCGTGAGCACGCGCGGCCTGAGCGCGAACATCGGCAAGGTGCTGCATGCGGGCGCGGTGCCCGTCGCGCCGCGCCTCGATCTGCGCGCGTCGAAATCCCGCGAGGCCGTGGTCGAACTGAGCCGCGGCACGCAGGGCGTCGAGATGTTCCTCGGCACCACGAAAACCTCGGTGCGCCATGCGGGCGCGGGCGTGCTGGTGGGTTATGACTTCGACGTCGGCCTCACGCAGATGCGCGCGGGCCTGACCACGCAAGCGGTGCTGCATTCGCGCGAACTCTCGGAGCCGAGCGGCGTTTCGCTGCGCGTGGCGCGGCGCGTGAAAGACGACGGCACCGGTTACGACGACAACGCGATGCGCGAGAAACTCAGCGGCATCATCGATCATGTGTTCGACGAAACCACGCACGCGCACGCACCGGATTCGGGCGGTTCGCAAGGCACCTGGAACCGGCTCGCGCAGCGTTATTTCGACGACCCCGATGTGTCGGTGAGCTGGACCGACACCGTCGCGCGCACGGTCAAGCGCGGCGCGTCCGCCGACGTCGGCGTATCGGTCAAGCTGCCCGGCCCGGCTTCGTTCGCGCGCGTGGGCGCGACGGCCGGCGTCGGCTACGAACGCACCGCGAAACAGACGCTCGACTCGAAGGAAACCAGCGGACGCATGCAGATCGAGCAGCATCGCGTGGGCGCGGGCTCGCGATTGCTGGGACGCTTCGGCGCGAGCGTGAGCGCCACCGAAAACGTGGGCAAGGTGGGCGTCGGCTTCGCGTCGCTCGACGCGCCCTCGGGCACACTGACTTTCGCCGACGACAGCCATCTCGCGAAGATCCAGCTCGTGCGCGAAGACGGCAAGCTGATGCACCGCGCCTGTCTGTTCGACACCGAGTATTCGAGCGCGCACAGCTACACGCAGGCGATCGACGCGAGCCGCGAGCAATGGATCGATCTGTTTGCCGAACAGATTGCCGATGAGCAGCACACGCAGCGTCAAGCCGATCCCGACGTGCAGCTACGACCGCCGCGCGAACTCGCGGCCGAACGGCTCGATCAGCATCTGGGCGACGTAAAGGCCAATCGCCGGCCCAATCAGACTTACTTCCACCGCTATCGTTTGCGTCGCGACGCCGCGTCCCGGCTCGATACGGTCGCGGCCGTCAAAATGCAGTTGCCCGCAGACGCGCACGCGGAGCACGCGCAACTCGACGCGAAGTCGGCACGCATTCTCCAGGACCCGGCATCATGGATGCCCGCCGAATTGAAGGTGAAAGAGCGCACCACCGTCACGCGCAGCCCCGGCCTGAATTTCATGGTGCAGATGAACACGCAGACGAGCGCGACCGGCGACCGCGAACTGTTCGCGCAGACCGTTCCGTTCGGCTTGCTCGAACGAGTCGATCAGCGCGCGCGACCGGACCCGAACGCGCCCGCGAATCAAACAGGCAACGGATGACGCTGACGCACGCAACGGCGGCGTCCGCGTCACGCGCGCGCGGACAATGCACTCAGTTCGCGCTGGGCCGTGACCGAGCGCACCGTCTGCGCGGCGAACACGTACGACAGCCCCTTGGTGCGTTGCGCCTGATTCGACTCGTAGCTGTAGAGCACGTGATTGGTCCAGCTCGACGGCGCTTCGAGCACGCGCGCGATCTCGCCGCGAATGCGCAGCATCTCCTGCTGCTCGGACTGCGTCGGCTCGTGCCCGCGCTCCTCGTACATGCGCAGCGCGCCGCGATAGGCGTTGATCTCGCGCGCCGCGCCCGGCACCATGCGCTGGCGCTCGCCGTGATACTGGTTGCTGCGCGTGGCGTTGAGCTTCACGCGTGTCTGATACGTGCTCAGCTCGTTCTGGTTGCCCTCCATCGACGTAACCCACGCGTCGTTGCGGCTGTCGATGTATTGCAGATAATCGCCCACGCGCGTGAACTCCGTGTCGCGATAGGTGCGCTCGGGCACGATCTCGCCGTGCTCCTCGTAAAGACGCAACGTCGAGCCCTTGCCCGATTGCAGCACCGTGGTGCCGATGCCATAAACCGGCACGCTCGAAAACGACAGCGAGTTGAACGGCCCCGGTCCGGACACGGGCACGGGCGGCGGGCTCGCCACCACAGCGGCGCTCGCGTTCGCCGCGAAGTTAAGACTGTTCGACGACTTGTTGACGGTGCGCGCACCGCTCTCGTCGGTCGCGTGGGCGACACTGCGATTGCCGGTCACTTCGCCGCTCACGAACGCGCCCACCTTCACGTTCGCCGAGGTCACGTAGCGCACGCCGCCCGTGCCGGAGAGCGAGGCGTAATCGGTATGCGCCTTGTTCTCGACCCAACCGATCGAGAGATCCGGGTCCGCGAAATATTCGTGCGCCATGCCGTTCCACATCTCGTCCTTGTTTTGCGGCATCGTGCCGCCGGGCCCCGAACCGCCGATCGTGCGCACGGCGTCGCCGAGCTTGCCGCGCCAGGCGTTGTCGTCGTTCGGATGATTCGTCTGCGAGTACGGCGCGCGGATCACCACGCCGCGCGGGCTGCTCTTGTCGCGCCCGCCCACGAGCGAGGGCGCCACGCTCGCCAGCACCTTGCCGCCCGCGAGACTCCAACCGATGAATCCCGACGCGCCGAGGTGCGCGGACTTACGCGTATCGGTGCCGATGAACACTTCGCCGTGGTGCGAGGTCGAGCCCACTTCGAGCACCGCATGACGGCCTTTCAGGTAGCGCACGTCGGGCGCGACCGAGGCGCTCGGCGCGCCGACGAGGCCCAGCGCCGTGGCGAGGTTTTCGGAAATATTCGCATCGAGCCCGTAGACGCCGCCGCTCGACATCTGCACGCTCCACGTCTTCGGAATGGTGTCGATCAGATTGCACAGCGCGCCCACATTGCCTTGCGGCGTCTGCGGCGTTTCGATCGGGTCCTGGCGAATCGCCTTCATGCGGTCGAGGTTCTCGCGCAGCGAGCGTCCGCTGCCGGGGACCGCCGCGCCCATGTTCATGCCGGCGCCGGTCGCCCACTCATCGAGCGTCTGCGCGTTCAGTTTCTTCGCGCCGCGCATCTTCGAAAGCGACTGGAAAGTCGGATTGCTGCGCACCGTTTCCTTGTCGATATGCAGCGCCTGCGCGACGTCGCGCGCCATCTGAGCGCGCTGGAAGCGGCCGAGTTTCATGTCGTCGTGAAGCCAGCCCTTGGTGCCGATCGAATTCTTCCACTGGATCAATGCGGCGGCGCGGACCGCCTGCTCCAGCACGGGATCGTTCGGCTGCATGTTTTGCGTGGGCGCGGCGCTGGCGACATTCCCGTTCAGATGATTGACCACCGCATCGATCGAATGCAGCGTGCTGAAATCTTCCTCCGGATGATCCATCACGCCGCCCGCCGTGCCGAGACCGAGCGCGCCGATCGGATTCTTCTCGTGGCCGAACGCCTGCTTCACGCCCTGCTTGACGTCGTGCGTCATGGCCTGCTTGAAGCGCTGCGTCTGACGATTGAGCCAGGAGCCGGTGCGCGGCGCGGTGGTGTTGCGCTGCGCGTGTTTGACGAGCGAGTACATACGCCCCTGGATCTTGCCGACGTCGGCTTCGGCAATGCCGTTGCGATGCGCAAGATAGGCCGAGCGCAATGCGATGGGCGGTTGCGCGTGCGTGTCGTCGACGAGCGCGCGCGCGCAGAGAAACGCCTTGGCGTTCTGCGTCTGTCCGGCCAGTGCTTCGGATACCGTAGCATTGGCAACTGGTGCGTTCGGCAAATCCAGACGCTCGGCGGCGGGCAACATCGCATTGGCGGCGTGCCCAAGTTCGTCGAGCGAAGCGGGTGGCGCGGGCGGCGCTGCACCGTTTGCAGCGGCGTTACGCGGCCACGCGGCGAGCAGCGCATCGGCGGCGCGCCAGGTCTGCCAGTCGGCTTCGTCGTGAATCTTGTGGTCACGCGCATCGACGCCGCCCTGCCCCGGACCGTTGCGCGGATTGATCGCCGGTCCCTGATCGACATCGCGCAACGCGCCGAACGCCGCGTGCGAACGCGCCATCGCGCAGCGCGCCGCGAAGCCGTCCTGCTGCGCCTGCGGAGCGCCCGGCGTGCCTTGCAGATTCGCGAGCGCCGCGCGGGCGCGCGCGACGTCGCCGCCGCTCGCCTCGGCAAGCGCATGGCCCAGATAGCGCGCCTTCGCGAGCGGCGGCTCGCCGCGCACGTTCTGCGGGATCGCGGCACGCACGTCCTGAATCAGTTGCGTGCGCTCCTGGCGCGCCTGCGCCGTGGCATGGGCGGGCAGCGGGAACAGCGTTTCGAGCTTGCGATCGAACGCATCGTCCTGCCGCAATTCCAGGTGCGCGCTCGATGCCGTCTCACGCGCGTTTTTGCCGAGCGCCGTGTTCACGTTGGTGGGGTGCTGCGACGCAACACCAAGCGGCGTTTTGGCGTTCGGCTTCGGCGTGCGGATCTGGTCGGCCGCCACCTCGACTTGCGGCGCAGGCCGCGAGGCACTGACGCTGCTCGACGCCGCGAACGGCGTGAGGTTCTGTCGAATGCCGCCGCCGCTGAGATTCTTGCGCAACGCGGACGTGGGCGGCATCGCCTCGCCGTTCGCGGGCGGCGTTGCATTCGGTAACTCGTTTTTCAGCGACTTCAGGCCGCCGAGCACACTGTCCGGCGCACGCCGATCGGGCAGCGGATCGCTATTCGTCAGGGGCTGGTTCGCCTGCGGCGCCGGTGGCTGCGGGGCTTGCTGCTGGGCGGCGGAACCGCCGCCCAGCAATGATCGAATGTTGAAGTTGAACGGATTCCCCACAGGCGCTCTCCCGTCGATAGTCGGTTGTCGTCGATGGCTTTACGACGACGATCGTCCATCTTTGGCGGCGAAAAGCCGGGGCGCGCAGGCGAATGCGAACTCACGAAGCGTCACGCGAAGCAAGCCACGCCGGCTTGCTCACTTGTTGCGTTGTGCATGACGTGAATCGGCCGACGATTCACTGCACCGGCACGCGCGACTGCTGCCCTTCGCAATACGCGAGGTACTTCGTATAGGCGTCCTGCGGCGAGACTTTCGCATAGCGGCCATAAAGCCCGTCGACAAACTGGCTCATTTCCGCGAGTGCATATTGCTGACGCCCGATGGGCATGGCGCCCGCTACGCGATACGCCTTCTGCATTTCCTGCTCGCGCGTGATGCCCGCGTCGCGGTCTTGCGCGACGAGTTGCGCGTTATGCGCGCGTGCCTGGCAAATCGACGCGACGGGATCGGTCGTCGTTTGCGCGTGCGCGGCAGTAGACAACGTGCAAGCGATGAACGCGGCGGCGCTCAGCCGCGCCTTGAAACCGTGTGGGGAAGTCAATGTCGGCTCGTCGTGAATCGAGGCGCGCGCCGCAGCCCGCGCGAGGGTCGTCGGACTGAACGTCGAGCGCGGCAACATGCGCGGTCGACGCAAGAGCGCTCCATCATAGTCGAGTTTTTTCCGTCGCGATGCGCGAGTGGGAAATCGTGTTCGCGTATGCGAAGCGGTATGTCAATCCAACGCCCATGGCGAAAGGCGATGCATCGCGAATCGAATGCGCAGGGATCGGCGAATCCCGTAACGGATTCACGTATCATCGGGCGCTTTCCATCGCCTCCAACCACGATGAGCCTGTTCAGCACGCTCTTCCGCAAGAAACGTCCGGCTGACACTATCGACGCCACGTCGGCAGCCGCCAGGCAAGACATGCAGGACACGCCGAAGCAGGAAAGCGGCGGCGAGATCGCGCCCGAACTCGCGCATGCGTTGGCGGCGTTCAAGGCCGGTCGCTACGACGACGCCATCGCGTCAGCCACGCCGCACACCGGGCGTTTCGCCGACGCGAGCCGCTTGTGCGCACTCAGTTATTCGCAATCGCACCGTTATCCGCAAGCGTTCTCACACTGGCTCGCGCTATTCGAGCACGAACCCACGGCGCACAACGCCGTGCAACTCGCGACGACCTCCGTCATGTGCGGCGAAGTCGAACGCGGAGAAGCGTGGCTGACGAAGTCGATGCAGGTGAATCAGGAAACGCACGAGCAGTCCGATGTGTCGGCGCGGACGAACTTTCTTTCGGCGCTGGTTCAGCGCGGCTATCTGAGCGAAGCGCTACCGCATATCACGTGGATGCGCGATGCCTACGCACATCTGCACATCACCGATTCCACGTTCCTGTACATGCGCGGCGTGCCGTTCTTCGAGACTTTTCTGGAAAAGAGTCTGCCCATTCTCGAAGGCAATCTCCCGCGTGAAGACGTCGTGAACTGGTATCGCGAACTCAAGGGCAAACTCGACGAAAGCGGCGAAGCCCAGCTTGCTGACTGGATCGGAAAACTGCAAACCGAATTGCGCGCGAAACCGTAATTCGAGCGGAATGACGTGGGAAAATAAAAAGCCGCTAACCGAAAGGCTAGCGGCTTTTTTTACACAGACAGTTTTATCAATTCCAACGCGTCGCCTTAATTAATTTCCGACAGGCGACTTCACGCTCGGCGTAGCCAGCGTGTTGTTGGTCTTCGGCGCGGGGGTGGCGGTCGTGGCGCCGTTATTCATGCCCGGTTGTTGACCCATGTTCGAGCCAGGCGCGCTCATGCCGCTGTCCGAATTGGTTGCGCCAGGCATGCCGTAACCGCTCGTCGTGTCGTTCATCTGATTCGTTGCCGGATTGGCCGTCGCGCCATGACTCGACGAACCGCTGCTCATGCCGCCGCTCGTTTGTGCAAACGCGCCGCCGGACAGTGCCAGTGCCGCAACGGCTGCCAATAAAGTGCCAGTGCCCTTTTTCATGATCCGTTCCTCCGTGAGTTGGACAGGAAGATCGGCGCACGCAAACGCGCAGGCTCGATCATGACTTGCATTGCGCAATCACCGTGCCGCGCGATTTTTATTAGCGTTTCGAATTGAATATTCGTATCGCATCGAATGATTCTTTGCTCATTATTTGGGATTACGGATGATCAGTGTTTACACGAATGGGTCACGTCCTCGTTCTTTTCATAATATCAACGCACTAAATCGACAAGCGACGATACGAGACAACCACCCAGGAGGCACCGTGACGGGCATCCGGCTGAGCGGCGTAACGAAGCGGTACGGAGACACCGAGGTCATTACCGGCCTCGACCTCGACATTCACTCCGGTGAATTCCTTGTTTTCCTCGGCCCGTCCGGATGCGGGAAATCCACCTTGCTACGCATGATCGCCGGGCTCGAAACCGTGAGCGACGGTCAGATCAGCATTGGCGAGCGGCGCGTGAACGAGCAGCCGCCCGGCAAGCGCGGCGTGGCGATGGTGTTTCAGCATTACGCGCTCTATCCGCACATGACCGTCTACGACAATATGGCGTTCGGTCTGCGCAATACGGGCGTGAACGCGGGCGAGGTCGACAAGCGCATTAACGAAGCCGCCCGCATGCTCGAACTCGGCACCCTGCTGCAACGCCGTCCGGCGCAGCTGTCCGGCGGGCAGCGTCAGCGCGTTGCGATCGGCCGCGCAGTCGTTAAGGAACCCGAAGCGTTTCTGTTCGACGAACCGCTCTCGAATCTCGACGCCGCGCTGCGAAATCGCACCCGGCTCGAACTCGCGCGCATTCATCAACGTCTGCACGCCACGATGGTATTCGTCACGCACGATCAGGTCGAAGCGATGACGCTCGCCACTCGCATTGTGGTGATGAACCGCGGGCGTATCGAGCAGATCGGTGCGCCGCTCGACATCTACCGCCGCCCCGCTACGCGCTTCGTGGCGGGCTTTATCGGCGCACCGGCGATGAATTTCATCGACGTCGAACGCGCAGGCGAGAACGGCGGCAGGCTGACCGTTGCGCTGCCCTTCGACTCCGTGACCGTTCCCACCGCCGTCGCGACCTCCAGCCTGCCTGCGGGCAAGCTCACGCTGGGCGTGCGCGCCGAACATGTCGTGCTCGATCCGCAAGGGCCGATCACGGGCCGCGCCGAAGTCATCGAACGGCTCGGCGACCGCTCGCTCGCCCACGTGAGCCTGCCCAACGGCCAGTTGATCGTGGCCGAACTGCCGCGCGAGCGCGAACTCGAAACCGGAGACGAGGTCCGCCTGAGTCTGGACGCGGCGCACCTGCATCTGTTCGACGAAACGGGCGCGGCATATCATGGCCTCTGACCGCTCGCTCGCCATGCCGCTGCCGACCACCCGCGAGGACCGCCGCCGCAAGCTGCGCGCGCCGTGGTCCAACGCGCTGTTCGTGTTGCCTTTCGTGATCGTCTACGTGCTGCTGCTGATCGTGCCGCTCGCATTCGGCTGGTGGCTCAGTCTTCAACGCGTGGATCTGCTCGCGGGCACGAGCGACTTCATCGGCATCCGCAATTACCTCGACCTCGCGCTCGATCCGATCTTTCGCGGCGCGATGCGCAACACGTTCTATTTCGTCATTCTGACCGTTCCGGTTTTCGTGCTGCTCGGTCTCGCGCTCGCACTGGTGCTGAACCGCCCCGGCCGCTTCGGCGCCGCATTGCGCGCACTCTTTTTCGGTTCGTCGGTGTTGTCGGTCACCATCGTCACGCTGGTCTGGAAGCTCGTGATGATGCCCGGAAACGGTCTGCTCGCCGATGTGAGCCACGCACTCCATTGGCCCGAATTCCTGCCGCTGATGCACGAAGCCACGGCGCTGCCGGCCGTCGCCGTCGTCACGGTCTGGTGGATCGTGGGGCTGCCGATGATGCTCTTTCTCGCCGCGCTCCAGCAGATGCCGCAAGAGCTTTACGAAGCGGCGGCGCTCGACAACGCCACACGCTGGCGCACCTTCACGAAGATCACATTGCCTTCGATCTGGCGCACAGTCGCGCTTGTGGCGGTGATCGAAGCGGTGCTGCAATTTCAGGTGTTCGGTCAGGCGCAACTGCTCACCGACGGCGGCCCGAACAACTCCACGCGCCCGCTCGTGCAGTTCATCTACGAGACCGGTTTCCGCCAATGGTCGTTCGGTTATTCCGCCGCGGCGGCACAAGTTCTGTTCGCGTTGATGCTGATCGGCGTGGTCGCGCAAGCATGGCTGCTGCGTAAAAAGGAGAAGGCATGAGCACGCTCGCTTTCGAATCGCGGCCGCGCGGCGCGCTGGCCGGACGTCTGGGCGATCGCCTGATGCTGGGCGCGGTCGTGGCGCTCGCCCTGCTGTGGATCACCCCGCTGGTCTGGGTGCTGTGTCTCTCGTTCAAGCCGAATGCGTTTCTCGAGCAGCACACCGACGTACTGTTTTCTCCGCCGTTCACGCTGCAAAACTACACGAACATTCTGCAGACCTCGGCGGTGGGCGGCTGGCTGGTGAACAGCCTGATCGTCTCGATCGGCCAGACGCTGCTCACGCTGATGATCGCGTCGCTCGCGGGTTATGGCTTTGCGCGCACGGAGTTTCCGGGCAAGCGCTATGTCTACGTCATTTGCCTTTGCGGACTCGCCGTGCCCGAACAGGCGCTCGTGATTCCGCTGCATCATATCTTCGCGACGCTCGACTGGCACAACACCTACGGCGCACTGATCCTGCCGCGTCTTGCCTCGCCGTTCGGCGTCTATCTGATGACGCAGTATTTCAAGGCGGTGCCGGTCGAGATCGAAGAAGCTGCGCTGCTCGACAATGCCTCGCGTTTCAAGGTGTTTTGGCGCGTCGTGCTGCCGCTTTCGCTGCCCGCGCAAGCCACGCTCGCGATCTTCACGTTTCTCAGCGCCTGGAACGATTATCTGTGGCCGCTGGTATCCGCGTCGAAGCCCGAGATGTACACGTTGACCATCGGTCTCGCGTCCACGCAAGGCAATTTCGCGCAGTCCGAAGGCATCGGCTATCTGATGGCGCAGGCGATCTTCGCCGGGCTGCCCATCTTCGTGCTCTATCTGTTCTTCCAGAAGTACATCGTGGCGGCCGTGGCCGGCACGGCGGTTCGCTAGTCCCCGGCATCACTCGTCCGGCATGGCGTGCCGTTCCATGCACACATGCCTCCGATTTTTATTGATTCGTTATGCAAACAAAATAGCGTCCCGCGCGCGCCGTTCGATTCATTCGCGCCATCCGGACGTCCATAGGAGAGAGACATGAGAAGAACGTTGGTGCGCGGCGTGCTCACACTCGCGGCGCTCGGGCTCGCGGCAACCTTGACCGCGCCGGTGCAGGCCAGGACGGAAATCACGCTGTCGCGCTTTTTCGGCGCTTGCGACGCCGAGTACGGCAAGGTCAACGACGTGAGCAAGGCGTCGGGCGAGTGCGGCATCATCACGACGCTCGTGAATCAGTTCAACGCCACGAACAAGGAAGACATCGTCGTCAAGCCGCAGATCATCGAATGGTCGCCGTATTACACACAGCTCGACGCGCGCATTCTGAGCCGCGATGTGCCGACCATTTCGGTCATGCACGAGGCCGTGCTCGGCGACTACGTGAAGCGCAATCTCGTCGAGCCGCTCGACGACGGTTTCAAGTCAGTCGGCATCGACAAAAACGATTTCACGCCGCATGCGCATCGCGGCGTCACGTTCGGCGACAAGACCTATGCGCTGCCGTTCGACACGCATTCGTGGCTCTGGCACATCAACGTGAATCTGTTCAAGAAGGCGGGCCTCGTGGATGCGAACGGCAAGCCCATCCTGCCGAAAACGCCCGACGAATTGCTCGCGCAGGCGAAGCAGTTCAAGGACAAGACCGGACTGCCCTACTTCGCGGTGCCGATCGCCAATGAATCGGCCGCGCAAACGCGTACGTTCTATACCTGGGTGTATCAGCAGAACGGCACGCTGTTCCCGAATGGGCCGACGAAGATCGACCTGCACACGCCCGCGGCCACCAATGCGCTCACGCTTTACGACAAGCTCATGAAGGCGGGCGACATTACGCCGGGGCTCGACTATGGCGCGGCGAACCAGGCATTTGAAAACGGCAAGGCCGGCGTGCTCATGTGCGGCACGTGGGTGATCGAGGACTTCACGAATCTCTCGAACAAGCCGGGCAGCGCGCTCGCAAACGGCTACGACGTGGTGCCGTTTCCGAACCTGTTCCAGAAGAAGGCCGTGTGGGCCGACGGTCATTCGTGGGTGATGCTCAAGGGCGGCGCGAAGGACGAAAAGACCCGCCACGCCGCGCTGGTGTTCCTGAAGTTCCTCTACGACCACGACGGCGACTGGGCCCGCACCGGCCATCTGCCCGCGCGTCAGTCGGTCATCACCAGCGCCGCGTTTAGCGCGCTGCCGCATCGCGACGCCATCAAGGAGATTTCCAGCACCGGCTATGCGCTGCCGAATACGGTGCCGCGCCAGTTCGCGATCCAGCAGATCGTGGGCGAGGAAATCAGCAATATGCTCTCGACCGGCAAGTCCGTCGCCGATGTGCAGAAGGAAGCGGAACAGCGCACGAACGCCCTGCTGGCGCGTTAAATCCGCCAGCGATTAGTTCGTCATACCAGGTAATCGAGGTAACGGCGCGCAGGCATTGCGCGCCTTCCGATAACGCTCAAAGATGGATAGAGGAACACCATGATCGCTTCACGCCTCATTGTCGACCGCGACTTTGTCGTCTCCGATCTCGACCGGCGCGTGTTCGGCGCGTTCGTCGAACACATGGGCCGCTGCGTCTACACCGGCATTTTCGAACCTGGCCATCCGGAAGCCGACGAAAACGGTTTTCGTCAGGACGTCATGGCGCTCACGCGCGAACTCGGTCCGACGATCGTGCGCTATCCGGGCGGCAATTTTCTCTCGGGCTACAACTGGGAAGACGGCGTGGGCCCGCGCGAAAAACGTCCGCGCCGACTCGATCTGGCGTGGTACTCGACCGAAACGAATCAGTTCGGCACCAATGAATTCATCGAATGGTGCCGCAAGCTCGATATCGAGCCGATGTATGGCGTGAATCTCGGCACGCGCGGCCCCGACGAAGCGCGCCGTTTCGTGGAGTATTGCAATCACCCGGGCGGCACGGCGCTGTCCGATCTGCGCCACGAACACGGCCACGAAAAACCTCACGACATCAAGTTCTGGTGCCTCGGCAACGAGATGGACGGCCCATGGCAAATCTGCCGCAAAACGGCCGAGGAATACGGGCGCGCCGCGCTCGAAACGGCCAAGCTGATGCGTTCGGTCGATCCCACGATCCAGCTTGCGGCCTGCGGTTCGTCCACGCATGAGATGCCTACGTATGGCGCGTGGGAAGACCGCGTGCTCGATCATTGTTTCGAGCAGGTCGATTTCATTTCGCTACATACTTACTTTGAAAACAAGCGCGATTCGACCGCCGAATTCTTCGGCAATATCGAAGTGATGGATCTGTTCATCAAGGAAATCGTGGCGGTGGCGGACAGCGTGGCGGCGCGCAAGCATTCGTCCAAACGCATCATGCTTTCGTTCGACGAATGGAATGTCTGGTACAAGGCGCGAACGATCAACGATTTGCGCAAGCCCGGCTGGCCCGAAGCGCCGCGTCTGATCGAAGAAGTTTATAACCACGAAGACGCACTCGTGGTGGGCGGCGCGCTGATCACGATGATGAACAATGCCGACCGCGTGAAGACCGCGTGTCTCGCGCAGCTCGTCAATGTGATCGGGCCGATCATGACCGAGCCGGGCGGCCGCGCGTGGCGTCAAACGATTTTCCATCCGTTCTCGCAGGCCTCGAAATTCGCGCATGGCCGCGTGCTCAAACCGGTGGTCGAATCGGCCTCGTATGAAGCGGAAACGTTCCCTGAAATTCCGTATCTCTGCCCGGCGGTCGTGGACGATCGCGCGACCGGCACGACGGCGATTTTCGCGCTCAACCGGCATTTGAGCGAGGAGATGGAACTGAATATCGAATTGCGCGGACTCGGCAAGGAACGCACGCTCGATCACGCGCTCGAGTTGTATCATGCCAACATGAAAGCGGTGAACACGGTGGAGGCGCCGTCGACGGTGGCGCCGGCGATCAACGACGCCGTGTCGGTCGACGGGGAACGCGTGCGCGCGAAGCTCAAACCGGGCTCGTGGAACGTGATTGTGACGACCGCCCGATAACACGGCGCGGACACGCCGTGCACGATGTCTACGAAGGGGAAGGGATGTTCGAGCGCGAACCGATCGTCGGCAATATCACGACGCAGATCGCCAAGATTATCGGCATGCGCGTGGTCTCGGGCGAGTTCGCGCCCGGCGACGCGCTGCCGGTCGAAAGCGAACTGTGCAGTGCGTATGGCGTGAGCCGCACCACCCTGCGCGAAGCCATCAAGCAACTGGCGGGCAAGCGTTTGATTGCCGTGTCGCCGAAAATCGGCACACGCGTGCTGCCTTTTTCCGACTGGAATCTGCTCGATCGCGACGTGCTCGCGTGGCGGCTCAATGCGCAATTCGACTCGAAGATCGTCGAGGACATTTTCGAAATGCGCATCTGTTTCGAGCCACGCGCGAGTTTTCTCGCAGCGCGTCACGGCAACGAGGACACCGTGCAGATCATCGAGCGGCGTTACCTCGAACTCGTGGCCGCCTACGATCAGTCGGCGCAGCATGGCGTGTCGGCGATTCGCGCGGCGGCGGACGCGAACCTGGAGTTTCACCTCGCGATCATCACGGCTTCGCAGAACGGCATGTTCATCACGATCGGCAATGCGATCAAGGCCGCGCTGCGCGTCTCCTCGGAGATGATGCAGCGCGAGGCCGCGCAGCCGAGCGAGGATCTCGTACTGCACGACGCCGTCCGCGGGCATATCGTGGCGCGCGAAGCGGACGCGGCGGCGGGGGCGATGACGCGTTTGCTGGAGACTTCACGCGACCGGATTCTGCGATACACGACGGCGCCGGTCGGGCCTTGAAGGGGTCGCGGAGGCGACGCGCCAATGCGCCCATCGGGGCGATCGACCGAAGGTTCGCGGGTTCGCGGTGCGCAGCACCCCGCGATCAACGAAGGCGATAACGGCACGCCCTCACGGCATCCGGTCGCGTATCGCCAGCAGCAGGTCGATGTGCCGCTCCACCAGCAGCGGAATCGCCGACTGGCCGTTGATCCATCGACCGATAGTGCGGCGGTCGTAGCCCGAATAGTCGGCGAACGTCACGTGAGTCCAGCCGAGGCGCGCGAGGGCGTAGGAGAGATCTGCGGGTTTCATGACTGTCTCGACGAAAACAACAAAAACGACAAAATGTCCCGCCTCATCGGGACTCAAAGCGACATTTTGTCATGATCGCGCCCGATTTGACACCCCGATTTGCGCGTAAAACGCCCGGCCGGAGACCGTCGAAAGTCATTCCGCGCGCGTTCGGGCGGTTGAACGCCCTCGCGCGACGGACTTTCGCCGCCCCCGCACCGCCCCACTCCGCTCAACGCCGCAAAGCACTCTCCGATCTTGCTGCCGGCTGCAAGAATCCCTTCGCCAGATCATGGTTAACCCCAGGGCGCGAAACTCCTAGACTCTGGTCATCGGTTGCGACAAATCAGCCCAACCGAAAACCAGAAAACCACGGAGGTAGTAATCATGAAGTCCCTGATCCAGGCCGTTGCAGTTGCCGTTGCTCTCGTTGTCCCGGTTGCTTCGTTCGCCCAGTCGAATGGCCCGCTGACCCGCGCCCAGGTTCGCGCCGAACTCGTCCAGCTCGAAAAGGCCGGCTATAGCCCGTCGCGCGGCAACGACCCGCACTACCCCGACGACATCCTTGCCGCCGAAGCCAAGGTTGCCGCGCAGAACAACGCCGTCGGCGGCGTGGCGAACGGTTCGGCCGCTTCGGGCGCGCCGGTCGCCGCAGTGCGCCCCGCCTACGACGGCATGAAGCCGGTCTACTTCGGCCAGTAATCCGCAGCATCGAAGCATCGCTTCAACGTTCACCGCCTCATCGATCCGCTCACTGATCTCCGTGATGCGCGATCTGGGGCGGTAGCGCCGAAGGTTTCAAGGGCCGGATAGTCGTCAGCGCGAGCCCTGCCGCCGCGAACGCGCACGCCGCCGAGACGAGCGCGACGGCGCGCAACGCGTCGGCGATCGCCTCGGCTTGCGCACGCGCGACCGGCGTCGCCAGCGGCACGGAAGCCGGGTTCGGGTTCGCATCCGCATGCGCCGCCGGTTCCAGCGACAACCCGGTCTGCCACGCCTCCCGCGGCACCTGAAGCGCATCGAGCCGCGCCGCGAGCGCCGCATCGTGCGCCCACACGAACACGATCCCCAGCACCGCAATCGCGAGCAGGCTCGCCACGCGCGCCACGGCGTTATTGATGCCGGACGCGACGCCCGTGCGATCGGCCGCCACCGCGCCCATCACGACCGTGGTCAGCGGCGCGACGGTGATCGTCAGCCCGATCCCGAGCACGACGAGCGCGGGAAAAAATCCACTCCAGTAGCCGCCGCCGCGCGCCCACGGCGCCGCCAGCAGCGCGAAACCGATTCCGGCGATGCCCGGCCCCACCGTCAGCAACGCGCGCGCGCCGAAGCGGCTCGTCAGACCGCCCGTGAAGCGCGAGAGCAGGCCGATGATCACCGGCACCGGCAGCAGCGCCGCGCCCGCCTGCGTCGCGTGATAGCCATGCGCGCGGATCAGCGTGAACGGCAGGAAGAACAGCGCGCCGCCCAGCCCGAAATACAGCAGCAACGTCACGAGATTCGCGCCGCTGAAGTCGCGCGAACGGAACACGTCGAGCGGCATCATCGGGTTCTCGCTGTGCGCCTCGATCCACACAAAAACGCCGAGCAAGAGCACGCCCGCGCCGATCGAACCCAACACACGTGCCTGCGCAAAACCGAGCGTCGACGCCAGCGTCAGCCCGAACGTGAGCGCCGCGAGTCCCGCGGCCGCCGCCAGCGCGCCGGGCCAGTCGAGCCGCTCGGGCGCATCGGCCTTGTGGCTGTTCGGCACCGAAGCCAGCGCGAGCGCAGTCGTCAGCACGGCGAGCGGCACGTTCAGGAAGAAGATCGCGCGCCAGGACAGCGCGTCGACGAGCCAGCCGCCCGCCACCGGCCCCACCGCCGACGTGATCGCGCCCACGCCCGCCCAGGTGCCGATGGCGCGTCCGCGCGCGGCATCGTCGAACACCGCGCCGATGATCGCGAGGCTGCTGGGCACGAGCAAGGCCGCGCCGATCCCCTGCACCGCGCGCGCGGCGATCAGCGCTGCCGCGTTCGACGCGAATCCGCACGCGGCCGACGCGAGCGTGAACAACGCGATGCCCGCGATGAAAATCGTACGGCGGCCGAGTTTGTCGCCCATCGAGCCGCCTACCAGCACGAGCGAGCCGAGAAACAGCAGATACGCGTTCACGACCCACTGCATGGCCGCGACGCTCGCGCCGAGTTCGGCCTGAATCGACGGCAGCGCCACGTTGACGACCGAGCCGTCGATAAAGGCCATACTCGAGCCGAGTATGGTGGCCGCGAGCGCGAGACGCTTGCGCCGGCACGGCCGGTCGACGGCCGTGGGCTGCGCGCGGATGACGAGTTCATCGCACGGGCTCGCCTGCGCGGCGACCGCGTGTGTGGACTTCGGTACGGATTTCGCGGCGGAAGTCGATTCGCGCTCGACGAGATCGGGATTGGCCACATTCGCTCCGTGTCGGCGTGGCGCTGGCTGGCGTCGCGATCGTCGCGAAGTTGCGCCGAATCACCCGCACGCCCGCGATAATCGACGGATCGCCAGAAATTGATGACAATGCCACGCTCAAGCGTAGGTGAATCAAGCGCCGCATTCAAATCCGGCGCGCAATCAGGAAGACAACATGAAACGACTGCTCCTCGCTGCGCTCGCGGCCGCCTCATTCGCCACGGGCGCACACGCGCAAAGCAACACGCCCGGCCCCGTGGCCACGCCGGCCGGCACCGTGCAATTCGTGCGCGACGACCGCGATTTCGTCGTCATGATCAACAACGAAATTTTCGATCGATTCGACGCCAAAACGCTCACCCATTTCGACGAAGTCGCGCGCGACAATCAAACCGTCACGCGCATGCTGGTGCAAACCGCGTTCGGCCCGCTGCTCTACGATTTCAGCCGCCGTCCGCCCCTCGTGCAACGCGCGAGCGCACGCCTGACCGTCAAGCGCGTCTTCTGGCAACCCGGCGAAGTCGTGATGCAAGGCCCCGACGGCTGGTATCGCATTCAGGACGGCAAGCTCACGAAACTGCAATCGACGAAATCGATCTATCACTGATCGACCACTGATCATTTACCGGTCATACACGCGCGATGGAAACTCAACGTCTTGTCATGCGCCCGCCTGAACTTCGTGATTTCGACGATCTGTACCGCATGTGGTCGGATCCGGAAGTCGTGCGTTTTGTGACCGGCGCGCCGCTCACGCGCGAAGACGTGTGGGCGCGTCTGCTTCGCAGCATGGGGCATTGGGCGGCGCTCGGCTTCGGCCACTGGATCGTCGCTGAAAAATCGACTGCGGCCTTTGTTGGCGAAGTGGGATTCGTGCGCTATATGCGCGGCATTAGTCCCACATTTGACGCGAGCCCCGAAATTGGCTGGATGATCGCGCGCCAGGCGCAACGGTTCGGTTATGCGTCGGAAGCGATTGCCGCCGCGCACGGTTGGGCGCATACGCGTTGGCCCGATACGGAAACCGTCTGCATCATTTCGCCCGAAAACACGGCTTCGCTGAAAGTCGCGAGTCGATTCGATTATCGGCAAGAGTTCGAAACGACCTATAAAAACAAGGTTGTTTCGGTGTGCAGGCGGGCGTATTCAGTTTGATTCAACCACATTCAGCGACGTTTTCTCTCGGCGAAATGCGGCTCGTTCGACACGCACGCCGTAAGAAACGCCATTACCGTTTTGACCGCTTCGGTGCGGCGTAAATCCGGATACGTCACGAGCCAGAGCGGCATCTCGGGCGGCGCCGATTTCGCATCGAGTCGGACGAGTGCGGGATCGCCGTCGCCAATCAAGGTCGGCAGCAAGGCCACGCCCATGCCATTGCGCGCCGACGCCTGCTGGCCCATCACATCGCTCGTTTCGAAAATAACAGGCCGCCCGTCGAGATAATCACGCAGCCAGCGCTGATGGCTCACGTGATCGAGCGCGGCCTCATAAGCGATGAATTCCCATTGATTCGCGGGCCGCGCGGCGTAATCGCGGCTCGCATACAGTCCGAAGCGAATCGCACCGATGCGCCGCGTGACGAGACTCGCCTCTTTGGGCTCGACCATGCGAATGGCGATATCGGCGACGCCGCGATCCAGCGGCGCAATGCCCGCCGCGCCTTCCATCACGATCTTCACGTTCGGATTCGCTTCGCGAAACGCACGCATGTTGGGCGCGATGCAATGACTGCCGATCGTCGGCGGCACGCTGATGCGCACCGTGCCGGATAACGCAGCCGACGCCCGCAACGCATACGCCTCGACGGCCTGCGCGCTGTCGTGCATCGACGCGGCCAACGCGGTAATCGCCTCGCCTTCGTCGGTCAAACGCACGCTGCGCGGCAATCGATAAACGAGTTTCAGGCCCAGCGCCGTTTCGAGCGCCGCCACGCGCCGCCCGATGGTGGCGTGCTCGACCGCGAGTGCGTTCGCCGCGCCGGAGAGCGTCCCCACGCGCGCGAGCACCAGAAAATAGCGCAAATCCTGCCAGTCGAACATAGCGACTTCCGCACAGAGTGTGTGAATAAACAGGGAATTCCCTTTGAATGCGCACCAGTCTAATCTGGTTTATCGAAGGGCGTGAGAGGCGCCTTCCATGAACTCCGGAGATTCGCCATGATGTACGAACTCACCACTTTGTCGTCGCATATTCTGAAGCTTCCGCAAGTCATCGACCACGCGCAAAGGTGGCTCGATCAGGCGGACACGCCGGACCGTTTGCTCGGCATCTGGACATCGGAAAACGGCAGACTCGGCAGCGTGCGCTTGCTGCGAAGTTTCGCGAATGCCGATGCACTCGCGCAAGAGCGGATTCGCGAACTGCATCACGCCGATCCTTTTGGCGCGGCCAGCAGCGCATGCACATTCGAATCCGAAAGTTATGCCGCGTTTCCCTTTTTACCGGACGTGAAACCCGGTATTTTCGGGCGCTATTACGAGTTCCGCACTTACTGGCTGAATCCCGGCGGACTCCGGCCGACCATCGACGCATGGCAAGCCGCCATGCCCGAGCGCTCGAAACGCTCGCCGTTGACCGTGAATATGTTTGCGCTCGACGGCGCGCCGCGCATCACGCATATCTGGCCGTGGCAGAGTCTCGACGAACGCATTGCGATTCGCGCGCAATCCTACGCCGATGGAATCTGGCCGCCTGTTGGCGGGCCGCAGCAGTTTTACGAAGCCACATCCACGATCTGGATTCCGGCAGCGGATTCGCCGCTGCGCTGAGCGCGTCAGACGTTGCGGCTCATGGGGCGTGCGCCGCCAGGCGGCAGACCGAACAGCCGTCTGACCGCATTGAGAAACGCACCATAGGGCCGCCCCAGTGCGAGCATCATGATGGCCGCGCCCAGCACGCCGCGCCAGAATCCGCGACCCGATGCGCCGCTGATCGCGATGATCGCCGCGTAAATCGGCACCTGAAAACTCACGAGCGCCATGCTGTCCCAGAGCACGCGCGAGAGGTGGCCTCGTCCCGCAAAGCGCATCACATAGTCGCGCCAGATGCCATAGGGACGCGCGACGGGAATCATCAACGCCGCGCCCAGCAGACGCGCGTGCGCGACCTGATCCCACTGCATACCCGCAATGAATCGTTCGTTGATGATGCCCGTGGTGGTGAAGAACACGATGAGCGCGGTCGTGTCCGCGATAAAGGCGCGTCGGCGATCCACGTTGGCGGTGCACTGAATCGACATGTCGAAAACAATTGGACGGAGTGCGCAAGAATTCGCTGTTGCCGCACGAACCATACCCGCGCGTTGCTTAGACGATCTTTGTTGACAGCGCAGAGATCGCGTGCGCAAACGGATAAGATCCGGATCTGGTCGCATCCCGCTTGCGCGTCATGATTTCGTGAAGATTCACGTTTTTCAACGCCAATTTTCGGATCACGCGATCGTCAGCGTATAGCTATAGAAAATCTCGTCGCGCTTCCAGCCGAGCGATTCGTATAACGCTTGCGCTTTGAGATTGGTTTTTGCGGTGGTCAAATCCATGCGCACTTTTCTATCGCACTTCGCGTGCGCCGCTGCGGCCTGCAATAGACGCGTCGCGACGCCCGAACGTCGCGCGTGCTCCGCTACGAACAGGTCATACAGAACATAAATCGGCGCGGCTTCGACCGAGCAAAACGACGGGTAAAGTTGACAAAAACCGGCCAGCGCGTGATCACCGCCATCGCTGCCATCGCCACTATCGGCGACCAATATCACCGACTCGTTCGCCTGCGTTCTTTCAGCAATGAATTGCGTGGCGAGCGGCAGATTCGAAGGCTGCTCGTAGAACACGCGATAGTCGTTGAACAGACGCGCCACCGCGTCGAGATCGCGCGCCGCGTATTGCCTGATTTCCATATTCGCCTCGTCTATTCGCTCGAATGCGCGAGCGGATTATTCAGGAAACCGCGACTATACGAGAGCTGTTCTGAGCGCGAAAGAGCCACGCGACGCATTGCAGCTGGATCGAGGCCGTGGGCGCGGCATCCGGACTCGTGATCGGACGCGCCATCATCGCGGATACCTGCAGCAAGCACGTGTCGGCGAAGGTCTACGCCGTGGTGTATCCGCTGGTGTCGTTGTCGCCGGCGCTCGCGCCCGCTATCGGCGGCCACCTGGCGGCGGCGTTCGGCTGGCATGCGGATTTTCTGTTCGTCGCGGCCTTCGCGGCCGTGGCGTTCGCGCTCGTCTGCGCGGTGCTGCCGGAAACGCATCCGCGCGCGTCGCGCAGCCGCGTGACGTCGCTTGAGGGGTTCGGCGCGGTGCTGCGCGACGGCGCGTTTCGACGCTACACCGTCGTCGTGTGCTGCATCTATGGCGCGTGGTTCGTCTATCTGACTCAATCGCCATTTCTGTTCGCGCGGCTCGGCCTCGGCGAAGCGCATCTCGGCTGGATGTATCTGCCGCTCACGGGCGGCATCATCGTCGCGAATCTGCTGGCGCGGCGCTGGCTCGATCGCTGGCCGTACGATCGCATCGTGACGATAGGCGTGGTCAGTTTCCTGCTGGGCGGCTCGGCGTTTCTCGTCGTGGCCGCGCTCGGCGTGACGACGATTCCCGCCGTCGTGTTGCCGATGTGTCTCGTCAGTCTCGCCAATGGCTCGGCGCTGTCGCTCGCGGTATCGGGTGCGATCGCCGCGCCGCACGGACGCGCGGCCAGCGCGTCGGGACTCGTGGGGTTCTGCCAGATCGGCAGCGCCGCCTTGCTGGCGAGCGGCGTCAGCGCCGTGTTCGGCACGAGCCTGACGGTGGTGGCGATTTCAGTTTCGGCACTCGGGCTGCTCGCGCTCGGTGCGTGCCTGAGCGGCCCGCGTGCCGCGGCCTTCGCCACTCGCGCCTGATTCGTCGCGTTTGCCTGGTCGCTTACAACCCTTCGACGATCGCAATCTGCGCGACGCAATGCCCGTCGCGCTTCAGTTTCGCCGACTGATACTCCGGCGAGTTATAGCAGTCCAGCGCCGTGTCCATGTCCTTGAATTCGATCACCACATGGCGCTGGAACGTCTCGCCTTCGAGCGTGCGCGACTCGCCGCCACGCGCCAGAAACACCGCGCCGTACTTCTTGAACGCCACCGGCGCGATGTCCGTGTAGTCCTTGTATTTCACCGGGTCCAGCACGGTGACATGCGCAATCCAGTAAGCCGCCATCTCTTCCTCCTGTTTCCAGATCAGTCTCTGGCGCTCGCGCGCCGGTTCGTCGAACCCTAACCCAACGGGCCGTTTTTTCCCACGATGCCGGGCCTGCGCCGGATCGATAGGGTTAACACGCATGGTACGCCGTACTATGGCATACCACAATGCCTTCCATCATCAACGGACCCAGGAACCTTGCTATGAGCCTGATTCGCAAATCCATTCTTCACGTCGAAACCGTCTATGTGGATGGCGACAAAGCCGCTGCGAAGCCGCTCAAAATGATCGGCGCGGCGGTGGTCATCAAGAACCCGTGGGCGGGCCGCGGCTATGTGGAAGACCTCTCGGCGGACATCCGCGCGATTGCGCCGCAACTGAGCGAGCACCTCACCAAGCTGATCATCGACGAAGCCGGTTCGGGCGATGCG
>NZ_JAWRWY010000023.1:0-96909 GCF_046535315.1 Paraburkholderia sp. SIMBA_027
TCATCGCGGCGTTGGAACGGACGACGTTCGCCACCTTCCTCACGCGGACGGAATTCGCGACGCTCGCCACCTTCGTCGCGGAGTTGGAACGGACGACGTTCGCCACCTTCCTCACGAGGACGGAATTCGCGACGCTCACCGCCTTCGTCACGGCGCTGGAACGGACGGCGTTCACCGCCTTCATCGCGGCGCTGGAACGGACGACGTTCGCCACCTTCCTCACGCGGCCGGAATTCGCGACGCTCACCACCTTCATCGCGGCGCTGGAACGGACGGCGCTCGCCACCTTCCTCACGCGGCCGGAATTCGCGACGCTCACCACCTTCATCGCGGCGCTGGAACGGACGGCGTTCACCACCTTCCTCACGCGGCCGGAATGGGCGACGCTCGCCACCCTCATCCCGGCGCTGAAACGACCGACGCTCATCCCCCTCGCCACGGCCGCGCGAGAACCCGCGCTCGCCGCGTTGATCGCCATCGGCGCGTCGCGGGGGACGCGCGTCGCCCTCGCGCGGCGCGCGCGGTTTCGACGACGCGCCTTTCGGCCCCGTCGACTGGGCAAAAGGCTTCGCCTCGGCCGGACGCACCGGTTTGCGCGCGGTCGTGGCGCCGCGGCGGACGGGGGCGCGTTCCGGGGTAGTCGGGCGCGGATGCTTGGCTGTCAGTTTGGCTCGCATGATTCCAGGTATTTCGATGTTGCTCGGTGTTGCATTCAGACTGCGATCGCGCGCAGCAATTCAGTTTCGACGCGGATTTGCAACCGGTTGTCGGAAAGTCCCGACCCGTCCAGCAGGAAAACGTCCTCGACGCGCTCGCCGAGCGTATTGATTCGCGCCGCCTGGACGCCAATCCGGTGCTCGGCCAGCACGCGCGCGATCGAATAGAGAAGGCCGGGCCGGTCATTCGCCGACACGGACAGGATGTAGTACTGGCCGCGCTCGTCGGCCCGCAGGTCGACGCGCGGCGTCACCGGGAAGGTGCGCGACAGGCGCGAGAGGCGGCCCTTGGACGGCTCCGGCAGCACATGGCTTTCGGCCGTCAGCCGCTCGGCGAGTTCCTGCTCGACGAGGTTCGCGATATCGCGATAATGCACTTCGTCCTCGGTATTCGCGACGATGAAGTTGTCCAGCGCGTAGCCGTGGCGCGTCGTGCTCACGCGCGCGTCCAGCACCGACAGGCCGCTGCGGTCGAAGTACGCGCACATCGTCGCGAACAGATCCGGACGGTCCTTCGCATAGACCAGCACCTGCAGCGCTTCGCCGACCGGCGACGGGCGTGCGCGCACGACGGGCGACGGTGTCTCCACGTGGCGGTACAGCACGCGCGTCTGCCAGGCGATGTCAGCGGCGTCGTGACGCAGGAAATAGCCCACGTCGAGCTTGTCCCAGAGCGCGCGATGCGCGTTTTCCGGGACGGTCTCCAGACGCAGCAGCGCGAGCGCCAGCTCCTGGCGCGTCTTCAGCTCGGAATGCGCGTCGGGCTTGGCGCCGCCGAGCACCGCGAGCGTCGCGCGGTAAAGGTCTTCGAGCAGCTTGCCCTTCCAGTTGTTCCAGACCTTCGGGCTGGTGCCGCGAATATCGGCGACCGTCAGCAGATAGAGCGCGGAAAGGCGGCGCTCCGTGCCCACGAGATCGGCGAAACGCTTGACCACTTCGGGATCGCTCGTGTCCTGCTTTTGCGCGACCTGGCTCATGGTCAGATGCTGCTCGACGAGCCAGACGATCAAGTCGGCGTCCTCGCGCTCGATGCCGTGTTCGCGGCAGAAGCGGCGCGCGTCGGCCATGCCGAGCTGCGAGTGATCGCCGCCGCGACCCTTGGCGATGTCATGAAACAGCGCCGCGACGTAAAGCACCCACGGGCGTTCGAAGTTGGCGATCAGCTGGCTGCAGAACGGGTATTCGTGCGCGTGTTCGGCCACGGCGAAGCGGCGGATGTTGCGCAGCACCATCAGAATGTGCTGATCGACCGTGTAGACGTGATAGAGGTCGTGCTGCATCTGCCCGACGATGCGGCGGAAATTGAGCAGATAGCGCCCGAGCACGCTCGTCTGGTTCATCAGCCGCATCGCGTGCGTGATGCCCGCCGGCTGACGCAGGATCTCCATGAACAGGCGGCGGTTTTCCGGGTCGCGGCGCCAATGCTGATCCATCGTGTCGCGCGCGTTGTACAGCGCGCGCATCGTGCGCGCCGACAGGCCCTTGACGCCGGGCACCTGTTCGTAGAGCAGGAAGGCTTCGAGGATTGCGTGTGGATCGCGCTCGAACACGTCGTCGGCGACGATTTCGAGCATGCCTTGCTTCTCGACGAAATGGTCCGAGAGCGTGCGCGTGATGCCGCTCGTGCTCGGGAACAGCTGGGCTTCGATGTTTTGAATCAGGATACTCGAGAGCTGCGTGACTGCCTTGGCCGCCCAGTAATAACGGCGCATGAGCTGTTCGCTTGCGCGCCGCGAGCTGCTGGCCTTGAAGCCGAAACTTTCGGCGACGGCGGTTTGCAGGTCGAACACGAGAATGTCCTGCCGACGCCCCGTGATGACATGCAGACGCGCGCGCAGCGTCTTCAGAAAGGTTTCGTTGCGGCGCAGTTCGCGCGCCTCGCGGCCGGTGATCAGGCCGCGCTGGTCGAGTTCCTTCCAGCTGCTGCCGAACGCCGCCGCTTCGGTCATCCAGAGAATCAGTTGCAGATCGCGCAGGCCGCCGGGGCTTTCCTTGACGTTCGGTTCGAGCGCGTAGGGCGTGTCCTGGAAGCGCGCGTGACGCTGGCGCATTTCGAGTACTTTCGCCTGGAAGAACGCGCGCGGGTCCATGGCGTCGCGATAACGCTGGGCGAAGTCGCCGAACAGCGTCGGGCTACCGGTCAGGCGGCGCGCTTCGAGCAGCGAGGTGCGCACGGTTACGTCGTTGGCCGCTTCCTCCAGACACTGCGAGACGCTGCGCACGCTGCTGCCGATCTCCAGCCCGAGATCCCACGCGAGTCCGATGAAGCGCTCGATGCGCGCTTCGAGCGGCGCGAGCGGTTCGTCGTCGGGGAGCAGGACCAGAATGTCGACGTCGGAAAACGGTGCGAGCTCGCCGCGACCGTAGCCGCCCACCGCGACGAGCGCGAGCGAGGCCGGCAGCTCGCACAGGCTCCACGCGCTGCGCAGCGTGTCGTCGGTGGTATGGGAGAGGGCGTGCATCAGCGTGTCGACGTTGGAGGCCGACTTGAACCGTTCGAGTAACTGGGCCTTGGCGGCCTTGTAATCGGACCTCAGCGACGACGTATCGGGTGCGGCGGCGAGAACGCTCATGAACTGGAACTGGACGATGGTTGGCGCACGGGGCGCGGTCGAAGGGGCAGGCCACCGGGGCCGGGCAGCCGCTGGCGCACGCGGGCGCCTTCACTGCATGTCTTGCCTGAACTGCTGCGAGCCGGTCGCTGGATGCGCGCCCGCCTTGCGGCTGCTGGATTACGGGGCCGGATGCGCGACGGCACGCTTTCCGGCGGACTGCTCATGATCGACTGTCGCTCGCTGCGTTGCGCGCTTCGTGCCACGGAATCGTCGATCAAACGTGGCCGGGACTGACGCGGCGGCCGCCCCGGGAAGGGCGCCGCCGCCGTGCGAACCCGCTCAGGCCGGGCTGCCCGCCATCTGCGCGACGATCGCCGGCTTGGCGGGCGTGCCCGCCGACACCGTCAGCACTTCGTAACCGGTTTCGGTCACGAGCACCGTGTGCTCCCATTGCGCCGACAGGCTGCGGTCCTTCGTCTTGACGGTCCACTGGTCCGGCATGGTGCGGATGTCACGGCGGCCGGCGTTGATCATCGGCTCGATCGTGAAGATCATGCCCGGCAACAGTTCGACGCCCGTACCGGCGCGGCCGTAGTGGAGCACTTGCGGCTCGTCGTGGAACACGGTGCCGATGCCGTGGCCGCAGTATTCGCGCACCACGCTGTAGCCTTGCGACTCGGCGTAACGCTGGATGGCATGGCCGATGTCGCCCAGATGTCCGCCCGGACGCACCTGGTCGATGCCCAGCCACATGCATTCATACGTGGTCTGCACGAGACGCTTCGCGAGAATCGAGCCTTCGCCCACGATGAACATGCGGCTCGTGTCGCCGAAATAGCCTTCCTTGATGACGGTGATGTCGATATTGAGCGTGTCGCCGTTCTTCAGCGCCTTGTCGCCCGGAATACCGTGACAGATCACGTCGTTGACCGAGGTGCAGATCGCCTTCGGGTAGGGCGGATAGCCGGGCGGCTGATAGTTCAGCGGCGCGGGCACGGTGCCCTGCACATTGGTCATGTATTCGTGACAAAGGCGGTCGAGCTCGCCGGTCGTCACGCCCGCGACGACGAACGGCGTAATGTAGTCGAGCACCTCGCTTGCCAGGCGGCAGGCGACGCGCATTTGCGCGATGTCGTGTTCGTTCTTGATCGAAATGGCCATGGTGTGCGCCCGAAAATGCAGTCGAATATCGAATTATCGCACCTAATCCCGGCGGTCGCTGGCCTATTGCTAATAGATGCGCGGTATACAGGCGGCCGCGGCCGGCGACGGCGAGGCTCGGGTTGCCGAGGGGGCTGTCGGTTCGGCATCCGCCTGCCGCCCACGTTTCGAGGGTAATAGCTGGCTTGAGTGGTGCTGATTTCGCGTGCTATAATCATCGGCTAAGTCGCTCCCCGTATTCTTTCATTCCCTGACTAACATGGGTGGAAGGTGTGGCGGGGTGCTGGCTGAGTCCGCAGTCGCCGCGGGCTCAGTTGATCAGTAGCAAGTCGTACCAGGCGGCATTTTTAAATCGCGAGCCGGCGCACCCAGGGTGTCGGGCGTTTATCCGCAAAAGCGGAGGGCGTCACGATACGGCAGCCGGCTTAAGACCCAAACCCTAGCGGAGAAATTCTCATGGCAGTTACCATGCGCCAAATGCTGGAAGCCGGTGTCCACTTCGGCCACCAAACGCGCTTCTGGAACCCGAAGATGGCCCCCTTCATCTTCGGTCATCGCAACAAGATTCACATCATCAACCTCGAAAAGACGCTGCCGATGTACAACGACGCACTGAAGTACGTGCGTCAGCTGGCATCGAACCGTGGCACGATCCTGTTCGTCGGCACGAAGCGTCAATCGCGTGACACGATCGCCCAGGAAGCGCAGCGCGCTGGCATGCCGTTCGTGAACGCACGCTGGCTCGGCGGTATGCTGACCAACTTCAAGACGCTGAAGGTTTCGATCAAGCGCCTGAAGGACATGGAAGCGGCTGTTGAGGCAGGCGAACTCGAAAAGATGAGCAAGAAGGAAGCGCTCCTGTTCGAACGCGAAATCGCCAAGCTGCAAAAGTCGATCGGCGGCGTGAAGGACATGGGCGGCATTCCGGACGCAATCTTCGTGGTCGACGTCGGCTACCACAAGATTGCCGTGACGGAAGCCAACAAGCTGGGCATCCCCGTCATCGCCGTGGTCGACACGAACCACTCGCCGGAAGGCATCGACTACGTCATCCCGGGTAACGACGACGCCAGCAAGGCAGTCGCGCTCTACACCGCAGGCGTGGCCGACGCGATCCTCGAAGGCCGTGCGAACTCGGTCAACGAAGTCGTCGCAGCCGCGCGCGGCAACGACGGCGACGACGAGTTCGTCGAGGTCAACTCGGAGGCGTAAGCTGCCCCGTGTCCGGCAAGAAAAGGGGGCTTTCCATAGGCCCCTTTTTTTTAAGCCGCGACTTTCGTCGCCGCGTCATCACCGCGGCACCGTAGTCCTGTAGAAGCAGCTGTAAAAAAGCGTTTCAGAACAGACTCGAACGGAAACGAATTCCAGCCGGCCGCATCGAAGCATGCGGCGCGGCGTGTACCAGACAGACTCAAGGAGCGAATGATGGCGGCAATTACCGCAAGCATGGTGGCAGAACTGCGCGCAAAGACCGACGCGCCGATGATGGAATGCAAGAAGGCGCTGACGGAAGCCGACGGCGATCTGGCGCGTGCTGAAGAGCTGCTGCGCGTGAAGCTCGGCAACAAGGCAAGCAAGGCAGCATCGCGCGTCACGGCTGAAGGCGTGATCGCTTCGTTCATCGGTGGCAATGCTGGCGCAGTCGTCGAACTGAACTGCGAAACCGACTTCGTCGCCAAGAACGACGACTTCCTCGCCTTCGCGAACACGGTGGCCGAACTGGTCGCCACGCAAAACCCGGCTGACGTCGCTGCCCTGTCGGCGCTGCCGCTGGAAGGCTCGACGGTCGACGCAGTGCGCCTCGCACTGGTCGGCAAGATCGGCGAAAACGTTTCGATCCGCCGTTTCGCGCGCTTCGAAACCGCCAACCAGCTGGCTTCGTACCTGCACGGCACGCGTATCGGCGTGCTGGTCGAGTACACGGGCGCGGAAGAGCAGGTCGGCAAGGACGTGGCAATGCACATCGCCGCGATGAAGCCGGTCTCGCTGTCGTCGGACGAAGTGCCGGCCGACCTGATCGCCAAGGAGCGCAGCATCGCCGAACAGAAGGCTGCCGAGTCGGGCAAGCCGGCTGAAATCGTCGCCAAGATGGTCGACGGCTCGGTGCAGAAGTACCTGAAGGAAGTCTCGCTGCTGAACCAGCCGTTCGTGAAGAACGACAAGCAGACGATCGAACAGATGCTCAAGGCGGCTAACACGTCGGTGCAGAAGTTCTCGCTGTTCGTCGTTGGCGAAGGCATCGAGAAGCGCCAGGACGACTTCGCTGCTGAAGTGGCCGCGCAAGTCGCTGCTGCAAAGCAGCAATAAGGGCCGCGCAGCCTTTAGCCGTATCGAGTCGTACCCGTATCAAAGTCTCATCGCAGTCCCGTAGTACGCCGCGGCGGCGCATTTCCGCCGCGGTGGGGCAGCGTAGCGACGCTCGATGTAGCGACGCCCGGCGAACTTGCCGGGCGCAGCGGTCTCCCGCTGTGCCCCGTGGCGCCAACTTTCGCTATTTCTGGTGGCGCTTGCCCCAAGTCGTATTTCACCCCTACAGTTTCAAGTTATTGCCCTTTGCGCGCGATCCTGGATACCTCCATGCCCACACCCGCCTATAAACGCGTCCTGCTCAAACTTTCCGGCGAAGCCCTCATGGGCGATGATGCCTTCGGCATCAATCGCGCCACGATCGAACGAATGGTGGCAGACGTGGCCGAGGTGGTGCGGCTCGGCACCCAGCTCGCAGTCGTGATCGGCGGTGGCAATATTTTCCGCGGCGTCGCGGGCGGCGCGGCCGGTATGGACCGCGCGACCGCCGACTACATGGGCATGCTCGCGACCATGATGAACGCGCTCGCGCTGCAGGACGCCATGCGTCACGCCGGTATCGAAGCGCGCGTGCAGTCCGCGCTGCGCATGGACCAGGTGGTCGAGCCGTACATCCGCCCCCGCGCGATCCGTCAGCTCGAGGAAGGCAAGGTCGTGATCTTCGCGGCCGGCACGGGCAACCCGTTCTTCACGACCGACACGGCCGCCGCCCTGCGTGGCGCCGAAGTGGGCGCGGAAGTCGTGCTCAAGGCCACCAAGGTCGACGGCGTCTATTCGGCCGACCCCAAGAAGGACCCGACGGCCACGCGTTACTCGACGATCAGCTTCGACGAGGCAATCGGCCGCAATCTGCAGGTGATGGACGCCACCGCTTTCGCGCTGTGCCGCGACCAGAAGCTGCCCATCCGCGTTTTTTCGATCGTCAAGCCGGGTGCGCTCAAGCGCATCATTCAAGGCGAAGACGAAGGCACGCTCGTCCACGTGTAAACTCTCGTTTCACACGAGATCGATTCTGGGCCGCGCCGCCCTTCATGCGCGCGGGCGGGCCCACACCGTAACAAAGGTTCGGAGGTATCAAAATGGCTGTGGCTGACATCAAGAAGGGCGTCGAGCAGAAGATGCAACGCTCGATCGACGCGTTCAAGAGCGATCTCGCGAAGATCCGCACGGGCCGCGCCCACACGGGCCTGCTCGATCACATCCAGGTCGACTACTACGGTTCGCCCGTGCCCATCTCGCAAGTGGCCAACCTCACGCTCGTCGACGCCCGTACGATCGGTGTGCAGGCGTGGGAAAAGAAGATGGTTCAGGTCATCGAAAAAGCCATCCGCGAGTCGGATCTGGGTCTGAACCCGGCCACGCACGGCGACCTGATCCGCGTGCCGATGCCCGCACTGACCGAAGAGCGCCGCAAGGAACTCACGAAGGTCGTCAAGAACGAAGGCGAAACGGCCAAGGTTGCCGTGCGTAACCTGCGTCGCGACGCCAACGAGCAACTGAAGAAGCTCGTGAAGGACAAGGAAATCTCGGAAGACGACGAGCGCCGTGGCGGCGACGACGTCCAGAAGCTGACGGACCGCTTCGTCACGGAAATCGACAAGCTCGTCCAGACCAAGGAAGCCGAGATCATGACGGTTTGAGGCCGCCAGGCTCTCATCCCGCCAGGGTTTCTCTTTCCTTATCGCAGTTATAGTCCGACGGCCATGACCTATACCAGCTCAACCGTTCGCGTGCCCGAAGTGGCGGCCGTGCCGCGCCACATCGCGATCATCATGGACGGCAATGGCCGTTGGGCGACGCAACGCCGCTTGCCGCGCGTCGCGGGCCACACGCGTGGCGTGGACGCCGTGCGTGCGGTCGTCGAGGGTTGCGTCGAGCGCGGCGTCGAGTACCTGACGCTGTTCGCCTTCAGTTCCGAGAACTGGCGGCGCCCGACCGACGAAGTCTCGTTTCTCATGCGCCTGTTCATCTCGGCGCTGGAGCGCGAGGTAGGGCGCCTGCACGCGAACGGCATTCGCCTGCGCGTGGTCGGCGACCTGTCGATGTTCAACGAGCGTATTCAGGATCTGATCCGCCGCGCCGAAACCAAGACGGCGCGCAACACGCGTCTGACGCTGACCATCGCCGCCAACTACGGCGGCCGCTGGGACATCCTTCAGGCCACGCGCAAGCTGGTCGAAGCCGCCGTGGCGGCGGGCGAACCGGTGCCGGTCACCGAAGACACGCTCGGCCAGTATCTCGCCATGAATTACGCGCCCGAGCCCGACCTGTTCATCCGTACGGGCGGCGAGCAGCGCGTGAGCAATTTCCTGCTCTGGCAACTGGCTTACGCAGAATTCTATTTCACCGATACGTTCTGGCCCGACTTCGATCGCGACGCGCTCAACCGCGCGATCGCGTCGTACACCGAACGTGAGCGCCGCTTTGGCCGTACCAGCGCGCAGCTCGAAACCCAGTCTCAGAACGCCGACTCCCTTTCATGCTAAAGACCCGTGTCATCACGGCGATCGTCCTGCTGGCCGTGCTTTTGCCGGTCACGCTGTTCGCGCCGGTGGCCGCCTTTGGCGTGCTGATCCATGTCGTGGTGGCGTTCGCCGCGTGGGAATGGGCGCGCCTGCTCAAGGCGGGCAAGGTCGGTTCGATCGTCTATGCGCTGATCGCCGCGCTCGCCGTGCTGGCGAGCGAGCGTCTCGCTTCGCCGCGTCCGCTGTTTCAGGCGGCCGGTATCTTCTGGATCGTCGCCGGGCCGTATGTGCTGGTGCGCAAACCGGTGCTCGCCGCGGGCGCCTGGCGCGCCTTCCTGCTGGCCGCCGGGCTCGTGATCTTCTGCGCCTGCTGGCATGCGCTGGTGCTCGCACGCACCTCCGGCGTGGCCTTCGTGCTGTCGCTGCTGCTGGTGGTCTGGCTGGCCGATATCGGCGCATACTTTGCCGGTAAGGCATTCGGCAAGCATAAGCTTGCGCCCGCCATCAGCCCCGGCAAGACCTGGGAAGGGGCCGTCGGCGGCTGGGCGGCCGTGATGATCGTCGCCGCTGCCGCGCTTGCGCTGCACGCGTTCGAACCCACGCTTTATTCGGCGCTGGCCGGCCAGCTTGGTCTGGGCCGCGCGTTCTTCGTGCTTACCGTGCTGGTCGCGTTCAGCGTGGTCGGCGATCTGTTCGAATCGATGCTCAAGCGCCAGGCCGGCGTGAAGGATTCGAGCGGCCTCCTGCCGGGTCACGGCGGAGTCCTCGACCGCATCGATGCGCTGTTGCCGGTGCTGCCGCTTGCCATGCTGCTGCTTGGCTAAAGGCGTTCGGCTAGAGAAATGGAAATGCAAAAACGACTCACCTTGCTCGGTTCGACGGGCTCGATCGGAGACAGCACGCTCGACGTCGTCGCGCGTCATCCGGACCGCTTCACGGTTTATGCGCTCACGGCGCACCGCAACGGCGACAAGCTCGTCGAACAATGTCTGCGTTTCGCGCCTGAAGTGGCCGTGGTCGGCGACGCCGCGACGGCTCAGGACGTCGAGCGCAAGCTGCGCGCGGCCGGTTCGAAGACCATTGTGACGCACGGCCCGCAGGCACTCATCGATGTCGCGAAGAGCGACGGCTGCGATACGGTGGTCGCGGCCATCGTCGGCGCAGCGGGCCTCGAGCCCACGCTCGCGGCGGCGCAGACCGGCAAGCGCATCCTGCTCGCGAACAAGGAAGCGCTCGTGATGTCGGGCGACATCTTCATGAACGCGGTGCGCGACAACGGCGCGGTCCTGCTGCCCGTCGACAGCGAGCACAACGCCGTGTTCCAGTGCTTGCCGCGTGAAGCGGCCATGCACGGCGGCGTGACCAAGATCATCCTGACCGCCTCGGGTGGCCCGTTCCGCACGCGCGAACCGTCGACGCTCGTCGACGTCACGCCGGAGCAGGCCTGCAAGCACCCGAACTGGTCGATGGGCCGCAAGATTTCGGTCGACTCGGCCACGATGATGAACAAGGGTCTCGAGGTAATCGAGGCGCATTACCTGTTCGATCTGCCGGGCGATCGCATCGACGTGCTGATCCATCCGCAGAGCGTGATCCACTCGATGGTCTCGTACGCCGACGGTTCGGTGCTCGCGCAACTGGGCAACCCGGACATGCGCACGCCGATCGCGCACGCGCTGGCGTATCCGGATCGCGTAGATTCGGGCGTCGCGCAACTCGATCTCGTGCAGGTCGCGACGCTTAACTTCGAGCATCCCGACTACACGCGCTTCCCGTGCCTCGCGCTCGCCATGAAGGCGCTGAACGAAGGCGGCGTGGCGAGCGCCACGCTCAATGCGGCCAACGAAATCGCGGTCGAGGCCTTCCTCAACCGCCGCATCGGCTTCATGGCCATCGCGCAGACGGTCGACGCCGTGCTCAACGCACTGCAGAATCGTCCCGCCACGAGCCTCGAAGTCGTGCTCGAAGCCGACGCCGCCGCGCGCCGCGCGGCACACACCATCATCGACAGCCTGCCGGTGCCGGCGTAAGGTCCGGCAGCGGGCCCAGCGGCGAGGCCGGGCGATCCCCGGCGCGCCGCTCCAGCACCAGCGTGCTGCTTCCAGCAGAGGAGGCGCTATGAATCTGCTCACCGAACTGGTGGCGTTTGTCGTTGCGATCGGCGTGCTCGTCGTCGTACACGAGTATGGTCACTATAGCGTCGCGCGCTTGTGCGGCGTTAAGGTTCTGCGATTCTCGATCGGCTTCGGCCGTCCGCTGCTGCAATGGGTCAGCAAAAAGACCGGCACCGAGTGGACGATCTCGGCGTTGCCGCTCGGCGGCTACGTGAAGATGCTCGACGAGCGCGAGTCTCCCGACACGATCGATGCGGCCGATCTGCCGCACGCGTTCAACCGTCAGCCGGTCAGCAAGCGTATCGCCATCGTGGCGGCCGGTCCGGTCGCCAACTTCATTCTTGCCATCGTGCTGTTCGGCGCGGTCTACGCGAGCGGCGTGACCGAGCCCGCGGCGATCGTGGCGACGCCGCCCGCGCAGTCGGCCGCGGCGCAAGCCGGTTTCCAGGGCGGCGAAACCATTCTCTCCGTGAGCAACGCCAGCGGCAGCCACACTGAACCCGTGCGTTCGTGGGCGGATCTGCGCTGGAAACTCATGTCGACGGCGTTCGAGCACGGCCGCGTGGTGCTCGCCGCGCGTGACGGCGCCAGCACCTACGATTTCCCGCTCGATCTCTCGCGTCTCACGAGTCAGGACCTCGACGACGACTTCATGTCGAAGCTCGGCCTCGAACCGGGCGGCGGCACGCTGCGCATCGCGGGCATCGAACCGGGCAGCGCGGCGCAGCGGGCGGGTCTGGAAAAGGGCGATCGTCTGCGCGCGATCGACGGTCGTCCCGTTGATAGCGCAAGCAGTTTCATCGCATATGTGAAGGCGCACGCGGGCAAGCCCGTGCAGTTGTCGATCGAGCGCGGCGGCGCCGTGCAGTCCGAGGTCGCGGATAGCGACGCGGACAATAATGCCGACGACAACGCCGGCGCCACCCGCGGCAATCCGTCGAACGCCGCGCCCTCGAAGCCGCAAACGCTCACGCTGAGCGTGACGCCGGCCGCGCAGCGCGACGAGGAAACGGGCAGCGAGGTGGGTCGCATCGGTGCGGCGCTGTCGGCGCAAGCGCCTTCGGTGGAGGTGCGCTACGGTCCGATCGAGAGCGCGCGGCTGGGTGCTTATCGCACGTGGGATATCGCGTTTTACTCGCTGCGGATGTTCGGCCGCATGCTCACGGGCGAGGCTTCGCTGAAGAATCTTTCGGGGCCGGTGACGATTGCTGACTATGCCGGCAAGAGCGCGCGGCTCGGTCCTTCCGCATTCCTGTCGTTCCTCGCCCTTGTCAGTATTAGCCTGGGCGTACTCAACCTGCTCCCAATTCCCGTATTGGATGGGGGGCATCTGTTATATTATGCGGTTGAAGCCGTAACGGGCAAAGCCGTCTCGGACCGCTGGCAGCTCGTGCTGCAGCGAGCGGGACTTGCCTGCATCGTCGCGCTGTCGGCGATCGCGTTGTTCAACGATCTGGCTCGGTTAATCCATTTCTAAAGGTGTCTGGCGGCGTCCTAGGGCGGGCCGCCTGACCTGATGCAGCTATACATACTGGGGAAGCACGTTGTTTAGACCTCATCGCTTGGTTCCAAAAACGGTTGCGGCTGCGGCGATCGCCGCACATGGTCTCGTTGTCCACGCAGCGACGACGCCTTTTGTGGTACAGGACATCCGCATCGAAGGACTGCAACGCGTCGAGCCGGGCACGGTGTTCGCGTACCTGCCCATCAAGCAGGGCGATACCTTCAACGACGACAAGGCTTCCGAAGCCATCCGCGCATTGTATGCGACGGGCTTTTTCAACGACGTGCGCATCGCTACCGAAGGCGGCGTCGTGGTCGTCCAGGTGCAGGAGCGTCCCGCGATCGGCACGATCGACTTCGCCGGCATCAAGGAATTCGACAAGGACAACCTCACGAAGGCGCTGCGCGCAGTCGGTCTCTCGCAAGGCCGCTACTACGACAAGGCACTCGTCGACAAGGCGGAGCAGGAACTCAAGCGCCAGTACCTCACGCGCGGCTTCTACGCCGCCGAAGTGACCACCACCGTCACGCCGATCGACCGCAACCGCGTCGGTCTGCTGTTCTCCGTGGTCGAAGGTCCGAGCGCGAAGATCCGCCAGATCAACTTTATCGGCAACAAGGCATACAGCAGCGGCACGCTCCTGAGCGAAATGCAGCTGTCCACGCCGAACTGGTTCTCGTGGTACACGAAGAACGACCTGTACTCGAAGGAAAAGCTCACGGGCGACCTCGAGAACGTGCGCTCGTACTACCTGAACCACGGTTACCTCGAGTTCAACATCGACTCGACCCAGGTTTCGATCTCGCCCGACAAGAAGGACATGTACCTCACGATCGGGCTGCACGAGGGCGAGCCGTACAAGATTTCGGGCATTCATCTCGCGGGCAATCTGCTGAACCGCGAAGCCGAGCTCACCAAGCTAATCAAGATCAAACCGGGCGATACGTTCTCGGCTGAGAAGCTGCAGGCAACGACCAAGGCGATCGTCGACAAGCTCGGCGAATACGGTTACGCCTTCGCGACCGTCAACGCGCTGCCGCAGATCGACCAGGCGCATCACACGGTCGAACTCACGCTGCAGGTCGACCCGAGCCGCCGCGTCTACGTGCGCCGCATCAACGTGGTGGGCAACACCCGCACGCGTGACGAAGTCGTGCGCCGCGAAATGCGCCAGCTCGAAAGCTCGTGGTTCGATTCGAGCCGCCTCGCGCTCTCGAAGGACCGTATCAACCGTCTGGGCTACTTCACCGACGTCGACGTGACGACGGTGCCGGTGGAAGGCACGGCCGACCAGGTGGACGTCGACGTCAAGGTGGCCGAAAAGCCGACCGGCGCGATCACGCTGGGCGCGGGCTTCTCGTCCACGGACAAGGTGGTGCTCTCGGCGGGCGTGTCGCAGGACAACGTGTTCGGTTCGGGCACCTCGCTGTCGGTGAACGTGAACACCGCGAAGACCTACCGTACGCTCGCGGTCACGCAGGTCGACCCGTACTTCACGGTCGACGGCATCAAGCGCATCACCGACGTCTACTACCGCACGTATCAGCCGCTGTACTACTCGACTGATTCGAGCTTCCGCATCATCACGGCCGGTGGCGACCTGAAGTTCGGCATTCCGTTCTCGGAAGTCGACACGGTCTTCTTCGGCGTGGGCTTCGAGCAGGACCGCCTCGACGTCGACTCGTACACGCCGCAGAGCTACATCGACTACGTGAACCAGTTCGGCCGCGTGTCGAACAACGTGCCGCTCACGATCGGCTGGTCGCGCGACGCGCGTGACAGCGCGCTCGTGCCGAGCCGCGGTTACTTCACGCAGGCGAACGCCGAATACGGCACGCCCGCGGGCGCCACGCAGTACTACAAGGCCGACGTCCAGGCGCAGTACTATTACTCGTTCGCGCGCGGCTTCGTGCTGGGCATGAACTTCCAGGCCGGTTACGGTAACGGTCTCGGCGGCAAGCCGTACCCGATCTTCAAGAACTACTACGCTGGCGGTATCGGTTCGGTGCGTGGCTATGAACCGAGCTCGCTCGGTCCGCGCGACAAGACCACGAACGATCCGATCGGCGGCTCGAAGATGGTGGTCGGCAACATCGAACTCACGTTCCCGCTGCCGGGTACGGGTTACGACCGTACGCTGCGCGTCTTCACCTTCGTCGATGGTGGTAACGTCTGGGGCGACGAGGGTTCGAGCATCGGCTCGAACGGCCTGCGCTACGCCTACGGTGTGGGTCTTGCGTGGATCTCGCCGATCGGGCCGCTCAAGCTGAGCCTCGGCTTCCCGCTCACGAAACACGAAGGCGACCAGTATCAGAAGTTCCAGTTCCAGATCGGGACGGCATTCTGACGACGCGCACCGCCACAGGCAATTTCAGAAACGAGAGGATAACTTTGCTAACGGGATTGTTTTCCAGACGGACGATCGGGGCCATGACGCTGTCGCTGGCGATGCTCGCTCTCGGCACGGGCGCGGCCCATGCGCAGGAAGCGAAGATCGCGGCGGTCAACTCCGACCGCATCCTGCGCGAATCCGCCCCCGCGAAGGCCGCGCAGACCAAGCTCGAAGCCGAGTTCGCGAAGCGCGACAAGGACCTGCAGGACATGGCGCAGCGTCTGAAGACCATGTCGGACTCGATCGACAAGAACGGTCCGTCGATGTCCGCGACCGACCGCGCGCAAAAGCAGCGCGATCTGTCGCAGCTCGACAGCGACTTCCAGCGCAAGCAGCGCGAGTTCCGCGAAGACCTGAATCAGCGTCGCAACGAAGAACTCGCCGCGGTGCTCGACCGCGCGAACAAGGTCATCAAGCAGATCGCCGAACAGCAGCATTACGACCTGATCGTGCAGGAAGCGGTGTACGTCAGTCCGCGCATCGACATCACCGACCAGGTGCTGAAGGCGCTCGCAGCCAACAGCACCGGCAGCAACAGCAACTAAGGCAGGAGCAGCACGCGTATGGCATTTACGCTTGAGGAAATCGCCGGGCGGTTCGGCGGCGAAGTGGTCGGGAATCCGGCGCAACGCGTCGGCTCGCTCGCGCCGCTCGACCAGGCCGGTCCGCAGCAGCTGGCGTTCCTTGCCAATCCGAAGTATCTGTCGCAGGTGGATGCCACCCGCGCCGGCGCGGTCCTGATCAGCCCGAGCGATCTGGAAAAGCTCGCTTCGCGCGAGGGCCGCAACTTCATCGTCACACCCAATCCGTATGCTTATTTCGCGCGTGTCGCGCAGGCGTTCATCGACCTCGCTACGCCGAAAACGCAGCCGGGCGTGCACCCGAGCGCGCACGTCGACGCGTCGGCGAAGATTGCCGCAAGTGCGGTGATCGGGCCGAACGTCACGGTGGAAGCGGGCGCCGTGATCGGCGAGAACGTGCGCCTGGACGCGAATGTGTTCATCGGCCGCGGCACGCAGGTGGGCGAGGGCTCGCACTTCTATCCGGGCGTTACGGTCTATCACGGCTGCAAGTTCGGCGCGCGCGCGATCGTGCATGCGGGCGCCGTGATCGGCTCGGACGGCTTCGGCTTCGCGCCCGATTTCACGGGCGAGGGCGAGGCGCGCACGGGTAGCTGGGTCAAGATTCCGCAAGTTGGCGGCGTCACGATCGGACCGGACGTCGAAATCGGCGCGAACACGACGATCGACCGTGGGGCCATGGCCGACACGATCATCGAAGAGTGCGTGAAGATCGACAACCTTGTGCAGATCGGCCACAACTGCCGCGTCGGCGCTTACACCGTGATCGCGGGCTGCGCGGGTATCGCCGGCAGCACGAGCATCGGCAAGCACTGCATGATCGGCGGCGCGGTCGGCATCGCGGGGCACGTCACGCTGGGCGACTACGTGATCGTCACGGCGAAGTCGGGCGTCTCGAAGTCGCTGCCCAAGGCCGGCATCTACACGAGCGCCTTCCCGGCGGTCGATCACGCCGACTGGAACAAGAGCGCCGCGCTGCTTCGCAACATCGACAAGCTGCGCGACCGCATCCGCGCGCTCGAAGCCGCCCAGAAGCCGCAAGGCGACGCCTGAGCAGGCTCGGGCAAGAATCAAAGCAGTTTCGGGGCACCGGGCAGCGCGCCGCCATTCTTCATTTGCTAACTGTGTTGGCGGAGATAGGCGGCGCGCGGCCTGGCCGGCACGCAAAAGCCGGCGCCACGCGCGGGCGCCGTTTTTTGCGTGCCGCTTTGCGTTCCGGGCCTCGGGCCATCGGCCCCGGGGCAATCCGCATGCACGAAGCGCCGTGCGTGGCGCATACTGCGCCTCAGCGCGGGCCGTCGAGGTACGTCAGGCACTTCAGGCATCGCATCCGATAGTCACACGCGCAATTCCTGCGTGAGCAGAAACACCATGAACATCGAAAAACTCAACTTCGACATCCACAAGATCCTCACGCTGCTGCCGCACCGCTATCCGTTCCTGATGGTGGACCGGGTTATCGAGCTCGAGCCGCACAAGAGCATCAAGGCGTTGAAGAATGTGACGATCAACGAGCCCTTTTTCACGGGCCATTTCCCGCAGCGTCCGGTCATGCCCGGCGTGATGATTCTCGAAGCGCTGGCCCAGACCGCCGCGCTGCTCACGTTCTCGGAAGAGGAGCAGGACTTCGAGAACACGCTGTATTACTTCGTCGGCATCGACGGCGCGCGCTTCAAGCGCGTGGTGGAACCGGGCGACCAGCTCGTCCTGAACGTGACGTTCGAGCGCTACATGCGCGGCATCTGGAAGTTCAAGGCAGTCGCCGAAGTCGAAGGCTCGGTCGCCTGCGAAGCGGAACTGATGTGTACCGTCAAGAAAATGGACGCAGCGCAATAAGACGCGCCGCGCATTGCCGTCGCGCGCCGGGTGGCGCGCGGGCACGCTAACAGAATTCGGAGAGCCAGGACGAATGAGCAGGATCCATCCCACTGCGATCGTCGAGCCGGGCGCACAGGTCGATGAAACGGTCGAGATCGGCCCGTATGCGATCGTGGGCGCGAACGTCACCATCGGTGCGCGCACCAAGATCGGCTCGCACAGCGTGATCGAAGGCCACACCACGATCGGCGAAGACAACAGCATCGGCCATTACGCGTCGGTCGGCGGCCGCCCGCAGGACATGAAGTACAAGGGCGAACCCACGAAACTCGTGATCGGCAACCGCAACACGATCCGCGAGTTCACGACGCTGCACACGGGTACGGTGCAGGACACCGGCATCACCTCGATCGGCGACGACTGCTGGATCATGGCCTACGTGCACGTCGGTCACGACTGCCGTCTGGGCAACAACATCATCATGTCGAGCAACGCGCAGCTCGCGGGTCACGTGATCGTCGACGACCACGCGATCGTCGGCGGCATGACCGGCGTGCACCAGTTCGTGCGCATCGGCGCGCACTCGATGGTCGGCGGCGCCTCGGCGCTCGTGCAGGACGTGCCGCCGTTCGTGATCGCCGCCGGTAACAAGGCGGTGCCGCACGGCATCAACGTCGAAGGTCTGCGCCGCCGCGGTTTCTCGCCCGACGCGATTTCGGCGCTGCGCTCGGCGTACCGCACGCTCTACAAGAACGGTCTGTCGCTCGAAGAGGCGAAGGTGCAACTCGCCGAACTCGCCCAGGCGGGCGGCGACGGCGACACGCACGTGAAGGCGCTGCTCGATTTCGTCGAGCTGTCGCAGCGCGGCATCATCCGCTAAACGATGGCGCTGCAAAACCGTCCGCTGCGTCTCGCGATGGTCGCCGGCGAACCGTCCGGCGACCTGCTCGCGTCGTCGCTGCTCAAGGGGCTCGTCAGCAAGCTGCCGGATAGCACGCAGTACTACGGAATCGGCGGCCCGCGCATGCAGGCCGTCGGTTTCGACGCGCACTGGCCGATGGACAAGCTGACCGTGCGTGGCTACGTCGAGGCGCTCAAGCACATTCCCGAAATCCTGCGCATCCGCAACGAGCTCAAGCATCAACTGCTCGCGGAACCGCCCGACGCTTTCATCGGCGTCGACGCGCCGGATTTCAATTTCGGCCTCGAACACCCACTGCGCGACGCCGGCATTCCGACGATTCACTTCGTCTGTCCGTCGATCTGGGCGTGGCGGGGCGGCCGCATCAAGAAGATCCAGAAGTCGGTGGATCACATGCTCTGCGTGTTCCCGTTCGAAACGGCGATTCTCGAAAAGGCCGGCGTGGCTGCGTCCTACGTGGGCCATCCGCTCGCCGACGAGATTCCGCTCGAACCGGACGTGCCGGGCGCGCGTCGCGCGCTCGGTCTGCCCGAGAGCGGCCCGGTGATCGCCGTGCTGCCGGGCAGCCGTCGCTCTGAGATCAACCTGATCGGCCCGACCTTCTTCGACGCGATGCAGATCATGCAGCAGCGCGAGCCGGGTCTGCGTTTCGTGATGCCGGCGGCGACGCCCGCGATCCACGCGCAGTTGCAGGAACTCGCGAATTCGCATCAGGGTCTCGCGCTGACGATCATCGACGGCCAGTCGCAGGTTGCGATGACAGCCGCCGACGCGATCCTCGTGAAGAGCGGCACGGTCACGCTGGAGGCCGCACTGCTCAAGAAGCCGATGGTCATCTCGTACAAGGTGCCCTGGCTCACGGGTCAGATCATGCGCCGCCAGGGCTATCTGCCGTATGTCGGTCTGCCGAACATTCTCGCGGGACGCTTCGTCGTGCCCGAGATTCTTCAGCATTTCGCCACGCCCGAGGCGCTGGCCGAAGCCACGCTCACGCAGTTGCACGACGAGGCGAACCGGCGCACCCTGACCGAAGTGTTCACGCAGATGCACATCGCGCTGCGCCAGAACACCGCGGAGCGCGCGGCGGAAGTGGTCGCGCGCATCACCGAAGGCCGCAGGAGCAAGGCATGACCGGAAGCACGACCCGCGCCAAGGCCGCGCCCAAGGGTGCGGCGGGCGGCGCGACGCGGGCGAAGGCGCCGTCGCAGGCGGCGCAAAAGCGCGCTGCGCGTCTGCAACTCGCGGAACAGGCCGGCTTGCTGTTCGAGTCGCCCGACGACGTGATTTGCGGCGTCGACGAAGCCGGGCGCGGCCCGCTCGCCGGTCCCGTGGTCGCGGCCGCGGTGATTCTCGATCCGGCGCGCCCGATTGCCGGACTCGACGACTCGAAGGTGCTCACGGCCAAGGCGCGCGACGCGCTCTACGATCTGATCGTCGAGCACTCGCTGGCCTGGTGCGTGGCCGAAGCGAGCGTCGAGGAAATCGACACGCTCAACATCCTGCACGCGACGATGCTGGCCATGCGCCGCGCTGTCGAAGGCCTGAGCGTCACGCCGACGCTGGCGAAGATCGACGGCAATCGCTGCCCGGTGCTGCCGGTGCGCAGCGAAGCGGTGATTGGCGGCGACGCGCTCGTGCCCGCGATTTCGGCGGCGTCGATCATCGCCAAGGTCACGCGCGACCGCATGCTGACGCAGTTGCACGCAACCTTCCCGTTCTACGGCTTCGATGCGCACGCGGGCTACGGCACGGCGCAGCATCTGGCCGCGCTGCGCGAACATGGTCCGTGCGAACATCATCGCCGCTCGTTCGCGCCGGTGCGCGAAGCGTTTGCGCTGCACGGCGCGGTGCTGACCGCAAGCGTCGCTACGGCGGCGTCCGCGGCCGAAGGCGACGCATTCGCGCCGCTCTAGACGCACGCGTGTCGCCGCGCAGCCCTATCGGCGTCGCCTCGTGCGGCGCCGTTTTCCTTTTCATTCATCGCATTACTGATCGTCAGGCCCGCCCGTGAAAGCCATTACCTCGCGCGACAATCCGCTCTACAAGCGCCTCAAGGCGCTGGCCGGCTCGACCCATCAGCAGCGCCGCGCGCATCAGGCGCTGCTCGAAGGCTTCCATCTGGCGAGCGCCTGGCTCGATGGCGGCTCGCAGCCCGAATATTGCGTCGTGACCGAAGGCGCGCTCGCGCACGCGGAGGCGCAGGACATCGTCGCGCGCGTGGACGAGCGCCGTATCATCACGCTCCCCGACGCGCTGTTCGGCCAGCTTTCGAACGTAGTGCACGGCGCGGGCATGCTGCTGCTCGTCGATATGCCCGAAGCGACGCTGCCGCAGCGCGTCGAATCGACTTGCCTCGTGCTCGACGGTCTGCAGGACGCGGGCAACGTCGGCTCGATTCTGCGTAGCGCGGCGGCGGCGGGTATCGACAAGGTGTTCTGCACGCCGGGGACCGCCTACGCGTGGTCGTCGAAGGTGCTGCGCTCGGCGATGGGCGCGCATTTCCTGTTGCAGGTGTTCGAGAACGTCGAGCCCGAGACGCTCGTCGATCTGCTCGGCGTGCCCGTCGTGATCACCGATTCGCACGGCGCGCAGGCCATCGACGAGGCCGATCTCTCGGGTCAGGTCGCCTGGGTGTTCGGCAACGAAGGCGCGGGCGTCTCGCAGGTCTGGCGCGACGCGGCCGCGCTGCGCGTGACCATTCCACAGCCAGGCGGCATGGAGTCGCTCAACGTGGCGGCGGCCGCCGCCGTGTGCGTGTTCGAGCAATGCCGGCAGCAGCGCCGCGCGCGCTGAATCTTGCGGATCGTCGCCGCAAATTGAAAAAGGCCCGCTGCGTGCGGGCCTTTTTGCGTTTGCAGCGATCCGTTTCCGCGATCGGCCGCGCTCGATCGCTCAATAGGCGGGCTTGTCGATGCGGATTTCCTGCAGGATCGTGGTGGCGATTTCCTCGATCGACTTGTGCGTGGAGGAGAGCCACTTGATGCCTTCACGGCGCATCATCGCCTCGGCCTCGTTCACTTCGTAGCGGCAATTTTCCAGCGCCGCGTACTTGCTGCCCGGACGGCGTTCGTTGCGGATTTCCGTGAGGCGCTGCGGATCGATCGACAGGCCGAAGATCTTGCCGCGATGCGGCAGCAGCGAATTCGGCATCTTGCCGCGCTCGAAGTCGTCGGGGATCAGCGGATAGTTCGCGGCCTTCACGCCGTATTGCATCGCCAGATAAAGGCTCGTCGGCGTCTTGCCGCTGCGCGACACGCCCACGAGGATCACGTCGGCGTCGGCGAGATTGCGGTCCGACTGGCCGTCGTCGTGCGCGAGCGAGAAGTTGATCGCCTCGATGCGGTTCTTGTATTCGTCGGTGTCGGCGTTCTGGTGGCCGCGACCCATCGCGTGGCTCGACTTGAGCTCCAGCTCCTGTTCGAGCGGTTCCACGAAAGTCTGGAACATGTCGAGCACGAGCGCGTTCGCGCGTTTGACGATCTCGTTCGAATTGCTGTCCACGAGCGTCGTGAAGACGATCGGACGGCGGCCTTCCTGAACGGCGGCTTCGTTGATTTTTTCGGCGGTCGAGTAGGCTTTTTCCGTCGAATCGATGAACGGAACGCGCACGAGGCGGAATTTCTGGTCGAACTGCGACAGGATCGAATGCGCGAAAGTCTCGGCGGTGATCCCGGTACCGTCGGAGACGATGAATACGGTTGGCGGCATCGGATGAGGCTGGGTACGTGAACTGCTGTGCGGCTCACAGGACGGGCTTGGGCGCCCGGACTACGCCTGCGGGCGGGGCCGCGGCGCGATTCTCGCCGACTGACACAATTTCTGTAGTCGGCACGGTAGAATAGCGGCAACCTGTTGGATAAGCAATTGCAGTGCAACCACGCCAAACGGCAGTCCATCGTGGCTCAATCTGGCGTCAACTTGCAGCGATTTTGCATAACTCCCTGCAATCGCGCGCATCTTCCTGCTTTTCCTTCCGCTGCGTGTGAGCTTTCGCACCTCTCGCGATTGCTTCTCCAACAGGTTGCGCAAGACGCGAATCCGCTTCCAATGGGCGGTCCGCGTTCGAGCCCACTTGCGCAATCGTGAATTTTTTTCACACTTAGGGGCTTGTATGACTAACACCGTTGCCAAGGATCAGGCTTATGTAGTGCCTTTCGAGCAGTTGCGGATGACCGACGTCGAGATCGTGGGCGGCAAGAACGCCTCGCTCGGCGAAATGATCAGCCAGTTGGCTGAGGCTGGCGTGCGCGTGCCCACGGGTTTCGCGACGACCGCGCTCGCATTCCGCGACTTCCTGAAGCACAACAACCTGACCGAGCGGATCGCCGCCCGTCTGGAAACGCTCGACGTCGACGACGTCAAGGCGCTGGCCGAAGCGGGTAAGGAAATCCGTCAATGGATCATCGACGCGCCGCTGCAGCCGAAACTGGAAGCGGACATCCGCGCCGGCTTCGAAACGCTGAAGGCGAGCTCGCCGTCGGAACTCTCGTTCGCCGTCCGCTCGTCGGCAACGGCGGAAGACCTGCCCGACGCTTCGTTCGCCGGTCAACAGGAAAGCTACCTGAACGTGGTCGGCATCGAAGACGTGCTCGACCGCCTCAAGCACGTGTTCGCGTCGCTCTACAACGACCGCGCCATCTCGTATCGCGTCCACAAGGGCTTTACCCACGCCGAAGTCGCCCTGTCGGCTGGCGTGCAGCGCATGGTCCGTTCGGACCGCGGCGCGGCTGGCGTGATGTTCACGCTCGACACGGAATCGGGCTTCAAGGAAGCGGTGTTCATCACGTCAAGCTACGGCCTCGGTGAAACCGTGGTGCAGGGCGCCGTGAATCCGGACGAGTTCTACGTCTTCAAGACCACGCTCGCACAAGGCAAGGCGCCGATCATTCGCCGCTCGATCGGCTCGAAGCTCATCAAGATGGAATTCACGCAGCCGGGCGAGCCGGGCCGCGTGAAGACGGTCGACGTCTCGCACGAACAGCGCAACCGTTTCTCGATCACCGACGAAGACGTGATCGAGCTGGCCAAGTACGCCGTCATCATCGAGAAGCACTACCAGCGTCCGATGGACATCGAGTGGGGCAAGGACGGTCTCGACGGCAAGATCTTCATTCTCCAGGCGCGCCCGGAGACGGTGAAGAGCCAGGCCGCCGGCAAGGCCGAGCAGCGCTTCAAGCTCAAGGGTCAGTCGCAGGTGCTGGCAACGGGCCGCGCAATCGGTCAGAAGATCGGCGCGGGCCGCGTGAAGGTGATTCACGATCCGTCCGAAATGGAACGCGTGCAGCCGGGCGACGTGCTGGTCGCCGACATGACCGACCCGAACTGGGAGCCGGTGATGAAGCGCGCAGCGGCCATCGTCACGAACCGTGGCGGCCGTACCTGCCACGCGGCGATCATCGCGCGTGAGCTGGGCGTGCCGGCAGTCGTGGGTTGCGGCGACGCAACCGACCTGCTCAAGGACGGCGCGCTGGTGACGGTGTCGTGCGCGGAAGGCGACGAAGGCCGCATTTACGACGGTCTGCTGGAAACCGAAGTCAGCGAAGTCCAGCGTGGCGAGCTGCCGGCCATTCCGGTCAAGATCATGATGAACGTCGGCAACCCGCAACTCGCGTTCGACTTCTCGCAACTGCCGAACGCAGGTGTCGGCCTCGCGCGTCTGGAGTTCATCATCAACAACAACATCGGCGTTCACCCGAAGGCGATTCTCGAGTATCCGAACGTCGACGCGGACCTGAAGAAGGCCGTGGAAAGCGTGGCGCGCGGCCATGCGTCGCCGCGCGCGTTCTACGTCGACAAGCTGACGGAAGGCATCGCCACGATCGCGGCGGCGTTCTATCCGAAGCCCGTCATCGTGCGGATGTCCGACTTCAAGTCGAACGAGTACAAGAAGCTGATCGGCGGTTCGCGTTACGAGCCGGACGAAGAAAACCCGATGCTGGGTTTCCGCGGCGCGTCGCGCTACATCGCCGACGACTTCGCGCAGGCGTTCGAAATGGAGTGCCTGGCGCTCAAGCGCGTGCGTGAAGAAATGGGCCTCGCGAACGTCGAGATCATGGTGCCGTTCGTGCGTACGCTGAAGCAGGCGGAGCGCGTGGTTGGCCTGCTCGCGAAGTACGGTCTGAAGCGCGGCGAAAACGGTCTGCGCCTGATCATGATGTGCGAAGTGCCGACGAACGCGATTCTTGCCGAAGAGTTCCTGCAGTACTTCGACGGCTTCTCGATCGGTTCGAACGACCTGACGCAGCTCACGCTCGGTCTCGACCGCGACTCGGGCATGGAACTGCTGGCCGCCGACTTCGACGAACGCGACCCGGCCGTCAAGTTCCTGCTCAAGCGTGCGATCGAAACCTGCCGCCGCCTGGACAAGTACGTCGGCATCTGCGGACAGGGCCCGTCCGATCATCCGGACTTCGCCCAGTGGCTTGCTGAAGAAGGCATCGCTTCGATTTCGCTGAATCCGGACACGGTTGTCGAAACGTGGCAGGCGCTGGCCAAGTCGCAAGGCAAGTAAGGCAGCCCGCGTCACATGCGTTTCGTGTGTGACGCGCCGTGCGCGAAGGTTGAGGCGGTCGAGGTACCTTACGCTTCACTTTCGCGCGCTGCGGAAAAAAGTGTCAGCTTCGTGCTATAACACCCCGGTCTATCCGGGGTGTTTTGCTTTGGGAGGTCGAAGTGGGTCCGCATGGTGTGTTCTGGTGGATCGGCGCGGGCGTGCTGATCGTGGCCGAGCTGATGACCGGCACCTTCTATCTGCTGATGATCGCGCTTGGCTTTCTCGCGGGCGTGGCGGCGTATGAGCTGGGCGCGCCGCTCGATCTGCAGCTCATGTGCGCGGCGCTTGTGGCGTTGATCGCGGTGATCGTGCTGCGCCGCTCGCGGTTTGGACGTCGCCGCCGCATGGTCGATGCGTCGACCGATCCTGGCGTGAACCTCGATATCGGCTCGACGCTGACTGTCGCCGCGTGGCATGAAGGCCGCGCGCGCTCGATGTATCGCGGCGCCGAATGGGACGTGGAACTCGCGCCCGGCGAGCCCGATAACGCGCCCCTCTATGAAATCCAGGCTGTGCGCGGCAACTGTCTGATCGTGGGCGCGCATCGCGCAGCGGGCGCGCCGCGTCACGCGTGATCAATCGAAACAAACCAGTCGAAGCTCAGGGGGAAAGTGTATGCAAGTGCCTATCGTCGGATTGATTTTGCTCGTGATCGTCATCGTGATGGTGTCGAAGACGGTCAAGATCGTGCCGCAGCAGCACGCGTGGGTGTTGGAGCGGCTGGGCCGCTATCACGCAACGCTCACGCCGGGCCTCACGATCGTGCTGCCGTTCATCGACCGTGTGGCGTACAAGCACGTGCTCAAGGAAATTCCGCTCGACGTCCCGAGCCAGATCTGTATCACGCGCGACAACACCCAGCTTCAGGTCGACGGCGTGCTGTACTTCCAGGTCACCGATCCGATGAAGGCGTCGTATGGTTCGAGCAATTTCGTGTTCGCGATCACGCAGCTTTCGCAAACCACGCTGCGCTCGGTGATCGGCAAGCTGGAGCTCGACAAGACTTTCGAGGAACGCGATTTCATCAACCACAGCGTGGTGTCGTCGCTCGACGAAGCGGCGTCGAACTGGGGCGTGAAGGTGCTGCGCTACGAGATCAAGGATCTCACGCCGCCGAAGGAAATCCTCCACGCGATGCAGGCGCAGATCACCGCCGAGCGCGAGAAGCGCGCGCTGATCGCGGCGTCGGAAGGCCGCAAGCAGGAGCAGATCAACCTCGCGGCCGGTGCGCGCGAGGCGGCGATCCAGAAGTCGGAAGGCGAGCGGCAGGCGGCCATCAACCAGGCGCAGGGGCAGGCGGCGGCGATTCTGGCCGTGGCCGAGGCGAATGCGCAGGCGATCCAGAAGATCGGCAATTCGATCCAGGCGCAGGGCGGTATGGACGCCGTCAACCTCAAGGTGGCCGAGCAGTATGTGAACGCGTTCGGCAATCTGGCTAAACAGGGCAACACGCTGATCGTGCCGGGCAATATGAGCGATCTGAGTTCGATGATCGCGTCGGCGCTCACCATCGTGAACCGTACCGGCATGAAGGAAGGGCAGTTGAGCCGGGACGCGGCGAAGGGCGTCTGAGCGGGCCGCCCGGCTGCGGCAAATCGGCACATTTGGGGACCGATTTCGCGTCGTTTCGCACGGTTCGGTTTCGGGTGGTTCAGACGAAAAAAGGGCGGCTCGAAGCCGCCCTTTTTGCATCCGGACGCACGTGACGCGTGGAACGCGTGCGATCAGGTCGGCGTGCGCATCAGGCGCGCCTTTTCGCGCTGCCAGTCGCGCTGCTTCTCGGTTTCGCGCTTGTCGTGCTGCTTCTTGCCCTTCGCAAGGCCGATTTCGCACTTCACGCGACCGCCCTTGTAGTGGAAATTCAGGGGCACGAGCGTGAAGCCGCGCTGCTCGATCTTCCCGATCAGCTTGTCGATCTGGTCGCGGTGCAGCAGCAGCTTGCGGGTGCGCGTGGGATCGGGATTGATGTGCGTCGAGGCCTCCGGCAGCGGGCTGATGTGCGTGCCGATCAGGTAAAGCTCGCCGTCCTTGATGATGACGTAGCCTTCCTTGATCTGGGCCCGCCCGGCGCGCATAGCCTTGACCTCCCATCCTTCGAGCACGAGTCCTGCCTCGTAGCGCTCTTCGATGAAGTAGTCGAAGAACGCTTTTCTGTTGTCGATGATGCTCATAGGAAAATGGAAAAGGCCCAACTCTTGTAAAATTACGATTTTAGCAAAGCGGGCCAGCGAAAGCCCGTCGCGCTTTCACCCTTGCCTCGCATTGCGCAATTTATGGCGGATGTCCAGAAAACCGTGTTGATTCGCCATTCGGCGGAACAGATGTTCGACCTCGTCACCGATGTCGACGACTACCCCAACTTCCTGCCGTGGTGCGGCGGCGTCGAGGTTCGTCGCAAGGACGAAACCGGTATGGAGGCGAAGATCGACATCAACTTCAAGGGTATCAAGCAGCACTTCGCCACGCGCAACACGCAGACACGCCCGGAACGTATCGATATGGAGTTCACGGACGGTCCTTTCAAGAAGTTCACGGGCGCCTGGCGCTTCACGCCGCTGCGCGCCGATGCCTGCAAGATCGAATTCGCGCTGCATTACGAGTTTTCGAACATCATTCTCGAAAAGATCATCGGGCCGGTGTTCCATCACATCGCGAACACCTTTGTCGATTCGTTCGTCAAGCGTGCCGACCAGCGCTACGGCAAGAACAAGGTATGAGCGCGACACTGTCCATCGACGTCTGCTACGCGCTGCCCGACGCGCAGACGCTCATCGGCGTGCAACTGGCGCCGGGCGCCACGGTGCAGCAGGCCATCGAGGCGAGCGGCGTGCTCGCGCGCCATCCCGAGATCGATCTGACGAAACTGAAGGTGGGCGTCTACGGCAAGCTCAAGCCGCTCGACACGGTGCTCGCCGACCACGACCGCGTGGAAATCTACCGTCCGCTGCTGGTCGATCCGAAGCTCGCGCGCCAGCGCCGCGTTGACAAAACGCGTAAGGAAGGCTCGATCGAAGGGCGCAAGTGGCAGAACAAGGATTCGCGCTGAGCCGGTTCGGCGTGTCTTCGGCGTTTTAGTCTGAGCGATCAGCATTTCGGCGCGGCCATCGTTCGATGGACCGCGCCGAATTCGTTTTAAGCGCGCGGTTTTCGCGCCCGCTCCACAAGGGATCAAGCGGGATCAAGCCGTCGTGCTGCGTCGCTCGCTGCCGTTGCCGGGCCTGCGCGGGCCCGAATCGCCGCCGAGACCCGGCAGATCGCCGTCCGGCACGAAGCCGTCGCCGTGCGCGGTGTCTTCCGGGCCGCCCGCGTGCTGGCGCACCGACCAGCTCACGCCCGCCATCAGCAGGACGATGGCGGCGACTTCGAGTACGCGCGGCAGGCGGTGATCGTAGATAAAGCCGTAGAGCAGCGCGAACAGCGTCTCGAATACGATCATCTGCCCGGACAGCGTGAGCGGCAGGCGCTTGGCGGCGGCGTTCCAGAGCCCGTTGCCGAGCCACGACGCGCCGATCGCCAGCACCAGATTGAGTTGCCAGAACGTGGTCCAGCGGCCGTCGGCGACGGTTGCCTGCACCGCGCCGGAGGGCAGCACGAGAATCACGAGCCACAGCAGCGCGCCGAGCGCGCCCGTCACCACGCCCCAGAGCACTGACCATTCATTGCCGCCGAAGTGGTCGTTGCGCTGGAGGTAGCGCGCGTTTTCGACCGCGAACCACGTCCAGCAGACCAGCGCGCCCAGCGCGCAGCCGAGCCCGGCGATCTTGGTCAGCACGCTCGCGTGGTCGGAGGCGTCGGCCGTGAACACATCCACGTTGATGCAGACGATGCCGGCCGCGATCATCGCGAGCGGCCAGACGAGCTTCGAAAGCGGCACGGCGCCGTGATCGCCACGACCCAGATACGTGACGGTCACCGGCAGCACGCCGACGATCAGCGAAGCGGGCGCGATGCCCACGAGATGGATTGCACTGGCGAGAAAGAGGTAATAAAGCAGATTGCCCATCAGCGCGAGCTTGACGAGCGCGATCAGATCCGCGCGCGTGATGCGCGGCCAGACGCGGCGCAGCATCGGCACGAGCGCCGCGAGCGAAACGAGCCCGTACATGACATAGCGCCCGGCGCTCAGCAGCAGCGGCGAAAACTCCGGCAATTGCCGGGGCACCAGAAAGACGGTTCCCCATAACGCACCGGCCAACACGCCGTACAACACACCACGCTGCATTTCACTTGCCTCCGCTTCGGCTTTGCTTGGACGCGCTGATTGCGCGCTGGCGGCCCGCATGGCCGCTCAGAATGGGTGCCAGCATAGCGGGGCGGTGCGCGCGCGTCTTGTTCAATCCTGCACCGGACTCGCGTGCGGCGGAGCTGAAGTGAAAATCGGGTCGAAATCCCGGTGCGCATACGATGTCCGAGGCGCCGCGAGACCCCTTCAAAACTTCGCGGAAATCCCAAATTCGGCGCTAAGCTACTGTAGGCACTGATGATTTCCAGGGCGGTATCCCGTATAATCTGCTTTTGCGCCTATAGGATTTGCCATGCGTCTGATCCAGAAAGCACTCACGTTCGATGACGTGCTCCTCGTTCCCGCCTTCTCCGACGTTCTCCCGCGCGACACCAGCCTGAAAACCCGGCTGACCCGCAATATCTCCCTGAACATTCCGCTCGTGTCGGCCGCTATGGATACCGTCACGGAAGGTCGTCTGGCGATCGCCATGGCGCAGCAGGGCGGCGTCGGTATCGTCCACAAGAACCTCACGCCGTCCGAACAGGCGCGCGAAGTGGCGAAGGTGAAGCGTTTCGAGTCGGGCGTCGTGCGCGATCCGATTACCGTGCCGCCGCAGATGAAGGTCGCCGACGTCATCGCGCTCTCGCAGCAGCATGGCATCTCGGGCTTCCCGGTCGTGGAAGGCGCGCAACTCGTCGGTATCGTGACCAACCGCGATCTGCGCTTCGAAACCCGTCTCGACGAACCCGTGCGCTCGATCATGACGCCGCGCGAGCGCCTCGTCACCGTCAAGGAAGGCACGCCGCTGGCCGAAGCCAAGTCGCTCATGCACAGCCACCGCCTCGAGCGCGTGCTGGTCGTGAACGAAGCGTTCGAACTGCGCGGCCTCATGACCGTCAAGGACATCACCAAGCAGACCGAACACCCGGCCGCCTGCAAGGACGAGCACGGCAAGCTGCGCGCGGGCGCGGCAGTCGGCGTCGGTCCTGACAACGAAGAGCGCGTCGAGCTGCTGGTGCAGGCCGGCGTCGACGTCATCGTCGTCGATACGGCGCACGGCCACAGCAAGGGCGTGCTCGAGCGCGTTCGCTGGGTCAAGCAGAACTTCCCGCACGTCGAAGTCATCGGCGGCAACATCGCCACGGCTGACGCTGCGCGCGCGCTCGTCGAGTACGGCGCGGACGGCGTGAAGGTCGGTATCGGCCCGGGTTCGATCTGCACGACGCGTATCGTCGCGGGTGTGGGCGTGCCGCAGATCACGGCCATCTCGAACGTCGCCGAAGCGCTCAAGGGCACCGGCGTGCCGTGCATCGCCGACGGTGGCGTGCGCTACTCGGGCGACGTGTCGAAGGCGCTGGCCGCCGGCGCGAACGCCGTGATGATGGGCAGCATGTTCGCGGGCACCGAAGAATCGCCGGGCGACGTGTTCCTGTTCCAGGGCCGCCAGTACAAGTCGTACCGCGGCATGGGTTCGGTCGGCGCGATGAAGGACGGCGCGGCGGACCGCTACTTCCAGGACAACTCGGCGAACATCGACAAGCTCGTGCCGGAAGGCATCGAAGGCCGTGTGGCCTACAAGGGCCCGATCAACGCGATCCTGTTCCAGATGATCGGCGGCGTGCGCGCCTCGATGGGCTACTGTGGTTGCCGCACGATCGACGAACTGCACACGAAGGCGGAGTTCGTGCAGATCACCGGCGCCGGCTTGAACGAATCGCACGTGCATGACGTGCAGATCACGAAGGAAGCGCCCAACTACCACGTGGACTAAGCCCCGATGAAGCCGCTGCTGCGCATAGTACTGATTGTCGATGCGTTGACGTTGCTGGGTTTCGGCGTGCTGTTTCTGCTCACGCCGTGGACCTCGCTCTACAACGCGCTGCAACTCGTGCAGACGCAGCCGGCGCTCATCGGACAGGCGTTCGGGGTCGTGCTGATCGGTTTCGCCTGGCTCGCGCTGCGCGGCGCCATCGACGGCGCGCTGACCGCCACGGTCGGACGCACCGCGGGCCACGTCAACTGGATCGCGGGTGTGCTGATGCTGGTCTGGCTGATCGGTCTGCACGAGCCGCGGCTCACAGGCTTCGGTCAGCTTGTGGCGGGCGCGGTCGGGGTCTGGCTGATCATCGTCGGACTTGGCGGCGCGCGTCTCGCGGGCGCGGTGAAGCAGCGCGATCGCGTGCTGGCTTCCGAAGCCGCTGCGCAGGAGCGCGAAGCGCGTGCGGCGGCGAAAGCCCGCCGCGACGAGCCGGTCGTCTACGCGAAGCCGGTTTTCGCGGGCGAGAAGACGGCGCCTGCCGTCGAGCCGGTGGTGGTCGAGCCGCTTGCGCCCGCTGCGCCCGCTGCCGGATCGACAATGGTCCCGCATCCGGTGGCCGAAGCCGCCGGGTCGACCGAAGCCGCGGACGCGCGCCTCACCGCGCGCGACGAAGCCGCCGACGCGCCGAGGCCGCCGCTGCGTGGCTAAGGCCCGCGAAACCGGCCGCCGTTTCGACAGACGTAGTCCGCCCGAACCGCGCCGCTCCACGGCGGCAAGGTTCCGCGCCCCGGTCCGAAAAATTCATGCCGCGCGCCATGCTCAGCCAGCGCGCGGCTTTCTGTATCCGTTCTTTTTGAGGTCTCGTCCGCTGCCATGCATGACAAAATCCTGATCCTCGACTTCGGTTCGCAAGTCACCCAGCTGATCGCGCGCCGCGTGCGCGAAGCCAACGTCTACTCGGAAATCCACCCGTACGACGTCGACGACGCGTTCATCCGCGAATTCGCACCGAAGGGCATCATTCTCTCGGGCGGCCCGAATTCGGTCACCGAAACCGACACGCCGCGCGCGCCGCAAGCCGTGTTCGAACTGGGCGTGCCCGTGCTCGGCATCTGCTACGGCATGCAGACGATGGCCGAGCAGCTCGGCGGCAAGGTCGACGGCGGCCACCTGCGCGAATTCGGCTATGCCGAAGTGCGCGCGCGCAATCACACGAGCTTCCTGAACGGCATCGAAGACTTCCGCACGTCGGAAGGCCACGGCATGCTCAAGGTGTGGATGAGCCACGGCGACAAGGTCATCGAAATGCCGGCGGGCTTCCAGCTGATGGCGTCGACGGAATCGTGCCCGATCGCGGCGATGGCCGACGAGGCGCGTCACTTCTACGGCCTGCAATGGCACCCGGAAGTCACGCATACGGTGCAGGGTCGCGCGATGCTCGAGCGCTTCGTGCTGGGCATCTGTAACGCGAAGGCCGACTGGGAAATGGGTCACTACATCGACGAAGCCGTCGAAGCGATCCGCAAGCAGGTCGGCAAGGAACACGTCATTCTCGGTCTGTCGGGCGGCGTGGATTCGTCGGTGGCCGCGGCGCTGCTGCATCGCGCGATCGGCGACCAGCTGACCTGCGTGTTCGTCGATCACGGCCTCCTGCGCCTGAACGAAGCCGAACAGGTCATGTCGATGTTCGCGGACAACCTCGGCGTGAAGGTGATTCACGTCGATGCGAGCCAGGCGTTCATGTCGAAGCTGGCGGGCGTGACCGATCCGGAAGCGAAGCGCAAGATCATCGGCGCCGAATTCGTGGAAGTGTTCCAGACGGAAGCGGGCAAGCTGACGGACGCGAAGTGGCTCGCGCAAGGCACGATCTATCCGGATGTGATCGAGTCGGCGGGCAAGGGCAAGAAGGGCGCGCACACGATCAAGAGCCACCACAACGTGGGCGGCCTGCCGGAAACGCTGAACCTGAAACTGCTCGAGCCGCTGCGCGAACTGTTCAAGGACGAAGTCCGCGAACTGGGCGTGAAGCTCGGTCTGCCGCACGACATGGTGTATCGCCACCCGTTCCCTGGCCCGGGTCTGGGCGTGCGGATTCTCGGCGAAGTGAAGCGCGATTTCGCGGATTTGCTGCGCCGCGCGGACGCGATCTTCATCGAGACGCTGCGCAACACCATCGACAAGGAAACCGGCAAGTCGTGGTACGAGCTGACGAGCCAGGCATTCGCGGTGTTCCTGCCGGTGAAGAGCGTGGGCGTGATGGGCGATGGCCGCACGTATGAGTATGTCGTCGCGCTGCGCGCTGTGCAGACGCTCGACTTCATGACGGCGCATTGGGCGCATCTGCCGCATGAGCTGCTCGGCCATGTGTCGAATCGCATCATCAATGAAGTGCGCGGTATTAACCGTGTCGTGTACGACATTTCGGGTAAGCCGCCTGCGACGATCGAGTGGGAATAATCCCGTTCTAACCGACGCGCTTGCACGTCGGCGTCAACAAAAAACCCGCGCACGGATCTCGATCCGGCGCGGGTTTTTTTGTTGGCGGCATCCGCGTCCGCTACAAAATCTGATCCCTTCGTACTTATTCGATTTCGCCCTTGCTCACAGGGCCAAAACGCAATCTTCCCTCATCTGCGGCATGCAAATGAGATAAAATTGTGTACCCGCACGGGACTTATCCCCAGCGAGCCGGCTTCACGCTCCGCTCACGCCTCCAGCGGCATCGCGCTCGTACCCTTGAGTTCATCGAGGCAGACAATCGAATGCACGCTGCTCACGCCAGGCGCGCGCATGAGCGTGTCTAGCAGGAATTCGGACAGCGCCTTGAGATCGCGCGCCACCACTTTCAGTACGTAGTCGATATCGCCGGTCACGGAGTAGCACTCCTGCACCTGCGGCAACTGCGCGACGAGTTCCTTGAACTTCATAAGCTCGCGCATGTGCCCGCGCTCCATCGTCACCTGAATGAACGCGACCACGCCAAAGCCAAGTGCTTGCGGGTCGAGGCGCGTCTCGTAGCGCTTGATCACGCCCAGTTCTTCGAGTCGGCGATGGCGTCTGAGCGTCTGGGCCGGCGAGAGCTTCACGGCGGCGGCCAGCTCGAGGTTCGAGGCGCGTCCGTGCTGCTGGAGCGCGGCAAGTAGCCGCAGATCGATGGGGTCGAGGGCGATGTTTTGCACTTTTCTTGCTCGGGATAAGTTCGATGCGAAACGAAATTGTACCAATCAGGGTTTGCCTGCGTATCAGATGAAATCATATTTTCCCCCGCCGCCTATACACTGGGCGCACCTGACGGGCTTGTCGGCTGCTGCCGATGGTCTCGTAAGCGCGCCAGCGCAGAAAGTTGCGCGCGCAATTTTATTTCGCGCGGCCGTGCAGGGTCCCCAGCCGGACACCTCGCGGGCGCATCGATAAAGAAGAGACAGGAAGAGACATGGTTTCCCACGATACAAGCGGCGCACGCGGTCAGCAGGACGCGAACGGCCACCTCAAGCGCGGCCTCAAGAACCGTCACATTCAACTGATCGCGCTGGGCGGCGCAATCGGCACGGGCCTGTTCCTCGGCATCGCGCAGACGATCCAGACGGCCGGTCCCTCGGTGCTGCTCGGCTATGCCATTGCCGGCGTCGTCGCGTTCTTCATCATGCGGCAACTGGGCGAGATGGTGGTCGACGAGCCCGTCGCCGGTTCGTTCAGCTATTTCGCCGATAAATACTTCGGCCCGTTTGCAGGCTTTCTCTCCGGCTGGAATTACTGGGTGCTCTACGTGCTCGTGAGCATGGCGGAACTGTCGGCGGTCGGCATCTACATGCACTACTGGTGGCCGACTCTGCCGACGTGGGTGTCGGCGCTCGGCTTCTTCGTCGTCATCAACGGCATCAATCTGGCGAGCGTCAAGTCGTACGGCGAGCTCGAATTCTGGTTCGCGATCATCAAGGTGCTCGCCATCGTCGGCATGATCGCGTTCGGCGGCTGGCTGCTGCTCTCGGGTTCGGCGGGGCCGGAAGCGGGCGTGTCGAATCTCTGGCGTCACGGCGGCTTCTTCCCGCACGGCGTGTCGGGTCTCGTGATGTCGATGGCCGTCGTGATGTTCTCGTTCGGCGGTCTCGAACTGGTCGGCATCACCGCCGCCGAAGCCGACGATCCCTCGCACACCATCCCGCGCGCGACCAACCAGGTCATCTATCGCATCCTGATTTTCTACGTCGGCGCGCTGGGCGTGCTGCTCTCGCTGTATCCGTGGGAAAAGGTCGTGTCGGGCGGCAGCCCCTTCGTGCTGATTTTCCACGCGATGAACAGCAATCTCGTCGCGCACGTGCTCAACGTGGTCGTGCTGACGGCGGCGCTCTCGGTCTATAACAGCGGCGTGTACTGCAACAGCCGCATGCTCTACGGTCTCGCGCTGCAGGGCAACGCGCCGCGCGCGCTGCTCAAGGTGAACAGCCGCGGCATTCCGCTGGCGGCGCTCGCGGTGACGGCGGTCGCGACGGCGGCTTGCGTGCTGATCAACTACTTCATGCCGGGCAAGGCTTTCGAGCTGCTGATGGGGCTCGTGGTCTCCGCGCTGATCATCAACTGGGCGATGATCAGCCTGATCCACCTGAAATTCCGCCGCGAAAAGGCGCGCGCCGGCGAGACGACGGCGTTCAAGAGCCTCGGCTATCCGCTCACGAATTACGTGTGCCTGGTGTTCCTCGCGGGCATTCTCGTTGTAATGTATTTGATTCCGGACCTGCGCATTTCCGTGTATCTGATTCCCGTGTGGCTGGCCGTGCTCGCCGGCGCGTATCGTTTCTGGCGTCGTGGCGCGGCGCCCGCGCTGCAAGGCAGCGTGCCGACGCGATAAGCGAGTCGACAAACTGCGCCGGCCACTTCGTAACCTGCTCATCAACGAAACAAGCAACCGTCATGTTCGAACATATCGATGCCTATCCCGGCGACCCGATTCTCTCGCTCAACGAGAACTTCCAGAAAGATCCGCGCCAGAACAAGGTCAATCTGAGCATTGGCATCTATTTCGACGACGACGGCCGCTTGCCGGTGATGCAGGCCGTCCACGCAGCGGAAGCGGCGATTCTCAACGAGCCGGGTCCGAAGCCCTATCTGCCGATGGCCGGTTTCGCGCAGTATCGCGATGCGGTGCAGGCGCTCGTGTTCGGCGCCGAGTGCCCGTCGCGCGCGGCGGCTCGCATCGCGACCGTGCAGACGCTCGGCGGCTCGGGCGCGCTCAAGGTCGGCGCCGATTTCATCAAGCGCTATTTCCCGCAGAGCCAGGTGTGGGTGAGCGATCCGACGTGGGAAAACCATCGCTTCATCTTCGAGCGCGCGGGCTTCGAGGTGAACACGTATCCGTACTACGACGAGGCGACGGGCGGCCTGAAGTTCGACGCGATGCTCTCGGCCATCGACGCGCTGCCCGCGAAGAGCGTGGTGCTGCTGCATGCGTGCTGCCATAACCCGACCGGCGTCGATCTGAACGACGCGCAGTGGGTGCAACTGATTGACGTGCTGCAAAAGCGCGATCTGCTGCCGTTCGTCGATATGGCGTATCAGGGCTTCGGCGCGGGCCTCGATGCCGATGCGTTCGCCGTGCGCGAACTCGGCCGCCGTGGCGTGCCGGCGCTGGTCGCGAACTCGTTCTCGAAGAACTTCTCGCTGTACGGCGAGCGTTGCGGCGGTCTGCATGTGATCTGCGAAGACGCAGCGGCCGCGGATCGCGTGCTGGGTCAACTGACCGGCGCGGTGCGCTCGAACTACAGCAATCCGCCGACGCACGGCGCGAAGATCGTCACGCGCGTGCTCTCGACGCCGGAACTCAAGCAATCGTGGGAAACCGAGCTGGCGGCGATGTGCGAGCGCATCGCGCGCATGCGCGTGAAGATTCACGACGGCCTCAAGGCGCACGTGAGCGGCGAGGCGCTGGAGCGCTACGTCAAGCAGCGCGGCATGTTCACGTACACGGGGCTGAGCGCGGAGCAGGTCGATCGGCTCAAGGAAGAGTTCGGCGTGTACATCCTGCGTTCGGGCCGCATGTGCGTGGCCGGGCTCAATGAGAAGAACGTGAGCGTCGTGGTCGATGCGGTGGGCAAGGTGCTGAAGGACTAAGCAGCGAATCGATCCACGCAATGCAGGCAAAGGCCCCGTGAAAGCGGGGCCTTTGCTTTTTAGAAGCGCATGCCGGTTCCGCACCCGCCGGCGACGCCGCCACCGCTGCCGCCCGCTGCGCCGCAGAACACGCCGCAGCCGCTGAGGCTGACGGCGATCAAGAGGCCGATCGCGCCCAAACGCGCCTTGCGCGCGAGCGCCGCGCGAAATCTAACCGGATTGTCATCAAAACTCGTGTGTTTCGTCATTGCGTGCGCACCAGAGAATGTTGAGCGATGGCGGCGTCGATCCTGCGCCCCGATTGGCCACGCTAACGCCGTGCCGCGGCTGGGCGCCATCAGACGTATCCGGTTTTTCCGGTATTGGTCTGAGTTAATGCGCTTCGCATCAAACAGGGCGCCTGTCAACCTGTAAGAGCTTGACGTGTCACACGACAGACGTCGACGGTCTTCCAGGTCTTACCCTGATAGAATGCGTGGGCCGCAACGTAGTGGATTGCCGATGAAATTGCTTGATGCCCTCGTCGAACAACGGATTGCCGCCGCAGCAGCGCGCGGCGACTTCGACGATCTGGATGGCGCACGCGCGCCCCAGGAACTCGACGACGACCCGTTCGTGCCCGATGACGTCCGGGTCGCGAACCGCATCCTGAAGAACGCCGGTTTCGTGCCGCCCGCGGTCGAACAACTGCGCGCGCTGCGCGATCTCCAGGAAGAACTCGCCAAGGTCGGCGACAACAAAGCCGCGCGCTGCCGCCTGCGCGCGCGCATGCTCGCGCTCGACATGGCGCTGGAGTCGCTGCGCGGCGGCCCGATGGTCGTGCCGCACGAATATCGACGCCGTATCGCCGAACGCCTGTCCGAACGCGCGGCAGGCGAGGGCGGCTTCGCGGCGGGCAGCGCGTGAACGTCGATCCGGGCGCCACGCCGCCCGACGAGACGCCGCAGCCGGGCGTCAGCGCCGAACCGGCTGCCGCTGTCGACCCTTCAGTCGCTCCTTCCGCCGATCATTCGGCTGACGCCTGCGCCGCTCCTCAACCCGATTCCGTCACCGACCGCGACCGCCATTTCATGCGCCTCGCGCAAGCCGCCGCCGACGAAGCGCGCGCGGCCGGCGAAGTGCCGGTCGGCGCGGTGCTGGTGCGCGGCGACGAGGTGATCGCCACGGGCTTCAATCATCCGATCGGCACGCACGACCCGTCGGCGCACGCGGAAATGGCGGCGCTGCGCGCGGCCGGCGCCGCGCTGGGTAACTACCGCTTGCCCGGCTGTGAACTCTATGTGACCCTAGAACCGTGCCTGATGTGCGCGGGCGCCATCATGCACGCCCGCATCTCGCGCGTCGTGTACGGCGCGCGCGACCCGAAGACGGGCGCGTGCGGCAGCGTCGTCGATGCCTTTTCGAACGGCCAGCTCAATCACCACACGAGCGTGATGGGCGGCGTGCTCGAAACGGAATGCGGCGACGCGCTGCGGTCGTTCTTCGCCGAGCGGCGCCGTGCCAGCCGAGAAGCGCGACGCGCAGCGGCGGAGCAGGCCACCGACGCCTCCGCTGGCGCGCCGTCCGACGACAACCCATCCTGACTCCGCTCGCCGCGCTCCGGCGAGCTTCCACCGCCTCGAACATGATCAAGCATCGCACCATCGAACTGATCGCGCCGTCGGGCTATCCGCATGATCCGGCGGCGGTGCATCGCGGGATCGCGCGTCTGCGCGCCGAAGGTCACCGCGTCGAGAACGTCGACGCCACCGAACGCCGCTTTCAGCGCTTCGCGGGCACCGACGGCCAGCGCGCCGCCGAACTGAACCGTCTCGCCGATCCCGCGCGCGCGTTGCCCGACATCGCGCTGGCGGTGCGCGGCGGCTACGGCGCGGTGCGCGTCCTGCACGGACTCGACTACGAAGGATTGCAGCGGCGCCTGACCGATCAGCCGATCGCGTTGGTCGGTCATAGCGATTTCACGGCGATCCAGCTCGCGCTGTTCGCGCGCGCAGGCATCAAGACGTTCGGCGGCCCGATGCTGCTCAGCGATTTCGGCGCGGAAACGCTCAGCACTTTCACGATGCGCCACTTCTGGGACGTGCTGACGAAACCCGAGTACACGCTCAAGGTGCACGCGCCGCAGGCGCAGCAGGCCGAGGTGTCGGGCATGCTCTGGGGCGGCAATCTGGCCGTGCTCACCTCGCTGATCGGCACGCCGTATATGCCGCCGGTGGAGGGCGGCATTCTTTTCGTCGAGGATGTGAACGAGCAGCCGTTCCGCGTCGAACGCATGCTGTATCAGCTGCATCTTTCCGGCATCCTCGCGCGGCAGAAGGCACTCGTGCTCGGCGATTTTTCGGGCGGCAAGCCGTTCGACTACGACAACGGTTACGACCTGCACGCAGCGATCGAACAGATTCGCTCGCTGGCGGGCATTCCGGTGATCACGGGCCTGCCGTTCGGCCATATCGCCGATATGGTCACGCTGCCGTTCGGCGCGCAGGCGCAATTGAGCGCCCACGCGCATGGTTTCGAGTTGCAGATGAGCGGGTATCCGCATCTTGGCTGATCGACGTGACTGCGAAGCGCCTTCGGGCGCTTTTTTTGAGGCCTTATTTGCAACTAACGGCCAATAAATCGCGCCCCAGACCTATGTTCAAGGAACCGCCTCGTCGCTAAATTGTTGACAAAAAATTGGGCCAATGTGGGGCAGCTGGTCACCACGAAAGTGCGATATTCCCAGAATTGACGCGGGTTTCACCGTTGAGATGCACGAACGTCTTGCGTCGGTGTGGGTGTCTTCCCCAGGATGGCCGATAAAATTGTTGACAATATTTATGTCCAAACTAGCATACCCAACATCAAGGTGACAGACATGCGAAACACCGAAACCGATACCGAAGCCGACGCGACCGGCACGAAACCCGAGGCGATCGCCGCGCGTATCCGCGCCGCGATCCTCGAACATCGTTTGCCGCCTGGCGCGAAGCTGACGGAAGCGCAGTTGTGCGAAGTGTTTGGCGTGAAGCGTGGCCCGATCCGCCAGGCGCTGGCGCTGCTGGCCACCGATCATCTCGTCGATCTGGAACCGAACCGGGGCGCGTTCGTCGCGAGTCCTTCGCTACAGGAGGTTCACGAGGTGTTCGAGATGCGCCGCATCATCGAACTCGCGGTGGTGGAGCGCGTTTGCAGCGCGCAGCACGGCAACCGGCGGTTGAAGAGCATCGGCGAGACGATCCGGCGCGAACGCAAGGCGTTCGAGAGCCGCGACTTTCCGGCGTGGATTCGCCTCTCGGGCGAGTTCCACACGGCGCTCGCGACGCTTACCGGCAACACGGTGCTGTGCGACTGCCTGAACGGACTGGTGGCGCGTTCGACGCTGATTTCGGCGCTTTACGAATCGCCGGGACGCAGCCCCTGTTCGTACGACGATCACGAGGCCATTTTGACGGCGCTCGAAAGCGGTCAGGCGCAGGAAGCGGCGGCGCTGATGGTGCGGCATCTGCAGGGCGTCGAGCTGAAAATGCTCGACCGGCCGGCGGGCGCATCGGTCGATTTGCAGGATGTGTTCGGCACGCGCGAGACCGCGGCGTCCGGACGTTGAACCAGACGCCGAATCGGGCAGGGCGGCGAGCGTTGCGGCGAGCAACCGCCGCCGCATAAAAGAACGAAACAGCGCAAACCCGGGAATTCAAACGATCGTGATGCGCATGCCGCCAGGCGTGAAGCGCACACGTATCGGCATGACGGTGGGCACGGCGATCAGGGCGCGCGCAAGCGGCGACCGACGCGGTGCCCAGCACGCGGCGCAAGGCCCCGTGCATCCGCAGGGAATCATCGCGGCGGCCGCAACGAGCGGCGCGGCGCGCGTGTCGAGGCGTTCAGGCGTCTTTTTTCCGTCGGCGTATCCATCCCAAGGAGCGGGTCATGGCTCAGTTCAGCGCATCTCCAGGCAGTCCGGCAGTGCCCGGTTTCGATTCAGGCGAAAGCGGCAACAGCGGCGATGGCGCCGACAATCTGACGATCCCGGCCGGCTACAGCGAGCGGCTCTACAACCACGATCTTGCGCCGCTCAAGGAGCAAACCTGGGGCGCGTACAACATCTTCGCGTTCTGGATGTCCGATGTGCACAGCGTCGGCGGCTATGTGTTCGCGGGCTCGCTGTTCGCGCTTGGTCTCACGAGCTGGCAGGTGCTGGTCGCGCTGATCGTCGGCATCTCGATCGTGAACGTGCTCTGCAATCTCATCGCGCGTCCGAGTCAGCGTCACGGCGTGCCGTATCCGGTCGCGTGCCGCGGCACCTTCGGCGTGCTCGGCGCGAATATTCCCGCCGTGATTCGCGGCCTCATCGCGGTGGCGTGGTACGGCATCCAGACCTTCCTGGCGTCAAGCGCGCTTGTGATCGTCGTGCTCAAATTCTTCCCGCAACTGATGCCTTACGCCGACGTGCACAAGCACGGCATGCTCGGTCTTTCCACGGTCGGCTGGGCCGGCTTCATGACGCTCTGGGTGCTGCAGGCGTTCGTGTTCTGGAACGGCATGGACACCATCAAGAAGTTCATCGACTTCGCGGGCCCGGCAGTCTACGTGGTGATGTTCGCGCTCGCGGGTTACATGGTTTATCGCGCGGGCTGGCAGAACATCGGCCTGAATCTCGGCGGCGTGAAGTATCACGGCACCGAGGTGATTCCGGTGATGATCACGGCGATCTCGCTGGTGGTGTCGTATTTCTCGGGGCCGATGCTCAATTTCGGCGACTTCTCGCGCTACGGCAAGTCGCTGCGCAGCGTGCATCGCGGCAACTTCTGGGGCCTGCCCGTCAACTTTCTCGCGTTTTCGCTGGTCACGGTGATCACGACGTCGGCGACGCTGCCGGTGTTCGGGCAACTGATTACCGATCCGGTCGAAACGGTGGGTCGTATCGATCATCCGACCGCCGTGATTCTGGGCGCGCTCACGTTCACGATCGCGACCATCGGCATCAACATCGTCGCGAACTTCGTGTCGCCCGCGTTCGACTTCTCGAACGTCGCGCCGCGTCTCATCAGCTGGCGTGCGGGCGGCATGCTCGCGGCGGTCGCGTCGATCTTCATCACGCCGTGGAATCTGTTCAACAATCCGGGCGTGATTCACTACACGCTCGACGTGCTCGGCGCGTTCATCGGGCCTTTGTATGGTGTCCTGATCGTCGACTTCTATCTCGTGAAGCGCGGCCGGCTCGCGGTCGACGACCTTTATTCGGTTTCGCCGAAGGGCGCGTACTGGTACAGCAACGGCGTGAACTGGCGCGCGGTCGCGGCGCTGTTGCCCGCAGCCGTGATCGCGGTGCTCTGCGTGATGGTGCCGTCGTTCGGCAATGCGGCGAACTTCTCGTGGTTCATCGGCGCGGCGCTCGGCGCACTGTTCTATCGCGCCTTCACGATGGGCGAACGCGCTCGCGCGCAGGCCTGAGCCCGCGAAAGACGCAAGAGACGAAGGAGACGAAGGAACTGCCATGCGTATCAAACTCATCAATCCGAATACCACGCAGCGCATGACGGCCGCCATGGAGCAGTGCGCGCGCGCCGTCGTTGCGCCGGGCACCGATGTGGTGGCCGTGAGTCCGACCATGGGGCCGCCCTCGATCGAGGGCTATTACGACGAGGCGCTCGCGACGCCCGGCTTGCTCGCGGAAGTGGAGGCGGGCGAGCGCGAGGGCTATGACGGCTACGTGATCGCCTGCTTCGGCGATCCCGGTCTGTACGCCGCGCGCGAACTGGCGCGCGGGCCGGTGGTGGGCATCGCCGAAGCGGCCATGCACGCGGCGAGCGTGCTCGCGCCCGGCTTCTCGGTGGTGACGACGCTCTCGCGCACCCGCGCGATGGCCTGGCATCTGGCCGAGCGCTATGGCATGACGCGTTTCTGCCGCAACGTGCGCGCGATCGACGTGGCCGTGCTCGAACTCGACGAGCCGGGTTCGGCGGCGCGCCGCGCGATCGTCGACGAATGCCGGCGCGCGCTCGAGGAAGACGGCAGCGATGCCATCGTGCTCGGCTGCGCGGGCATGACGAGCCTGTGCGCCCAGGTGGAGGACGCGCTGGGCGTGCCGGTCGTCGATGGCGTGACGGCGGCCGTGAAATGGGTCGAGGCGCTGGTCGCGCTGCGCCTGACGACCGCCAAGCGCGGCGACTTCGCGCGTCCGCTCGCCAAGCGCTACGACGGCGAATTCGCCCGCTTCAGCCCGACCAGCCCCGCGAGCGCGACGGACACGCCGCCGCCGGTGCGCCCGCTGCGCTACGGGTAAACGCGTGTCCGGCGAGCGTGCAAGCCGGGCGCGGCCCGTCCGGCTCATACACCTCGCTTGACCTGCACTATCTGAGCGTGCATATGGGCGCGGCCTGACGATTTCGCTACACTGGGCCGGTCCGTGAAGCAGATCGCCGTCGAATCCCGCCAATCCTTGTGGCGCAAGGCTTGCAGGCGGGTGGTACCGGTATCGCGCGGACCCGGAAGCCGTTTTCAGCGTGTGTTTCATCCTCACCATTCGATTGATTCGACCAGCATGCCACTCGATCCCCACTATCCCCGCGATCTGATCGGTTATGGCCGCCATCCGGTGCAGGCCAACTGGCCTGGGCGCGCGCGCGTCGCTGTGCAGTTCGTGCTCAACTACGAAGAGGGCGGCGAGAACTGCGTGCTGCACGGCGATCCCGCGTCGGAGCAGTTTCTCTCCGAGATCGTCGGCGCGGCTGCGTATCCCTCGCGTCATATGAGCATGGAGTCGATCTACGAATACGGCTCGCGCGCGGGCGTCTGGCGCATCCTGCGCGAGTTCGAGAAGCGCGGTCTGCCGCTGACCGTGTTCGGCGTGGGCATGGCGATCGAGCGTTATCCCGACGTCGCGCGCGCATTCGTTGAACTGGGTCACGAGATCGCGTGCCACGGTTATCGCTGGATTCACTATCAGGACGCGACGCCGGAACTCGAAGCCGAGCACATGAAGCTCGGCATGCAGGCGATCGAGCGCGTGACGGGCCAGCGCCCGCTCGGCTGGTACACGGGGCGCGACAGTCCGAACACGCATCGTCTGGTGGCGGAATACGGCGGCTTTCTCTACGACTCCGACAATTACGGCGACGACCTGCCGTTCTGGATGGACGTGGCGGTGACGGGCGGCAAGACCTCGCCGCAACTGATCGTGCCGTACACGCTCGACACCAACGACATGCGCTTCGCCACGCCGCAAGGCTTCAATACGGCGGATCACTTCTTCACCTATCTGCGCGACGCGTTCGACGTGCTCTACGAGGAAGGCGACGAAGCGCCGAAGATGCTGTCGATCGGCATGCACTGCCGACTGCTCGGACGTCCTGGGCGCTTCCGCGCGCTGCAGCGCTTTCTCGATCACATCGAAAAGCACGAGCGCGTGTGGGTCACGCGCCGCGTGGATATCGCGCGCCACTGGCGCGAGCACCATCCCTATCAACCGCAACAGAACGAGAACCGCGGGGCCGCCGCATGAAGGCAATGCACTACACCCTCGACCAGCTGAATCAGGCCTCGACCGACGCCTTCGTGGCGGCGCTCTCGGGCATCTTCGAGCATTCGCCCTGGGTGGCCGAGGCGGCCGCGCAGCAGCGCCCCTACGCGAGCATCGACATGCTGCACACGACGATGTCGAACATCGTCGAAACCTCGGGCGAAACGCGCCAGCTCGCGCTCATCAACGCTCACCCGGAACTCGCGGGCAAGGCGGCGGTGCGCGGCGAACTGACCGCCGAATCGACGCGCGAGCAGAGCGGCGCGGGCCTCAACCAGTGCACGCAGGAAGAGTTCGACAAGCTGCAGGCGCTCAATCGCGCGTATCGCGAGAAGTTCGGCTTTCCGTTCATTCTCGCGGTGCGTGGCTATGACCGTCACGGCATCATCGCGAACTTCGAAGCGCGTGTGAACAACAGCCGCGCCGACGAAATGCGCGCGAGCCTCGACCAGATTTATCGCATTGCGCGCTTCAGGCTGGATGAGCTGATCGACGCGTGACGTGGCGATGCGCTCCGGCAGCCGACGCGGAGCGCAGCGCCTTTTTGAACCACAGAAAAGATACGAAGGAAGACAAAGATGGCACTCCCGACTCTCGACCCCAACGCACCTGACTTCACGCGCCGCTACGTGAATCTCGCGGACCCGCGTCTGGGCGCGCAGGCGCTCGAGGCGAGCGACGACTTCTTCGCGCCGAAGGAGCGCATGCTCAATCCGGAGCCGGCCGTCTTCATCCCTGGCAAGTACGACGATCACGGCAAGTGGATGGACGGCTGGGAAACGCGCCGCAAGCGCACGACGGGCTACGACTGGTGCGTCGTGAAGCTTGCGCGTCCGGGCGTCATCAAGGGCCTCGATCTCGACACGAGCCACTTCACGGGCAACTATCCGCCGGCGGCCTCCGTTGAAGCCGCGCATGTGCCCGACGGCGCGCCCAACGGCTCGACGCAATGGACGGAAATCGTGCCGTCGATGTCGTTGAACGGCAACAGCCATCACTACGTGGAAGTGCGCAGCGACAAGCCGTTCACGCACCTGCGCGTGAACATCTATCCGGACGGCGGCATTGCGCGTCTGCGTGTCTACGGCCAGCCGCAACTCGACTGGCAGGGCGCGAGCCGCACGGAACTGTTCGACCTCGCCGCGATGGAAAACGGCGCGTATCTCGTCGGCGCGAACAACCAGCACTTCGGTCTCGCCTCGACGATTCTGATGCCGGGCCGCGGCGTGAACATGGGCGACGGCTGGGAAACGCGCCGCCGCCGCGAACCGGGCAACGACTGGGCGATCATCGCGCTCGCGCAGCCGGGCATCATCAAGAAGATCGAAGTCGATACGGCGCACTTCAAGGGCAATTATCCGGATCGCTGCTCGTTCCAGGCCGCGCGCGTGGTGGGCGGCACCGACAGCTCGCTCGTGACGCAGGCGATGTTCTGGCCCGTGCTGCTCGGCGAGCAGAAGCTGCAAATGGATAACCAGCACTACTTCGAAAGCGAACTCGCGGCGCTCGGCCCGGTCACGCACGTGCGCTTCAACATCATCCCGGACGGCGGCGTGTCGCGCGTGCGTCTGTGGGGCACGCTGGCCTGAGCCGCATCATGAGCGATACCCGTACCACGCTGACCATCGAGCCGCTCACGCGCGAGGCGTTCGCGCCGTTCGGCGACGTGATCGAGCTTGAAGGCGCGAAGCAGATTCCGATCAATCTGGGCACGACGATCCGCTATCACGATCTCGCGAAAGTGGATGTCACCGACGAAAACGGCCGCACGCTGGTCAACCTGTTTCGCGGACAACCGCGCGTGCTGCCGTTCGAAGTGAGGATGCTGGAGCGGCATCCGCTCGGCAGTCAGGCGTTCGTGCCGCTCAACGACAAGCCGTATCTCGTCGTGGTGGCGCTGGCCGGCGATCTGGACCTGACGAAGATTCGCGCGTTCGTCACGAGTGGGTGGCAGGGCGTGAATTACGCGAAGGGCGTCTGGCATCACCCGCTGATCGCGCTGGGCGAGGTGAGCGATTTCATCGTCGTCGATCGTGGCGGTGACGGGCTCAATCTCAACGAGCTGGATCTGCCGGAATCGCTGTGGCTCACGCAGGAAGCGATGGAGGCGGCGGGTCGCTGACGCGGTGTTTTCGTCGTCAGTTGTGGCTTCGCCATGCAAAAAGCCACGAACTCGCGTTCGTGGCTTTTTTGTTTGCTGCGAGGTGGCGCGCCCGCGTAGCCGCGAGCGCGCCACCGCATGCCGATCAGAACTCGTAGCCGACCTGGGCGCGTGCGCCCGCGTCGCCGTTGTTCGTGACCGCTACGCCGACGTTCGCCAGCCAGTGCATATTGGCCGAACGATACGTGACGGCGACTGCCGCCGCGCTGCTGCCCTTGTAGTAGCCGCCGCCCGCCGCGACCACGGTCTTGCCCGGGCCCGAAGGCGTCAGGTTAGGCATGGCCATGGCCGCTGCCACGCCCGCATACGCGTTCTTCTCGACCGTGTTGATCGAGCGCTGCAGGCTTTGCACCTGCTGGTTGAACGTGTTCGACTGCTGCGAGAGCGCGCTGTTCATCTGGCTCAGGTTGACCACGTCCGTGCCCGACGTGCCCGCCGCGACGTTGGTGATCTGCCGCTCCGAACCTTCCGAGCCCACCGACACCGCGCCTGCGCGGTCCGCAACCGAATTCGCGCCGATGGCAACCGAGTTCGCCGCCGTGGCCGACGCGTTGCGGCCGAGCGCAACCGTGCTCTCGCCCGACGCCACCGACGAATCACCGATCGCCGTGGCGTTATTGCCCGACGCCGCTGCGCCGCCGCCGAGCGCGATGGTCTGCGCGTTCGTCGCCGATGCCGGACCGTTCGCACTGTTGACCGAAAGCGCCGTGGAACCCGTCGTGGCGATGTTCTGCACGGCCTGGTTCAACGCGTCGACTTGCAGGTTGGTCGCGAAGAGTTGCTGGCCGGTCACGGCGTCGCGGCTCGTCGACGACAGATCCGCGTTTTCCAGACCGCTGAGCTTCACGTTGCCGCCCGTTGCGCTCGCCAGCGTGATCTGGTCGTGCGCATCCGAGTCGTAATGCACGGCGCTGGTGTCCGTGGCAGCGCTCGCTGCGACGTTCGTGTCGCTCGCGGCGAGCAGGGTGCGGTTGACCGCGGACATCTGCACCACGGAGTTCGACGAGCCGCTCGCATGGATCGCGTTCGCGCCGCCCACGACATCCGCGAGATCGGCCGTGTTTTGCGTCACGCGGCTGTCGAGATTCGCGATGGCGTCGCCGACCGTGTTGACGACCGTGCCGCCTACCGAATACGACGGCGCGACGAACGCACCCGCCGAGTTGATCGACGCGCCGCCGCCCAGTGCGCTCACGACGCTGCGCATCTGACCGACGTTGACGGCGTCGTTATCGGCCTGACCCGCCGCCATGTTGACGATGCGGCGCGTGTTGGCCTGGCTTTGCGCGGTGTAGGCATTGCCGTCGGCGTCATAGGCGGTGAACACACCCGTGCCGTCGCTGCCCACGGAGACCGTGTTCGACTGGTTGGCCACCGAGCCCGCGCCGAGCGCGACGGCGTCCTTCGCGTTGGCGTAGGCCTGCACGCCGAGCGCGACGGCGTTCATCGCGGGCGTGTAGGCACCCGAACCGATGGCGATCGATCCCGCGCCGAATGCGCGCGCGACGTCGGTGGGCGCCGTGCTGCCCGAGTCGTTGCCGTAGCCCGCGACCTGCGAGTAGTACGCCGCGCTCTTATAAGACTCGGTGCGCCCCGAAGCGTCGACGCCGGAACCGCCATTGACGTCCGAACCGGGGCGAGCGGCGAACAGCTGTTGACCGCCGCCGGCGCCAGGCATGTGGGAGGCGACGATGTCGTAGACTTGCCCGACGTTAGCGGCATCCGTGTCTTGCACGCCGTCGGCCAGGTTGCTAATGCGGGTGCCGACCGGCAGGTGGCCTTTTTCGCGGTCCCCATCGACGAAATACACGCTGTCGCCGACACCGGGGTTCAGCACGATTTCCGGGCTGCCGGCGTCGATCGAACCCGCCACATAAGTCACGGCTGCATTGCTGACGTTGCCCATGCTGTCGAACTGGAAGCCGGCCGAGGCCATTTGCGCCACGTTCACGGCCGCGCTGTCGGCAATGCCGTTCGCGAGACCCATGAGCTGACGCGCACCGGCCGTGCCCGTGAAGTCAACGTTCGCACCGTCGGTGTCTTTCGCAACGGTGATGTCTCGCGTGTCCTCGTCCTGCAGGGTGAGGCCGATCTTGCCGTTCGTGATGTTGTACGTCAGGTTGTTGATCGTAGTGGTGTTCGCACTGGTTTCCTGGATCGTCGAGAAGAGCTGCGAGCCGTTCACCGCGTCGGTCGAGTCGGCGCTCAGGCGGCCAGCCGCGACGTTGGTGATCGTGCGCTCCGCGCCCACGTCGCCGATGCTGAGCGTACCGACCGGCGCCACGCCCGCGAAGGCGTAGTCGTTGTCGCCGATCGTGGCTTCCGTGGTGGCGACGACCGGCGCGGTCTTCGCGTCCGCGCCGAGGGCGATCGAGCCGTTGTCTGCCGCGTGCGCATTGCGGCCGATCGCAATACCGTCGATGCCGGAAGCGGCTGCATTAGCGCCGAGCGCAATGGCTTGCGCGCCGGTTGCGCCGTCGTTGTTGAAGTTGCTGAAGCTGGTGTCGCTGTTCACGCTCAGATAGTGCAGCGACGAACTCGTGATCTTCCTGTCGATGGCGTAGAGCTGCGCGCCGTTGACGGCGTCGGTACTCGTGCTGCTGAGCGTGCCCGCCTTGATGTTGGTGAGTGCCACCGGCGTGGATGAGCCCGCGCCGCCGAGCGTCACCTTGCTGTGCGCCGACGAGTCGTAGACCACGGCGTCGGCGAGCTTGCCCTGGATGTTGGTGACGTCGCCCGCGAGGTTGGTGACCGCGCCGGCGATGTTCGTCACGGTGCCCGCGAGGTTGCTGACCGACTGATTGGTCGCGTAGAGCTGCGCGCCGTTGACGGCGTCGGTGCTCGCGTCGCTGAGCGTGCCCGCTTCGATGTTGGAGAGTGCGACCGGCGTGGAGGTACCCGCGCCGCCGAGCGTCACCTTGCTCTGCGCCGTCGAGTCGTACACCACCGCGTTGGCGAGCTTGCTGTCCACAATCTGCTGCGCCGCATAGAGCTGCGAACCGTTGATGGCCTGTTTGCTGGTGGCGTTCACGTCGCCGTCCGCGAGACCGACGATCTTGTGGCCGGTCATCATGACCTGGCTGTCGAACGCCGCCGTGCCGTAGACCTTCACAGCGGCATCGCTGCCGGTGCCGCCGCCGGTGCCGCGGATCTCGACCGTCTTGCCGTAGTTGACGAGCGTGCCGTCTGCATAGCCCGAAACGCGTGCGGTCGACGTAGTGAAACCGTAACCGCCATAGCCGTCGCCAGCGTTGTTCAGCGAGAAGGTGAGGCCGTCGGTCGTGCCCTTGCCGTCGGTCGAGCAGTCGATTCGCTCGTATCCCCCCGTATTGCCCCACGCATAGCCGGCGGCGCCGGAACACAGTTCAAGCGAGCCTTTGCCGACAGTGCCGACCGTGGCCGCGCCGGCGGAATTCACCGCGAGACTCGCCGCGAGCCCCATGGCTCCGGTGGCGATGACCGCCATCGTGCGCGACGATTTTCCGCGCGCAGCGGCAGTTTCCGGAGCAGCTACCCAGGTTTGGTCTGTTTCACTCCAGACGGAGCGATATATTTTGTTCATCTAACTACCTATAAGGTGAGGTGAAAGGCGAATGCGCGTGACATGGCGCAGGCAGTTCGAGATGCCCCCCGTATGACGATCACGTGCTCGGCGAAATTTATGTGGGGATCAATGCACCGAACATACGATTTGTCCTAAATGGACCCCGATGCGGCTGTTCGTTGTCTGAGAGCTTGCCTGGCAGGGAAGGTGTCTTCCCTAAACATGCAGAAGGGATTAGGCGGAAAAGTTGACGTAGATCGTTTGCGGCTGTGGGGGAATTCTTCCGCAATGAAGGATCACAATGAGGCGTGAGTCAGGTGGCGCTTAATTGTTGTGAACAGTGATCAAAAAATGTCAATCGGATTGGACGGCGATTCTGTGTTTGATAGGATCAATTCGCCCCCCAAAACGAGGGAGGCATAAACCAACTTAAATGAGGAAACCTAATCATGAAAAAAATCGAACGCGCTCAACTCGCGGAAATCAAGGTAGCCGGCGGTTGCTGCAAGAAAGTTTGCGCACCGCGCCGTGTCGTCTCGACGCCGGTATCGTCGGGCAGCTCGGGTGGCTCGCCGGTTCCGCGTTAATCGCGTGAGTTGAGCAGGAGGGGCGCATGCCCCTTCTGCTTTCGACGTCACGGTCGCGCATGGACGGCGAGTCGCGTCGCCGCTCCATTGCATGCCGTCATTCACCATGCAAACACCACTCTCCGTCCTGCTGCGTCTTAACCGGCAACTGCGCTACCGGTTCGCCTGTGCGCGTCATGCGATGCGCCGCGCCGTGTTCGCGAGGCTGTCGTTCGCGGGTGTCGAGCGCGTCGCGTTACTGCGCTGGCTGATCGGCAGTCTGTTCGACGCACGCTCGCGCGCAAGCGGCATCGCGCGTTACGAAGCGGGGCGCACGGACGTCGGGCTTGCACGCGAACACGCGTTGCGCACGATGTCGGCGGATCTGCGTCAGCGTTTGCTCGATGAATGCCTCTATGCCGGTCGCGCGCTGCATCGCGACACGTGGCCGGATCTGCGTGCCGCCGGCGGGCACGTGGCGCAGCGCATCCGCGAAATCAAGGCGCGCGAACCGGGGCGCGCGGTCCTGCTTTCGCCGTTTCATCATGTTTCGCAGTACGCCAACATCTATGTGATCGACGAAGTGCGCAAGGCGCTCGGCCTCGCGTCCATTGCCGTCGTGTCGGGCGTGCCGCGCGACGTCTACGGCGAGGACGCCGCGATGATCCCGTCCGTGCCGGTGCTGTACACCTACGACAGCGACAGTGAGCAGCGCAACAGGCTTGGCTTGCGCGTGGCGCGCGCGTTGCGTCGTGACGGCGTGCTGGCGATCTTCGCCGACGCCGCGCCGTTTTCGCTCGCGAAATATCCGATGGAAACCGTCGGCGTCACGATGTCGGGGCGCGCCGCGCGCGTGCATAACGGCGTCTTTCGGCTCGGGGCGCCGATCGATGCCTGTTTGCTGCCGTTTTACCTGACGCTGTCGAACGGGCGTTTCGACGTTCAGGTGGGCGAGCCTGTCGACCTCGCCGCGTCAGACGCGCCGCAACGGCTCGCCGACGCCATCGACGCCGCGCGTCGCCACAACTATCCGGACTGGCTGTTCGCGGGCCATCCGTGCGGCTATCACTTCGCGCCCACGCGCTGAGCCGCGCATAACACGCTGTAGACGAATCACACGCATTGCCGGCACCGCCGGCAACGGGGACCTGATAACAAGATGGAATCGAAGCCTCTTCCCGAGTTTCGGGATATTCGCTGGCGCTGGATCGCCTATGCGTCGTCGGCGTTCGTCGTCGTGGCCTTGGTGCTGGCGTTCACGCACGAAGTCGAGCTCAAGCAGGATGTGCGCTGCGAAATCGTCTCGCCGGCCGAAATCAAGATTCAGGGCGAGACGGGGCTGGTCTCGGCGATCTACGTCGAGCCGCCCGCGCGTGTCGCTGCCGGTCAGCCGTTGTTCCGTCTCGAACGCGACATGTCGCTCGCCAACGACGGCACGCGCCGCGCGACATTCGACGCACAGGTGCGCGACGAAGAGCGCCGCGCCGCGGACGCGCTCTACACGCAACGACGTATCGACCTGAACACTCAGCTCGCGACCGCGCGCGCCAACGAGGCGAGCCGGCGCGCCGAACTCGCGCAGCTCGGCGAACAAGGCGCGCAGAATGCGCAACTGGTCGGCGAAGCGCAGAAGAAGCTCGCGCGGCTCGAATCGGTGTCCGACTACGTCGTGGCGGATCGAATCGAGCAAGCCCGCGCGGATGTGCATCAGAGCCGCATCGCGCGCGCGGAATCCGCTTCGCGCAGGCAGCAGACGCTGGCCGCGCTCGTCGACCTCCAGAATTCGCAGACCGCGCTCGCGGCGCAGTTGAAGGAACTCGACGCGAGCCACGCGCGGGATCTCCAGGAGGCCGACGCGCGCTTCGAGCAGAACCGACGCGACGCCACCATTTCCGCGCCGAAGTCGGGCGTCGTCACCTTTTCGCGACTGGTTCAGGGCGCGATGCTGCAGCCGTCGGATATCGCGCTCGTCATCGTGACCGACACCTCGCAGCCTTTGCGCGCCGAGTTGCGCATTCCGTCGCGGCGGCGCGGCTTCGTGCGCGAAGGGCAGACCGTGCGCCTGAAATTCGACGCGTTTCCGTATGCGAAATTCGGTTCCTACGAGGCGCGCATCGATTCGATTTCGCGCACGACAGTGGGCACGGCGCCGCCCGCGCCCGCGAGCGCGGGCGCCGACAAAGCCGCCGCCACGCCGCCCGGCGACGAGTACGTTGCGTGGGTCACCTTGCGCGGCCGCACCTTCGATTACGGCAAGCAGCACTTCGACATCTTGCCGGGCATGCAGGCGAGCGCGAGCGTCGTGGTCGAGCGTCGCACAGTGGCCGAGTGGGTGCTCGAGCCGCTCTTCAAGATCGCGCGAGGTTGAGCATGCACGTCATCTACCAGAATGAAGTCGCGGAGTGCGGCTATGCGTGTCTCGCGATGGTGCTCACGCATTGCGGTCGAGCGACGGAGGTTCGCGAGCTGTCGGCACATCGGCCAATTTCGGCGAACGGCTTGACGCTGATGGATCTCTATGACGTCGCGACCGAGTTCGGCCTCGAAGTGCAGGCGTTTCGCTTCGAACCTCAGGATGTCGCGGATATCAAGCGCGGCTCGATCGTGCACTTCGGCGGCGCGCATTTCGTCGTCGTCGAACGTTGCTCGCGCAACTATGTGAAGTTGATCGATCCAGCGATGGGGCGGCGGCGCATCTCCATGGATACGTTTCTCGCCAACGTGTCGGGTTTCCTGATCGAGTGCGCGCCCACGCCCGCGATGCAGCGCATCGCCAGACGCTGGCGCGTGCCGGCCGCGCTCGCGCAATTGCGTGCCCTCAATCCGCAGATGCGCGGCCAGATCACAAAGATCCTTTTCGTGGCGCTCGGCAGCCAGTTCGCCGTGCTCGCGCAGCCGTATCTCGGCTCGTTCGTGCTCGATCATGTGGTCGCGGAAGACAACCTCAATCTGTTGAACGTGCTCGCGATCACCTTCGCGGGCATCTTCCTGGTAGGAGCGATCAGCCAGTACGCGCAGGGCGTGCTCGTCGAACTGCTGCACGCGCTGATGAGCGTGAACGCGACGCAGGGGCTGCTCGGCCATCTGCTGCGTCTGCCGGTTTCGTACTTCGAAAAACGCAACGTGGGCGATGTCTTCGCGCGCGTGAAGGCGCAGGACGAAGTGACGGGCTTCGCTTCGCGTTCGGTCGTCACGCTCTATATCGATCTCGCGGTCGGCCTGCTCGCGCTGGCGATGATGTTCGTGCAGAACCCCGGATTGTCGTTGGTCGTGCTGGCGATCTTCGGGCTGTATGTGCTGGTTTCCGGCTTGATGTTCGCGTCGATGTGGGAAACGCACGCGCGCGTGTTCAACGAATCTGCGCGTTGCGACGACGCGCTGATCGAAACCGTGCGCGCCGCGCCGCTCATCAAGCTCTCGCAGGGCGAGACGCGCCGCGTCGCGCGCTTCATGGAGCAGTTTCGCAGTTACGCGTCGGTGCTGTTTCGCAGTACCCGGCTGTCCGCCACGCGCGACGCCGTGCTCAAGCTGCTCGCACACGCGGAGACGCTGGCCGTGACCTGGCTCGCGGCGAAGCTCATGCTCGCGGGCACGGTGTCGGTGGGCGCGTTCTATTCGTTCATGATCTACAAGTCGTTGTTCTCCGATCGCGTCGCGCACGCGATCAACACCGGTTTCGCGTACTTCATGCTGAGCGTGCCCGTCGCGCGCGTGGACGACATCACGCAGACCGAAACCGAGCGTTACACGCCGCTCGAAGATATGCACAAGACGGTCGAGGCGCGGCGCTTCGAATGCATCAGCGTGCGCGACGTGACGTTTGCGTATGGCGTGTCGGACCAGCCGGTGCTGCGCCACGCGAGCCTCGATATCGCGCGCGGCGACAAGATCGTCATCACCGGGCCGTCGGGCGCGGGTAAGTCAACGCTCTTCAAATTGCTCGCGGCGGCCGAGCAGGCGCAGTCGGGCGAGATTCTGCTCAACGGCATCGCGTGGCCGAATCTCGCGGTCGACGAAATCCGCCGACACGCGGTGCACATGCGCCAGGGCGACATCATCCTGCACGGTTCGATCGCCGATAACATCTCGCTTTTCGAAGGCAACGCCGACGAAAAGCGCATTCACGCGCTGCTCGAAGCCGTGGGCCTGCTCGACGACGTGATGCGTCTGCCGATGCGCACGCGCACGGTCATCAGCGATTCGCTGGCGAATATTTCGGCGGGGCAGCGTCAGCGGCTGCTGCTGGCGCGCGCGCTGTATCAGCCGCGCGAACTGCTGCTGCTCGACGAACCCACGTCGAATCTCGATCCGCTTGCTGTGCGGCGGATCGCGTCGCTGTTACGGCGGATCGAGCGCACCGTCGTGGTGATTACGCACGATGTTGCGATGGCCGAGGGCTTCGATCGCCACTATCGGCTGATTGACGGGGCGTTCGTGCCGGTGGATCGCGCGCAGGCGGAAGCCGCGATGGAGTCGGCGTGATGGCGGCTTCCGGCTCGAAACGATTGGTCTGCGTGACACGTACATGGACGTGCGCGTTGTCGGTCGCGCTGACGATGCTGACATCGCCGGCCGCGCACGCCGCGGACCTGCTCGGCGTGGTGGAAGACACGCTCGATCACGACGCGACGCTGGCCGCTTCGCGCGACGCGTACCGCGCGGCCATGCAGGCGGTCCCGAAGGCGCGCGCGGGCCTGATGCCGCGCGTGCAGGGCGGCTGGGGCCGCGCGTACAACGGCATCGTGATGGAAGACTTTCCCACCCAGCACTACTGGCAGAGCGGCTGGACCGTTTCGCTCGTTCAGCCGATTTTCGACTGGTCGCTCTGGACCGCGTATCGTCAGGCGGATTACGTGGTCGCGCGCGGCAAGCTGGAGACGGCGAGCGCGACGCAGGACGCGATCCTGCGCGCGGCGCAAGCCTATTTCGATGCGCTCGCCGCCGAGGACGAACTGGCGCGCGCCACCGCCTATCGCGCGGCGCTCGATACGCATTACGCGCAGTTGGTGCGCGCGAAGGCGGCGGGCGAGGCCACGCTCGTCGATCTGCGCGAAGCCGAATCGAGCCGCGCGCAGGCTCAGGTGCAATGGCTCGATGCGCAGAGCCAGGCGAGGCTGACGCGGCTCGCGCTGGAGCGGCTGACCGGTAAGCCACCGGGCGCGCTTGCCGTGTTGCCAGCGCAGGTCGCACCACCCGCGCTCGCACCCGCCGACGTCGAACCGTGGGTCACGCAGGCGCAAACCCGTGCGTACGCGGTGCAGATCGGCGAGATGGCGTTGCAGGTCGCGAAGTTCGATACGCAGAAGGCGCAGGCCGCGCATTATCCGAACGTTTCGCTGCAAGTCACGCATACGCCGGCGGGTGCGGGCGGCGGCTACTCGCGTCCGACCACCACCACGACCGGCATGCTGCAAGTGACGATCCCCGTGTTCTCGGGCGGCGAAACCACGGCGCTCACGCGCGAAGCGCAGGCGCTCGAGGACAAGGCGCGCGATGAACTCGAAGCCGCCGTGCGCGACGCGGCGGCGAACGCGCGCGACGGCTGGCTGCGCGTGAACGCGGGTGTCGAGCGCAGCCAGGCGCTCGCGCAGTCGGCGCGGCGCGCGCAGGACGCGCTGGACGCCACGCGGATCGGTTTTCGCGCGGGTAGTCGTACGAGCGTCGACGTGCTTCGCGCGACCGACGCGCTCTATGCGAGCCAGCGCGATCAGATCCGCGCGCGCTACGACACGGTGCTCGCCTTGCTCAAGCTGCTGGCCGAAGCCGCGATTCTCGATCTCGATGAAGTGGGGCGTCTCAACACGCAGTTGTTCGGCCGTGAAGGCGAGGGCAAGATGGTCGACGTGCCCGCGCCGGTGAGGGCGACGACGATCGTCGAAGCGCACACGGCAGAGCCCGCACGGCTGCCGGAAAAAGCCGCATCGCCGGAAACAGCGCCTTACGCACGACGCCCGATGAGCGCCGCCGAGATGGCTCCGGCCGCATCGGTTTCCGGCGCAGTCTGGTAGGGATTTACACCGGCGCAACAAGCAAGAAAGCAAAGAAAAGGCAAAGGCCCGAAGCATCGTCTGCTTCGGGCCTTTGCGTTTGACCGGTGACGCGCGCAGGCGTCATGCGCTTACTGTTTTGCGCCGCCCTGGAACCACATCGCGATCTTCTGGCGCTCGTCGTCCGTCATATGCGTGACGTTGCCGAGCGGCATCGCCTTGAGCGTCACCGCCTGCTGATACAGACGCTGCGCGTTCTGCGAGATTTCATCGGGCGTATCGAACATCACGCCGGCGGGCGCAGCGCCCATCATCGTCGGGTGGGCCGAGTGGCAGCCCGCGCAACGTTGCTGAAGAATCGGCTGGATGTCGCCGACCTTGAGCGTCGGCGCGTTCGCCGCTTCGGCTTGCGGCACGACCGGGCGCGGCAGCGTCCACACCAGCGCGACGAACATCAGCGCCACGCCGCCGATCGGCAGATACCAGAGCTGCTGACCGCGATGACGCATCACGAAGAACTGGCGAATCAGCGCGCCGGCCAGCATGATCACCACGAGCACGGCCCAGTTGTAGGTGTGTGCGTACGTCATCGCGTAGTGGTTCGACAGCATCGCGAACACCACCGGCAGCGTGAAATAGGTGTTGTGCACCGAACGCTGCTTGCCGCGCTTGCCGTAGATCGGGTTCGGCACTTCGCCCTTGAGCATCGCGGCGACCATCTTGCGCTGGCCCGGGATGATGACGAAGAACACGTTCGCCGACATGATCGTCGCCAGCATCGCGCCCATGATCAGATACGCGGCGCGGCCCGAGAAGATGTGGCAAGCGAGGTACGCGGCGATCACCACGTAAAGGCCCACGCATACGCCCAGCAGGCGGTCTTTCGTGCCGAGCAGGCGGCACAGCGAGTCATAGACGATCCAGCCCGCGGCGAGAAAGCCGAGCGCCGAGAAGATCGCCACGACCGGGCCCATGTCGAGGACGTTCTTGTCGATCAGATACGTGTTCGGCGCCATCAGATAGAGCACCGTGAACAGCGACGCGCCCGAGAGCCACGTCGTGTACGAAGGCCACTTCGACCAGTGCAGGTCGTCGGGCATTTCGGGCGGCGCAACCGTGTACTTCTGCATGTTGTAGAAGCCGCCGCCGTGCACGTGCCACAGTTCGCCGAACACGCCGCGACGGCGCTGGTTCGGGTCCGTCGGCGGTTTCAGGCTGTTGTCGAGCGCGACGAAGTAGAACGATTCGCCGATCCAGGCGATCGCCGCGATGACGTGGAACCAGCGCAGCGCGAGGTTCAGCCAGTCAGTGATAAAGCCTTCCATGAAACTCCTCCACTTCTGATTCGTGACGCGCGCTGGGCATCGTCCTGGGATCGATGCGCCGTCGCGCGCGGACTGCGGGGCTGGACGCCATGCAAAGAGGCGGCGTCGTGCAGGCAGGACGCTCCAGTGCGCTCCACGGCGATACAGCGCCGTTGCCTCGACGTTGAATGTGTCTAGCCGCTGTCTTTGCGGTCCGTCTGTTGTTGTGTCTGTATCGTCTGCGCGATGCCGAAAAACGGCGCGCCTAGCTGCCGCGATACGTGCTGTACGCCCACGGCGAGACGAGCAGCGGCACGTGGTAGTGCGCGTTGACGTCGGCGATACCGAAGCGCAGCACCACGCGGTCGACGAAGCGCGGCTCCGGCACCTTCACGCCGAGCGCCGCGAAGTAATCGCCCGCATGGAACACGAGTTCGTATTCGCCCGCGGCGAGCGCGACGCCTTCGAGCAGCGGTTCGTCGCAGCGGCCGTCGTGGTTGGTGGTCACGGTCTTCAGCGCCCGGCGTGCCTCGCCGTCGAGCGCATGAAGTTCGACCTTGATGCCCGCGCCGGGACGGCCGTTCGCGGTGTCGAGCACGTGGGTAGTCAGCTTGCCCATTCGCAGTTTTCCTTGTGTTTTGCTGGTGTCTTTGCGAGCTTGCGGCGGCAGCCCGATCCCGGAATTCGGTGCGGCGGATCGAGGCTCCACGTCGCTGGCGAGACAGTGGCTACATACCCGTCGGCGGATCGATGCGAGCGCCGTGAACGCATTTTAAGAACGATCGGGCCTCCAGCGCGCGAGCGATAGGAAAGATAATGCCGGCAGCATGAGCCTCGCGCGCCGCGCCAGTCCTGGCGGCCTTCCGGCGCGATCCAACCCGCATTTTCCATGCGGGTTTTCACCCATGAGTGCATCCTCGCACAGCCAAAAATCGACCTTTATATGCTGGGCGTGAATTCGGGTATCTCATTGGCGCGAATTGTCAGCATTTTTTTGACCGCCGAAGGTAGAGGTCATGCGCTGCCTCGCCGGCTGAACGGCGGGCGGCGCATCCCGAAGACGGCGCTGCGCGCCGGGTAACCGGGCCAGCGGCGTCCTTGCGGGGATGCGTCGGCACCGGTTTCCGGCTCGGCGGCGCGTGCGGCAGGGACGTCTGTCAACACCCAGGGCCAGGGCCCGAACGCCGCGGCACAGCAGGGCCGCCGCGGCACGACAACGGAGCGAACAGACACGATGGAACCCACGAACCGCACGACGAACGGCATGGCGCGCGAACCCGGCAAGGGCAAGACCCTGCTGGTGAAGAACGCCGACATGCTGGTGACGATGGACGGCGCGCGCCGCGAGATTCGCGGCGGCGGCCTTTATGTCGAGGACAACCGCATCGTCGCGGTCGGACCGACGGCGGAATTGCCGTCCGACGCCGACGACGTGATCGACGCCACCGGCCATCTCATCACGCCGGGCCTCGTCAACACGCATCACCACATGTACCAGAGCCTCACGCGCGCGCTGCCCGCCGCGCAGAACGCCGAACTGTTTGGCTGGCTCACGAATCTCTACAAGGTGTGGGCGAATCTCACGCCCGAGATGATCGAGGTGTCGACGCTCACGGCGATGGCCGAGTTGCTGCTGTCGGGCTGCACGACGTCGAGCGACCATCTGTACATCTATCCGAACGGCAGCCGTCTCGACGACAGCATCCGCGCGGCGCAGCAGATCGGCATGCGCTTTCATGCGAGCCGCGGCAGCATGAGCGTCGGGCAGAAAGACGGCGGTTTGCCGCCCGATTCGGTGGTCGAGCGCGAGGACGCGATTCTCGCCGACACGCAGCGCCTCATCGAGACGTATCACGACGAGGGCCGCTACGCGATGCTGCGCGTGGTGGTCGCGCCGTGTTCGCCGTTCTCGGTGAGCCGCGACCTGATGCGCGAGTCGGCGACGCTGGCGCGGCACTACGGCGTCTCGATGCACACGCACCTCGCGGAGAACGTCAACGACATCGCCTATAGCCGCGAAAAATTCGGCATGACGCCGGCGCAATACGCGGAGGATCTGGGCTGGATTGGCCCCGACGTCTGGCATGCGCACTGCGTGCAGCTCGACGATCACGGCATCGGCCTGTTCGGGCGCACGGGCACCGGCGTCGCGCATTGTCCGTGCTCGAACATGCGGCTCGCATCGGGCATCGCGCCGGTCAAGAAGATGCGGCTCGCGGGCGTGCCGGTCGGGCTCGGCGTCGACGGCTCGGCGTCGAACGACGGCGCGCAGATGGTGGCCGAGGCGCGTCAGGCGATGCTGCTCGCGCGCGTCGGTTTCGGCCCCGATGCGATGACCGCGCGCGAGGCATTGGAAATCGCCACGCTGGGCGGCGCGAAAGTGCTGGGGCGCGACGACATCGGCGCGCTGGCACCCGGCATGGCGGCGGATTTCGTCGCGTTCGATCTGCGTCAGCCGTCATTTGCGGGCGCGTTGCACGATCCGGTCGCGGCGCTGGTGTTCTGCGCGCCGTCGCAGGTCGCGTTGAGCGTGATCGGCGGACGCGTGGTGGTGAAAGAAGGGGTGTTGCAGACCGTCGAACTGGGTCCGGTGATCGAGCGCCACAACGCGCTCGCGGCGCGGCTCGTGCAGGCGGCGCGTTAATGCTTCGGTGATGAGTTGAGCAAGCGCGAAGCGGCGCCGAACGCCGCTTCGCCTGGACATCGTTTAAGGCTTGTCGATCAGCGTCTTCGTCGCTTCGGCGACGAGGCCGCGCAACCAGCGCACTTCGTCCGAATAATGACAACGCTCGTGCCACAACTGGTAGTACTGCATCGGCGGGAAATCGAGCGGCGCGGGCACGACCGTGAGCGGCAGGAAGCGCGCGTAGTGGTCGGCGAACAGACGCGTGGTCGTGAACACGAGATCCGACTTGATCAGCACGTAAGGCGCGAGATTGAAGTACGGCAGCGTGACGACGACGTGACGCTTGAGACGCTCGCGCGCGAGATGCACGTCGATGGCGCCGCGCTGGCCCACGGAATAGGGCGTGGGCGCGAGATGCGGTGCGTTCAGGTACTGATCGAGCGTGAGCCCGCCGCGCTTGGCGAACGGATGCGTGTTGCTCATCAGGCAGACGATCTGGTCGACGAACAGATTCGAGAGGTGCAGTTGCTCGGGCGGCTCGGGCCAGTTGCCGATGACGATATCGAGCTTGCCTTCTTCGAGCGCGAGTTCGTAATCGAACGCGGGACCGAGCGAATGGAATTCGAGCGTGGCGTTGGGCGCGGCCTGGCGGAAACGCTCGACGACGGTGGGCACGAACAGCACGTTCAGATAGTCGGGGCAACCGATGCGGTAGCAGCGAATGGACGTAGCCGGATCGAAATTATGCTGCTGGAAACGGATGCGTTCGATTTCGCGCAGCGCGTTCTGCACCGGTTCGAGCAGGCGCAGGCCGTATTCGGTCGGCACCATGCCCGACTTGCCGCGCACGAGCAGCGGATCGCCCGTGATGTCGCGCAGACGGCGCAGCGCGGCACTGATTGCGGGTTGGGACTGATTGAGCTTGACGGCCGCGCGCGTGACGCTGCGCTCCATCAAGAGGGTGTGCAAGACGCGCAAGAGGTACGTGTCGATCGCCTCGCGTTGCTGACTCATGAACTACTCTCCGAATTATATGTTTTGGCTGATCGAAAGGCTTCGTGGGTATATGTTTTTTAATATGGACAAAAAGGGCCGTCAAGGGCGGCTTATACCGACGCCGTGTGAAAGCCCGGCCCACGCTGGCGCACGTCGGCCAAATAACCGGTATACGCCTGTGAGGTCTGGACGACGAACATTTTTGATGTCTCGACGTTGGCAGGGCTAACAGGTATCGTCACCCGCGCAGCGGCGCTTCGCGCGGCGCGGAACGAACCGGCTTGCGCCTCCGAACAGGCAATCGATTTCCGCGATTCAGCCGCACTCCGGCCGCACCTCGGCCGCAATGCAGGCGCACGACAACGAACTACGGCACAACCTCCATGGGCGACTCTTCTTCCCGTCAAGCCAGCACGCCGCGACTCGCGCTTTTTGGCATCACGAAGCAATATCCGGCGGTGCGCGCCAACGACGATGTCACGCTGACCGTCGCGCCCGGCGAAATCCACGCCTTGCTCGGCGAAAACGGCGCGGGCAAGAGCACGCTGATGAAAATCGTCTACGGCGCGGTGCGCCCGGACGCAGGCGAGATTCGCTGGGAAGGCGAGCGCGTCGAGATCGCGAGTCCGGCGGCGGCGCGCAAGCTCGGCATCGGCATGGTGTTCCAGCATTTTTCGCTGTTCGAAACGTTGACGGTGGGCGAAAACATCGCGCTCTCGCTCGACGAAACGTTCGATCTGAAGGCGCTCGCAAAACGCATCCGCGAAGTGTCGGCGCAATACGGACTCGACGTCGATCCGCAGCGCCACGTGCACAGCCTCACGGTGGGCGAGCGCCAGCGCGTGGAAATCGTGCGCTGCCTGTTGCAGAACCCGCGTCTGCTGATCATGGACGAGCCCACTTCGGTGCTCACGCCGCAAGCGGTGCGCAAGCTGTTCGACACGCTGCGACGGTTGGCGTCGGAAGGCTGCAGCATTCTCTACATCAGCCACAAGCTCGACGAGATTCAGGAACTCTGCGATACGGCCACCGTGCTGCGCGGCGGCAAGGTCACGGGCAACGTGAATCCGCGCGAGGAAACGCATGCTTCGCTCGCGCGCCTGATGGTGGGCCGCGAATTGCCCGATTACACGCGTCGTGCGCACACGCCCGGCGACGTGCTGCTCGACGTGAAGCAGCTTTCCATGCCGAGCGACGACCCGTTCGGCACCTCGCTCAAGGATGTGTCGTTCGGCGTGCATAGCGGCGAGATTCTGGGGATCGCGGGCGTGTCCGGAAACGGCCAGGCCGAGTTGCTCGCCGCGCTCTCGGGCGAAGCGCAGACCACGCGCCACGGCATGCACGCCGACGCGGTGACGATCTGCGGCAAGCCGGCCGCACGCATGTCGGCGGGCGCGCGCCGCAAGCTCGGCTTCGCCTTCGTGCCCGAAGAGCGGCTCGGACGCGGCGCGGTGCCGGCGATGTCGCTCGCGGAGAACGCGCTGCTGACGGCGCATCGCGAAGGCATGGTGCGCTCGGGCTGGCTCAAGACCGGCGCGATGCGCGCGTTCGCCGAACGCTGCATCGGCGCATTCGACGTGCGCTGCGGCGGTCCCGACGCGCTCGCGCAAAGCCTCTCGGGCGGCAATCTGCAAAAGTTCATCGTCGGGCGCGAGATTCTGCAGGCGCCGAAGGTGCTGGTGGTCGCGCAGCCCACGTGGGGCGTCGACGTCGGCGCGGCGGCGTTCATCCGGCAGCAGTTGCTCGATCTCTCGGCGCGCGGCGTGGCGATTCTCGTGATCTCCGAAGAACTCGAGGAACTGTTCGATATCTGCGATCGCATCGCCGTGCTTGCGGGCGGACGTCTGTCGCCCGCGCGCCTCACCGGCGAGACGAACGCCGAAGAAATCGGCCGCTGGATGGCGGGGCTGTTCGGCGAGCGCGCGGAACAGAACGGGCCACAGACGGGCCCGCAGAACGGTGGCGAGCCGCCCGCCGAACCGGCCGCGCCGACGGCGCACGCGTGAGCGGCGCGACACGACACGACCTAACACGCCGCGCATACCGACAACGACGCAACGTTTCCGATTCCACCGCCATGATTTTTCCCTACCGACTCGAAGCCCGCACGACGCCGTCCCGCACGGTGCGCATTGCCGTGCCGCTGATCGCCGCGCTTCTCACGCTCGCGATCGGCTTTCTGATCTTCGGCCTCGTCGGACGCGATCCCTTGCAGGCGATGCACGCGTTCTTCATCGAGCCGCTTTCCAGCGTCAACGGCTGGAGCGAACTGCTGCTCAAGGCCTCGCCGCTGTGCCTGATCGCGCTGGGTCTCGCGGCGGGCTATCGCGCCAACGTCTGGAACATCGGCGCCGAAGGGCAGATGGTGCTCGGCGGCATCGCCGCCAGCGGCGTGGCGATCTATTTCGACCAGTCGACGGGCTGGTGGATCCTGTTCCTGATGATGCTCGCCGGCGTGCTCGGCGGCATGGCCTGGGCGGCGATTCCCGCGTGGCTCAAGAGCCGTTTCAACACCAACGAAATCCTCACGAGCCTGATGCTCACCTACGTCGCGACGCAATTGCTGATCTGGCTCGTGAGCGGTCCGTGGCGCGATCCGAACGGCATGAATTTTCCGCTCTCCGAAATGTTCAGCGGCGACGCGCTCTATCCGACCTTCGGCGGCGACTGGCGCATTCACTGGCTGCGCGGCACGCGTCTGAACGCGTCGATCTTCCTGACGCTCGCGGCCATTCCGCTCGTCTGGCTGTTCATGCGCCGCAGCTTCGCGGGCTATCGGATGAGCGTGGGCGGTCTTGCGCCGCTCGCCGCGCGCTACGCCGGTTTCTCCGAGAAGAAGACCATCTGGACTTCGCTGCTGCTCTCGGGCGGCCTCGCTGGTCTCGCGGGCATGGGCGAGATCGCCGGTCCGATCGGCCAGTTGCAGGCGACGTGGTCGCCGGGTTACGGCTTCACGGCGATCATCGTCGTGTTCGTGGGGCGGCTGCATCCGGTCGGCATCGTGCTCGCCAGTCTGCTGATGGCGCTGCTGTATCTCGGCGGCGAAGCGGTGCAGACCTCGCTGCAATTGCCGCAGGCGCTTTCGGGCGTGTTCCAGGGCTTGCTGCTGTTCTGCCTGCTCGGCGCGGACCTGTTCGTGAACTACCGCATCCGTCGCCGCCATACCGTGGCGACGGCAGGCTGACGCAGCCATCCGCGTCGCCTTTCGTCGCAACTAGCAACTCGCATCTCGCGCACTCGCCACACCAACGCATCCGAAACAGGTCACACGACATGGATATCCAGCAAGCCAGCTCGCTCGCGTCGAGCGCCGTCACCGCCGCCATTCCGCTGATGTTCGCGGGCGTGGGCGAACTCGTCACGGAGAAGTCGGGCGTGCTCAACCTCGGCGTCGAAGGCATGATGCTGATGGGCGCCGTCACCGGCTACGCGGTCACGACGATCAGCGGCAACCCGTGGCTCGGGCTCGTGGCGGGCATGGCCGCCGGCGTGGCGATGTCGCTGCTGTTCGGCTTCCTCGTCCTCACGATGCAGGCCAACCAGGTCGCCACGGGACTGTCGCTGACGATCTTCGGCGTCGGTCTTTCCGCCTACGTCGGCAAGCCGTACACCTCGGCCGCCACCTCGGCGACGATAGCCGCGTGGCCGATTCCCGGGCTGTCGCATCTGCCGGTCGTCGGCCCGGCGTTCTTCAATCTCACGCCCGTCGATTACCTCGCGTTCGCCATGTTCGCGGTAGTCGGCTGGTTCCTCTACCGCACGCGTGCGGGACTCGTGCTGCGCTCGGTCGGCGAGTCGCCCCAAGTCGCGCATTCGGTGGGCTTTCCGGTGATCGGCGTGCGTTACGGCGCGACCGCGTTCGGCGGCGCGATGGCGGGACTCGCGGGCGCGTATTACTCGGTCGTGCAACTGCATCTGTGGCAGGAGCAGATCACGGCGGGTCGCGGCTGGATCGCGCTCGCGCTGGTGGTGTTCGCGACGTGGCGGCCGGGGCGTCTGCTGATCGGCGCGCTGCTGTTCGGCGCGGTCACGGGCGCGCAGTTCTACGCGCAAGCAGTGGGCGTGCCGGTGCCGACGCAGTTCCTCGCCATGCTGCCGTACGTGGCGACCATCGTCGTGCTGGTGCTCATCTCGCGCAATCCGAACACCATTCGCCTCAACGCGCCGGCCTCGCTTGGCAAGTCGTTCTTTGGCGCCGCTTGAAACATTCGACAACAACAGAAGCGCTCGCAGTTTCTCAATTCACGACCGGAGATCCACACAATGAAAAAAACCCTCCTGACCGCTTTCGCCGTCGCCGCCACGTGCGGCACGGCGGCGCTCGTCCCGGCCGCGCAGGCCGCCGATGCGCCGGGCGTCGCGTTCGTCTACCTCGGCAATCCCGGCGATGCCGGCTGGACCTACGCGCACGATCAGGGCTCGAAGGCCGCCGAACAGAAGTTCGGCAACAAGATCAAGATCACGCGCGTGGAGAACGTGCCGGAATCGGCGGACTCGGAGCGCGTGTTCCGCGATCTCGCGAGCAAGGGCAACAAGATCATCTTCGGTTCGAGCTTCGGTTATCAGGACTTCGAACTGAAAGTGGCGAAGGACTTCCCGGACACCGTGTTCCTGCACGCGACCGGCTACAAGAAAGCGCCGAACTTCGGCACCTATGATGTGCGCATGTATCAGGGCGCGTATCTCGCGGGCGTGGCCGCCGGTTATGCGACGAAGACCAACACGCTCGGCTTCGTGGCCTCGGTGCCGATTCCCGAAGTGGTCCGCAACATCAACGCGTACACGCTGGGCGCGCGTTCGGTAAATCCGAAGGTCCACACCAAGGTTATCTGGATCAACAGCTGGTTCGATCCGGGCAAGGAAAAGCAGGCCGCCGAAACGCTGATCGGGCAGGGCGCCGACGTGCTGCTGCAAAACACCGATTCGAGCGCCACGCTCGCGACCGCCGAAGAAAAGCACGTGCACGCGTTCGGCTGGGATTCGAACATGAAGAAGTTCGGCCCGCACGCGCATCTCGGCTCGGTCGAGGCGAACTGGGGCGTGTACTACGTCGCCGCGATCCAGCAGGTGCTCGACGGCAAGTGGAAGAACGATCCGGTCTGGTGGGGCATTCCGCAAAAGGCCGTCGATCTCGGCGACGTGAATACGGCCGATCTGTCCGCCGACGCGCAGAAGGCCGTCGCCGCGAAGCGCGAAGCGATCGCCAGCGGCAAGTGGGATGTGTTCACGGGCCCGATCAAGGATCAGACGGGCGCGGTCAAGGTCGCGGCGGGCAAGACGCTCACCGACCCGGAACTGCAACGCCTGAACTGGTACGTCGAGGGCGTGGACGGCTCGCTGCCGAAGTGATGGCGACACAAGCGGGGAAATGAGCGGCGAAATAAGTGCGGCGCGTTTCCTCAGATTATTTCGCGCTCAGGACGTGAAACGGCAGCGCGAGGCCCGAGGGCTTCGCGCTGCCGTTTTGTCTTCCGGCCGCGTGACCGGCCGCGCGCGGCTAGTCGTCGATGCGCATGCCCACCTTGATCGTCACCTGCCAGTGCGAAATCTGGTCGTTTTCGATCAGGCCGCGCGTTTCCACGACCTCGAACCAGTGCAGATGACGCAACGTTTTCGACGCGCGCGTGATGGCGCAGCGGATGGCGTCGTCGCTGGACACCTGGGACGATCCGGTGAGTTCGATCTGCTTGTAGACATGGTCGCTCATGACAGTGTCTCCGTTGGGCACGGTTGTTCGGGGATGCGCCAATCGAGTATAGATACGGTTGCGTGCGGATGCGCGCTGAGGCGGCCAGGCCGCCGGTTATGATGGCGCCTCGCGGAATCCGCGTGCATTGCGCATGCCCGGTGCCGAAGCCGGAGCGACGTCAAGCAACGCCGTACCGCACATCACGACGAGCCACGCCACGCAGGAGACGAAGCACATGCAGGAGCAGGACAAAACCGAACTGGGATTTTGCGGCCCGGGATTGATGGGCGCGCCGATGATCCGCCATCTGCTGCGCGCGGGGCACGCGGTGAGCGTGTGGAACCGCACTGCCGCGAAGGCCGAAGCGCTCGTCGCCGACGGCGCGCGCGTGGTCGCCACGCCGCGTGAACTCGCGCGCCGGGCCGAGGTGGTGCTGCTCTGCGTCGCGGACGGCGCGGCGGTCGAGCAGACCGTCTTCGGCGACGACGGCCTGCTGGCCACGCCCGACGACGCGCGCCGCGTGCGCCTGATCGTCGATCATTCGAGCATTCCGCCGGGCCTCACGCGCGAGCTGGCCGAACGCGCAGCGGCGCTGGGCGTCGGCTGGGTGGATGCGCCGGTGTCGGGCGGCGTGGGCGGCGCGCAGGCGGGCACGCTCGCGGTGATGGCGGGCGGCGCGACGCAGGACGTGGCGACGGTCGAGCCGGTGCTGGCCGCCTACGCGGCGCGGGTCACGCACATGGGCGGACCGGGCGCGGGGCAGACGACCAAACTCTGCAATCAGGCTATCGTGACCGCCACGGTCGCGGCGATCGCCGAAGCGGTGAGCCTCGCGCGCCGCAGCGGCATCGACGCCGCCAGGCTGCCCGATGCGCTCGCGGGCGGCTGGGCCGACTCCACGCTGCTGCGCACCTTCGTGCCGCGCATGACACAGGACGGGCTCGCGCCGATCGGCGCCCTGAAAACGTTTCAGAAGGACGTCGATACGGTCGCCGACGCCGCGCGCGAAACCGGCACGCCGATGCCGGTCGCGGGCACGGTGCAGCAATTGCTGCGTCTGGCGGAAGCGATGGGGCTCGCGCAGGCCGACTTCTCCGGTTTCGTCGACATTCTGCAGACGCCGCGTCAGGGCTGAATCCGGCGCACAATCGACGCTGAACCGGCTCTGAACCCGTTGCGCTGGGGGCCGGATGCGCGGACGAATTCCGGCCGTGCCACGCTCCGCAGCATGAATCTGCCACGAATTTCCCGTAATTTGCCGAGGCGCGGTCCTGTCGACGGACAGGTGGCAGCCGCGCGCGAACTGGCATAACCTGCTAAAATTACAGGTTTTTCGTCGATCTACTTTCGGGACGCGCTGTGCTCTCTACCGCCAACATCACCATGCAATTCGGGCCGAAGCCCTTGTTCGAGAACATCTCGGTCAAATTCGGCGAAGGCAACCGCTATGGCCTGATCGGCGCGAACGGTTGCGGCAAGTCCACGTTCATGAAGATCCTCGGTGCCGACCTCGAGCAAAGCTCGGGCAACGTCATCCTCGAGCCGAACGTGCGCCTCGGCAAGCTGCGCCAGGACCAGTTCGCGTACGAAGACGTGCGCGTGCTCGACGTCGTCATGATGGGCCACACCGAAATGTGGGCCGCGATGACCGAGCGCGACGCGATCTACGCGAACCCCGACGCGACCGACGACGACTACATGAAGGCCGCCGACCTCGAGACCAAGTTCGCCGAGTACGACGGCTACACGGCCGAAGCGCGCGCGGGCGAACTGCTGCTGGGCATCGGCATCGACACGGAATTCCATCAGGGCCCGATGAGCGCCGTGGCGCCGGGCTGGAAGCTGCGCGTGCTGCTCGCCCAGGCGCTGTTCTCGAAGCCGGACGTGCTGCTGCTCGACGAACCGACCAACAACCTCGACATCAATTCGATCCGCTGGCTGGAAGATGTTCTGAACGAGTACAACTCGACCATGATCATCATTTCCCACGATCGACACTTCCTGAACCAGGTCTGCACGCACATGGCGGACATGGATTACGGCACGTTGAAGGTCTATCCGGGCAACTACGACGACTACATGCTGGCGTCGGCGCAGGCGCGCGAGCGTCAGGCCAATGCGAACGCGAAGGCGAAGGAACGCGTCGCCGACCTGCAGGACTTCGTGCGCCGCTTCTCGGCGAACAAGTCGAAGGCGCGTCAGGCCACCAGCCGTCTGAAGATGATCGACAAGATCAAGATCGAGGAATTCAAGCCCTCGTCGCGTCAGAACCCGTTCATCCGCTTCGAGTTCGAGAAGAAGCTGCACAACATCGTCGTGGTCGCGGACGAGATCACGAAGACCTACGAACGCCGCATCTTCAACAAATTCAACATCAGCGTGCAGCCGGGCGAGCGCATCGCGATCATCGGGGAAAACGGCGCGGGCAAGACCACGCTGCTGCGCTCGCTGCTGGGCAACGTGGCGGTCGACAACGGGTCGGTGAAGTGGGCCGAAAACGCGAACATCGGCTACATGCCGCAGGACACGTACGAAGAATTCCCGGCCGACGTCACGCTGATGGACTGGATCGACCAGTACCGCCAGGAAGGCGACGACGAGCAGTCGGTGCGCGGCACGCTGGGCCGTCTGCTGTTCAACGCCGATGACATCAAGAAGTCGGTCAAGGTGCTGTCGGGTGGCGAAAAGGGCCGCATGATCTGGGGCAAGCTGATGCTGGGCCGCCACAACGTGCTGCTGATGGACGAGCCGACCAACCACATGGACATGGAATCGATCGAGTCGCTGCAGATCGCGCTCGAAAAGTTCGAAGGCACGCTGATCTTCGTGTCGCATGACCGTGAATTCGTGAACGGCCTGGCGAATCGCATCATCGAAGTGAAGACCAACGGCACGATCAACGACTACAGCGGCAACTATGAGGACTTCCTGGCGAGCCAGGGTCTGCATTGAGTCGTCGCGGACGTCCCAGATCACTCATCCATGGGACACCATTGTCCCACGGATTTGTCCCATTGGGACAATGGTCACCCGTGCGCTTCTGGCGGGGGCTTAAATAGCCAGGGACGGTATCTCGTAAGCAAAGACGTCAGCAACTAACAGGAGCTGGTATCTGCATGAAGCGGCTTGGCAGTTTCCAGGCCGTTTTGCATTGGTGGCAGCTATCCCTGAGCCAAACAACAGGGGAAGGCGCCCGGAAAGTTGGATCTTGGCCGGTTGAAAAACAAAGGGGTGGCTCCCAGTTCGCATCGTTAGCGGGGGTCCATCCGGAGCGCCTGCGATATGTCCGGGAGACGAGCCGTGCCCGCATCCAAGAAGACCACCGAAGCAACTGCCGACGATCTGGCTTGGTTCGAGCTGGACAAATACGCCAGCCTGAGTCCGTTCACAGCTCTGGACTGGGCCCGCCTCGTCGGCGATCGTCTTGCCATACGTCGGGCAATTGACGGCAAGATTCCGGAGTCCGTCGCCGATGTCTTCGAGTTGATCAAGGATGAGCCCCTGAAGTGGCTTGGCTCCGACGTTCGGTACACCGGAGCTAAACATGCTGCCAACACGGCGACGGTCAAGTCCCTGAATCTCAATCGTTTGCGGCGTCTCGCCGACGAGGCCACGGTGTCACTTGGTTCCGAAGGCGGTGACGCGGTCGTGGACCAATTGCTGGCCCGCAATCCCGAATCGGCCTTCCGGCGATACGCTCATGTAATGGTGTCGATCGACGCTCCAAGAGATCAGATCGTCGATGATTTCGCCCGCTGGCTGGATGGCTGGCTGGCTTCGTTCACATCGTTGCCCGACACAGACTTTCAAAACGGCGACTACATGGACAAGGCGCGGAACAGGTGGATTCCGCTGCGTGCCGTACAGTGGTATGACCTCGACCTATTCGAGCGGATGACGGGCAAATCCGTGCCATCGGTGTTCCGGTGGAGCAGGCTGTTTCCGAACGTGGATGCCGAAGCACTGGAGTCGAAGAAGAAGGGAGCCCGCAATGCGGCGGCCCAACTGTTCTCGTATGACACGCTTACCGTCCTGCGGAGCATGGCACATGCATAACCATGCGTGACTGGCTTAGCTCCGGTCAGGAAAATTTTCCCGAACGATTTTCTTCCTGTTATTCCTCCCACGTCCCGCCGCATAATTCGATAGCCAGTCGATGACCTTCGGTTGGTGGTCTGGCGGTCGCCGCCCCTTCTATTGTTCGCCGGTCGAGAGAGGCCCCGAAAACAGACGTGGGGCTGGCTTGAACTAGACCCTGCTCTTTAACAATCGAAGTTCTCATTTCCTGTTCCTGCGCCGATAGACGTGGGGGCACGGGTCCCCATTCAACGAGAAGCTCGCACTACGACAACTGGACGATGCGAGTAGGCCGCTGATAGCTCGACAACATACGACATGTCGTCAGGCGCACGAATAGGCTGACGGGACGAAGTGGCTCTGTGACGATGGGGATTGACGCCTTGTCCGAGCCTACAGTCTGGCTCTGTACCCAGGTGCAATGAAGCGCGGGAGGGCGTTCCGGCCAGACGTATTCTTCGTTTATGTTTGGTATGTCGAAGCAAAAAGAGAAGCAAGTCGTGACTTATGGGTCCGATCTTAAGGAATTTCAATCCACGTCCCGTCGTGTCGGAAAACTGGATTTCGAACTGCTTGCCAAGCGTGCCTTGGAGTACTTCGACACGGTCGTTGAAGACATTCTTGATCTTGAAGGCAAGTACGAAGGCAAGGAGTTCGTGGCTTTCAATCCCCGGCGACGGGACAACGATCTTGGTTCGTTCAAGATCAATTCGGAGACGGGCGTTTTCTGCGATTTCGCTTGTGAGGACGAATGCCGGGGCGGAGACCTGATTGCGCTCGCTGCGTACGTTTGGAACTGCGGCATGAAGGAGGCGGCTTTGCGCTTGCAGGCGGAGTTCAGTAGGCGCCAGGTCGAGATGCCTTCGAACGCCGTTACCGCCCCGGTGGTGCGGCAGATAGTCGGCCGGAAAGCTATTTCCTCCGATCTCGTGCAGCCGATCCCTGAAGATAGCCCGGAACTCGACGTGCGCCGTTTCGTGTCCAGAGGCAGTGCGCTTGAAGCACGGTACGAGTACGTGGATGTGAGTGGTGCTCTCTGTTTCGTTCACTTGCGTTTGCGCCAGGCGGACGGTCGGAAGAGCTTCGTAACGTTGCATGTTGAACGGCGCGAGGACGGTTCGTTGGACTGGACCGGTGGAATGCCGAAGGGGCTGCGCCCGTTGTTCGGTTTGCGGGCGGTGGTCGACGGTGGGCCGGAACAATCGGTTTGCGTTGTAGAGGGCGAAAAGGCGGCTCTCGCTTTGCGGCGATTGATCGGAAGTGTCGTGACGTCGGCAGGCGGAGCTCAGGCAGCAGCCAAGACTGATTGGTCCCCCGTGGCTGGGCGAAGGGTTCTCATCTGGCCGGATAACGACGAGCCAGGGTTGAAATATCGGGATCAGGTCGTCGGGCTGATCCGTGCTGTAGATCCGGCTACGAGGATCAGAAGCATCGATCCGGCGAAGCTTATGCATGGCATTTGCGAGGTGCAGGGCTGGGACTACGCCGAGAAAGCCGAGTCTATGCGTGGATGGGATGCCGCTGACGTCATGGAGTTGGGGCTTGAGAATGCCGTTCTATTTGATCTGCTGACGAGCTCGGCTGTCGATCTGCCCATCGGGACCAAGCAGTGCGAATCGACGACGCAGGCCGTTTCTGTCGTTGACGCCTCCGGGCATGTGACGTGGCATTCGGGAAAGCTTTACGAGGTAACTCAGGACGGTGTGACTGCCTGGAAACAGCAGGGAGACCAGATGGTTCCCGTTCAGGTGTCGTCGTGTGTCGAAATTCTCCGTCAACTTCGTGATCGTGATAGCGAAGGGTGGAGCCTCGAACTGTGCTTGCATAAGCCCGATGGCGAGCAGCAAACCATCATCGTCCGGCGGGCGATGTTGAGCGATAGCAAGGTTTTTCGGGAGACGTTTAGCGATCTCGGCGTGCTCGTGTACAGCTGGACCGAGTTCCATGACTACCTTGCTCACGCCGTCACGCGGGATACACACGTTCTGGTGCGTAGCGTGGGCTGGAATGGACCTCTCTTCGTTCAAGCGACTCGCGTGTACGGGCAGGGGGCGGAAGCCGTGGCTCTCGATCCGGATGCGCCGGCCTGTGCGGCGTTTGAACAGCGCGGGACGCTTGAGCAGTGGAATGCGCAGATTGGCCGGCACTGCGAGAACAATTCCCGTCTCATGCTTGCCGTCTGTCTGTCGCTCGCTGGGCCGCTACTGCATTTGGTCGGAAACGAACCGGGTGGTGTTCATCTGGTCGGGCAAAGCAGCGTAGGCAAGACTACGGCAATGCGCGTAGCGGCATCCGTTTGGGGCAGCGTCGCGGGTTTCGTTCGATCGTGGCGTTCGACGTCGAATGGTCTCGAAGCTGTCGCGGCGAGCTTGAATGACTGCGTCTTGTTGCTCGATGAGATGAACCAGGCGACGCCCTTGGAGGCAGGAGAGGCGGTTTATATGCTCGGCAACGGGCAGGGCAAGGTTCGCATGACTCGTACCGGGGCGGGTGGCCGTCTCTATCAATGGCGGCTTCTCTTCATGTCCACTGGGGAGATTCCATTGCAGCAACACATCGAGTCGGTGGGCAAAAAGGCACGTGCCGGCATGGACGTTCGCCTGCTGAATATCCCGGCTGACGCAGGGCGCAATCTTGGGTTGTTCGAGTCGTTGGACGGGTTCAAGAGCAGCAGGGCCCTGGCAGATCATCTCAACGCTGCGACCAGCGAAGTTTATGGCGTGGCTGGCGAACAGTGGTTGATGTTTCTGACGGACAAGGTTGCGAACGGACAGTACCAGTCGTTTGGCGATGAACTGAAGGAACGGCTCCGGGAAATCGAGGGCCAGTTCCAGGCCGATGGCGGTAGTCAGGTAACGCGGGCAGCCAAGCGTTTCGCATTGCTTGCGCTGGCTGGAGAACTGGCCGTTGAGGCGGGCATCGGAGGTTGGCCAAGTGGGACGCCCACGTCGATGATGAAGCGGTGCTTCGATGCATGGATTCGGGAGCGGGGTGGCACGCAGGCCGCAGAGGAGGTGCAGGCATTGCGGCAGGCCCAGCACTTCTTCGAGCAGCACGGTCAGTCGGCTTTTCAGCGGGTCGTTCCGGGTGTCGGTAATGAACTCGACGAGACACGGACGGTCGTCAATCGGGCAGGGTACGTAAATATGGAAGACGGGACCTTCTACGTCCTACCCGAAGCATTCAAGACCCGGGTTTGTGATGGGCTGGACCACAAGTTCGTGGCTGAGGTACTGAGAAAACATGGATTGTTGCTTGGAGATTCCAGCAAGTCGGTGCGGGTGCCTGGCGTGGACTCGATGCGAGTGTGGAAGATCAGTGGACGGATCGTCGGATACTCCCCCGAGCCGCTGGCGAACGCTGAGGGGCCGCAGTAGCGTAACTATGCGGATGTGACGCTTGTGACGTAGCTGTGACGCGACTTCTCCAGCCCAAACCCTTGTCAATCAAGGGTTGTGACAATGTGCCGAATGTGACGTAGGAAACAATACAATCTTAAAGGGCTTCGGGGTGAGGGCGGACTACTGGCCGTTGCCGCTCCGCCTCCCCGAGACTTGGTTTTGCCTTTTTAGCGCGTCACATCCGTCACCTTGTCACATCGCTTGTCTGGCAACGCTTTTCGAGTTTCTGGAGTTGTCACATCATCGTCACGGGCGTCACAGGCTCTGAAAAATGAGTATCTATTTTCCCTCTGGCTAAAATCGGCAATTGATTCAGTTCAAATTGCAGAGGAAATTGTGCATCGGATGTTGCAACCAACTTGATTCTGTTTTGGGAGTCTGTATGTTTCGGGTGGACATCGAGAATAAAAAACTGATCGAGCTTAAGCCTACTGGCTTTGGTGATCTTCGCCTTCGGGAGCGCTTCGATATTCAGGAGTGGATTGAGAAGACGCCCGGGATCCTCGGCGAAGGTCTGCTGATGATCGGCAAGGAAGTTATCCTGCCCTCAGGAAAGCGGCTGGACCTTCTCTGCATCGACAGAGCAGCAGCGCTTGTCATCATTGAGCTGAAACGCGACGATTCCGGATCCTCGGTCGAGTGGCAAGCAATCAAATACGCTTCGTACTGCTCGGCGTTTTCGCCGGACGACATCTTCAAACAGTACTCGCAGTATCTCGGTTGCGCCGAACGGGAGGCAGCTCAAGCGATTGAGGAGTTCATCGCTTGCGACATTGAAGCCCTGAACAACACCCAGCGGATCATTCTCGTATCCAAGGAATTCAACCCGGAGGTGATATCCGCGGTGTTGTGGCTGCGGGAATTCGGCCTCGATATTCAGTGCACGAGGCTGGCCCCGTACCTGGACACCGACAACCAACTCTTCATCAAGCCGGAAACGTTGGTCCCCTTGCCGGAGGCAAAGGACTACATCGAAAGGAAGGAAGTCAAGCAGCGCAATATCTCAGATGCGATCAAGGAGTGGACGGGCTACTGGTTTGTCAATGTCGGCGAAGGGCCGCACCGAACATGGGACGACAACCGAAAATTCAGTTTCATTGGCGCGGGCCAAGGGACGTACTACTCCTCGGCTCTGAAGCGCCTCTCTGTTGGCGATAAGTTCTACGCCTACATGAAAGGTCTGGGGTATGTTGGCTTCGGCGAAGTTGTGAGTCCAGCGGTGATGATCCGGGACTACGTACTGCCCGACACGCAGACTGCTCTTCTCTCTGCCGGTTTGAAGGCCGAGTATCCTGACGAAAACTCCGACAATGAGGAACTATCGGAATACGTCGTTGGCGTTAGGTGGCTCAAGTCCGTCGGAAAGGATCAAGCGAAGACCTTTCCCAAAATCTTCGCAAATCAAAACGTTGTCTGCAAACTTCGTGATGAAGCGACGCTCAAGTTCCTTCAGCAGACATTTGGAGCATAATCATCGCGTCACTGGAATGGGGCAAGCGCCGTGAGCAGCAAGCTCTGGATTCAGGAATATAAACTGTATTGTGAATGGGTATGTTCTTAAAAACTATTTTGTGAAATCATAGTAATACCATATTGATATCTTGTGAATGTATTGGAAGGATTTTTAAATGTCATACGGGGAAAAATTCATCGTGCGCTTGCACACAAAAGCGGCCTTTGGTGCAATCGGAAGATCCACTCTTCGAAGCCAAGGTGCTCCAGGAATGGTCGATTGTGCAAGGAGGTTTCTGGCTTCATCCGTGGCAATCGGTGATTTCAACGTCGAATCCGAGGCGCAATTCGGCAAAATGCTGGATAGATACACCAAGAGACTCGCCAATAGCTTTCCTGACGCTGGGAAGGGAAATTGGGGAGCTGCCCGGAAGGCACTGAATATATTTCTTCGAGACGTTGTATATAATCGCACTCTATCAGATCATTACGGCGTTGAGCACATCCACGAGTGGCTGGAACTCCCGATGGATCGTCATTGTTACGATGGTCTTGCTAGGCTTGCTTCAGAAAAAGTAGGGGTGTGGCCAAAAATAAAATATCTAAAGCCACATGAAAATGTGTATTTTCAGAATGTTGCATCGGAAGTGGCCAAGCAGGAGAGCATTTTTCGAGTCGATCTAGATATCGTATTCTGGCAGAGCGAGAAGCTTGACGAGCTTTTAAAGCGTTCGCCGTAAGGAGTGGTCGCTCGACCTCCGGGGGAAGGCTCCGACATGGGGATCGGGAAAACTAGGTTGTTCGACTTTGCGGGCTCAGTCGTTAGACAACGAACCCAGAAACGTCGCCACCTTAGCCTTGCTGGTCTTCTGCAACCGGGCCATGAGCCCGTGATCGACTTGATCTAGCCTGTAGTCCTTAGCAATATCCCGTTGCAGCAGCAACCAGAGGTGACTGGCCGTCTCCGCATCAACCATCGCCCGGTGAGCAGGGCCCGATTTTGGCAATCGCAGCATCTCGGCCAAGCTTGATAGGCGGTGGCTCGAAGCGTGCGGGTAGATGCGCCTCGAAACGCGCATCGTGCAAGCAAAGGGATGCTCCGCTGACACACTCAGTAGCCCCAGTTCTGCTTGCCAGAATCGCTTGTCGAAGCCCGCATTGTGGGCAACGACCGGGTGGCTTCCAACGAAAGCCGCGGCTTCCGGCATCACTTTCGACACCGGAGGAGCGGAGGCGATCATGTTGTTCGTGATGCCAGTGAGGGCGATGACATCAGACGGGACACGCCTGCCTGCATTCATCAAGCTCTGGTAACGATCAACGATCTGACCGTCTCGCAGAAGAATGACGGCAATCTCGGTAGCACGGTCGCCCATGCTCGGCGAAAGCCCGGTTGTTTCGAAGTCCAGTACGGCGACGGTTTGCATTTGTTATATCGCAAACATTTGAATTTCAAGTGTCGCAACACAAATGCTCACCCAGCATACATTTTGAGGGTATCTACTATTGGCTTTGTGTCGACGAGAACATCCGCCAATGGCCATTCAAACCAAATCGCTTGCATGTGTTCTCCGACCGTTTCGATTTGGCCGCTATCACCGCTCGGATCCCCAGTTTCGTCCCAAAGCTCACTGAATGGGCGCGTAGAAGGCTTCGTCGGACGGAAGATATACGCTTGGAGTACACCGCTCCCTATCGGCAAAGTCACGGCATCAGGCTGACCGACAACCCCGTTCTTCTTTCGATTCTCGGGAGTGAAGCCGTCGTCCACATACGTACACAAGCTGAGACCCATATCGGACGGTTGGGCTTCGATGCCTTCGGTTCGCCAGTAGACCTGATTGAAGGCAAAAAGAGGGGCGTAATCCCAAGCCCATTTTGTACTGGGCTGAGTAGTGCCACGGCCCGGCATGTTCGTGTGCAAGGGTGCCCAATAACGGAACTGGCAACCTAGCTCGGAAGCAATATTGTCTAGCGTTGGGAGAAAACGTTTGTAAAATGCTACTGAAATCCGATGAGCAAATTGAAGCTGCTCAACCATTTTTTCGGCAGCTGCTTGATTCAAGCCCATAATTTAGGTTCCAAGGTACTGTGGTTGGTGAGCCCCACGATCGATTGCCAATCGACCTGTTCATCAACGGTACTGATTTGAGGCGGTGTTGTAGTTTTAAAAAAATGAGGCCAGCTAGACGAAATTTTTCCTGCCAGTGGCAACATCCCTTCGAATGGTGCTGGACGATCGATCAGGCCGAATAGCGAAAACGCCTCGATCCAATCAGAATATATGAATGCATCGTGGCCTTCCTCGGCATCAAGCAACGCAGTTATGCCATGATTGATGTCATGCCACTCAACCGCGTGAATGGATAGGCCGTAGTCAGCATATTCGGCTTCCAAGGCGGTAGCAGTCGCTTTCCAGTCTTTGATATTGCGGCCGAGTGCAACAAAGCAGATTTTGTCTGGAACCATCCATTCAGAATTTTCTCGTTCCTTTTGCAGAACGAGGCTTTCAATCTCCGCTTTCCACTGTTCAAACGATTGCTGTCCGGAAAACGGCGGCTTGACTTCAATCAGAAATGCGACGTTTGCGTAATTGATCAGCACATCGGGCTCAACAAACGAACGTTTAGCGTGGCCGGTTAGCCTTGGCCAAAACGAGATGGATTCCATCGGCCCGAGGGTTTCCGTAAGTCCGGGGGCAAGCAGCTTCAATACGCGTTGCTTGCCAGCGTCGGAAAGATACGCCAATCGTCCAAAGAAGGTAGCCGTCAGCAGATCCTCTCGCTGTCGGAATATCTCTCGCCAGCTCTGTTCGACTCCCCCGGCCAGAACCGCTCTTCCTGCTTTCCCGTGCAAAATGGCTTTTAACATTTCATGCCGTGAGTTTATTTATCGAAGCAACACCAACTCTGGCACGGCATCCGCTCCGCACCAGACGATTGCATTCTGCTCGTATCGATTTCCCAGTTCCTTCGCAGCTTCAAGCGAGATCCTCAGCACGAGAAGGCTCGGCTCAGCCCAATCACTCGCCGGGTGACGACCGACACCGTTGACGAAGCACAGACTGCGTGTGGTTAGCTCGTCGATCAGCTTCTTTTGCAGGTCGGCGTTGGTTTCATCGTCGCATCTCCGGCTGTACGGATTCCAGGCGGTTACGAAGGCGCTCGACGTGGCACCTGACGCTTTGTGCAAGGCAGAGAGAGTCTCATTCTTCTCACCGATCCGCAGCGTTAGCGGAGCATCGCCTTCGACGCAGAAATGCGTTTCACGATAGGCTTGGATTATGGCGGGGTCGATGACTGAAGTTATGGTCATGGCCAATGAGGTCGTCGGTTGAGATCGGGCTTCAAGTAGACGCGGCTGGACCTGAATCGGCTCGTCGCTTGGCAAACCTTTCGTAAAGAAGCCCGCTAATCAAGGCCGCAAATTCATCTTGCAGCTTCGGGCTATTGAGAACCTGCTTTGCCATGTCGGTGTACTTGTCGAGGCCATCGGCAACTGACTCGATCATGATGTTCTTGAAATCGGGGCTGGCCTCAAACTGTTCCTTCGAGTTCGCTCCGGCCTGCTGTTCGAGCGTCTGGCTCTCCATCATCGTGCCGGTAACATGCAAGGCGAAGGGGAGAACGTCGGTCTCGCTCACGCCTTCGAACAGATCATTCATCTTTTCGACGACCAGCGCCAGCAGCACCATTTCGGGTTCGTGCGGCTTGCCTGATCCGAGTTCGGTCAGCGGCTTGAGCTTGGCGTCTTCTGCGCCGGTCACAAGCTTGATGTCCTGCTGTCCCTTGCTCGACAGTCGGTAGTGCGTGAGTTTCACCTCACTGAGATCGACGCCGGCATCAGTGCGGACCTCTCTCAGCAGGGGGAGCAGGTGCTTCAGGAAAATCGAGCGCTTTTCCAGTTCCGTATCGCCAAAATCGACTATCTGGGACAGGAAATCATAGGCTCGCACAAATGCACCGACGTCACGCCGGAAAACAACGAGACCGTCCTTGGCTTCCTTGTCACGTTCAGCCTCGGTGTCGTTCCAGCGCACCCTGAAACGTTCAACTGCCGGAGCGATCTTGGCCTGCATGTCCTTCTGCTGGCCCTTGAAGTACGCTATGACAAACGCCTCGACTTCTTCTGGTGTGTAGATCAGTTCAGCGTCAAGTTTGCTTTGCAGGGCGTGGATCAGGTTCGGATCGCTAATATCTTCCAGCTCGGCCGTCTCGTAGTACGGCTGGAACGCTGCGATGATGTCCTCCGGCGCATTCACGAAGTCGAGCACGTACGTTTGGTCCTTGCCGGGATAGATGCGGTTCAAGCGGGAAAGCGTTTGTACGGCAGCAACGTTGGCGAGCTTCTTGTCGACGTACATGGATACGAGCTTGGGCTGGTCGAAGCCGGTCTGGTATTTGTTGGCGACCAGCAGAATCTGGAACTGGTCGGTGTCAAACGCTTCCCGCAGGTCACGGCCCTTCAAGCCGGGGTTCATGTTGATTTCGGAGAAGGGCTGCGGACCACTCTCGGAATCATCTACGTCGCCGGAGAATGCAACTAGCGTGGCGAGATCCTTGTATCCCTGTTGCTTGATGTACTTGTCGACAGCCAGCTTGTAGCGGACGGCCTCCTTGCGGGATGCCGTGACGACCATCGCTTTCGCGTGGCTGTCCAGTCGCCAGGCTACGTTGGAGCGGAAGTGCTCGACGATGATCTGGGCCTTCTGGGAAATATTGAAGGGATGCAGCCGAACCCATCGCATCAGCGACTTCATTGCCTCGCTCTGGTCAACGGTTTCGTCGTTATAATCCTTGCCGTTGTGAGCGAGCTTGAACGCAAGCTTGTAGGGCGTGTAGTTTTTAAGCACGTCGAGGATGAAGTCTTCCTCGATAGCCTGGCGCATTGAATAGACGTGGAATGCCTCGGGCTTGTTCGTTTGCGATGCAGGTTGTTCGGGATGAGGACGGCGACCGAACATTTCCAGCGTCTTCGCTTTAGGTGTCGCGGTGAATGCGAAATAGCTCAGACTCTTCTGGTCCGGCCGCGCAGCCATGTCGGCCGTCAGCAGTTCGTCTACGGAGACGTCCTCGCCCTCGGCGATCTGCTCAGTGGTGAGAACCTGTTTGAGCTTCTTGGCAGCCGCACCGGTCTGGGACGAGTGAGCTTCGTCTGCAATGATGGCGAATGTGCGATTCGTCAGGCTGGTCTCGGCCTGAATCGCTTCGAGAACGAAGGGGAAAGTCTGGATAGTGACGATAATGATCGGCACGCCATCCTTCAGCGCTTCCGCCAGTTTTGCAGATTTCACACCCTCGTTTGTGATCCTGCAGACAACGCCAGCCTTGTGCTCGAACTGGTAGATCGTATCCTGCAACTGCTGGTCCAGCACCGTCCGGTCGGTGATGACGATGACAGACGAAAAGACCTTATTGTCAGCGTCGTCATGCAGGTTGGAGAGCTGGTGAGCAAGCCACGCGATCGAGTTCGACTTACCCGAGCCGGCCGAGTGTTGAATCAGGTATTTGTGACCGGCCTGTTCAGCCTTTGCGGTGGCGAGCAGTTCCGTCACAGCTTCCCATTGGTGGAAGCGGGGGAAAATCAGCGACTCGCGGATTTGCTTCTTGCCTTCGAGCGTCCGCTTTTCTTCCTTTGCCAGATGAACGAAGCGGCCGATGATATTGAGCCAAGCGTCTCGTTGAAGGATGCGCTCCCACCAGTACGAGGTCCGGTAGCCGGTAGGGTTGGGGGGATTGCCTGCGCCTCCGTGATTGCCGAGGTTGAACGGCAGGAAGAACGTATCCTTGCCCTTGAGATTCGTCGTCATCCAGACTTCGTCCGTTGACACGGCGAAGTGCACCAGTGCTCGCCGTTTGAATGCCAGCAGTGGCTCTTCCCGTTTGGCGCCGGGAGGGCGGGGAATTCGGTCGAACCGGTATTGCTTCTTGGCGTCATCGATCGACTGGGTGAAATCAGTTTTCAATTCAGCCGTGGCAACCGGAATGCCGTTGACGAAGAACACGAGATCGATGGCATTCTCGTTCGAGAGACTATAGCGAACCTGGCGGACGACCCGGCAACGAACTTTGCTGTATCGCTCCAGAGTCTCGGGATTGATGCCTTGCGCGGGGCGAAACTGGCACATCTCGAACTTGGTCGATACGTCCTTGAAGCCATGTCGAAGAACGGACAGCGAACCATCGGTATCGAGTACCTGGGCGAGGCGGTTGAGCAGTGCGGCTTCCGTTTTATCGTTCTTCGCCGCCTTCAACTGTTCCCACGTTTTCGGCTGCGTTTCCTGCAACCACGCAAAGATATCTTCGGGGTACAGCGCCAGTTCACGGTTGTACTTGGCGGGATCACCGTCGAGCCAACCGTTGGCAGTGAGGTGGGCAACGATGTCCGACTCGAAGTGAATTTCTTGGTGTTTTGGAGCGTTCATCGCTATTCGCCAAGTGTAGCTTTGTAAGCGACGGCCTCAAGAACAATCCCAGTATCGGGATTCATTGGGTCGCAGATTTCCCTAACCACCGTGGAGTTCTTCGGTTCCTGTCGATCCACTTTGCAGAGATATATGAAAGCGCTCCGCCCTAATTGAGCAAGAGTTTCCCGCTCATTCTCAGAGATATAAAAGGCGTCCGAGAGGTAACTGGAGGACTTGACTTCAATGTACCGTGTCTCCCCCTCAAACATACTGCGCATGTCATAGCCGGCGCCGACGTCGCTTTCAGAGACACGGACAATATGATCGACAGGGTTGGCACAGCCCAAGCTATACAGGCGCACATATTCGTAACGATACGCCGCATCTTCGCCTAACTGGCCTATTTCCCGTTGTAGAGCTAGTCTCTGCTCAAGTTCGACAAGCGAGACCGCCCTGGCGGCTCGGGCAGGGCGTTCTCCGTCGGATGGCAACAATGATACGGATTGCCGTTCGTCCGACATGGAAAGAAGACGTTTTCGTTCGGCCTCAACTGCATCAAGAAATCTTCTTCCGATGATGAGGCGATCTGCCTTTGCGAACGTAATGGTCGTCTGACGGCCGTTGCTTGGGCGGTAAGCGGCAAGCCACATGCCTTGTTCACCCTTTGCATAGCGCTCCATGAAAGTTGCCAAAGGAATTGATTCCTTCTGGCAATAGACATAGGGCCGACCGGCATGGTCGTAGGTGATTCGGGGACTGACGGTCTCTTCTGGAGCATCTGTCACGTACTCGATGTCGACTAGTCGCTCATTCTCGATGAGATGGAGAAACGGATCCATCATGCTGCTTTCTCCGTACCCATGTCCGCCTCAAAAAAGCCTCGCACGTCAATCTTGCCCGTCACAGCGGCGGAGATCAGAGCAGCGCGGTGCTCCTTTTGCAGTTCGATAGCTTGCTGGGCTTTGGTGATGAGAGTGTCAATCTTGTTCACTTCATTATCGAGATAGTCAACGATCGCATTTTGTTCCATTAGTGTTGGCGTAAGCATCGGGATGGTTCGAACGTCCTCGAGGCTAAGTTGAATCTTGGTGCCACCATAACCCTGAGCTGCAAAATGATTTTGCCCGACAGCAGATAGCACCGTGTATGCAATCCAGCGAGGTAGCAGTTTGCGTTTCAGAGGTCTAGCTAGAGCGACATGTTGACTAACGAAGGCTTCACCGAGACCGACGGGGACGACTGCCACCGAACCCAAATATGCGGTGATTGAAACCAATATATCATCCTGTCGTACCCGGGTACGCTCCCCCTCAGAACCAGTTGGTACATCTACGTATTGCAGATCGGTAAGATTGAGATCTATGTGGTCGCGGGTGAGATTGCCGATTCGGATGAAAATACTTCCTTCGTCGGCATAGTGCTCCGCCCATCCACGGGAGCCACTCGTAATGAAGTCGATATCTCGCTTAAGGGAGCTTACGCCCCAATGCTCCGGAACATCCCCCAGCCATTCCACGCCGCTCGGTTTTATTGGCACATCGGGATCGAGCCCCTTCGTGACGGCGTGGGAGATCACAGCCTGACGCTTTTCTTGAAGTAGTGTAATCAGCTTTTCTTGTTTGGCGATCAGCGTGTCGATCTTGGTGGTCTCACAGTCGAGGAAAGTGACAATGGCAAATTGCTCCTCCACTGGTGGAGTCGTAGAGAGAAGCTGCCCGATCATCGTTCCATTAAGATTCGCCAATCCTGTCGTCGAGTTAGACAAATAGTCGAACTGTAGTCTGGCGAGCTGATTATTCATCAAATACCAGGCAAGCTGCGGTACTAAGGTGCGCTTTGTCCTAATCCGCTGCATGAAATTTGAATAACAGCAATGCAGCTCGGCAATCTCAGTGTCGACAATAGTGGTCTTTCCGATGTGAAGTGCACTACCGCTGGACTTTGTGACTAGCAGATCACCTTCAAACAGGAGACCTGCAGCTCGCTCGGCGTCAGTGAGTAGCCGCTTCGCAGGTTCTTCGATTTGCCAATGCCCATCAACAGTCTGCTCTGTGGAGCGAAGGACAATAGTGCCTTCGTCATCAGATGGGTCATTGCCCCAGACTCCGCCATCATTGCGCTCAATCTGCCACTTAAACGGGGCTACCAACCAATGCGATGGCACATCACCCAGCCACTCCACGCCGGACGGCTTGTATTTGGGATAGGGTTTGAGCTTCACTCAGTCACCTCTTGCAGCAGTGCCAGAATCTCACCCGTGACTGCCTTGAGCTCAGCGTCGATCACTTCCAGCGGACGTGGCGGAACGTATTGGTAGAAGAAACGATTGAACGGAATCTCATAGCCAACCTTCGTCTTGTCTTCGTCGATCCACGCGTCGGGCACATGCGGATGCACTTCACGCATGAAATGCGCTTCAATGTCGTCTTTGAGGGGAACGTTCTCGGTGTCACGCAGCTTAGCGTCAGCCTTCGCCTTGCCTTTCCGGTCACGCTCTATTTCGCCGTTCTCGTCACGAAGCGGGCGCTCAACGGTAATCGCCGAATAGCCGAAGTCCGCATTGTCGAAGATACGGGATACCATCCAAGATTCGACCTTACCGCCCTCGGGTTGCTCGGGCAATTTGTCCTTTGCAGGAAACACGCCCTCAGATTGGACCTCCCCGGCAGCATTCGTAACTTTGACGTAACGCAATTCCTCGAAGCGACCATGAATGTGGACAACCGTGCTGATGTCAGTCTCGCCGAATTCCTTGCGTTTGCTGCCCAGAGACTTGCGCATCTTCCGATAGAACTCGGCGGCGTTGATCAACTGGACCTTGCCCTTGCGGTCGGCGCTCTTCTTGTTCGTCAGAATCCAGACATAGGTGGCGATGCCTGTGTTGTAGAACATGTCCGTTGGCAGCGCAACGATAGCTTCTAGCCAGTCGCTCTCGATGATCCAGCGACGAATTTCGGATTCACCTGAGCCAGCTCCGCCCGTGAACAGCGGCGAGCCGTTTAGCACGATGCCGATACGAGAGCCGCCTTGGTTCTTCGCCTTGTCGTAGGGGCGCATCTTGGACAACAGGTGCATGAGGAAGAGCAGGCTGCCATCCGATACACGAGGCAGTCCGGGACCGAACCGGCCCTCATAGCCACGTTGCTCATGCTCCTTTCGAACGTCCTTCTCGACCTTCTTCCACTCGACGCCGAACGGCGGATTGGAAAGCATGTAGTCGAAATCCTTCCCGGCATGCTGATCGTCGGAAAGTGTGTTGCCGAATGCGATGTTGCCGACGTCCTGGCCCTTGATGAGCATATCCGCCTTGCAGACTGCATACGACTCGGCGTTCAGTTCCTGTCCGAACATGACCAGGCGGGCGTCGGGGTTCAGGTTTCGAAGGTGCTCGCCAGAGATCGACAACATGCCGCCCGTGCCAGCCGTGGGGTCGTAGACAGTTCGGACGACGCCAGGCTTGCTCAGCGCATCATCATCCATCGTGAACAGCAGATCGACCATCAGTCGGATGACTTCCCGGGGCGTGTAGTGCTCACCGGCAGTCTCATTCGAGAGCTCGGCAAAGCGCCGGATCAACTCTTCGAAGAGCAGTCCCATGTCTGCATTGGTTATGCGTTCTGGATGAAGTTCAATGCCTGCGAACTTCTGCGTTACGAGGAACAGCAGGTTGCTTTCGTCGAGCTTATCGAGCTGCTTGAGGAAATCGTACCGCTCAAAGATATCCCGGGCGTTCTCGGAGAAGGCGTTGACGTAGGCCGTCAGGTTTGCCTTGATTTGCGCAGGATCACCCTGCAGTTTCTCGAAATCGAAGGGCGATGAGTTATAGAACGTCTGTCCCGCCTTCTTGGTCAGGAACGGCGACAGCTCGATGCCCATGTCCTTCTTGGCATTGAACTCCTTGAGCACAGCGGCCTTGGTGGGGGCGAGGACGCAGTCCATACGCCGGAGCAGGGTAAACGGCAGGATTACCTTGCCATAGTCGGATTGCTTGTAGTCGCCCCGAAGGAGGTCAGCGACCGACCAGATGAACGATGCGATTTCGTTGAAGTTTGCTGCCACGGCTTGCCCCTGCTTGTCCGGAATGGTAGGAATTATAAGGCTCGGCGGGATTCATCAGGTGAGGTGGAGGGACGTGGTGGGCACATTACCGGCACGATGCGGATCGTGAGGCATTTTCTCTTTTCCCGCATCTTGTCTGTACCGCATGAGCCTTGAAAACTGTTGAGCTCTCAAGTTCGGGAAAGTCCCATTAGTTCAATATTTCCCGTAGCTGGTATTTTCTAATAATATAGCGATAGAGTTCACTTCAATCGCCGAAGATTTGGAGCATTCATGAAAAGGGAGCCGCTTCGGTTTCTGAGGTTACTTTTTGTCATTGCTAGCTTTTCGCCACTAGTAATTATCTGGGGCGTTCGAGGTGTACCTCTGCTTAGTGAGGTGAGTGTTTGGATATCAGTTGCTGTGCTTGTTATCGTTCCCAATGGAGTAGTATGGCTCCGTTGGTATATAGTCAAGCAACAAAAACTCACAGCCCAGGCAGAGGTGCAGCAAGCCACTGACCACCGAGAGCATTTGGTCGTATATCTTCTTGCTGTGCTCTTGGCGATGTATGGGGCGAGTGTCGGATCGATTCGGGAACTAATCGCCGTGATTTTGGCATTTGTTTTGGTTGTGATGCTATTTTGGTTCTCGAATCTTCATTATTTAAATGTTTTCTTTGCTATTCTCGGTTATCGGACGTTTACGGTTGTGCGTCGTGTTAGCGACGGTAGTGGGCGCAAATCGTCAACGATTGTTTTACTGACGAAACGAGATTGCATAGAGGCTGGTGATTTGGTTATTTGCTATCGACTGAGTCACGACGTGTTCATTGATGCGGAGGATTGATGGATTTTGATTTTGATTTTTCAGCCATTTGCCACCAGGAGCTGCTCGTGGCTTTCGGTGATCAAGATAAATTTTCGCAATTGGTTGTTGATAAAACGGTTCAGGCATGCCTTCAGTCAATGTTGGAAGACACCGTAACTCGGTTTGAGGCCATTGCTCATGAAGATATTCCGATCTATGAGTTGGCCGAAAAATACGCATCCGAAGAGATGGTTAGGGCGTCTTTGGCTGTTGAGGAATATGCGAATCTCAGAATGCTTTTTGAACTTACTGGAGTGGCGCAAGATAGCGACGTTATCAATAATATTTCACGGGTTTCATATTATCTATATAAAGTAATCGATGATCAAAAACGGAGTCTCGTTGCTGTCAGGAAGGCGCAGCATTTTAAAGGTCTCGCGTCGGCGCATGGCCGATTGGTGAGCTGGGTAAATGACAGTCTCACCATTATGGAGAAGCCAGTTTTTAAGCTTGATCGAGATTTTGATCTTATTATAACCCCCACAGAAGTATTCGCTATTCGACCGAATACGTTGGCGTTTGTTGCAGAGGTTGGGGAGGCTGCGACCGCTGCTGCGGCCGAGAGACTGACTGGGATCGGAAAATCTATTTCGTTTTTGGCTTTGGATCGATTGCGGGATTATGTTTCCACGCACAAGCGTGGAGCTCATCTTATTTCCTCCATTTCGGCTCGTGACGATTTGGCGAGGTTTAGTAAAATTAAATTAGCGTCCGCGTGTGCGGAGCTCGGAATCCAAATAGAGGCAACAGAGGATGATAGGATTAGCCCATTGATTGGACATGAATTGGCGTTGTTGGAGCTTTTAGATAATCGGAGGTACGTTACCTCACTGACTGATGATGCGCCGAAGGCCTTTGTCGCCGCGTCTCGCCGGCAAGTGCAAAATTCCCCGAAATCCCAGTGATCAATGGATTCATTGTCAACGCAATTTTATGTGAGATCGTGCTGGACGTAACTCAGCTAAAAAGCTCTCGCCGACGCAAGAGCAAAACGAGCGCTTAGCGCCCGAAAAGGCAGATCAGGATCTTCCGGCCAAGCCACAGCCAGACCACGCCGACGAGGATCACACCGGTCGGCGCAACGACGAGGACGAGGAAGGCGTTCAGCAGAATCATTGCCCGTCCTCCCGCCTCGCTGCCACCCGGCGATCAAGCTTGGCCTTCAGGCTCGTAGGGGTGGGGGAGTCGCCCGAGCTGGTGCCAGCTTCGGCATCTGCTCCGTAGTCGCTTCTGTCGTCGGCTTCCGGATAGAACTCTTCGACCACGGCGGGAACGTCGTCGCCTGTTTCCTCGAACATGCCATTGCCGAAGCCCAGTCTCGCCGCTTCGTCGAGTGCAGCCTGATCGAAGCCCGCAGCTTTGCGTTCGTCGGCCAGTTCTCGGGCACGAGCGATGGCCTCCTGAAGTGTGAAACCCGACTGGACGACAAGATCGAGGTAGTAGATCGGACTGCGGTAGCTCCGGGTAGTCGATTTCCCTCGCAGCTTCAATTCCAGTGGCATCGTCGCCAGCAAGCCGCCTGAAACGGCACTGAAATACCGAAGTCTTGCCGCCAGCGTGCGGATCGAGTTGAATGATGTGGTGCGGAAAACGAACGAGCCCAGATCGTCGTCGTCGCCGATCACGACGTTCAACCTGCCATAGGGTTTGCAACCACCTTTCTGTCCGAACGGGCAGCCGTCTGGTGATGGACATGGCAACGCTTCGATGCCGTCGTCCGTCACACGCTTGCAGGTTTCGCCATTGCCGACGCAAACTGGCCGTCCGGTTTCACGGTCGAAGAGAGAAAACTCCGCTCGCAGATTGAGGTCTGGATTGTTAAAGAGCATCCTGACAGGAATCGAACGAAGCTTGCCGGTGCCGCTTCCCTTGCGTAGCGCTTCGTCGAAGGGGTGCAGAACCCAGCCTTCACGATTCTGGATCTGCGTCGTGATCGTGAACTGGTCGTCCTTCTCCGGCAAGCGTTTGCCGTTCTTTTCGACTACTCGACCGATGGAGATCCGCCCAATGACAGGCGGCGTGATCGCAAGACCTTTCAACATAGTTGCCTCCTTGGGCTAGACTGATACGAGGAACCGGCGTGAGCCGGGTTTTGTCATGGCGTATTGCGCGCCGAGGTCGGGGTGATCGGCGAGCAGGCTTTTGAGGTCGATCCCAGTTCCGTCCTTGCTGCGCTTGAACGACACTTCGCCTGTCTCGAAGATCGCCCGGCTGGCGTCGCCGATAGCCTGTTGCAGGCTCTGCTTGAGCTGCGATTCGAGCTGTTCCCGGGCTTCGATTTCGGTCCGGACCGTCACCAGATCGGCAAACGTCGCCGAAAGCGTGCGGTCGTCGGAGAAATCAACCGTGCTACCTGCGTCTCTGGGAAACAGGCAACGCAGAGCACGATCCGCCGAATCCGAACCATCAGCGGGTGGCGCAGTGTCGCTCTCCACGTATTGCCAGAAACGAGCTTCGAGGTCGATCAGCTTGGCTATCAACTCATCGTCGCGTTCAATGCGATGAACGTCGAGCTGCTGACCACACAAGAGAACGGCAACGTGAGCAGCTTGCTTGCCGGTCACGGCGAGCTGGTGTTGAACCTGTAGTTGGACGTATTCCGGAACGCCGTCACGCCACAGCTTTGCTCCGTTGATTCCGGCGGTCTTGCATTCGAGAATCTGAACGGCGCTGTTGCCGACGACTTCACGATCGAGATTGGCGAGCATGAACGGTACGGTTGGATGCCGAAGCACGGCATTGACCTTGCGGACCCTGTTGCCGGTTTGCTGTGTGTAGGCTGCGGCGACGATTGGTTCGAGCAGCGTTCCCCAGTAGACGGGCGCTGTCGTATCCTTCGGATCGGGCTTGTCGAGATCGGCGTCTCGCCCGGTCTTTTCAAGCCACAACTCCAGCATCGACTTGTACGGATTCAAGCCGACCGCCGACGCTGCGTCACTTCCACCGATCCTGGATTTCCTCACCTCAAGCCAATCGTCGCGGGCCAGCGATTTCGTTTCGACAAGCCGGAGGGCAGGGCGTCGCTTGGCCGGGCCTCTCGTTTGTGTTGCAATGCTCATGTTTTGCTCCTTCAATGAAAGAAGCCCGGCGAACCGAAGTTCAAACCGGGCTAAGGCTGCGTTGGGGAGATGGGAAGACGGTTCAGGCGATGAGTCGTAATGCTTCGTCCCATGCTTTCTGCTTGATCGTTGCGCCTGCACCGAACCAGGCTGCGTCGAGGCGTGAGTCTGGGCTGCGAGCGCGTCTTTCATGGTCGACGTATTCGGTCACAGCGTTCACGAGGCCCCACGCCGTTCCTGCGGCTGAGGCAAGGTCCGAGCCTTTGCCACGACCAGAGCACAACTCGGTTGCAACTTTGACGGCGCGTTCGTTCGTCGCAGCTACGGGACTGTCCTTGGCGGTGTTACTGGGATAAGCAAGGACCCGGCGGAAATATGCTTCGGCAGTTTCGGGCTTGACCTTGCGCTCGGACAGAGCTTTCATGCGGTACATGAATTCGTCCCAGTGGGAGACGGCGATACCAAGCTGCTTTTTCACTGCCTGAGCGTCAAACTGCGAGCGGTGCGAGACCTTGACGGCTCCGGCGCTGTCGCCTAGAGCAATTTGCAGGGTGTTGTTACAGACCACGCGGATTGACGTGAACTGCGCGGTGGTTGCCAATGTTCCATCGCAGGCGGTAGCCAGGAGTAAATATCCGTTGACTTCGTCGCGGCCTTTGAGCGTTGCTGATTGCCCGGTGCGTGCGAGGGCAAAGACCTTGCGGCCCTCTTTCAGGACCCCAGCCGTTTCGAGTTCGAAGCCACCGGCTTGGGTCAGGTCACGGTAAAACTCCAAGATTTCTCTCGGTTGGACGACCTGATAGCGAGACGAAACAACGGAGAGGGGAGTTTTCGTATCCGAACGGTAGAGAACCTTCTGATCGGGGAACGCGTGGATCGAGCCAAGTCCGTCGTTACCGGCAACAAAGCGGACATCGGCGGAATTGATCTGCCAATCCATGCCGGCCTGCTTGGCCCAGACATCGATCGGCTGGCGTGGGGAGAGTTGGTTGCCGAGGCCGTGCCAGGGCTCTTCGCCGACATAGGCCATGCTGTGAACGAGATGCATCTGTTTCTCCAATAGGTGAGCGCATCCAGCCCGGAACGAAGCCGGGCGGGAAGCTGGATATCAGTAAGGGGGAAGCGTGCTGCCGGAGTGGCAGTGGAACGGTCAGCAGGGATCAGGCGTAGGCGAAATCTTCGTCGTCGCCGGGACCGAAGTCCGAACCGCGAAGGTTGCCCATGAGGCGTTGTTTCAGGTAGTTGGCGATAGCGGAAACGGCTTCGATGAGAACTACGAGCAGGAAACTAAGAGCAGCTTTCTTCATTGCGGGGGCTCCTTGGTGGTTTACAGAATCGAGGCACTTCCTTATCGTTCTTGTACCGACGCCACACCCGGAAATTGAGAAGATCAAATGGCTGGCCTCTATGTGCTGCAACACGACAACAAACTGGTCGAATTCAAAGAGGCGGAGTACGACTCCGAGAAGGTTCTGCAGGATTTGCTAGAGCGTTACCCGGGGCTACTTGCTGGCGAGTTGGTTGACTCCACGGCTCCACGACGATGGCTACTCGTCAAGCGTGAAGCTGGGGTTCCCGACGCTATGGACGTAGGGAGTCGTTGGTCGATTGACCATCTATATCTCGATCAGGATGGGATCCCGACGCTCGTAGAGGTCAAGCGAAGTACCGACACTAGGATCAGGCGAGAGGTTGTCGGTCAGATGCTTGACTATGCGGCCAACTCTGTCGTGTATTGGTCAATCGACGAGATTCGAAGGCAGTTTGAGAATACGCACGGCGAAAGTGCTGACTTGGACCTTGAAGAGTTTCTTGATGGTGGTGCTTCGGACGATTTTTGGTCAAAGGTGCAGACGAACCTTCAAGCGGGAAGGATCCGCATGCTCTTCGTGGCCGACCGCATCCCGAAGGAGCTTCGCCGCATTGTGGAGTTTCTTAACGAGCAGATGAACCCGGCTGAGGTTCTTGCCTTCGAAATTCGCCAATACATAGGCGAGAACCTAAAGACGTTCGTGCCCTCGGTCATCGGGCAGACTTCGGAGGCAGAGGTTCGCAAGGCTGTGACGTCACCTGGAAGGATTTGGGACGAGGAGACGTTCTTTGATCTCCTTGCGCAAAAGGATCCAAAGGCAGTTGGCCATGTTCGCAAGCTGCTGGAATGGTCAGGCAAGAACGGTAGCGTCGTCTGGGGGCGTGGGCGGGACACCGGTTCGTTTGTGCCCATGATTGATTCGAAACCCAAAGCGCAGGCTTTGTTTGCGATGTATACCGGTGGGACGCTGGAGCTATATTTCCGCTTTCTATCTACGAAGCCACCGTTCGATCACGAGCAACTGCGTCTGGAGGCAGTGACGAAGGTTAATGCGGCTCTTCCAAAGCCGATGATCCACGATGCCCAGAACAAGAAGCCAAACATTCGACTCTCGGAACTATCGGACACACAGCTCGGGGCGCTGCTGCAAGCTTTGACTTGGATGGCGGAACAGATTCGCAGAGTATGAGGCCAAGGCGGCTCTAGTCCCGCCAAATCTCGTCGTCGAGGCTGAACTGCTCGATGACACCCTCAACAAGCTGACGCCGATACTCCGACAGGCCCCGGAGACGACGAAGCACTTCGAGCTCTTCGGCGGTTGGCTGAATAGTTTCCTCGGTCGGCTTCGCTCCCTTCGCAGGCCGGCTGCGTTTCATATCGGTTACGCCGAAACGGAGCCATTCCGGAGACACGTCGAGCCAGTCCGCAAGCGTCTTGATCTTGTCGACGGTGGGCCGGGCGGTGCCAGTAAGCCATTTCTGGGCCGCTTGCGGGGTAATCGGCTCTGCTGGATGCCTCAGATTGAACTGAGTCGACAACTCCGTCGCCGTCTCGATTCTCTTCGAGCTGCGCTTGAGGGCTTGCTTTAGGCGTGTGGCAAAGGCCTTTTTTTCGTCCAGTGTCGGCATTCCGCAAGTGTGCGAAAAGCGCGGTTGTTCGTGATAACCATATGGTTGTTTACGTAAACCAAGTGGTTTATTATCTGGGGCGTGTCTGCTGGGGAATCGGAGGGCGGTATCTGTGAATCCGCCAGCAGAAAATCTTGCGATGTAGAAATTGCGGGATAGCATCGACGAGCAAGACCTTGCACGTATCGGGGATTGGCAAATGAGCAAAACGGTGTGGGCAGGCGCAGGCGGTGTGCTCACTGCCTTGGCAGCTGCGGCATTACTCCCGGAAATCGCGGTGGTCGCAGTCGCAGGGGCGGCAACGGTGGCGGTTGGTACTGGCGTTCTCGAAATCCGCAACCGATACCGGGCGGCGCACCGCTGTCAGGCTTGTGGCGAACAGGCGAGTGACATGGTCAGGCTTGACTGGAAGTGGCTGGCAGAAGCAGTGCGCCCGACCGCAGAACAAGTATGTCCTCGATGCTTCCATCAAGGGCAATGGGGTGCGCAGTATCGGCGCTACGAGATGGCCGTCGATTCGGCCGACGACGTCACGACCTATAGCGCTCGGTATAAAGGACGAGTGCCCAACTCCGTGGATCAAGAGATTCCGGTTGCCGGTGCATGGTTTCTGGGGAAGGATGATGCCGACAAGAGCCTGAAGGTAACGGCTGCCTATCTCGGGAAAAACATCGTCACGCAATGCAAGGAAGAGCGACGTTCGGTCGGGAGCACGCCAGTAAGGTCGGAATGGCGTTACGTTGGGGTGGCTGGCTGCGCTGCAATAAGATAACAACGCTTAATATGCGAGAAAGATAAATGAAAATGTCTTGGTTTTCTGCGTTTTTGATGTTTATTGCGCTTTTCTTTAGTGTGGGAGTATCTGCAAAGACCATCTACGAAAATCATGGGGATTGGGAGTGGATTGCGAATGCTCCATATGGCAATAGTTCCGAAAAAATATTTTATGATCGAAGCTCCCCCAAAAGAAGCGGAAATGGCTTGGTGGATCTTGTGTTTTCGGCCCAGATGCAACCCGAAAACTACGTTCCCGGCAAAGGAATGGTGTCCTTTGATGTAGCGTTTTATTCGGTTGAAGTAAATTGCGGTCAGGTAAATGCGGCAGATCGGTCGATGAGATTCCTTGAGACAAAATACTTCTATCGAGGCGTGTTGCAGGCAGCGAATATCCCCGATAAACCTCAATGGGTGAAGATTCAAAATGGTAGCCCGATGGGCCCCATGAGTTCTGAAGCGTGCCGTGCAGTATCCATATCCACTGCGCCAGCTCAAGCGGTCGGGGCGGCTCAGCCGATCAGTTGCATCGACGTCAAATTCTTCAAGGATTTGGGGCCGGGAAACAAGGTTTTCATGCCTGTCGATATGAACGGCGACCCGTCCAAGACCCCGGCAAGCATAGCTGCAGTGAAGCTCTTTGACGCAGCGATTCCCGGAGCGACGAGTCTTCCTGCGTGGCTCAACCCTGTTGATGGATTGCTGACGCCCGCACTCAACGATCCACCGACGCTTGGGGATGGCTGCGCTCGATGGAATGGAGCAGACTGGTACGTTCGTGGCGTTACAAAGCCTCATGATGCACCCGGAGGGGGAGGGTTCATTGCGCTTGACCTTACACATAGGAAGGCGTACCTGAAAATCGCCCAGGATACGCCTCAAGGTAAGCGAACCGTGAAGGCTCTTGGTGAACCGGCGTTGCTTGACTGTATTCAGACAGCGTTTGGGCTTTGATGGGGCCATGCCATCGGCGTTGGTCAAGGGTGGAAATGTGACGCGTGTGGCGCATACGATTTGCCCTGCGTCACGGGCAAAACGCTTGCTGCATAAGGGAAGTGACAATGTGACAAATGTGACGTTGCTAGAAAAGGAGTTGAGGGGGGCCTGGGCGGGACAGACCGTAACCCACAGACTACGCAGTGCCGCCCCAACTGTTTATGCTTTTACTTGTCACAAACGTCACAATGTCACAACCCAGTATTCATGCGGGTTTCCGGGCACTGCTGGCCGTCACAGCTCCGTCACGGGCGTCACATCACGGCGTTCGTAGTGACGCCAGCAGGTTGGTGCACGAGGAGCTATCCGAGTTTCTTCGCCAAATCCTCGGCACGTAGGTGCGTGTATCGCTGAAGGTGCTTCAGGTTCTTGTGCCCCGTAATGGTAGCGACTTCGATGACATTCAGTCCCTTCTCAAATAGGCGGCTCGCCGCTTCATGCCGCAGATCATGAAAGTGCAGATTCCCAAGGCCGCATTGCTCCCGTACCCGACTGAAAGCGTACTTCATAGCCGACTGAGTGAGCTTGAAAACGCGCCCTTGATGCGGCGGCGGACACCATGTCAAGGCTTCGACTGCGCGTGAGGATAGGGGCACCTTGCGTGTTGTTCCGTTCTTCGTCATTGGGAGAAATACCGTCCGGGCTTCAAGGTCGATATGCTCCCAGCGTAGCTTCGCAATTTCGCCTTGTCGCATGGCCGTCTCAATGGCGAGAACGATTGCGGGGGCTATCTCCCGGTTGAAGTCCAGCGCAGCGGCGACGAGGCGTTCATCGTCTCCGGCTATGAGCCGGACGTCACGAGGTAGTGGGAGCTTTGGGCGGCGAAAACCGCGCACCGGATTGGACGTGATGCCCATGTCCCATTCATCAATCGCCACCCGGTACGCTGCGGAGATAGCATCGAGTTCCCGCCCTACGGTGCTTCCTAGGACTTCCTTGATACGGCGGTCCCGCCACTCTGCAAGGTGGGTCTTGTCGAGCTGGCAGACAGGGACCATACATAGCTTCTTCTCCCGGCGCAGCATCCGCTGGAGGGTACGGCGGTCCCATTCGCTAGATCGCCGGTCGGGCATTGGGTGCTTGATATATTTTCTGAACAGGTCGCCCACCGTGGGGCCCGTGTCGATGCGTTCATGCTCTTCGACCCAGCGGCGAGCTGCTGCCTCTGTGGCGAAGGTCGCCGACAGCTGTGGTTGGTCCTTCCGACGAATCTTTACCTGCCATTTTGTCCCACGTAACGTAATTGATGCCATTCATGCTCTCCAAGTGTAAGCGACTGGGCAACCCATCTTGAAATGCCCTAAAGGTCTTGGGAGTATCGTGTCCACCTAACGAATAAGCGGAC
>NZ_JAWRWY010000024.1:0-94850 GCF_046535315.1 Paraburkholderia sp. SIMBA_027
ATGGCCGCGGACAGCCCGGCCGGGCCGCCGCCGACGACCACGACGTCGTATTCCATCGACTCGCGTGGGCCGTATTGCTCGATGAGCGTCGGCTGTTGTGTTGTCATGGGAGGAGCCCTTCGGTGTTGCTCGCGAGCGTCTCTATGGCGATCGACACGAGCTGCGCGCCGGGGTCGGAAGTGCGCAGCGCGAGTTCCTCAGGCCGGCCTCCGAGCCACAGCGCATTCAGCGGGGCCAGCGTCACACCGTGCAGCAGGGCGCTTTCCACCTGCCACTGTCCCGCGAGGCTCAACAACAGATGCGTCGCGGCGGGCGTCACGCGCAGCGAATGCGATACGACGCTCACACGCGCGCGGCACGCGCTGCGCTTCGTCATCACGTTGAGTACCTTGAGCGGCTGCGCGTGCAGCTTGGCCCACACGTGCAGATCGCCGGAGAAGTGCACTGGTTGGCCGGTGTGAACCGGCAACTGGCCGTCCTGCGAATGCAGGTCGAACGCGGCGGCGTCGATCGGCAGCAGCGTGCGGTCATAGCCGGGAAATTGCGAGAACTTCGCCGGACCCTCGAGCGTCGCGATGCTGACGCGCCACGGCGCGGCCGCGCGCTGGTCCGCCTGCTGGCCATCGCCGCGCGCGACAGTCAACGTCGTGCCGTCGCCGTTTGCCCACGGCTCGGGCGCAAGCCGCGTGCAGTCGATGAACCGCACCGCGCTGCTAGCGACGGTGCGCGGCGCGCTCGCGTTGGTGCCCACGTTCGCGTCGGCGGAAGGGGAGGGCCTCATGGTGTTCATGCGCGCGGCGCCATCTGCAGCAGGCGCGCTTCGAGCGCGCCGACAACGTCGAACAGATCGCCGACCAGGCCCACGTCCGCGACAGAGAAAATCGGCGCGTCCGGGTCCTTGTTGACCGCGACGATGAATTTCGAGTCCTTCATGCCGGCCAGATGCTGGATCGCGCCCGAGATGCCGAACGCGACGTACACGTCTGGCGCGACGCTGCGGCCGGTCTGTCCGACCTGCGCGGCGTTCGGCGCATAGCCGGCATCGACGGCGGCGCGCGACGCGCCGAGCGCGGCGTGCAGATCGTCGGCGAGACGGCCGAGGCGTGCCATGTTGTCCTCTGACGCGAGTCCGCGTCCGCCCGCGAGCACTACGCGTGCGTTGCCGAGATCCAGGCCGCTCTGCGCGGCGGCGCGGCGTTCGACGAGGCGCGTGCCGGCAAACGGCGCGATTGGCGGCAGCGCGACGACTTCGGCATGGCCGCCCAGCGCGGCGACGGGTGCGAACGACGATGGCCGCACGCTCGCAAAGGTACGCGTGCTCGCGCTGTTCACCGTGGCGAGCACGCTGCCCGCATAAAGGCCGCGGACGAACTGCGTGCGCTCGCCAATCGCGGTCACGTCGGCGATGAAGCTGCCTTCCGCGAGCACAGCCGCGCGCGGCAACGCGGCGCGGCCGGCCGCGCGATGCGCGGCGAGTACATTCGAATAATCGTTCGCGAGCGCAAGCAGCTGGGCGGCGATCGTTTCGGGCGCGAGCGCGTCGCTTGCACCGGCCGACGCGACCAGCACGCGCTCGACGCCGGTCGCGCTCACGGCCGTCGTCGCGAGCGCGACGTCGAACACCAGCAGATCGACCGGCTGTCCCAGTTGTTGCGCCGCGCCCAGCACGCGCAGCGTCACGTCGGAAAGTGGCCCGACTTCACCATCGCACAGGACCAGGGTTCTCATCGTCAGGCTCCTACGGTTTCGAATACGCGTTGACCGGCGAGCGCGTTGAGCAGCGCCTCGACGTCGTTCACCTTGATGCCGGCTTTGCGGACCGGCGGATTGTTGAGCGTCAGCACGCGGGTGTGCGGCTCGGCAACGCCGCCGAGCGCGGCCGCTTCGAGCGTGACGAGAGGCTTCTGCTTCGCCTTGACGATGCTTGGCAAGGTCACGCGGCGCGGCTCCGCGAGACGCAGGTCGGCACTGACAACGGCGGGGCCGTCGAGCTGCCACGTCGAGGTGCCGGCATCGTCGCCGCAGCTCACGATCCAGCCGTCGTCGGCGGCGTCGAGCGCGCTGGCGTTAAGCGCCTGCGGCCAGCCGAGCAGCGCGGCGAGCATCGCGGCGACGCCACCGACGTCGCCGTCGATCGCCTGCTTGCCGCACAGCACGAGGCCGTATCCAACCTCGTTCATATGGGCGGCGACGAGCCGCGCGACCGCCGGCGAATCGAGCGTGGCGGTCGCCGCCCCGGTGTCGATCAGCACGGCGTCGTCGGCACCCATCGCGAGCGCGGTGCGCAGCACGTCCTGATGCGCGGGCAGGCCGCAGGTCAGCGCGGTGACCTGCGACGCGACGCCCGCTTCCTTCAGTTGCAGCGCGCGTTCGAGCGCGCATTCGTCGAACGGATTGAGCGACATCTTGAGCCCGGTCGTGTCGATCGAACCGGCGGCGTTCACGCGCACGCGAACGTTCGGATCGACCACGCGCTTGACGGGGACGAGTATGCGGATAGTCATCGATAGTTTCCTTCAGGGTCCTTCAGGTTCCAGTTCGCGTGAGGGCGTTGGGCGCGCGCTCACGACACCGCGCCGAGGCCGTACTTGCCGGTCAGCAGCGCGCCGCGCGCGAAGCGTTCGAGCGCATACGGTTCGAGCGACACGTCGGTCGCGAGGCCGAGCGCGTGTTGCGCGAGCAGCTTGCCGATGCCAGGCGACAGCTTGAAGCCGTGGCCCGAGAAGCCGAACCCGACCGTCAGTCCCGCGATGTCCGCAGCGCTGCCGAGCACCGGGTTCCAGTCGGGCGTGACGTCGTAGACGCCGGTCCACGACGACGCGAGGCCAGCCGTCTCGTAAGCGGGGAAGTGCTCGGCGACCTGCGCGCCGACTTCGGCCACGTAGTCGAGCGAGATCTCGCCCTGCTCCGTCTCGGGCGCGTTCAGCGCGTCGCCGACCACGCCTTCGGACACCAGCATCTGGCTGCCGCCGTAGCTGCGGAAATACAGCATGCCGGCCGTGCCGAGATCCTTGAATGCAGGCATCGCGAAGGTGTAAGGCGCGGCGTCGCATTCGAGCGCGAGCACCGTATGGCGCTCGGGCTTGACCGGCAGGTCCACGCCGATCCAGCCGGCAAGTTCCGGCGTCCAGATATTTTGCGTGCTGATCAGATGGTCGCAGCCGAAATTGCCGGCGCTCGTTTCGACGCCGACTACGCGACGGCCTTCGCGGGCTAGGCCGGTGACGCGCACGCCTTCCATGACCTTCACGCCACGCCGGCGCGCCGAGCGCGCGAAGCTGGTGGCGACGAGGTAGGCGTCGGCGAAGCCCGCTTCGGGCTCGAAGCCGATTAGCGCGGCGTCGTCGAAACGGGCAATCGGCAGGCGCGCCTGCGCGGCCTGGCGGTCGAGCAACTGCACCTCGATGCCCATCTCCTGCTGTGCGCGCAGCGATGCGGCGAGCGGGTCGAGTTTGTCGCCTTCGGGCGCGCAGATCATGTAGCCGCATTTGACGAGACCGCACGACGCTTCTTCGTCGCCGAGGTAGTCGGCGAAGTTGTTGAAGGCCCACCACGACGAGCGGGCCAGTTCGACGTTCTGGCGCACCGAGTAGTGGGTGCGCAGCAGCCCGGACGATTGTGACGTCGTGCCGGCGCCGATCGTGCCCTGATCGAGAACGAGTACGCTTTTCGCGCCGAGCGCGGCGAGATGGTGAGCGACGGATGTGCCGATCACACCGGCGCCGATCACGACATAGTCATAGTGGCTCATGGCCCCCCCTGGGTAGACGATGGAGCAGATTCTGCGGCGGCTGCGGGGGGTCTTTTTTTGTATTAGGCAAACTTATGGCTGTTCAGCGCAATCGCTCATCTTCGGAGTGCCCGCCGTTCATGGGGGCATGATGCGGAAGACGCGGCGGCGTCATTCGTACAGACCTTCGTGGAGTACCTCATGAGACGTACCCAGGCGCCTATCGACCTGAATGCTCTACAGGCCTTTCTCGCCGTCTGCGAAACCGGCTCGATGACCGGCGCGGCGAAGCAGCTCGGCGTCAGCCAGAGCGCGGTCAGCCAGGCCGTGGCCGCGCTGGAGCGCGACCAGGGCGTGGTGCTGTTCGACCGCGAGAGTCGGCCGCCGCGTCCGAACATGGCGGGCCGCGCGCTGCTCGAACTGGCCGGCTCGCTGCTCGAACATGCGCAGATGGTCAGCACACGAATCGGCGATGCGTCGCATGCGGGCACCTTGCCGGTGCGGCTCGGCTGCGTCGATTCATTCGCCGCCACCGTTGGGCCCGAGCTGATTCGCGCGGTGTCGGGCTCGACCCGGCAGATTGCGCTGTGGTCGGGATTGACGCCCGGTCTCAGCAGGCAGCTGCACGACCGCGAACTGGATCTGGCCGTTTGCACGCAGACGACGCTGAACGACGCGCGCATCGTCGAGGTGCCACTGTTTTCGGAAGCGTTCGTCGCGGTCGTGTCGCGCAACTGGCTCAACGAGCATCGCGGCGCGGACTGGCGCGCGCCCGCGCAGGACATGCCGATGATCCGCTATACGCCGCGGTCGGTGATCGGCCAGCAGGTCGAGCGCTATGCACGGCATCTGGGCATCGACAGCCCGCGCCGCTACGAATTCGATGCGACCGATCCGCTGCTGAGCCTCGTAGCTGCGCGGCTCGGCTTCGCGATTTCCACGCCGCTGTGCCTGTGGCAGGCGCGCCACTATCTGCCGGAGATCGCCGTGCTGCCGCTGCCGCCGGGGCGGCTCGGGCGGCGCGATTTCTTCCTGCTGCATCGCCAGGGCGAGTGGGACGGCTTCGCTCAGGAGATCGTCGCGCTGACGCGCCGTGTACTGGATGCATCGATCAGGCCGGCGCTCGCACGGGCGCTGCCGCAACTGCCGCAAGACGCGCTGAACTAGCCGCCTCCTCATCTTTTTTTGTGTACCAAAGGAGCAAGAAGATGTCCGAAATATTCTCGCTGCAACGAGGTGATGCGCCGCTCGTCGTGTCGATCCCGCACCTCGGTTCGGCGATTCCGCCGTCGCTGCGCGAGCGCTATACCTCCGCGGCGCTGACCGTCGCCGACACCGACTGGCATCTCGACCGCCTCTATGCGTTCGCCCGCGAGCTCGGCGCGACGGTCATCAGCGCGCAGGTGTCGCGCTATGTGATCGACCTGAACCGGCCGCCGAACGACGAGAGCCTTTATCCGGGGCAGACCACCACCGGTCTGTGCCCGGCCGAAACGTTTCGCGGCGAAGCGGTCTATCAGCCGGGCCGCGCGCCCGACGCTGCGGAGCGCGCGTCGCGTGTCGCGCGCTACTGGCAGCCATATCACGACGCGCTGACGACTGAACTCGCGCGGCTGCGCGCGCACCACGCGAACGTGTTGCTGTGGGAAGCGCATTCGATTGCGAGTGTTCTGCCGCGGCTGTTCGACGACAAATTGCCGGACCTCAATCTTGGCACCCTGGAAGGGCGCACCTGTGCGCCGACAGTGCAGCAGGCGGTGGTCGACGCAATGCGCGCGAGCAACTATACGTGGGTCGCCAACGGTCGCTTCAAGGGCGGTTACATTACGCGCAGCTTCGGCGCGCCGCAGCGCGGCATCCATGCAGTGCAGCTCGAGATGTGCCAGTCCACCTATATGGATGAGAGCGCGCCGTTCGACTACCTGCCGCAGCGCGCCGACGCGGTGCAGCCCACGTTGTTGCGCATGGTATCCGGGGCGCTCGGCGCGGTGCGCGCTTGCATAAGCGTTTCTGATACTGGAGCTTAAGCCCGCGTGCGCTTTCAGTGCGAACGCGCACGACGGGCAGGAAAACCACGCACCGACATCATGCAGCGCGCCCTGCGCGAATCGGCAGGTCACCGTGAGAACGAAGCAGGGACAGGACCGGCGTGCGCGCCCGGTGTTTAGTGGTAGGAATCTTTAGTTCATGTTGTTAAATATGGCATGGACGTTGCATAAGAAGTGGCAAGACCGGATTCAGTTCTTGCCGACGCCTCAATCGCCGCTGCCCGACGGATAGATGAAGACCGACAGCATCTGGATCGGCGTCTTGATGAGCCGCTCGGGACCGTGAGGAATATCGGCCTTGAAGGTGAGGGTGTCGCCGGGATGCAGGATGTAGGTTTGCTGGCCGTGCCGGTACTCGATCACGCCCTTGAGGATGTGGATGAATTCGGTGCCCGGGTGCTCAAAGGTCGGAAAGCGTTCCGCTTCGTCGTCGAAGGTGATCAGGAACGGTTCGAAGGACTTGCGCGGACCATGGTCGTAGGCGAGCAGATGGTAGGTGTGGCCGCGCTGGGTGCCTTTGCGCACCACTTCCATGCCGGTGCCTTTCTTGACGAACTGCGCATCGCCTTCAGGCACATCGAAGTTGCGGAACAGTGTGGATAGCGACACCCCAAGCGCCTGCGCGATGCGATGCAGCACGTCAAGCCCGGTCGAGGTCTGCGCGTTCTCGATTTTCGAGAGCATGCCCCGGCTGATGGCCGCCTGCTCAGCAACCTGCGCGATGGTCAGTCCGTGGCGCTGGCGTAGTTCGCGGATGGTCGAGCCAAGATAGCGCTCGAGGTGGGGCTTGCTGTCGTCTCCGGTGTGCATGGATGGGCCTCGGTGGAAAACCAGCAGCGTAGCAGGCAGGGTGCCCACTTGCGTGGCGGAGGTTTAATCGAGGGAATTGAAGTTTATTAGCAGGAATTTATGGAAAGAATTATGCGCGTGTGCGCGCAGGTATGCAGAACGGCCGGTATTCCCCACGACGGCCAGGCATGCCGGCGACCCGACCGGAAGCTGGCGCACCGCTCCATTAACCGCGGATCAGTTGCAAGGAGTGACGATGAATCTCAATGATGCAAAGCTACCGGTCGACGAACTGGGCACCGTGCCGTGCTTCGGCTCAGCAGAGGAAGCACAGGGCTGGCTCGGCCAGCAGGGCGTGAAATACGTATTGGCGCAGTTCGTCGATATTCACGGTGTAGCGAAGGCCAAATCGGTGCCGGTCTCGCATCTGAAGACGGTGCTCAAGGCGGGTGCCGGGTTTGCCGGCTTCGCGATCTGGGGCGTCGGCATTGAGCCGAACGGCCCCGACTTCATGGCGGTGGGCGACCTATCGACGCTCACGACGGTGCCATGGCAGCCGGGTCTGGCGCGCATTGTCTGCGATGGTCACGTTGAGGGAGAGCCATGGGCCTTCGATTCGCGCGTCACACTCAAACGCCAGGCCGCGCGCGTGGCCGAGCGCGGCTGGACGCTCTTCACGGGGCTGGAACCGGAGTTCTCGCTGCTGCGCCGCTCGGCCTCGGGCACGCTTGAACCGTGCGATCCGAGCGACACGCTGGCGAAGCCGTGCTACGACTACAAGGGGCTGTCACGCACCCGCGTGTTTCTCGAGCGTTTGACCGACGCGATGCGCTCGGTCGGCATCGATGTCTATCAGATCGATCACGAGGATGCGAACGGCCAGTTCGAAATCAACTACACGTACAGCGATTGCCTGACCTCGTGCGATCACTACGTGTTCTTCAAGATGGCCGCCTCCGAGATCGCCAACGATCTCGGCATGATCTGCTCGTTCATGGCGAAGCCGTTCGCAAACCGGCCCGGCAATGGCATGCACATGCACGTGTCGATCGGCGACGGCAAGCACAACCTGTTCGCCGATCCCGCGGATCCGCTCGGCATGGGCCTGTCGAAGCTCGGCTACCAGTTCACGGCCGGTCTGCTGAAGCACGCGCCAGCGCTGACCGCGCTGTGCAATCCGACGGTGAACTCGTACAAGCGGCTCGTGGTCGGCCGCTCGCTGACCGGTGCGACGTGGGCGCCCGCCTATGTCAGCTACGGCGACAACAACCGTTCGACGATGGTGCGTATGCCCGGCGAGCGCATCGAACTGCGTCTGCCGGACGGCTCGTGCAACCCGTATCTGGCGACGGCAGCGGTGATCGCGGCGGGTCTCGACGGCATAGACAGCGAGCTCGATCCGGGCGCACCGGCCAACGAAAACCTCTACCAGTGGTCGCCCGAGAGGCTCGCCGAACACGGCATCACGGTGCTGCCGCAGAACCTCGAACAGGCGCTTGACGCGCTCGAAGCGGACACGCTGATCTGCGACGCGCTCGGCCCCGTCGCGCAGGAATTCATCAAGCTCAAGCGGATGGAGTGGCTCGAATACATGCGCCATGTGTCCGATTGGGAACTCAAGAGCTACCTCGAATTTTTCTAAGGAGAATTTTATGTGCGGAATCGTAGGCTTGCTGGTCAAGACACCAGCGCTACGCGAGAAGCTCGGCGAATTGATGGTGCCGATGCTGATCGGCATGACCGAACGCGGTCCCGATTCGGCGGGTCTTGCCGTGTTCGGCAAGGAAGTGGGCGCGAGCCAGCGCAAGCTGAGTGTCTATGCGGGCTTTACCGATGAAGGCGCGCAGTTCCCGTGGCAGAAGCTGCTCGACGGTCTGAATCGCGCGATGGACGTGAACGCGCGCATCGACGCCAAGGCGAATCACGCGGTGCTGACGCTGCAAGGCGATCCGGAAGCGGTCAAGACGTGGCTCAGCGAGCAGTATCCGAAGCTGTATCTGCTGTCCACCGGCCGTTCGATCGATCTGTACAAGGACGTCGGTTCGCCGGCGGAAGTCGCGCAGCGCTACGACTTCACGAAGTTGAAGGGCTCGCACCTGGTCGGCCATACGCGGATGGCGACGGAATCGGCTGTGACGCCGGACCGGGCGCATCCGTTCACCGCGGGCGAGGATTTCTGCCTCGTGCACAACGGTTCGCTGTCGAACCCGTATGGCGTGCGCCGCAAGCTGGAGCCGCTCGGCATCCATTTCGACACCGATAACGACACCGAAGCTGCCTGCCGATTCCTCGAATGGCGGCTGCGGGAAGGCGACACGCTGCCGCAGGCGCTGCAGCGCGGCTTCGAGGAGCTGGACGGTTTTTACACGTTCCTGATGGGCACGTCGAGCGAGCTTGCGCTGATTCGCGATCCGTTCGCGTGCAAGCCGGCTGTCGTAGCCGAGAACGACGACTACGTGGCGATCGCGTCCGAGTTCCGCTCGCTCGCGCATCTGCCCGACATTCGCAACGCGAATGTTTTCGAACCCGCACCCGAGGAGATGTACGTATGGAAAGCGTGATTTTCGATCTGGAAAACCAGGGCGTGCGTGAACTGAACCAGTACCTGCACGGCGATGCGGAGAGCCTGAAGGGACAGCATGTCAACGTAAGCTCGCCGAACGGCGCGCACAACATCGCGGTCGGCGTGAACGCCGACGTGCGCATCACGATCGACGGCCACGCAGGTTATTACGCGGGCGGCATGAACCAGCACGCGGAGATCGTCATCGAAGGCAGTGCCGGCACCGGCGTCGGCGAGAACATGATGAGCGGCAAGGTGCACGTGCGCGGCTTCGCATCGAACGGTGCGGGCGCGTCCGCGCATGGCGGGCTGCTGGTGATCGACGGCGACGCAGGTCTGCGCTGCGGCATTTCGCTGAAGGGCGGCGATATCGTGGTGGGTGGCTCGGTGGGCAGCTTCTCGGCGTTCATGGCGCAGGCGGGCCGCATGGTGATCTGCGGCGACGCGGGCGATGCCCTCGGCGATTCGCTGTATGAGGCCGTGCTGTACGTGAAGGGCCACGTGAAATCGCTCGGTGCGGATGCGCAATTCGAGCCGATGACCGACGCCGATCTCAGTGCTGTGCGCGAGCTGCTCGACGCGGCCGGCCTCGATCACGACGCGGCGCACTTCCGCCGCATCGCGTCGGCCCGCACGCTCTACCACTGGAACGCAGACGCGGACCAGGAATATTGAAACCCCGCTGAATCTCGCTGAATACACGATCGAGAAGGTCCCCATGGAAATCAAACCGGTTCAATTCACGCGTCTGCAACAGGAAGAGTCCAGCACCTTCGACCGCAAGACCATCGACTACATTCACACGGCTGCGCAGCGCGGCCTCTACGAAATTCGCGGGCTCGGCTCGAAGAAGAGCGTGCCGCATTTCGACGATCTGCTGTTCCTCGGCGCGTCGCTGTCGCGTTATCCGCTCGAAGGCTATCGCGAGAAATGCAACTCGCAGACCGTGCTCGGCACGCGCTTCGCGAAGAAGCCGATCGTGCTCGACACGCCGGTCACGATTGCTGGCATGAGCTTCGGCGCGCTGTCCGCGAACGTCAAGGAAGCGCTCGGCCGCGCGGCGACCGCCGCCGGCACCTCGACCACCACCGGCGACGGCGGCATGACACAGGAAGAACGCCGCTCGTCGAAGACGCTGGTTTACCAGTGCCTGCCTTCGCGCTACGGCTTCAATCCCGACGACGTGCGCCGCGCCGATGCGATCGAAGTGGTGATCGGCCAGGGCGCGAAGCCGGGCGGCGGCGGCATGCTGCTCGGCCAGAAAGTCAACCCGCGCGTCGCGTCGATGCGCACGCTGCCGGCCGGCGTCGACCAGCGCTCGGCGAGCCGTCACCCCGACTGGACCGGCCCGGACGACCTCGCGATCAAGATCCAGGAATTGCGCGAGATCACCGACTGGGAAAAGCCGATCTACGTAAAGGTCGCGGCGACTCGCACCTTCAACGACGTGAAGCTCGCGGTGCATGCGGGCGCGGACGTGGTAGTGATTGACGGTATGCAGGGCGGCACTGCTGCCACGCAAAGCTGCTTCATCGACAACGTGGGCATTCCGACGCTCGCGGCCGTGCGCCAGGCAGTGGACGCGCTCGAAGACCTCGGTATGAAGGGGAAGGTGCAGCTGATCGTGTCGGGCGGCATCCGCACCGGCGCTGATGTCGCGAAGGCCCTCGCGCTCGGCGCGGACGCGGTGGCGATCGGCCAGGGCGTGCTGATGGCGCTCGGCTGCAACAGCGAGAGCTACTTCCAGAACGGCGCGCTGCATCCGGCGGTGGCGGACTACGCGGCGCTGAACACCGCGCCGGGTTTCTGCCATCACTGCCATACGGGCAAGTGCCCGGTCGGCGTGACGACGCAGGACGTGATCCTCGAAAAGCGGCTCGAACCGGACGAGGGCGCGCGTCGCGTGAAGAACTATCTGAAGACGCTGACGATGGAACTGACCACCATCGCGCGTGCGTGCGGCAAGCAGAACGTGCATCACCTGGAGCCGGAAGACCTGGTCGCGCTGACCGTCGAAGCGGCTGCGATGGCGCGGGTGCCGCTCGCGGGCACGCCGTGGATTCCGGGGATGAATCTGCGTTGAAGCACCGGTAGCAGGCAGTCAGTAGCAAATCGGCGCGCGCTGGCGAGGAGGCCGTTGCGCGCGGCTTTCCACGCGCGAGCGGGCTCCCCGCCAGCGCCGTATCCAGCTTTCATCTCAACCGCGTCTTGTGATGGCCGTGCGCAGCACGCGTCGCATCCGGCGCATTTCGACAGGCTCGTGTAATGAAAAAACTGGGCTCACTCCTCGCAGTGGCTGGCGTACTGGCGTTTTCGATTCCGGCGCTCGCGCAGGGCGCGGCCGCGCCGGCGCCGAACAAGGGCGACACCGCATGGATGATCGTCGCAACGCTGCTCGTCGTGATGATGGCGGCGCCGGGTCTCGGTCTCTTTTACGGCGGCATGGTGCGCGCGAAGAACATGCTGTCGGTGCTGATGCAGACGCTCGTGGTCTTCTGTCTGCTCGGCGTGCTGTGGGCCGTGTACGGCTACAGCATCGCGTTCACCGAAGGCAATGCGTTCTTCGGCGGCTTCAGCAAGCTGTTCCTCAACGGCGTGACGCCCGACAGCACCGCGCCCACCTTCAGCAAGGGCGTGGTGATTCCCGAATACATCTACGTGTCGTTCCAGCTGACCTTCGCGGCGATCACGCCCGCGCTGATCGTCGGCGGAATCGCGGAGCGCGCGAAATTTTCCGCGGTGCTGGCCTTCATGGTGCTGTGGTTCACGTTCTCGTATCTGCCGATCGCGCACATGGTCTGGTACTGGCCGGGCCCCGACGCGTACACGAGCGCGGCAGCTGCCGACAAGGCCAATGCGACTGCGGGCTTCCTGTTCCAGAAGGGAGCGCTCGACTTTGCGGGCGGCACGGTCGTGCACATCAACGCAGGCATCGCGGCGCTGGTCGGGGCGATCATGATCGGCAAGCGCGTCGGCTACGGCCGCGAGCACATGGCGCCGCACAGCCTGACGATGACAATGATTGGCGGCTCGCTGTTGTGGGTCGGCTGGTTCGGCTTCAACGTCGGCTCGAATCTCGAAGCGAATGGCGCGGCCGCGCTGGCCTTCGTGACGACGCTGCTCGCGACCTGCGCGGCGACCGTGTCGTGGACTGTCATCGAATGGACCTTCAAGCGCAAGCCGTCGATGCTCGGCGCGGTGTCCGGCGCGATTGCGGGGCTCGTCGTGATTACGCCGGCCTGCGGCTTCGTCGGCCCGATGGGCGCGATCGTGATGGGCTTCATCGCGGGCGGCCTGTGCTACTGGGGCGTGAATGGCCTCAAGCGGCTGCTCGGCGTCGACGATTCGCTCGACGTGTTCGGCGTGCACTGCGTCGGCGGCATTGCTGGCGCACTGCTGACGGGCGTGTTCGCGTCGCCGAAGCTGGGGGGCACCGGTGTCTACGACTACGTCGCCGGCAAGGTCGGCGAATACGACATGGCCGGCCAGCTGATCGCGCAATGCTGGGGCGTGGGCACGTCGCTGGTGTGGTCGGCGGTGGTGTCGGTGATTGCGTTCAAGCTCGTCGATCTCGTGATCGGCCTGCGCGTCGATCAGGACGGCGAGCGCGAAGGGCTCGATGTCAGCTCGCATGGGGAGTCGGCTTATCACGGGTGATGGGTCGACCGATGCATCGACCCTCGTAGCGGGCCGCATCGGCCCGCTACAGTGCCTCCCCCTGTGTGCGAGGCTGACGCGGCCGTGCCTCTGCGGCGCCCTGGGACGCTGTTGCCAACGCTGGCTATGCCGGTCCGACCAGCGGCAAATCCTCGGCGGCACATTTATTTTTGATCGTTTTATTGTACGTCATAGTATGGCATACCATAACTTAAGGGGAATCGATTCGCGCTGCACTGCGAATTGATCCGTTATCCGAATGGTTGCCGCGCACCAGCCGAACGAGCCGAATCGTCAATGCGAAGCAGTCGGCTGGCTGAACGAAAACACAACGAAACCACCACACGTAACCACAATCACCTTCTTCCCGGAGAAAGACATGAGCAGCAGAAGCATCCCGCTGTTTGCACCGCTTGCCGTTCTTTGCGCGATAACGCTTGCGGCAGGACCGGCCCTCGCCGCGGACCCGATCGTGTTCACGAGCTGGGGCGGCACCACGCAATCGTCGCAGCAGAAGGACTGGGCGCAGCCGTTCACGCAGGCGAGCGGCATCAACGTGCTGATGGACGGCCCGACCGACTACGGCAAGCTGAAGGCGATGGTCGATAGCGGCAACGTCAGCTGGGACGTGGTGGACGTGGAGGGCGACTTCGCATACGCCGCGCAGAAAGCTGGCCTCGTTGAGCCGATCGACTACGCGGTGGTGAAGAAAGACGAACTCGACCCGCGCTTCACCAGCCCCGGCGCGGTGGGCAGTTTCTACTACTCGTTCGTGCTCGGCTACAACAAGTCGAGCTTCAAGGGCGCGCAGCCGCAAACGTGGGCCGACCTGTTCGACACGAAAAAGTACCCGGGCAAGCGCACGTTCTACAAGTGGTCCGCGCCGGGCGTGCTCGAAATCGCGTTGCTCGCGGACGGCGTGCCGGCGAACAAGCTCTATCCACTCGACCTCGACCGCGCGTTCAAAAAGCTCGACACGATCAAGAGCGACATCGTCTGGTGGAGCGGCGGCGCGCAGTCGCAGCAGTTGCTGGCGTCGGGCGAAGCACCCATCGGTATGTTCTGGAACGGGCGTCTCCATGCGCTCGAACAGACAGGCATGCCGGTCGGCATTTCGTGGAATCAGAACCTGACGGCCGCCGACATGCTGGTGGTGCCGAAGGGCGCGAAGCACAAGGCTGAGGCGATGAAGTTCCTCGCCGCGGCGACGAGTCCCGAGGCTCAGGCAAAGTTCGCGCAGGACACCGGCTACGCGCCGATCAACGTGAAGTCGGCCGCAATGATGCCGCGGGCTGTCGCGAGGACCATGCCGGATCAGTACAAGGCCTCGCAGATCAACCTCGACATGAAGTACTGGGCCGACAATCGCGATGCGATTGCGAAGCGCTGGTATGCGTGGCAATCGAAGTAAGGCAACACGGCATGCGCGCTCGGCGCCTGTGAAGACACCGCACGCCGCGCACGCCAGAACTGGAACATGCAGGAGGCACCCATGCCCAACGTATTGAGTAGCGTCACGCATCCGCCTGCGCCGTCCGCGCGTCGGCGGCGCGACTGGCGCAACATCCGTCTGCTGATACCGGGGCTCGTGCTCCTTGTGATTTTCTTCATGCTGCCGGTGCTCTCGCTGCTGCTGCGCAGCGTGCTCGAGCCGACGCCGGGTCTGCATAACTACGAGCAACTGCTCGGCTCGTCCACGTATCTGCGCGTGTTCGGCAACACGTTTCTCGTCGCGACCGTCGTCACCGTAGTGACGGTGGCGATTGGTTTTCCCACCGCGTGGCTGCTCGCCATTGCGCCGCGCAAGCTGAGTTCGCTGCTGTTCTCGGTGATGTTGCTATCCATGTGGACCAACCTGCTCGCGCGCACGTTCGCTTGGATGGTGCTGCTGCAATCCACCGGACCCATCAACCGCATGCTGATGGCGCTCGGCATCATTCACGAGCCGCTCGCGCTGGTCAACAACCTGGTCGGCGTGACGATCGGCATGACGTACATCATGCTGCCCTTCCTGATCATGCCGCTCCATGCAACGCTGCGCAGCATCGACCCGTCCACGCTGCGTGCCGCCGCCGTCTGCGGTGCGAGCCGCTGGCAGGCGTTCTGGCAGATTCTCGTGCCGCTCGCCATGCCCGGCATCGCCTCGGGCGCACTGATGGTGTTCGTGATGGCGCTCGGCTACTTCGTCACGCCCTCGCTACTCGGCGGCGCGCAATACATGATGCTCGCCGAACTGATCGCGCAACTTGTGCAGGAGCTGCTGAACTGGGGTCTTGCCGGCGCTGCCGCGCTGGTGCTGCTCGCGGTGACTCTGTCGCTTTACGCGCTGCAATTGCGGATGACGCGCAATGCGAGCGACGGTCTCGGAGGCAGATGAGATGTTGCTCGATTTCGACCGTCTTGGCGCGTTGCGCTATGCGCTTCTGGCGATGGGCGCCGCTGTCGCACTGTTTCTGCTGCTGCCGATCGTGTTCATCGTCGCGCTGTCGTTCGGCGATTCACAATGGCTGATCTTTCCGCCGCCGGGCTGGACGCTCGAATGGTATCGGCAGCTATTCACCGATCCCGGCTGGCTCGACTCGCTGCTCACCAGTGCGAAGCTCGCGGTTATCGTGACGGTGCTGTCCGTGCTGATCGGCTTTCTGGCATCGCTTGCGCTGGTGCGCGGCAGATTTCGCGGCCGCAACGTCGTCAAGGCGTTCTTTCTGACGCCGATGGTGCTGCCGGTGGTGGTACTGGCCGTCGCGCTGTATGCGTTCTTCCTGCGAATCGGCATGAACGGCACGATGACGGGTTTCGTAATCGGCCACCTGATCGTTGCGCTGCCGTTCTCGATCATTTCGATCAGTAATTCGCTGGCGAGCTTCGACACCGCGCTCGAAGACGCCGCGCTGATCTGCGGCGCGTCGCCGCTCGAAGTGAAACTGCGCGTGACGGTGCCCGCGATCCGTCTCGGCCTGTTCGCCGCCGCGATTTTCGCGTTCCTCGCGTCGTGGGACGAGGTCGTGGTATCGATCTTCATGTCTAGCCCGTCGCTGCAGACGCTACCGGTGCGAATCTGGGCAACGCTGCGCCAGGACCTGACACCGGTGGTTGCCGCAGCATCCTCGTTGCTCGTTGCACTTACGACCATTCTGATGCTGGCGGGCGCCACGTTGCGCCGCGTCCGCTAGCACACGAATACACGGACACTCGAACTACGCCTTAACAGAGGTGATGCCATGACCACCGCATTCCTGCAAATCCAGCGTCTGCGCAAGACTTACGACGATGTCGTCGCCATCGACCAGATTTCGCTCGATGTGCGAAAGGGCGAGTTCATGACGTTTCTCGGGCCGTCGGGCTCGGGCAAGAGCACGACGCTCTACATCGTTGCGGGCTTCCAGGAGCCGACCGAAGGCCGCGTGCTGCTGGACGCCAAGCCGCTGCTTTCCGTCGCGCCAAACAGGCGCAACATCGGCATGGTGTTTCAGCGCTACACGCTGTTTCCACATTTGACGGTCGGACAGAACGTGGGATTTCCGCTGCGCGTGCGCCGCCGCCCCGAAGCGGAAATCCGCAAGAAGGTGGATCAGATGCTGGAACTCGTGCATCTCGGCGAGTTTCGCGACCGCATGCCCGCGCAACTCTCGGGCGGCCAGCAGCAGCGGGTGGCGATTGCGCGTGCGCTCGCTTACGACCCGCCAGTGCTGCTGATGGACGAACCGCTCTCCGCGCTCGACAAGAAACTGCGTGAAGAGATTCAACTGGAACTGCGCCGCATCCACCAGGAAACCGGTGTGACGATTCTCTACGTGACGCACGACCAGGAGGAAGCGCTGCGTCTGTCCGACCGTATCGCGGTGTTCAACAAAGGCTGCATCGAACAATGCGGCACTGGTGAAGAGCTTTACGCGAATCCGGCTTCGCGGTTCGTGGCGAACTTCATCGGCAATTCCAACTTTCTGCCGGTCAGGGTCACGGCGCGCGACGCGGCGCAGTCGAGCGCGGTGTTTCCGAGCGGCCATGCGGTCTCGGCGGCGGGCGACATGGGGCTAGCCGTCGGCAAGGACGGCACGCTGATGGTGCGCCCCGAGCAGATCCGCATTCGCGCAGCCGAGAGGGCGGCGAGCAGCGTCGGCCTCCCCGTCACCGTGCGCGACATCACGTATCTCGGCGACGCGATGCACTACTCCGTGACTACGCCGTGGGAACAGGATATGTCCGTGCGGATGGCGGTGGGCGAGCATCGCGACAGCGGCCTCGTGATCGGCACGCAGGCGTGGATCGACTGGGATACGCGCGACACGCGTTTCTTCGCGCAGGCTTGAACGGTTACGGCAAGGCGTGATCCCACCTTCCCTGAAAGTCAAGCGGCGCACCGCCACGCTGCGTGAACTTGCGCTCGAAGAAAGTGCGCAGCGCGATCTTCGACTCGCTCCACTATTCGGGCGACCGGCTGGTGGAGTGCACCCTGTGCGAAGAACTCGGCGTGAGCCGCACGGTGGCGCGTGAAGTGCTGCGTCACCTGGAAACGGAAGGGCTGGTCGATACGCCGCCGAATCAGCGGCCGATTGCCGCGTCCGCGTAACGCGAGCCGTAACAGAAGCAGACTTCCCAGCGCACGGGCCTTAACGATCCGGAAGGCCTGCGGGACGATCTGCTGCGCCTGCACGGTATGGCGCATGCGCTCGTCAACGGTGCGAGCTTCGCGGCAACAACCCGGGACGCGTCGATTGTCGAACAGATCGAGGGTGTGCTCGACCAGATCGATCACTTTGTCGCCGGGCTTTTATCGATCCGTGATGCACTGCGCCCGCTCGAAGCGCTCCGTCATGAAGATATGGCAGGCCCGGATCGCGATTGAGCTGAAAGCGAATCTCCCCCGGTACGTATCCGTCAGAGGAGCGTGGAGTGACGCCCCGATCCAGCAACTATGCTGCAAGCAATGCGATGACGGGTCGTTCCTGCACGGCCGTGCCTGGCGTTGCAAGTGCCGATTCGATGCGGTGTTGCGCGAACGGATCGGCGGCGTCGATGTAGCGCATCGCCGAACGCACGTCTTTCCAGCCAACGTACTGCATCAGCATTTTCAGATCCCAGCCGTTCGAGTTGGCCCACGTTGCGAAGCCCCGCCGTAGCGAATGGCTGCTGTAGCTGTCCGGCGCGGCCAGGCCTGCCGCCTGGAAAAGCGCACGCAACAGCGGCACGAAGCTGCCCGCATGCAGTCCCTCGTCGCTGATGTTTCCCCAGCGGTCAATGCCCCGGAACACGGGCCCCTCCGTCAGGCCGGCCGCCGCAATCCACGCCTCGTAAGCCGTCACCGGACACAGGCGTGAAAGCGCCGGGGCCTTGAAGGTCGTGCCCAGCTGCGCGCGGTCGCCTTTCGTGCGCGGCAGGTACAGTGTCATGCCGCGGCCCGCCTCAACGGCTACGTGCTCGATCCGCAGCCGACTGAGTTCGTCGGAGCGAAAGCCGCGCCAGAAGCCCAGCCGCACCAGGGCCCGGTTGCGAATGCACGCGAGGCGCTCGCGCTCGTCTGCTACCCTGGCGATCTGCTCATCGAGCCAGGCTGTGAGCTTTTCGAGCTGCGCGAGCTGCATGGGCTTCGCCCGCTTCTCGGTTGCGGGATGCAGCGCAACGATGCCTCTGAGAACCTTGCGTACATGCGGTGCCTTCGTCGGATCCGGAAAACCCTGCGTCTGATGCCATTGCGCGAGCGCTGCAAGCCGCGAGCGCAGGGTATTGATAGACAGGGTTTCTGCGTGATCCGCAAGGTACCGCGCGATCATGTCAGCGCTCGCGGGCAGAAAACCGCCCCATTCAACCTCGAAATGCCGGAGCGACGACTGGTAACTGCGCCTGGTGTTTTCGCGCGTCGCGGCTTCGACGTAGCGATCGATGGCAGACATGGCTCGTGGGTAAAATCAGGTGATCTGTATCGGAGACGATGATATGCAACAACGAACGTGTGCGCCAGCCGGCGTGCTCGATGGAAGCCAGGGTTTCGGCCGGTGAAGCAATGAACGAAGGCAATGTGCTACAGGCAGACTGGGAAAATTCCACGCGCGCGGAACTGCTCGCGGAACTCACCCGCCTGCAGGCCGAAATCGCGCGGCTCACCGCCCTGCTGCCGGCGCAGGCAAAGCCCGTGCGGGTGGCCCGGAGCACGCCATCGCCAGCAGTGCGAAGCACGGGCGCCCCCGTACTTTCGCCTGAGCAGAAGGTACAACTTTTCCGGCGGCTGTTTCGCGGCCGCACGGATGTCTATCCGCTACGCTGGGAAAGCCGCAACTCCGGAAAATCCGGCTACGCGCCGGCGTGCGCCAACGAATGGCGCGCCGGGATCTGCGAAAAGCCCCGCATCCGGTGTGCCGACTGCGGGCATCGTGTACTGCTGACGCTGGACGACCAGGTCGTCTATACGCACCTGGCCGGCGATCGCACAGTGGGCCTCTATCCACTAATGCCGGACGGCACCTGCTACCTGCTCGCTGTCGACTTCGACGAGGAAGGCTGGCGTGAAGATGCGCAGGCATTCCGGCAATCCTGCCTCGAGATGGACGTGCCCGTATCGCTCGAAATCTCGCGTTCAGGCAACGGCGCTCACGCGTGGATCTTCTTCTCGTCGGCCGTTGCTGCACGTGACGCGCGACGGATGGGCTCAGCCATCATCAGCCACACCTGTACCCGGACCCGTCAGCTCGAACTGACGTCCTATGACCGGCTCTTCCCGAACCAGGATGTGCTGCCCAAAGGCGGCTTCGGTAACCTCATCGCCCTGCCGCTGCAGAAGCAGCCACGCGAACATGGCTGGAGCGTGTTTGTCGATGACGGCTTTCAGCCGTACGCTGACCAGTGGTCGTATCTCGCGTCCGTGCAAACCATGGACGGCCGGGACATCGAGGGGGTGATCTTTCGCGCCACGGGCGGTGCGCACCCGCTCGACGTCGCGTTCATCTCCGAGGAGGACCAGGCCGAACCGTGGAAGCCAGCACCCGCGCAGCCGAAGCGGCTGGCCGGAACGATGCCGGCGTCGCTCACACTGACGCTCGCGAACCAGCTTTATCTTGAAAAGGCGCAGCTTCCGCAGGCACTGCTCAACCGGCTCATCCGGCTGGCCGCCTTCCAGAATCCGGAGTTCTACCGGGCCCAGGCGCGCGGCTTCAGCGTATGGGACAAGCCACGCATCATTGGGCGCGCCGAGAACTGCCCGCGCCACATTGCATTGCCGCGCGGATGCCTTGACGACGTCATGACGCTACTGCGCGATAACGACATCGCCTGCGACGTCCGCGACGAGCGCTGCACCGGCGAGCCGCTTGCAGTTCCGTTTGCCGGCACGTTGCGCGATGACCAGCAAGCGGCCGTCACCGACTTGCTGCGACACGACACCGGCATCCTGCATGCGCCGACGGCGTTCGGCAAGACCGTGACGGCGGCCGCGATGATCGCGCAGCGAGGCGTCAACACGCTCGTGCTTGTGCACCGCCGGGAGCTGCTTGACCAGTGGCGCGAGCGCCTGCAGTCGTTTCTCGCACTCGACGCGCGCGAGATCGGCACGATCGGCGGCGGCAAGTCGAAGGCGACGGGCCGGATCGATGTCGCGATGCTGCAATCCGTGGCACCCGATGGTGCTCGCGGCGAGCTGTTGCGGCGTTACGGCCATGTCATCGTCGATGAATGTCATCACATCTCCGCGGATTCCTTCGAGGCCGTGCTAAAGGGCGTCAATGCACGCTACGTGCTCGGCCTGACGGCGACGCCGGTGCGGCGCGACAGCCAGCAACCGGTGATGTTCATGCTGTGTGGACCGATCCGGCATGCGGCGAAATCGCCCGCTGGCGCGCCGCAGGTGCTTGAGGTCTTCCCGCAAAGGCTCACCTCCGCAGTGGACGTCGCGGCCGACGCGCCAATCCAGGCGGTGTTCGCTCAGCTCGCGCAGGACACCCCGCGCACGCAGATGATCGCGGCGGCTGTACGTGAACTGTACGGGCAGGGGCGGAACGTGCTGGTTCTCACCGAGCGGACGGACCATCTCGAAAGCCTGCAGCAGATGCTGCAAGACACGGTACAACCGCTGTTCGTGCTGCACGGTCGCCTCGGCCGGAAAGCGCGGGTGGCACAGCTGGCTGCCCTTGACGCGCTGGCCGGTGACACGCCCCGCGTGGTGCTGGCGACTGGCAGGCTCGTAGGTGAAGGCTTCGACCATCCGGCGCTGGACACGCTGGTGCTGGCCATGCCGGTTGCGTGGAGGGGCACGCTGCAGCAGTACGCCGGCCGGCTGCACCGCGAGCATGCGGGCAAGACCGGCGTACGGGTGATCGATTATGCGGATGGCGGCCATCCGGTGTTGCAGCGCATGTGGGAGAAACGCCAGCGCGGCTACCGGGCAATGGGCTATCAGGTCCGCACGCCCGGAGAAGATATCCAGCTCCAGTTGGCCTGAAACCGGTGGTGAATTCGTATTCCCTATCGTTTCTTGCTGTTTGCTGTCACCGGCACGTTAGTCGTCGCGCATTGCAGACTGAAGACCGAGGTGCTCGACGAACGGATCGAAATCCCGGTCGCTGAAGAGCAGCGGCGCACCGTTTTCAATGCACCACGTCGCGATCAGCGTATCGATGGTTTTGCGGATCGTTACGCCCTGCGCTCGCAAGATACGGTAATTCCGGGCCGCCTGAATGGCGTTATCCGGCCCCACCAGCGAGACGACATCGAATCGCGTCGTCATCAGCTGCCGGGCAGTATTGAACGCCGACTCGGCGGCAAATCCCTGTAGCACCTCGGCGACGATCAGGTCGCCGGTGACCAGCACCTCCCGGCCTAGCAGGGCATCCAGTCTGCTGGCTTGGGGTGAAGCCAGCCCCCGGAAGTAGTCGATCCACACGCTTGAATCGACGAGTATCACTGATCGCGCCTCATTGCATCCAGGTCGCCTTCCCACGGTAATTTGCCGCGGAACTGGCGAATCTGCTCCTGCTGCTTGAGCCGGATGATCGTTTTCAGGCCGAGCTCGACCGCTTCACGTTTGGTCCGGATGCCCGTTGCGGCAAGCGCTTCGGCCATCAACCGGTCGTCGATCTCGATATTGGTACGCATGGCGCGCCTCGTAAATGTGTATAAAAAAATTAAATTATACACATCAAACGCTTGTGGTCCACGCTCCGGGTTGCGACATCCCAATTTGACCAGCAATCCCCCGGAGATCGTCCATTTCCATATTTCGTACCGGTTGTGCGGCGGAACAAGCCGGATTCGGACCGTCACACTGGATAATCCGCCTTTATCGCAGGCCAGTAATGCCCACATCAGGCCGCTCTTGGCCGCATGCAGTGACACGTATATACATGGTACGTAATACAGTACGATATTCGAGCGAAGAAGCAGATGGCCCGTACCGGTCTTACACGCATGGACGTAAAGCGCGCCCGCGACGCGTTGCTCGCGCAGGGGCAGCACACATCGATCGACGCGATACGTATCGCGCTCGGCAACACGGGCTCGAAAACCACGATCCACCGGTACCTGAAGGAACTGGAGGAAGATGAGGGCGCCTCACTCACACGCGCCGGGTCGCTCTCGGACGCGATCCAGGATCTGGCGGCCCGGCTCGCGGCCCGCCTGCACGAAGAAGCACACGCCCTCGTCGAACAGCAGGCCGCCGCTGCGGCCGCGCAGCGCCAGCAGGCGCAGTCCGAAATCGCAAGGCTCGGCGCCGAGCTGGCCACGGCGCGGGAGCTACTCTCTGGCGCGACCGCTGCCCTTTGTGCGGAGCAGGAGGCGCACGCCGGGACTCGCGTGGCACTGCATCAGCGCGACCTGGACGTCGAGCGGCTCACCCAGCAGGTAGGCGACCAGACCGAGCGCCTTGCCGAGCAGGAAGGCTTCCGCCTGTCGCTTGAGGCCAAGCTCATGCATGCGCGCGATGCCCTTGAGCACTTCCGCACGGCCGCGCGCGAGCAGCGCGAACAGGAAGCGCACCGACATGAGCAGCAGGTCCAGCAGGTGCAGGCTGAGCTACGTCAGGCGAACCAGACGGCCATCGTCCGGCAGAACGAGATCACACAGTTGAACCGGGACAACGCGCGGCTCGTCGCAGAAGCGACGGCCACGACCCGGCTCGCACGCGATCAGCAGGCGCATGGCGAGGCGCTGCAGTCCACCCTCAATCGTGCGCTCACCGATCGGGCGCGCGCGGAGGCCGAGCGCGACGCGGCGCAGGCGGCAGCCGATGCGCGGGCAGCCGAGCTGCTCCAGCTACGCGAGGCTCGCGACTTGCTCCGCGCAGACCTCACTAAGCTGGCCGCGCAGCTCGAAGCGCAGCAGCAGCTCCTGGTGGACTACCGGATGCGGCTGGGCGGCGCGGACGCGGCTGGCTGAAAGCGCCGCATCGCGTGCCGAAAGGACGTCAGAATGGCAACGCGCACGCCTTTCGGCGCTTGCCATGAAGCATTCCGGCTTTCGCGTCGGCCCGGAGTTTCATGGCTCCGGCGGGTTGCGCACCAGCACATTCACCTTCTTCTCTTCCATGCGCTTCGCTACGGGAATCAGGCATGAGCGAATACCAATACTACGAGCTTGCATGCGTCGACCAGCTGCTTACGGCGACCCAGCAGGCAGAGTTGCGCAGTTTCTCCACGCGGGCCACGATCACCGCCTCAAGCTTCGTCAACGAATATCACTGGGGAAATCTCAAGGGCGACCCGCTCGAGTGGGTACAGCAATATTTCGATGCCCACGTCTACTCCTCCAACTGGGGGAGCTGCCGCCTGCTTCTTCGCCTGCCGCACGGGACGTTTGACGCGGCGACCATCGGCGACTACGTCAAGGCGGGACGAAAGAGGCGCTCCCGTTTCGAGAAAGCATTCGAGGCCATGGACGTCGATGACTGGTGCATCCTCGACTGGTCGTTCGACGATGACTCGGGCGAACACGCCCGCTTCTCGGAGGAGATGGATGGTGCGGGGTGGATGACGCGCCTGCTGCCAGTACGCGACGAGCTGCTCGGCGGCGATGCTCGCCCGCTTTATCTTGGGTGGCTTGCCCGACTCGGGAATGATGAGCTACACGATGACGAAACCGAACCGCCGGTGCCTGCGGGATTACAGGCGTTGACGCCCGCACAGGTAGCACTGGCCGAGTTTCTGATGCTGGATGCGGATTGGCTCGCCGCCGCCGCCGCCGCCGAGGCCAGCCCGTCATTACTGGCCCCAGAATCCAGTGGGAGCGAAGACCGTCGCCTTGATCCCTGGTTACGTGAGTTGCCGGTTGAGGAAACGCGGGCGAAACTGCGCATGCTGCTACAAGGACGCAGCCGTGAAGCGGAGAGAACGCTTCGAAACGCTTTTCTCAAATGGGAGAAGGGTAGGAATGCAAAGCAATTGAATTTGCCTAGGCGCCGTCGAATATCCGAAATCGAATCAAGGGTCGCCTCTCATCGTGCCATCCGTGAAAAAAGGGAGCAGCAAGCACGCCAGGCGGCGGAGGCCCGTCGTCGTGAGGAACGCACACGGTACCTCACATCCCTTCTCGAGCAGGAAGACACGGCGTGGTCAAGCATCGATGCACAACTGCGACGCACAACGGGCAGCGCCTACGATCAGGCATTCCAGAAGTTGCAGGATCTCGCCGAAGCGTATGAAAACGCCAGGCGGGATGCCGTATTCCGGCGTCGTCTGGCGCAATTGATGTCAAGTCATGGCAAGCGGGGAGCCTGGCTTGCCCGGCTGGAAAAAGCGGGGTATTTGTGGCAACCCAAGTCTTAGCCTCCCTGGCCTGACCTGCTGCATCATTTCCGCAAATCTGGGATGAACTCTGAGCCCAGATGTGCGCGCCCGGCATATATGCCAATTTTCGGCGATTTGACCAAGTCATAATAACTTGGACGCCTATGATAGGAAATTGTGCTTACCTTGTTCGCCCCCCAAGAGACGTCTCGTGACTTCCGCGACGTGAAGATCCGGCTGACGATAAGCCCGATCAACACGGAGCGTTCAGCAATGACAAAGCCTTTTGCCGCAATCGAACCCGCCGCCATTCGCCGCGTATTGGGGCAGTTCGCAACGGGCGTTACTATCATCACCACACGGAGCCCCGATGGGCGTGCGGTTGGCATTACCGCTAACAGCTTCAGCTCCGTTTCGCTCGACCCGCCACTCGTGCTGTGGAGCCTTGCGCGCAGTTCGTCGTCGTATGCGGCGTTCGCCGCGGCGCGCTATTGGGCGATTCACATTCTTGCGCAAGAGCAGGAGGCGCTTTCGGGCCGATTCGCAAGCCGGGGAATCGACCGCTTCGCCGGTGTTCCAACCCGAAATGGCATAGGCGATACCCCGCTGATCGAGGGATGTGTGGGCTGGCTGCAATGTGAACGCGCCGTTCAGTACGACGGTGGCGACCATGCCATCTTTCTTGGCGAGGTCCGCTCGTTCACGCAACGGCAGGACGCGGCGCCCCTCGTCTTTCACGGCGGGCAATACAGGCGGCTTGCGAGCGCCGATGCCTCGGCCCTGCCGCTGCGCGAGACAGGCGGCGCGCTCGCCGTCTAACTGTCCGCCCGGCAGGCGGTCAGGCCGAGCCGGGCGAGCAGCCTTGCGAAGCGCGGATCGGCCCGCAGCGGGTCGAATTGCGGCGCGGTGCGAAGCAGCAGTTCCGGCGCGGTCGGTGCGCCCAGCGCCGCGTCCAGATGCTCAAAGGCCGCGTGCTGATGGCCAAGGCCGAGATGGATCTGCGCCTTGGCCATCAGCACGCGGCCTGGATCGTCGTCCCGACTGTCGAGTTCATCGAGAATCGCGCGTGCCTTCGGCCCGTTGCCCGTCTTGCCATACGCGTAGCCCATTTTCCCGAGGCCGAACGCGCTGCGGCCATCCAGCTGGCTGATTTCCTCGAACCGTCCCAAGGCCTGCGAGATACGGCCATCCCACAGCATGGCGTCGGCGAGCAGCACGTGGGCAGGCTGAAAGTCGCTGTCCAGTGCGACGGCCCGGCGCGCAAGCTCCATTGCTTCGCCGTAGCGACGGCTATTCATCAAGACCGCAGCGAGAGATCCCGTTACGGTGGCCGACAACGGATGCAGATCGCGCGCTTCCCGCATGTTGTCGAGCGCTTCGCCCAGCTTGCCTGTTTGAAGGTGAAGCAGGCCGAGACACATGCGCGCGCCGCTATCGTCGGGAGAGAGGCGGATGGCGCGATCCAGAGCATCTTGAGCCGCCGCCCAGTCGCAGACGAAGAGCGAAGCGATTCCCAGCGCGACGAGTCCGCGCGTTCCGCTGCGCGGCGTCGTGGTGGCGGCCATGGCCGAGCGTTTCAGGCGCGGCATGAGGTCTGCGCTCGAACCCGGCACGATCGACACGAAGGTCGCGAGGAGGTTGGCCATGCTCGCGTGCATGGCGGCTTCGTGCGGGTCGCGCTGCAAGCGGCCTTCGAGCCACCCGATGCCGCGGCGCAAGACATCGACCACCGATGGCGAGCCGCCCGTCCCGAAGCGAAGCAGCTGCCTCAGGTCGGAACCCGGGCAGACGTCCTCGACGAACGCTTCGGCCAGCGGCGTCTGCCAGATTCTTTCGCTTTTCGCGAGTTCGGTGACGAGCGCCGCCGCCGTATCTTCCACGCGGGGCAGCCCGTCGTTCCAGTCCAGTTCGATCGCGTGAGCGCAGACCTGGCAGCCGCTTGCCTTCTCCACCAGTTGCAGGAGCACGCGTGTGCGGGAGCCTGAACGGCGCACGCTGCCCTCCACGATCCAGTCGACGTCAAGCCGTTGCACGGTCTCGCCGATGGAAGCTGGGGTGGCCGGCATGGTGCGGCACAACGAGCGCGCGAGCACTTCGATGCGCGGCAAACGCGCGAGCGCGTGGCTCGTTTCGTCGGCGAGGCTCGCGGCGAAGTGGCGGACGTCGGGCGTGTCGTCCGCTACGGCAAAGGGGAGGACGGCGAGCCGCGCAATGTGCTGTGGCGGCAGGTCGGCGAAGGCGAGGGCACGTGTGGAGGCCGCGACGCGATGCGCCGCCGTCGCGAACGAGCGCTTCGCCAGTTCGATACGGACAGGATTGTGCGCCCCCTCGGTCTGGTAATAAAGGGAAAGGCGCGAGCGCAGACGCCATGCCTCGGTTCGCACGACCGTTTCGATGCGCGGATCGAAATCCGTGCCGCGGTCGAAGACCTCGATACCGATTGTGTATTCCTTAAGGCGGTCACCGCGCCCTTGCAGCGTCTCGTTGACAAGGTAGTCGAGCAGCGCGCGCATGCGCCCCGACGTCGCGAAGCATTGACTCTTCAGCACGCGCGCCAGCTCGTCGCGAACTTCCCGTTCGTCGGGCGTGTTCCCCTCGGCGGGGTGAGAACGAATGATCGCGCCGCTGCTTTCCACCTCGATGTTCCCGCCAATCCGTGAGTCCGGATTCCGATGCTAGAGAGTCCATCCTCTGCAGCCCAGCCGGGAAAACACCACGTTCGGCCCCCTCGTCATTACGACGTATTGCACGCGTCGCCGTTGAGACGTCGCGCTTAGACGTGTTGTGACTTCAAATGCAACGGGTGGAGATGCACATTCAGGCATCCAGACCAGCCGCATGACGGCCCAATTTTTTCCAAAGGATATTCATCACATGACTGCGCCGTTTTTCCCGAACACAAGCTTCGATCTGACGACCGAGACCGGGCGCGAGCTACGCCACCGGATGACCGAACTGGTGCCGCTCATCCGGCAGCACGCGCTCGCGGGCGAAGCCGCGGGCGCCGTGCCGGCCCCGACGCTCGAAGCGCTGACGCTGGCCGGCGCGTTCAAGCTGACGACGCCCGTCGAACTGGGCGGATACGCGCTCGGTATTCGCGACGTCGTGGACATCGTGTCGGAAATCGGCCGGGCCGACGGCGCGGCTGGGTGGATGGCTTTCGTCGCTGGCGGCACGCGCAATCTTCTGCCCTTTCCCGAACAGGCCGTGGAAGAGGTGTTCGCCGAACGCGATAGGTGGCAAGGGCCGCTCGCCGCGGGGGCTTCTGTCTTCTCGACGCGCGTGGGCGAGGCCCGCGCTGTGGAGGACGGGTACATGGTGAAGGGCACGTGGCACTTCGGCAGCGGCTGCAAGCACGCAGGCTGGGTAACGGTGGGCGTGGAAATGGCAGGAGCGGATGGCGCGGTGCGTCGCGGCATGGCCCTGCTCAAGCGCGGCCAGTACGAAATTCTCGACGACTGGCACGTCATGGGCATGCGCGGCACCTGCAGCAACAGCGTCACGGCGCGCGAGGAGGTGTTCGTGCCGGCGCATCGCTATCTCGACCTCGCCGAACTGGGACCGCGCATGGATGCGCTGAATGGCAAGTACCGCGGCATCGCTTATCGCGTCGATGCACGGGGCCTGATGCTCGTCACGCACCTCACGGTCATGGCGATCGCTCACGGCATGGCAAAGGGCGCGCTGGAATGTTTTATGGAACAGACGCAGAAACTCAAGCCGTTCAATCTGCCTTACGACACGGTGGCGGACATGCCGTCCACCCAGGTCGTAGCGGCCAAGGCCGACGCCATGATCGGCGCGGCCCAGGCGCTCATTCAGCGCTACGCCGAAACGGTGGACCGCTCGGCGCTGGAAGGCACGGCCATTACCGCCGAAGCGGAATCGCAGATGACCATGCACACGGCGTATGGCGCAAAGATGTGCGACGACGCGGTCGGCATGATCCAGCTGTGTCTCGGGTCGTCCACGGCGCGCGATACCAATCCGATTCAACGCTTCGTGCGCGATATCCGCGTGGCGAATCTGCACGGCGCCGTGCGTGTCGATCCGCTCGGCGAGATCTACGGCCGTCATCTGCTCGGACGCCCTCCGTTCGGCATGTTTGCCGGCGGCTTGCCTGACGTGGCAGGTCCCAAGGCAGCAGGCTGATACGCCGTTCTTATGCCTCGCTCACGAGGCGTTGCACTAAACAGTCAGTAAAAAACGACAACGTAGGAGACATGTGTGAGTTCCCTTCAGGATGGTTCGTCTTCGCCGGGCAATCGGGCGCAGACCATTACGCAACCGGTTATGCAGCCGCAGCGCCGTGGCACCTACCGGTGGCGTTTGATCGCAGCACTCTGGGTCATCGTCGTCTTCGCGGCCGCGCTGCCCAGCATCGGCGCAAGCGTGGTGAACGCGCACATGGCGGACGCGCTGCACTTCGACCGGACCGTCATCGGCATGGGCTTCGGTGTTTTCATTCTCATGATGGGCGCGCCCGGACCGATCATCGCGATGGGTGTTCGGCGCGCGGGCGTGAAGCGCGTGATCCTCGCCGGAACGGCGTTGCTCGCGGTCGGCACGCTCACCATGGCCCAGGTGGTGACGAACGCCTGGCAGTTTCCGCTCGTCTTCGGCCTGCTGGTGGGCAGCGGCGTGGCCTGTTCGGGGCTGCTGCCGGCGCAGGCCGCCGTGGCGAAATGGTTCCCCGACCGGCGCGCGCTTGCCGTGTCCATCGTATTTTCGGCAATCGACGTGGGCGGCATGATCGCCGCTCCCTTCCTCGAGAAGGCCATTGTTCTGGACGGCGGCGAATGGCGTGCGGGCTGGTATGTGATGTTCGGTTTCGCGCTCCTCGCGTTCCTGATCGCGGCGTTCGCCATCCGGCGCGACGAACCGGCCGGCGAAGGCGCTGTCGTTGCGCCTTTTCCTGCCGCGTCCGGGCTCACGGCGCCGGCGTTTTCGACATGGCGTGAAGCGCTGGGCGAGCGGTCCTACTGGCTCATCATGCTTTACATGTGCGTGGTCGGCTTCGACTGGATGCTCATGATGGCCCACGGCGTCGTGCATCTGCGCGACAGCGGCTATTCGTCGGCCAGTGCTGCGCTTGCCGTTTCCATCATGGTGTCGGCTTCGCTCGCGGGCAATGTGCTGGCCGGCGTGCTGGGCGACCGCTTTCCCATTCAGCGTATCGGCGCAGTGGCCACCGCGCTGCTCACCTCAGGGCTGATTCTTGCCGTTCATCCGCAGGGCGACGCGGGGTTGTGGATGTTCGCCGTGCCCGTGGGGCTCGGTTACGGCGCCTCGCAGGTCTGCCTGATGGCCCTGCTTGGCAACTACTTCGGCGCGAACGTGTTTCCGCAACTGCTGGGTCTGATGATGGCCGTCGGCACGGTGTCGGGTGCGTTCCTGGTTGGAGCCGCCGGCGCGGTATTCGACCGTACCGGCAGCTATTCGCCGGTGTTCGCCGTGTGCATTTCGCTCTCGGTGGTCGCGACCCTGGCCGTCTCGCTCGCCGCGCCGCCCAGGGCGCGCGAGACAGCGCGCCGGCCCACGTTCGTCGGTGCCGAAACGGGAAACAACTAAAACACCTACCCGCATCGGGACATCGACATGACAACTGCATTCAATGTGATTGCAGCGGGCTCGCTATTGCTCGCTGCCCAGGGCTCCTGCGCGCAATCGTCGGATTCCAGCGCGGCCGCCGCGAACGCGAGCGTCGCGCAGGCCGCAGGGGCGGCTAGCGCAGTCAGTGTGGCTAGTGCGGCCAATGCCGCCAGTGCGGCGCTCGCCGGCGGCGCGCCGCTCCGCGCCACCACGACGGCGCCGGCGTCTTCTTCGTCGCTACAGGCGCAAACCGAGACGAGCCAGAACCCGCCCGGCGTGGGCTTGCCCGTTCCTTCCGTGCAGCCCGGTGAAGGGCCTGCGACGAGGCTGGGGCCGCTCGCTCACGCGGGCGACGTGCTCGAGGAGCGCGGCGTGAGCCTCGGCTTGCTCTTCACGAACGCTTACTTCGCCAACCCGTCCACGGGTATTTCGCCCGGCAAGTCGGCGAACTATGGCGCGCTGTTCATGAAGGCCAACGTGGATCTCGACAAGCTGATCGGCATTCCCGACACGCAGCTCAACTTCACGGAGTCGTTGAACCGGCCTTCGCACAACACGAAGACCTACCTGTTTCAGACCGGCTCCGCCTTCACGCCCTTTCCGGTGGAAACCGAAAGCACGGACCTCGTGAAATTCACGCTGTCGCACGATCTGTTCGACAAGCGGCTTCATATCGAGTATGGCCGCATGAACCTGAACGACGACTTCATGGTAACGACGATGTGCAGCGGCTGCGTAAGCTCGACGATGGCCAACACGCTCGATGCGCCCGGCGTGACGAAGTCGGTATGGGGCGCCCGCATGGCCTATGCGCTGTCGCGCAACACGCGGCTCGGGCTGGGCGTGATCGAAGACAACACCGACATCTGGCAGAACACTACCGGCTGGGACTGGAGCACGAGAACGAGGACGGGCTGGACCGGCATCGTCAACGTGCTGCACGAAACGGAATTCTCCGAAACAAGGTATCCGCTGAAGGCCGAGGCCGGTATCTATCACCGCACATCGCCGTATCAGGACGCGCTGTACAACGTGGACGGGTCCAGCCAGGCGCTCAATACGTCGGGAACACCGCTCACGCACGGGCGCGGCACATGGGGTTTCTACGGACAGGCGAGAAAAGTGGTGTGGCGCGCGGACGAAGCCTCCGGCCCGGTGCCGCGCAACGTTGCCCTGTACGGCGGCGCGTTCATCACACCAGGCCCGGGCCAGAGCTATCCGATCGAAGCTTATGGCGGCGGGGAGTACGGTGGCTTTCTGCGCAACAACCCCGCGGCGATGGTCGGCTCCACTGTGCGTTACATCCGCCTGAGCAGCGAGCGGGCGCTATACGAGCAGCAGGCTCGGGCAGCCTTCACCGGCATGCTGAACGCGTCCACCGGCGGCGCCGTGCCGGTCGTCAACGAAGGAGTGGCCCGCAACACCTTCACGTTCGACGTGCACGGCCAGTTCGGCCTTGTACCTGGCGTGCTGGTCCAGGGCTTTGCGCAGTATTTCCTGCATCCCAACACCGCCGTGCTGGCTTCGGTGTCTACCACGCCGATTCGCAGCGGCTGGATGGTCGGCATGTTTCTGGTCGTCGACCTTGGCCGCATGACGGGTCTTTCCAGACCGTGAAGCACGCCATTCAACTTTTTACCCTTCCGATGAGGCACTCCCATCATGAGCACCACCGCTGAACCCACCCTCGAACAGAAGAACCGCCAGGTCGTCGTCGACTTCTTCCGCCACGTGCTGGAGGCGCGCAATCCCGCCGCGGCGAAAGACTTCGTCACCGCCGACTACAAGCAGCACTGCCGGCACATTCCCGACGGGCCGGATGGCCTCGAGCGCTATCTGCGCGGGCTCTTTGGCGATGCGCCCCCGTTGCCTGTGAAAGACGAGCTTTCGCCGCCGCCCACGCTGCTCGTGGCCGAGGGCGACGTGGTGGTCATTGCGGGCTACGTGCCGCAGCCCGAGCCCGCAAAGCCCGGCGAGTTCTACGACTACTTCGTGTTTGACGCGTTTCGCCTGCGCGACGGGAAGCTGGCCGAGCACTGGAACAGCATCAACAAGATCGCGCCGCCCCGTCACCCGTGATCGTCCGTGGCCCGCTGTGGCCACGTGACTTCCGGTACGCCAACGCAAGCAGTCTCTTCAATCTTTAACCGTCCAAACCTATTCCCATGACCTACCAGATCGATCCCGCTGTTTTCGAGCAACCCTTCCTGCACGCGCGAACCGCCAACCGGTTCACCGGCGAGGCTATCGACGATGATGCGCTCAAGGCGCTGTACGAGGCGGCAAAGTTCGGCCCGACGTCGATGAACTGCCAGCCGATGCGGCTCGTGTTCGTGCGCAGCGCCGCCGCGAAGGCGCGACTCAAGGATGCGCTCACTCCCGGCAACGTTGAGAAGACCATGGCCGCACCCGTCACGGTCATCGTCGCGATGGACCGGCAATTCCACGAGCAGCTCGCCACGCAGTTTCCTGCGGTGCCCAGCGTTGCCGGCATGTACGCGGCCAATGCCGGGCTGGCAGCCGATACCGCGTTGCGCAATGCGAGCCTGCAAGGCGCGTATCTGATGATCGCCGCGCGGCTGGCGGGTTTGGCGGTGGGGCCGATGAGCGGCTTCGACCGCGCCAGGGTGGACGAGGTGTTCTTCCGCGATACGACGTGGACGACGAATTTCCTCTTCAACCTGGGCGTGGCGGACCCGGCGGGGTATCGTCCGCGAGGGCCGCGTCTTTCCTTCGACGAGGTCGCGCGGATCGAATAGGGCCGTGTTCGTGCAGGAGCGCTGGTGCGCAACGCACCGGCTTTGCGTTCGACCGCGCGGTCGTGGAGCACGTGGCGAGCATGCCGTGCGTGCCTGGCATGCGGAAAAGCGCGGCTCAACGACGAACGGGCCGCGCTCCGTCGAATCAAAGCTGAGACGCTTCCTCGCTGACCGCCGTGGACTGGAAATGCCGCAGCCGCCAGTCGCCGCCGCATAGGCGCCACACCTCACTCACGTAGCTGTACGTGTATAGCTCGCGTGGCGGGTCCGTTTGCAGTTGCCCGTGCATGCGCTGAAACAGGCCGACGCACGCCATGTCGCCGCCCTCCGCGAAGTGCGCGATGCGAGTCCGGATGTCCAGCACGTGCAGTGTCTGCATGAAGAAGTCGATCAGCTCGGCTTTGCCCTGTACGAGACCCGTGGAGTGCACGTAGACCAGCTCGTCGTCCAGCAGATTGGCGAGGCCGGCAAGATCGTCGGCAACGAGCCGCCGGACGCGCATGCCGTGCCGCTCGAGCACGGCATGCGGGGGTGTCGCGACCGGCTTCATGCGGCCTCCGCAGTGAACGCCGACACGCTGCGCTTCCAGGCGGTCATGAGGTCGCCGACGAGCACTGGAGCGTCTGCGCTGCCGAACACATAGAAGTCCGGCCGCACGAGCACGGCGGAGGTGCCCAGCTGCTCGAACCAGCGTGCGTAGGTTCCGTCGACGTCGCGTGCCGCGCACGATCCGCCGATGCCGATCGCCGTTGCGCCGATGCCCGCGAGAAAGCGACGCTGCTCGGCGGTGAGTGCGTTCGACGGATCGTGCCCGTGCCCGATCAGCACAAAGCCCGAGCCGATCAGGTCGTCGAGTCGGCCGCTCCGGTCGCCAAGCTGCACGCGTCCCTGCACGCCGAGCCATCCGGCGCCCGGGTCGTCTTCGCGCACGAGCGGCGAGCGACCGAGGCGCGGCGCCGGCCACTTCTGTTCGCCGCGGCTGGCGTCGTCGCGTAGTTGCTGGTCGCGTTCTTCCGCTTTGGCCGGGTCCAGCACGCAGATGATCTTGCCGAGCATCACGGCGAACTCGATGAGCGCGGTGGCATGTGCCTGCCGTTCCGGCCCGTAGCTTTCGAGCAGCGTTTCTTCGGCCTCGCCGCGCAACACGGCGTCGAGCCGCCACGCGAGCGCGATCACGTCGCGCAGGCCGGCGCAGAGCCCTTGCGCAGCGAAGGGCGGCGTGAGGTGGGCGGCGTCACCGGCGATCATCAGCCGCTCGCGCCGCCACCGGTCGGCCACGGCGGCGCGGAACGTATAGACGGCGTGGCGTTCCAGGATCGCATTGGCAGGCGTCCAGCCCCACCGTTCCAGCCGGGCCCAGGCGGCCTGCGGGTTGTTCTGCTCGTCCTTGTGTTCGCCCTCGAGCATCATGAATTCGAATCGGCGGCGTCCGGGGCCGCCGGGCACCATCGTCGTCGGGCCCTGCGGATCGCACAACTGGATCACGTCCGCGCTCCATTGCGACGGGTCGCGCGGCTGCACGTCGACCACGAGCCAGTCCGCAACGAAGCCCAGGTCCACGAGCGAGGCACCCATTGCGCCCCGCACGAAGCTGCCGGCGCCGTCGCATCCCACGACGTATCGCGCGGCGATGTGGAGGGGCTCGCCGTCGATCTCTCCGGTGGGCCGTGTTTCGAGCACCACCTTGTCGGGATGCTCGGTGGCGAGCACGACAGTGAGGTTGCGATGCACCGTGACGCGATCCGGGTAAGCGCGGCCGATGCGCTCGTCGAGCAGACGTTCGAGCGCGGGCTGGCTGAACCCGAATTGCCGCGGCCAGCCGGACACCGCTATCTGCTCGAGGCCAGGGAAGGCGACCAGCAGTTCGCCTTTGCCGTTGCGCCATTCGTAGACGTGGCTCAGGCACGTGCTGGGTTCGAATTCGTCGATGATGTCGAGAGACTGCAGGATGCGCATCGCCTCGTGATCGAGCCCGACCGCGCGCGGCAGGCCGTACAGCTGCGGCCAGCGTTCGATCACGACGACGCGGTGCCCGCCCCGCGCGAGCTTCAAGGCCAGCGCCTGGCCAACCGGGCCGTAGCCGACGATCGCCACATCGGCGAGGTTTTCCGACGCGCCGTCGTCAGGGTGCTGCGATACGGATGTCACTTCGTGTCTCCAATGGAAGGTCGTGAATGGGGTGAGGGCGGTGCCTTGCCGTTGTCTCGTCGTTATCTCGCCGTCGTTGCCGCTTCAGGGCAGCGTGTTGGCCGGATGCTCCTCGATGTGTGCGGACGGGCCGGGCTCGCGCACGCCGAGCGCCACGATGGCGGCGCCCGCGGCGGTTGCGACGAGCGCAATGACCGGAATCATGGCGATGCCCATGGCGTGAGCCAGTGCGCCCGCCGCGGCGGGCGCCAGCGCACCGCCCACAATTTCACCGACGCCCACCACGAGGCCCGTCGCCGATGCGGCGAGGCGGGCGGGAACCGCGGCGCTGGTGAGCGGCCCCACCGTGATCGCGATGGCACCCGAATTCATGAACGTGATGACGAACAAGGCCGCGAACAGCTTGACCGGCTCCGCGCCGATCGTGCGCAGCACCCAGAGCGCCACGAGTTCCGCGAGCAGCGCCGCGATCAACATCGGCTTGCGCCCGAACCGGTCGGACAGCGCGGGAATGACCACCATGCCGACCAGGCTGCCCAAGCCCTGGCCCGTCAGCACCATGCCCATCTGGTCCAGATTCAGCCGGAGGTAGTCGGTGAGGTAATTGGGCATGAACGCGGAGAGCGTAATCACGCAGGTGAGATAGCAGAGCATGGCCGCCGTGTTCACGCGCACCGCACCGTGCAGGGCGACGGCGCGCCACTCGTGTGCCTCGTCGCGCGGTGCGCCGGCGACACGGGCCGGGTCGCGCAGCACCTTCGCCATCACGGCAGCGAGCAGCAGGCCGGGCACCGCCACCGCGGCGAACACGTAATGCCAGTTGGGCAGCACCTTGAGCAGCCCGACGGCCACGATGGGGCCGAGTCCCAGCCCGACGAGCGGCTGGGCCATTTGTTGCAGGCCGATGTTGAGCCCCACGCGCGAGGGCTTCGAAGCGTTCACGGTTGCCACGATGCTGGCGGGCACGTAGGCGCCTTCGGCGAGGCCCATGACCGAGCGGATGACGAGCAGGCTGCCGAGGCCCGTTGCAAAGCCGGTGGTCGCCACGAGCAGCGAGAAGATGGCCATCGCGGCGATCAACACGCGGCGCGGACCCACGCGGTCCGCAAGGCGTCCGCTGACGATCGACGCCACGCCCCACGTCAGCGCTAGCGCGGCGGAAATCAGGCCGAGGTCCTGGTAGCCGAGCCCGAGTTCCTTTTGCATCACGGGGAACAGCGGGTTGATGATGAAGCGGTCGAGTCCGACCATGCCGAGGCCCAGCGCCAGCAGGCTGACCGCCTTGAACTCGGACGCCCGGTCGCGGACCGGCGGGGTATGAGATTGCATTGCGTTGTCTCCTTTTGTTCGTGAGCAGTTTGCTACGGCAAAGTCCGCCCCTGCCGCGTCGTGCGCAGCATCTGCATCGTGATCTGGAAAGGGCGCGGGCTGGCCCCGCGGCGTCAGCGGGGCGGGCTCATGCGCGGCGCCCGTTATGTTTCGTCGCGACCGCTGCGCGGTTTGCGGCCGGGGCCGCGTTTGGCTGTGCGGGAGGTTGCGTCGTCGTTGAACACGGCCTTCAGGATGATGCCGGTGGTTTCCCAGAAGTGTCCGGCGAGCAGCTGGACCGCGCGGTCGGCGTCGCGTGCCATGGCGGCTTCCATCAACTCGCGATGCTCCGTCGCCGCGTCGCGGTTCTTAGCTGTCGTGTACTGCTCGGCCAGGTTGCGATAGCGCTCCGACTGGTCGTACAGCAGCCGGCACAGCCGCAGCATCCAAGGTGATGCGCATCCCGCGATGAGCGCCTCGTGGAACTGCCGGTGCACGGCCGCCCACGCCGCGTGCAGCTCGGGCGAGCTGGGCTCAGGCGTGCGCTGCAACCGGTGAAATGCCGACAGCATGCCGGACTCCCAGTCTATGCCGCCGTGCCTGAGCGCAAGTCGCAACGCGCTGCCTTCCACTTCGACACGCGTTTGCGTGAGGTCCGTGAGGTCTTCGCGCGAGACAGGCATGACGCAGAAGCCGCGCTGGTCTTCCGACTCCACGAGGCTGTCGGTGACCAGGCGCGACAGAGCTTCTCGAATGGCCGAAGCGCCGATGCCGTACCGCTCACTGAGCGCCTGGATACGCAGCCGTTCCGCAGGGCGAAGTTGCCCGGCAAGGATGTCGCCGCGCAGGCGTTCCACCGCGAGCGACGTCAGGCTTTTTGCGCCTGGAGAGGTGAGGGTCGTGTCCATGAGCAAGCGTTCGTACATGTGGGGAGCTTGCCGCAATTTTCGCTTCTGCCATCCACGCTCGTCAAGATTATGGAATTCCCTATGTTTTATCGATTATTTTGAAGTTAATATTTTATTGTTGGATTTGTGGATTCCGCAGGCCGTGATGTCACGCTCGCCTGCGACGACTCGCGCAACGACTGGCACAACACAAGGAGACGCTTTCGTGATGACAGTGCAAGACATTGCCTTCGTGCGGTATCAGGTCACCGACCTCGATCGCATGGAAACCTTTCTGCTCGACTTCGGCCTGCACCGCGCGGCTCGCAGCGAGCACGCGTTGTACATGCGGGCCGCGGACACCGCGCACCACGTGCATGTGAGCGAACTCGGCCCCTATAACGCCACCGTGGGTTTCGGCCTGCATGCGACCGATGCGGCGGACCTCGAGCGTCTCGCCGCGCATCTGGGCGTTCAGGTGGAAGACAACCCGGAGCCGGGCGGCGGGCGCCGCGTGCGTTTTCGTGACCCGGACGGCTTCCTTGTGGACGTGCTGCACGGCGCCGAGCGGCACGCGCCGTTGCCGCTGCGCGACCCGGTCGCGATGAACTGCGGCGGCGCGCGCCAGCGTCTGGGCACGGTAGTACGCCTGCAGCCGCAGCCCAGCGGTGTGCTGCGGCTGGGCCATGTCGCGCTTCAGGTGCGCGACTTTCCCGCCATGCTGGCCTTCTACCGCGACGTATTGGGCTTTCGCGAATCGGACACGTACTGGGCCGGCAGCGAGCAGAACACCATTGCCGCCTTCATGCACTGCGGGCTGGGCGAGCAGTGGACCGACCACCACACGGTTGCCCTGATCTCGGCGCAGGACGGCCGCTCGCGTTTCGATCACGCTGCGTTCGAAGTACTGGACGTCGACGACGTCGTGCTGGGCGGCGAGCACCTGAAGGCGCGCGGCTACGCGCACTCGTGGGGCGTGGGCCGCCACGTGCAGGGCAGCCAGATCTTTGACTACTGGCGCGACCCGTTCGGCAACAAGATCGAGCACTGGACCGACGGCGATCTGGTCAACGACAGCACGCCGGCCGGGCACGCGCCCATGTCGCCGGACGAACTCCGCCAATGGGCGCCGCCGCTTACGCCCGAATTCTTCGCCTGAACCCCTTTCCATTTTTTGCGCAGGAGCGCTCTGTATGAAACTTGCTCGCTACACCTATGACGGTGTGACCACCATCGGCGCCGTTGACGGCGATCGCGTCGTTGCCTTGAAGGCGCTTGATCCTTCGGCACCCGCTTCGATCCGCGACGTGCTGGCCGCCGGTCCCGCCTTGCTGAGCCGCCTCGAAGAGACGCTTAGCGACGTGAAAGACGGCGTCCCGCTTGCGCGCGTGAAGCTCGAAGCGCCCATTCCCGATGCGCAGAAATACCTCGCCATCGGCATGAACTATCAGGACCACGCCGACGAAGCGGCGCGCGCCGGCATTACCGTGCCGCCCCATCAACTGTGGTTCAACAAGCAGGTGAGCTGCATCACGGGGCCGTTCGATCCCATTCTGAAACCGCGCGTGTCGGACAAGATGGACTACGAGGCCGAAATGGGCGTGGTAATCGGCAAGCGCTGCCGCTACGTCAGCGTGGAGGACGCGCCGTCCGTGGTGGGCGGCTACTTCGTCGCGAACGACGTGACCGCGCGCGACTGGCAGTTCAAGAGTCCGACGTTCACGCTCGGCAAGTCGTTCGACACGCACGGGCCTATCGGCCCGTGGATCACCACGGCCAACGACGTTGCCGACCCGCACGCGCTGCAAATGAAGCTGTGGGTGAACGGCGAACTGCGCCAGAGCGCGAGCACGGGCGGAATGATCTACGACATCTGGGAACAGATTCACGAGCTTTCGCAAGTGATGACGCTCGAGCCCGGCGACCTGATCGCGACCGGCACCTGCGCGAACGTCGGCATTGCGCTCGGCAAATTCCTCCAGCCGGGCGACGTGGTGAAGGTGGAGATCGAGGGCCTTGGCCACATCGAGAACACCGTCGCGGCCGAACCCGCATGAGTACGGCGCTGGGCACCTTTCGCAGCAAACAGGAGGTCCATCCATATGGCTTATGAAGTCAACCTGCTCGTAGGCGGAAAGGACGTGCCGGCCTCGTCCGGCGCGACCTTCGAGCGGCGCAATCCGCTTTCGGGCATGGCAGTCTCGCATGCTGCGGCGGCTACCGCGAGCGACGCCCATGCAGTAGTCGACGCTGCCGCCGCGGCGTTTCCTGCGTGGTCTGCGCTCGGCCCAGGCGCACGGCGGGCGCGACTCAACGCGGCAGCGGATGCGCTGGAGGCGAGAGCGCAACAGTTCGCCGAGGCCATGTGCGCCGAAACCGGCGCCACGGCCGCGTGGGCGGGATTCAACGTGCAGGTCGCCGCGACCACGCTGCGCGAAGCCGCGTCGCTCACGACCCAGGTGAGCGGCGAGGCGATTCCGTCCGACGTGCCCGGCTGCCTTGCGCTCGCCGTCCGTCAGCCCGCGGGCGTCGTGCTCGGCATGGCGCCCTGGAATGCGCCCGTGATTCTGGGAGTGCGCGCCGTGGCCGTGCCGCTGGCGTGCGGCAATACCGTCGTGCTCAAGGCCTCGGAGCTGTGTCCTTACACGCACCGCCTGATTGCAGAGAGCTTCCGCGATGCTGGTTTGCCGGCGGGTGTCGTGAACTTCGTCACCCACGCGGCAACGGACGCCGCCGCTGTGGTGGAAACGATGATCGCCCACTCCGCCGTGCGCCGCGTGAACTTCACGGGCTCGACGCGGGTGGGGCGCATCGTGGCATCCACCTGCGCGCGGTACTTGAAGCCCGCCGTGCTGGAACTGGGCGGCAAGGCGCCGCTCGTGGTACTGGACGACGCCGATCTCGACGACGCCGTGAACGCCGCTGCCTTCGGCGCCTTCGCCAACTCGGGGCAAATCTGCATGTCGACCGAACGCATCATTGTGGATGCCGCGATTGCCGACGACTTCGTGCAGCGTCTTGCGAACAAGGTCCGCTCGCTTCCCATGGGCGACCCGCGTGGCGATGCGCCTGTCGTGCTGGGGTCGGTGGTCGACATGGCGACGGTGGAGCGCTGCAACGCACTGATCGACGACGCGCTCGCGAAAGGCGCAACGCTGCTGTGCGGCGGCAAGGCGTCGAACACGCTCATGCCCGCCACGTTGCTCGACCACGTAACGCCTGCAATGAACGTCTACCGTGAGGAATCGTTCGGCCCCGTGAAGCCGATCGTGCGCGTGACCGGTGTGGAAGAGGCGGTTGTCCGCGCCAACGACAACGAGTACGCCCTTTCGGCCGCGGTATTCGGCCGCGACGTGGGCCGCGTCTTCGACGTCGCGCGGCGCATCGACTCTGGCATCTGCCACATCAACGGTCCCACCGTCCATGACGAACCGCAGATGCCGTTCGGCGGCGTCAAGTCGAGCGGACTGGGCCGCTTCGGCGGCCGCGCGGGCGTACAAGAATTCACCGAACTGCGCTGGCTCACGGTGCAGAACACGCCGCGCCACTACCCATTCTGAACCCTTCAACCCAACCAGGAACATTCGATCATGACCGTCGAATTCAAACCGGGCGTGCGCTATCGCATGCCTGCCGTGTTCGGACCCGCGCCGGGTCCGCGTCAAAAAGCCGATGGCACGCTGTGGACGCCCGAGGAAGCGGGAACCATGAACGCCACGTGGATGACCGTCAAATACCGCACTCACCGCGAGCAGCTGGAGCGCATCCTGCCGCCCGGCTTTGAGCTGCGAGGCGAGCCCGAAGTCCATGCGTCGCTCGCGTTCTTCAGCAACCTGTACTGGCTGGCTGGCCGCGGGTATGGGATCGCCATGATCGAGATTCCCGCGACCTACCACGGCAGGATGGAAACCATCGACGGCGCGTTCTGCCCCGTGCTCTGGGAAGGCATTCCCGACGCGATCATGACGGGCCGCGAAGAACTCGGATTCCCGAAGCTGTTTGCGGATATCCCGGCGCTCGAAATCGATCACGCGCGCGGCACAGCCGGAGGATCGGCATCGTGGTTCGACTTCAGGTTCTTTGATATCGCGCTTCACGGCCTGGTTGAAGTGCATGAGGAGCCGAAGTTGCCGGGGCCGGGCGGGGCGGCGCTCTTCTACAAGTACATGCCGCGCACGGGCAGCTTCGGTAGCGGCGGGTGCGATGTGGCTTATACCACGACCTCGCAGCCCCAATCGGGCGCGGCCGGCGATACGTCGCCGATCAAGTTCGGCGGCGCCAACTTCAGGAAGTGGAAAGCCGCGGGCGGCTCGGTGAACTGGCATCGCGCTACATTCGAGCAGTTGCCCACCACGTTCCACGTCGTCAACGGCGTGGCGGACCTCGACATCCTCGAATACCTGGGCGCCGAAATGGTGCAGTTTTCCGCGCCGGGCCAGGCGGTGTCCGCCAACGTTATTCGTCCGGTCGAACCCGCGCTGTAGCGCGAACCAGATAGATGCCGCGGCGGGCGCAGAGCAACGGCCCGCTGCGGTAGGCAACAACGCAGTATCCCCGATCCGTTCATTACAACAACAGCCGGCGTCGGCCAGCAGATTTGGAGACAAACATGATGATTGGTATAACTAAGCGTATCGCAACAGCCGGGCGGCGGGTATTGCTGGTCGCCTGCCTCGCGAGTGCTGCTCCAGCATTCGCTCAGACCGCTGTGGGACGTGCGCCAACGGTTTCGGAGCCTCAGGGTCTCAATCTCGGTTCCACCAGTTTCTTCGACGGATTTTCTGGCCCCCCCGGCTGGTCTTATCTCAGCGAAGTGCGTTATGCGACGGCGGATTCGATCAAGAATGCGGACGGCAGCACGAATAGCGCGTTCCGTCATCCGCGTGTCGATTCGTTCACGTGGGTCAATCACCTGGCATACGCATCTCCGTGGCAACTGGCGGGTGGGACATTGGGCTTCAATGTGATCGTGCCGCTCACATGGCTGCATGGCAGTTTCGATCAGCCTGGGGCGAGCTTGTCAGGCGGTGGCACGGCGCTGGGAGACGTGACGTTCGGACCACAGCTTCAGTACGCGCCTATTATGGGTTCTTCGGGGCAGCCTCTGTTCGTGCAGCGCTTCGAGTTCGACGTGATCGCGCCGACGGGGCAGTACAAGCGCAACGCAGACCTCAACCAGAGTTCCGGTTATTTCTCCCTGAATCCGTACTGGGCGGCCTCGCTGTTTCCGCTCCCCAAGGTCGAAATCAGCTGGCGGCTGCATTACCTGTACAACTTCAAGAATCACGACCCCGCGGCTAGCTACCCGCTCGCGTTCGACAACCAGCCCGTCAGCGACACGCAAGCCGGCCAGGCAGCCTGGATCAATTTCACGACGTCCTACGCGCTTACGCCCGCATTGCACGTGGGCATCAACGGCTACTTTTTCCGCCAGCTTGCGGACAACCGGATCAACGGCACGTCCGTGGCCGGACGCGAACAGGTGCTGGGCATCGGCCCGGGCTTTTTCTGGCAGATGAGCGGCAACCGGGCGTTGTGGCTCAACGCCTATACCGAAACCGCCGTGCGCAACCGCACGCGCAACAGCCTTGTCATCCAGGCGCAAATTGCCACGCCGTTCTGAGCGCGCGGATTTCCATGATGGCAAGCGGCTAGCGGTCCGTGGCATTGCACGACTACCCTTGAGCCACGGCGCTCGTCTCCGACCGGTCTCTTCCAGCACCCTCTATAGTGTGATCAGATCAGATTTGAGTGCTTGGCCAGCACGCGGCGTAGAGGGGCCGACGCAACGTCTGCCCCTTCTGGCGAAAGCATCGCGCCCCGAACTTGACGAAACGTAGGCCACTGCCGACGCGACGGAAGGCAGAAAGGCCCTTAAGTGAAGAAGGAACGCGATCGAAAGAAATACGCGCGAAGCCTGTTCACTGCGACAAGCCGGAATATTGGCCGCATAAAATCTAGGGCCCTCATCTGCCACGTGCATGCACTTCATCACCTGGACGTCGCGAAGAATATGCCTAGGAACCAGCCTGACAACGGCGGCCAGGAGACTGGCCATGCGTCACCATTTCGCAGCCAGCTTCTCTCGCGGCTCGACCTCGTGACGCTACGGCTCTTCATCGCCGTCGTGGAGGAGGCGAGTATCGCGAAAGCCGCCGAACGCGAGCACCTGGCGCCGTCGGCGGTCAGCAAGCGCCTTGCTGATCTCGAACTCGCGCTGGGCGTGCCGCTGCTTGAGAGGCATCGCCGCGGCGTGACGCTGACGAGCGCCGGTGAAGCGCTACTCAGTAATTCGCGCCGGATCCTGCGCGATCTGACCCGGCTCGAAAGTGAGATGGGGGAATTCACCGCCGAAACAAAAGGCGCGCGCGGCCATATTTGCGCGTCGGCGAGCGAGGCGGCCAAGGACAACCACTGAAGTACCAAGGTCAGGTCGCACGGTTGATCCAGCGATCGGTCAAGTCCTGCGCGCTCATCGGTCGCCCGAAGTAATAGCCTTGCGCTTCGTCGCACCCAAGGCGAAGCAGCTCTTCCGCGTGGGCGGCGGTCTCCACCCCTTCAGCGATGGTAAGAAGGCGCAACGCTTTGGCCATGCTGATGATGGTGGTGACAATCGTCAGGCTATCCGGGTCGCTTGGCATGTCGCGAACAAATGATTGGTCGATCTTGAGCTTCTCCACCGGAAAGTGTTTCAGTTGCGCGAGTGACGAGTAGCCGGTGCCGAAGTCATCGATCGACAGGGAGAATCCCGCCTCGACCAGCGCGTCGGCCAGTTCGCGGGCTTTCTTTGGATCGCGCATCATGACCGTCTCGGTAATCTCGAGTTCGATGCACGAGGGATCGACACCCGCGCCCCGGACCTTAGCGACTGCCCGCCTGACGAAATCCTCGTCGTCGAGCTGACGTGTCGAAATGTTGACGGCCACGCGGTGCCGGAAATCGAATCCAGCCTGCCGCCACCGGTAGACCTGGCGGCTTGCTTCACTGAGCACCCAGTCGCCCAAAGCGGGGATCAGGCCGCGCTCCTCCGCGACCGGAATGAATTCGCCAGGACTGACCGCTCCCAACTCCTCATCGACCCAGCGCGCGAGCGCCTCGACACCCGACAGGAGCCCGGTCGTCATGCAAACTTTGGGCTGGTAATACAGCTGCAACCGGCCCTCCTTGATCGCCGCCTCAAGCCGCCTGCCCAGCGTCACAGCGCGTTCCACCTTGTCGCTCATTTGTGCATCGTAAAAGAGCGACGCCCCTCCACCTTGTGCTTTTACGCAGTACATGGCAGTGTCTGCGTGCCTGAGCAGATCATCCGCCGTGTCGCCATCCTTCGGATAAACGGCGATGCCGATGCTCATCCCGATCGTGAATGACATGCCGTTGACCTCAATCGGATGCTCGGTCGCATGCAACAGCCGCGCGGCGGTTTCAGTCGCAGCGGCAGGGCTGGTCGGCCCGAGAATCGCGATGAACTCGTCCCCGCCGAGGCGGGCGAGAATTTCACCATCGCCCAGCACAGCGCCGAGTCTTGCGCCGACCTCGCGCAGAATCTCGTCTCCGGTGGCATGGCCCTGCGTGTCGTTGATTTCCTTCATTCGGTCGAGATCAATAAACAGCACTGCGGCGCGCTGCTGCTTCCCGCGCACGTATTCGAGCATGTGCTGAAGTCTGGTCATGGCCTGGGAACGGTTTGGCAAGCCAGTCAGAGTGTCGTAAAAAGCCAGTCGCTCGATATCGTTCTCGGCCAGCTTGCGCTCGGTGATGTCATAGACCGTGCCGATGCCGCGAATAGGCTGGCCGCTGGAATCGCGATCGATCTTGCCTCGCGTCTCCACCCACCTCACCGTCCAATCGACATTGACGCGATGCTCGATCTTCAATGGCTCCCCGGTCAGCGCCGCGTTCCACGCCGCGTCAACCTTCGCTCGATCCTCCGGATGCACACATCTAAGGAACGATGCGTGGTCGAATGGTTCATCTTGCGGCCATTCAAAGATCCGGTAAGCCTCTGGAGACAGAGTTACCTTGCCGCTCAGAAAGTTGATATGCCAGTTTCCGATGCCGGCGACCGCCTGAGCGTTGAGCAGGTCTCTCTCAAGTCGGGTTTGTTTGCGCAGATCTTCCACCACAATCAGCATCCGCTCGTCACTCTCATTGACGCCCGACTGTAGTTTGCTGACGGTCACGGCGACGGGAATAGCTAGCTGAGGGGGGATGTCGCACAAGCGCAGCGCCGTCTCCGCGCGCACTTTCGGCTCGAACAACGCTCGATTCACCAGTTTTTGCAGCGCTTCGATATCCATGACCTGGTCGAGGGGCACGCCTTGCAGGCGATCCGGTTCGATATCGAACAACATCTTGCATGCCCGGTTCGCGAACACCACCCTCAGGTCTCGGGAGACGACCAGGGTGCCGAATGGCAGGTATGCGAAGGCCGTTTCGAAGTCGCGCAGGCTCGCGATCAGTTCGTCCCGGTGAATGATGTAACTGTCGATAGCGAGCCCCACATCAAGCAGGATGATTTTCAGGAGGGCCTGGACCGTTGGCAGAAAGACCGGCTCATTTTGTCCGATACGTCGGGCGATCTCGGGCAGCAGTCCAACGAGGTAATGACTGTATGCCCCTAGATACCATTCCGGCGACAGGCCAACCTTGGCGTGTGCAAGTCCAACGCGCAGACGGTGTTCCAGATAGCCATCGTCATACTGGCCCGCGGTTAGCGTCGAGAAATAGGCACGCTGGCTTTGCTTCAGACGATTGACCGTCTCATCGTCGACAAGCAGGTCCCGTGTTTCCACAAAAGCCCGCAGGTGCTCATAGAACGAATCCACGAATCCGGGAGCCAGATCGTCGAGCGATGCGTGCAGTCGTTCGAGATACGTTTCGTCGGCAGCGGAGAATGCGACGAATGCTTTTCGCTTACCGAAGTTAATGGGAGTCTGTACGGGAGGAAACATGCTCAGGATGATTTAGGCTGAAGTGGGTTTGTTGTCATTTATTTGACGTGATTAGCCGCCGACACCATTACTGCCACAGTGGGCGAGTTGAGTCGTGCTCGGACTAAGAAGCTGTTGCGAAATTAAATCTCTGCTCTTTTCACTTTTCCGAGTTGGTGCTAACTTCACGCCTTGTATTGCCTGACAGGACGCGATGCCTAAAAACTAATCGACGGCGAGTTGTGGTCACTCATCGAACTGCGTCTGCCTGCGCGAGCGCCACGCAATAGCCAGTATGCCGGCTGCAAACCGACACCCGACTGCGCGGTGCTGGCACGCATTGTGTTCGTGTTGCACTCGGGTATTGCATGGATCTGCTCCAGCAAGAAATGGGAGGCAGCTCAGGCACGGCTTGCTGGCGACGACTGGTCCCGTCCTGGGGGGGGCGAACCGGTCCGAATCCCACGAACCGTCGCAAGCTCGGCAGCAAGCACAGCCGCATCGTTGACGCGCAAGGCATCCCGCTCGCTGTCATCCTGACCGAGGCGATTCGTCACGACATTACCCAGCTCGATGCGCTGGTCGATGCCATCCAGCACATCCGAGGCAAGCGGGGACGCCCACTGTACAAGCCGAAAATAGTACAAAGCGACCGGGGCTACAGTTCCGAACTCCATCATCAACGCTTGCGCGATAGAGGCATCACGCCGATGCTCGCAAAAATCGGCGCTCCGCACGGTAGCAGATGGGCAAAACACATTGCGCAGCAGAACGTTCGATTGCCTGGCTCCATTCGATTCGAAGACTCAAAATTCGCTACGAACGCTGTGCTCATGTTCACGAGGCCTTTGTGTCTTTGGCTTGCGCCTTAATTTTCTGGGCGCGTCTCGAACCATTGTTTAAATAATTTCGAAACAGATTCTAAGTTACATTGAATCCACTTGCGAACAACGCGCAGATCGATAATAGTCCCTTTCATTCTCTAAACACCATGTTGTCGTTCAGGCCGTGTTCGCGCGCAATGCGTGAGACAGAAGCGCCAGGCTGCAGCGTCTTCGCGACAATCTCACGCCTGAACTCGTTTGAGAAGTTCGGCCGCTTCGGCGCAGCCATCATCACATCGTCAGAATTGTCCGCTATCTATTTCGCGGACGCCATATTTGCCGACTACCGTCATAGCATCAAGACGGCCTCGGTCGGGTGCTTACTATTGGAAGTCATCAAAGCCTGTCGCTACACGAGACCGCGCATGATCGCGTAGCCCGCTGGCAGCGGCTCGTTGTCACGCTGCCAGTCGACTTGCGCGTCAATATCGCTGCCCACAAACCAGCTGTCGGCGAGGCGGGCAAAACCACGACGCACCGCATCCGGATGCCGCGCTAGAAAGCCGGGCTTGGCTGTTGCCGAACGAGGAAGCGGTGCGCGGGTGCAGTGGCGAGGTGCCGCACGTTGATCGTGGCGCGCAGGGATGCGCTCCTGCCAGCATGGACATCGCTTTCAGCCAGGATATATTATAATCCGATTACCATACATGCCATTTCCTGCCGCAATGGAAAAGAAAACCGCCCGCCTGACCATCCTGATCGATCCCGACAAGAAGAACGCATTAGAAAAGCTGTGTGCCGCACAAGATCTAACCTCATCTCAGGTTGTCCGGCAGTTGATCCGCGAATATCTCGAAACTCACGGCGTCACCTACAAGACGAAGAACGCGCTCGGAAAACGGGTCGGCCGTAGCACGACTGATTGAGACTGACCGGGCAGGCGATGAACTCAGGCGCCCGGCTCCCAATGCGCGTGCCCGTTTTCTCGCCAGACGAGTTGCTTCGGGTCAAGACTCAGGCCGGCCATCAGGCGTCTGGCTGTCGCGGCCAGTCTCAGATCATCTGCCCATGCGTACCTGAAAGCCCGATCCAGCAGTACGCGCGGGGATGGCATCGAGCCTTGGTCTTTCCAGCCGAAGGCTACAAAATTACTGTCGTCCTCGCACCGTACCAATGCGTATGATGTTCCGAACACGGAGTTCAGACGCTCGACGTAAAGGTCAAGTGCGGGGTCGTCATCGGTGAAATTGATCGCGAGAACGCCTGTCGGCGTCAACCGTTCGCGACATGCCGTGAGGAACGTCATTTCTGTGCACTGGGGGGCGATTCCACCCGATACATATGCGTCAACCAGAATGATATCGGCTGAGTAGTCGTCGTTCTGGACGTAGTCCGCACCATTGGCGCATACGACCCGGAAGCGGGTGTCGTCTATCGGAATCCGGAACACATCGCGCAGCGCAATCACTGCAGGATCGATCTCCACCGCGATGATGTTCACTTCAGGGAGGTGCTTGTGGCAGTACTTCGCCAGCGAGCCCCCGCCCAGCCCGATCATACAGATGTGTCTCGGAGCCGGTTGCAGTAGCAGGAATCCCATCATGGTGCGCGTATAGCCGAGCGTGAGCCTGTCTGGCGCACGTCGCGACATGCAGCTCTGCGTGGAAAAGTGGTCGAAATGCAGGGACACGGCGTTTCGCGTTTCCAGCACGAATGGTCGCGTACCATTCATGGGTGTCGAGAGGAACTCGGCTAAGGTGTCGCGGGATGTCTGGTCGTCGTTCATGCTCGACTTATCGGGTGGTCAACAAGGGCGTGAAACGCTGCGGTGTCCGGCTGGACAATGCAGCATATGCCAGTCCGTCTTCCTGCGAAGCGAGCCCTGACATGAAGCTGAGTGCATGGGTGCTGTAGTCGCTCATGGTCGCCACCAGCGACGTGTATATCCTCGCAAGGGGGCTTCGCCGAACCTTGTGCGCAGATGCTTGATCAACGCAACCACGTACGTGCCCGGTCCATTCCTGGGGGCGGTTTTCCCCGGGAAGCCAAAGGCGTCTCCCTCGTTCCTGCGTTGCTCATGGCGGAGTCTACGCGTACATCCCATACTTCCTCCTTGCCGGTGTTCTATTGAGAATCGAGAGCATACGGGGCAGTCGTCGCATTCGCCGGGCGGCGCGTGTCCACCATGAACGTGGCAGCGGCGTCTCGCTGCGGATTGCGGCCATCATGATGTGCAAATTGCATTATCATATTATTTACATTATATTGCACTTGTGTCTCGATGCGGGTCGTCACCTTCCGGCGACCGTGGGGGGATTCGTTGAGGATGCCGCTATGCTCGATCCAGATGGGATGCTGTTGCGACCTGACCGGAGTCGTGTGCGTCTGCGGGAAATTGCCGGATGGCGGGGGCTGGTCGTAGTGGGCGTCGGTCGTGGTGGAGAGCGCGGTTTCCAGATGGTCTACCGGTTTCATGACGTCGGCGAGCAGCTCGCTGCCGTCGGCATTCACCTGGCATTCGTCTATCCGAGGGAGTCGGCCCGGCATGTGCTGGACGCGGTTTCCGTTGCCAGCACACGGTTCAGGGGGCATCCGTGGCTATTGCTCGATGCGGACGACCAGTGTTTTGCGCAGGGTATATGGCCTCGCTCGCTTGAAGCGGTGTACCTCAACCCGGAAATGAAGCGACTTGCGGGTGTCTACGTCGATCTGCAGGTCAATACCTGGGAAAGGGAATTGCGGGCATTTTTCGGAGCCTGCGAGGTTACATGTCCTGACTCCGGCGTGGGGAGATCGCGAGCGGACGTGTAGTTAGTCGTATGGAGGATTGGCGTCCCGCTAGCGTCAGCGAAGGTGCCATGCTGCGGGCGGATCATCGCGGCAAGCGGGGTGTTGATCTCGTGAAAGCCGTCGTGCGAGTCCAATTGCCTTAGGCCCGGCCTGAACTCGCCGTGAGCAATCGGTCCAAGCCATTCTTTGGAGAAGCCGTGATCGACAGGGAAACGTCAAACGAAAGAGGCATCTCCCCATCGGCAATCTGGGCGTTGCAACGCCTCGCCGAAGTAAGAGAGGGAAGAGATGCGCCGGCGCTTGGCTGGTCGGTCGCGCGAGAGTTGATCAGTGCGGGCTTTGCCGGTTATCGATCGGACATGGGCTCCGGCATCATGATTACTGCTGCGGGCCAGGCATTTCTGGCAAGCTGCAAGTAGGTCTGTGTCAAACTCACTGCAGATAGCATTTTGTCGGGGTCATTAGGCGTCGGTGGCGCCAGTTGGTTTGGACTCCGATGAGAATTGCCGGCATTGGGCCGGATGGCTGATCGATCCAGTGACGATGCGCTCAGGAGCTATCGTTGAAAGTGGTGTATGCGGCGTCGGGATGAGGCAGGAGAAGGCGGTGGCGATTGACGGAGAATGTTGCTTCTCACGGTAACACTTCCGCAATCGAACTCCACCACCATGGCGAAACATACGCAGGATACGAGCGGCAGTCAAACAGCAGAAGCAGACATCAAGGGTACGCCCGGCTTGGACGATCTGATCCAGCAAGGGGCGCGGCGGATCATCCAGCAGGCAATCGAGGCGGAACTGGCGGCAATGCTCGAGCAGTATTCGAATGTGAAGACGATCAATGGCCGGCGCGCGGTCGTGCGCAACGGCTACCTGCCAGAGCGCGAGATCGTCACGGCAGTCGGCCCGGTGCCTGTTCAGGTGCCGAAGGTCCGCGATCGTTCGGGCTCCGGCATCAAGTTCAATTCGACGATCGTGCCGCCCTATGTGCGCAAGTCGCCGCGCGTGTCATCTTCGCAGCCGTGGCTGTACCTACGAGGCGTCTCAACCGGCGACATGGGCGACGCACTGTCCGAGCTGCTCGGCGAGCAGGCTAAAGGGCTGTCAGCGAGCGTCGTGAGCCGCCTGAAGGCCGTCTGGTAAGAAGAGTACGAGAAGTGGAACAAGCGCGACCTGTCCGCCTCGCGCTGGGTTTACTGGTGGGCCGACGGCATTCATACTCAAGCCCGCACAGAGGATTCGGATGGGCAGTGCCTGCTCGTGATCATCGGCGTGAAACCGGACGGCGACAAGGAGCGCGTGGCGCTCAACGACGGTTATCGCGAATCGAAGGAATCCTGGAAAGAGCTGCTGCTCGACCTGAAGAAACGAGGTCTGCAGGCGCCACCGCTGCTTGCCGTCGGCGATGGCGCGATGGGGCTGTGGGCAGCGCTTGAAGAGGTGTTCCCGCAGACACGGCACCAGCGCTGCTGGTTCCACAAGATCGGCAATATTCTCAACGTCATGCCCAAATCGCAGCACGGCGAGGCCAAAATTGCGCTCGCCGAGATCTGGAATGCCGCGACAAGAGCCGACGCAATCGCCGCGTTCAACCAGTTCGTCGATACACGTACGCGGCAAAGTACCCAAAGGCCATCGAGAAGCTCACGAAAGACCGCGACGCACTGCTCGCGTTCTACGACTTCCCGGCCGAACACTGGCAGCACGTGCGGACCTCGAATCCGATTGAATCGACGTTCGCGACGGTGCGCCATCGCACGAGCCGCACGCGCAACTGTATGTCGCGCTCGACCTTCCTCGCGATGGCGTTCAAGCTGATCGAAGCGGCCGAGCAGACGTGGAGGAAGATCCGCGGCGTCGACAAGATCGAACCGCTCCTGAAGGGAATTCCCTTCAAGGACGGCACTCCGGTGATCGAGAGCACACTGGCTCCTCAAGCGCTGGCCGCCTGATCAAGCCGCCTGCCCCGCGTACACCAGTCTTGACGATTGCTCTCGTGCTTTTCACGGGAATGCCTGCAGCGCAAGACAGAAGCCACCTTCCAATTGTATGGTCCCGCTTCTTGCTTTTGATGCCAGAGATGTGTTTACGACCCTCGTCGTGTTGCGCAATTTCTACCCGTGCGCTCGTCGCACATCCCGTGCGCATGTTGAACACCAGCACCGATGAGCTGAGCCGCAAGATCATGATAATAGTCAATAATAGTGATTCTTGTTGAATAATTAATTGCAGTATGTTTGACATTTATCAACGATTGGCGATCTTCGTTAGTTGGCACCTTAATTTCCCGGCTAGCCACCCGATAACAGGCCCGTGATATTCATCTTTTTTGCTCCGTGCCAGATCTGTTTGTGAACTACACAAAGTGGAACGACTGTAATCCAGAAATAAGTACATTGAGGGCTGCCCGATGCGTTCTAACCTCCCGATAACGAACTCTGAGTATGTGTTTTCTGATGGGGAGATGCTTGTTTCTGCGACTGACCTGAGCAGCCTTATTCAGTACTGCAATCCCGCATTTATCGAAGTATCGGGGTACACGCGTGATGAACTGGTTGGACAACCACACAATCTGATTCGTCATCCAGACATGCCGCCTGCTGCTTTTGCCGATATGTGGGCGACGATCAAGGCAGGCCGTTCCTGGTCTGGTCTGGTAAAAAACCGCCGGAAGAATGGCGACTTCTATTGGGTGCGGGCGAACGTCACGCCGATTGTTGAGCGAGGCGCCACAGTCGGCTACCTCAGCGTGCGGAGCAAGCCATCGCGCGATGAAGTGCGTCATGCCGAAGCACTCTACGCCGATTGGCGCGCTGGCCGTGCAACTGATCGCGTTCTTCGCCAGGGGGAGATCCGCCGCCGTGGCCTGGTAGGGCTGCTCGACGGAATGCGTTTCCTGCGTGACGACAAGCGATCGTTGCTGTATAGCATCGCTGGAACGAGCGTCCCGTTACTCACCGGTTTGTGCTCTGGGGAGCGCATCACAACTGGACTTTGTGTCGCCGTAATGGCGGGCATGGGCTTGGGTGGCATTGCCAACTGGCGTCTTGTTCACCGGCGAGAGCAGGAACTGAACGCGGTTGCGCAGATTGCGGGACGGCTGGCTGCTGGCGATCTTGATGTACCGATGCTTAAGCAGGGGAGCGGCGCGGTCGGTCAGGTTCTACGCGGACTCACCCAACTTAAGGTGAGCCTCACGGCGATCGTTTCCGATGTGCGCAGGCAAATTGATCATTTGAAACTCGCCACCAGGGAAATTGCGAGCGGCAACATGGACCTTTCAAACCGTACCGAACTGCAGGCGGCCTCGCTGGAGGAGACCGCTGCGTCGCTCGAGCAACTGACCGCAGGCGTGAAGAGTAATACGCAATCGGCGCAACACGCTAACCAGATCGTCGGAAATGCGCAGACGACCACGCAGGGTGGCTACGATGCAATTCAGCAGACGGAGCAGACCATGCATGCCATTTCGCGTTCATCAGGCGAGATTACGGAAATTGTGACGACGATTGATAGCATCGCGTTCCAGACGAATATTCTTGCGCTGAATGCTGCTGTTGAGGCCGCCCGTGCCGGTGAATCCGGGCGGGGTTTTGCAGTCGTTGCGGGTGAGGTTCGGGGGCTTGCGCAGCGTTGTGCCACCGCAGCGAAGGAAATCAAGGCGATCGTCGAATCGAATGTGCTTGCAGCGCGCGAGGGAAGCGAAAGTGTTGCTCGCGCCGCGAATCAGATGACGGTAATTCTAGATGTCATGACGAGAATGCAGGCGATCATGAACGAAGTAACCCTCGCGAGCACGGAGCAATCGCAGGGTATTGATAGCATCAACGACTCGGTGTTAAGTCTTGATGGTGCAACCCAGCAAAACGCAGCGCTGGTCGAGCAGGGGGCCGCAACCGCACAGAGTCTTTCGGTACAGGCCGATATGCTGGACGAAGCAATCAGGATTTTTACCCTGCCGTTGGCTGTAGTAAGGCAATGACATTGAGTACGACTACTTTCAATCTCCGCTTACTGATCCAAATGAGCCCTTTGCCATCATGCATGTCATGCGTTGCGGTCGACGGATTCTACTTGACCGCGTTAATGCGGCAAAACCTCATCAAGTGCACCCGCCACTTCAGTTTTAGTGCAAAGAGGCCGTAAACATAATGGAAGTGTTGCTGATACTGTCTGGAAACCTCAATGAGAAAAATGAAAGTATCCACGCGTCTGATGACTGGGTTCGGGTTGTTGGCAGCGTTCCTGTTGGCAGTGGCTGTGTCCGCCTTTTACGGGCTTTCGCAGTTGAATGCACAACTGGACGCGATCGCACAGGTGAATAACAGCGAAGCGAGGCTGGCTAACGAGCTGCGGTCGTCGATACAGGATCGTGCGATTGCCGTTCGAAACATGGCTCTGCTTACGGATGCGCGGGATGTAGCGAAGGAAGCTCAGCGCATCAGCAGACAGGAACAGATCTACGCAAGCGCATACCAGAGACTCTCTCAGATGTTTGAGAATGAACCAAGCACTACTGAGCGGGAAAAGAGTCTCATCGCGCAGCTAAGGCAAGACGAGGCGGCTGCGCTGCCTCCACTGCGCAAAGCAGCGCAGCTAGGTTTGTCGAATGATACCGCTGGAGCTACCAGAGAGCTGTTGCAGAATGCTAGACCACCCCAACGGGTATGGCTGGCACGTGCGGTAGAACTGGCGGATTTCGAGGACCAGCTCAACCAACAGGCTCAAAAGGAAGCTGTTGCCACATACTCGAGCGTTCGCGTGCTGATCGCGGCAATCGTAGCCTGCTCCCTGTTTCTGGCAGCTGCGACCGCAATTCTAATTACCCGCAGCATCCTTCGTGAGCTTGGCGGTGAGCCAGCGCTTGCCCAGTCTGTGGCGGCGGAGATCGCCCACGGGAACCTGATGGTAAATCTGCCTGTTACGCCCGGTGACTCAATCAGCCTCATGGCGTCTTTAGAGGTAATGCGCGCAAGGCTCACGTCTATCGTTCAAGGGATCAAGAGCTCTGCCGAGTCCATATCCGTTGCCGCCGGCGAGGTCGCACAGGGCAATGTTGATCTCTCTCAACGCACCGAAGAGCAAGCAGCGTCGCTGGAAGAGACGGCTGCCAGCATGGAAGAACTGACCTCGGCGGTGAAACAGAATACCGACAATGCCCGCCAGGGAAGCACCCTTGCGGTGACGGCTTCGCAGACCGCTTTGTCTGGCGGCGAAGTGGTTAAGCAGGTAGTTGACACCATGGAAAACATAACTTCGAGTTCCCGTAAGGTTGCCGAAATCATCTCAGTCATCGAGGGCATCGCCTTCCAGACAAACATTCTGGCACTTAACGCGGCGGTCGAAGCGGCACGTGCCGGAGAGCAGGGACGTGGCTTTGCTGTCGTCGCAGGGGAAGTGCGCACATTGGCGCAGCGCAGCGCGGTAGCGGCCAAGGAGATCAAGGAGCTGATCGAGACATCGGTGTCGCATGTTGCGGTCGGTTCGCAGCTTGTTGCTGGCGCTGGCACAACCATGGACGAGATTGTCCGTTCAGTAAAGCGCGTCACCGACATCATGGGTGAAATCGCCTCTGCGTCCGCGGAGCAGAGCACCGGAATCGAACAGGTCAACGTGGCTGTGACTCAGATGGACGAGGTAACCCAGCAGAATGCGGCCTTGGTCGAGCAGGCAACAGCTGCGGCGCAGTCCATGGCCGATCAGGCGGAAGGCCTCCGAGCAGCGGTGTCTATCTTCCGTGTTTGACACTGTGTGTTCCAGAAGGAGCAGTTACCCCATAAAGTAAGGGAAGCTAAAAAAGGGGATGGTAGGTTCAATAGATCGTTGCAACACCTTCCTATCAATATCGAATGAGGGAGGGTTGACGAATGGCACAGATGGGAAGGCCGGGGTTGTCGCCGGAAAGCAAGTCAGAGGTTTGAGGTCGGCTGAAAAAAGTGGAAGCCAACGTTTCGTAAAATCGTGAAACGGAGGCATGAATGAATCGAATTCCCAAAGCGGTCTACACGAGAGAGTTTCGTGAGGAGGCGGTGAAGCTGGCATTGAACCGTCCCGGGAATCGTGGAGGCTGGTTTGTATAAGTTATTGTGGACTCAGCGGCAGCTGTTTCAAGTTGCCAATAGTAGTTTGCCTCAGCTTCGGCGGGCGGGATATAGCCGAGGGGTTCCGTCAATCGATGATGATTGAACCAGGCCAGCCACTCCAGCGTTGCCAGTTCAACGGACTCCCGCATTTTCCGGGTGCAGCGATGAATCAGTTCGGCCTTGAACAAGCCGTTGCCTCAACGAGCACTGGTCCACGGCGCACCCTCCCGCTCGGGCTGATCGCCCCAGACGAAGTCAGCCTGTTCCATCCCCTCGCGTGAGGCGGCGGCCCGTCCATTACGAGATGTGAAGGCAAACTGCGGGGGCCGGAGAGGTCGAGCGGATCGTATGGGCTTTATCTATTCAGGGCCGACACTGGTGACCGAGCCTTTGTCAACGACAGGGACTGCGCGTGAGTGACCAAGCCGAGACATTTCGCCGCAGAAACGCGTCAGGGTACGGAGGATCTACTTTTATGGTGCAGATTTGCTATCGTCATTTCACGCAAGTGAGCTACTATGCGCGCATGACTGAGTTTGCCCGCGTTCGAAAACAATCTGGTACCTGGTTAGCGTTGCTAGCCATGTGCCTGATCGTCTTTGCGCCGCTCATTAGCCAGTTCAGTGCGGCCGAGCGCGGACAAACACCCTCTCCAATAGTCTGCTCGGCTAGCGGACATGCGGCGGCTTCTCAGCCTCACGACGCTGGGGATCTGTCGGCCTGTGGTTATTGCAATTTGCTGGCTACGTCGGCGCCGCCGCCGCTTGTCATGGCGATGACGAGCAAGTTTCCGCAGCTCACCGCTATTCTCGCGACGCCAGCACGGCGGGCGGTGCTTTCCTGGATCGCGTACCTCGCGGGATACCCGCGCGCGCCACCTTCACTCTCCTGAAGCGTCCCCTCACGCTTCAATTCCCCGCTATTCGACGATATTCATGCGTGGTGTGCCATGGTCTGGTTTGCCTGTGCACGATCATTCGCTGTACTACGTACATTCAATAGCATCGGGAAAAAGGCCATGGTCCTGTCGCATTCCGCCAGATACATCACGCTCATGGAACATGATCGATGTGCCTTGAGGAACGCCGTCGTGCAATGACGAATGGTTGTGTCATGAATCTCGATTTTTCCTCGTTGTTGCTGCGCGCCAACTGATATGAATGCTCACCCCCGAACCTTTACGACTGCATGGCTTGGCTTGATCTCCATGTGTCTTCTCGTTCTCGCGCCGATTGTGAGTCAGCTTGTCGTAGCGCATCGCGAGGGACAACCGGTGGGCGAGTTGTGCTCCGCAAGCGCGGGCGTTGCCGCTCGACACGCCGGTGAAGGCCTGTCGCTCGACGCGTGCGACTACTGCGGGTTGTTGGCCTCACATCCCGCGATGCCGTCTATTCCAGCGGTCGCCCTGCATCTGATTGCAGTCACTCAAAGCTCAGCACTGTTGCCTCTGACCCTGCGCTTTACACCGCACGTTGCATTCCCATCCGGCCGACCACGAGCACCGCCGTCCTTCGGCTGATCATCGCCTCTTTGGCGAATTCCAATGGTTGTCACATCGCTCGTGCGTAATACGGGCATGCGCCGTTTGGTTGCGTGCGAACTTTGACAATCGTGTTCTCAGCGGATTTCCTTTCTGGTATCGCTTACACCAGCAGGACACAATCGAATGCTGGCCTTTGTACATGCAATTTCTTGAGTGGCGTTATCGACGTTTTGTCCGTCTCCGTGCCGCATCGATCCAATTCACGGATTGGCGATCAACCTTCGATTCACGATATCCGCTCCATTGCATTGGAGATGACATGAAAGAGCAATGGCTCGACGAATACGTCCCGACGCTACGTGAGCTAAAGACCCCGACAGCACACCAGCGCGCGATGCTGATTCTGTTTGACAAACCGGATCGCAGCGCCGACGAAGATCGCAAGCTCTCGGTGCTGATCGCAGCGGAAAAGGCGGCGCTCCGGGCGCAAAGAGCGCGCGCCAACGCTGTTCGTGCGCTCAAGGACGATCGGATATTAAAACGGCGAGCGCGCGATCAACTCGCCATCGTGCGTGGCGCGTTGATCGACTACGCCGTGCTGGAGAGTCGCGACCCTGGCGAGTTACTCGGGGCGCTGTTGCGGTTTATGGATGAAGGTACACCATCCGAACGCCAAAGCTGGAAGCAGGATGGCGATGCCCTGATCGCGAGGCAGATCGCTCGCGGCTTACCTCAGCGTAATACGTTCATCAACGCGACGTCGAAGACCAGACTGGATGAATCGAGTATCGAGGGGTGATGTCCAGTGCTCCGACGATTTGCGTGCGTGCTCGTCGCGTCACGATACTGCGTGTAAAGCGGGATAAAAGTTCCCTCCTGTTCGCTGGAACGATGTTTTTCGAGATCCATGATTGGTCAGATTGATTTCAATCAAAATCTCATAGAGTGACGTGTACGTATATTTAAAATTATTCATTGCATGGGAGATGCAGCTTTTCGAATGAGTTTTTGGTTTAAATCTTATTGATAGGTGATGTATGAATTCCATAAGAATAAAAATTACTTATTGTCACGTTCCTCACGGGGTACCGAGTCATGGTTAGCTCTTCCGTTGTCGAGTTGTCGCGAATCCAGTTCGCGGCGACGGCGCTTTACCACTACCTTTTCATTCCCGTCACACTCGGGATGACATTCTTTCTGGCGGCCATCGAGACGGTGTACGTCGTCACGGGCAAGCCCATCTACAAGCAGATGGCCCAATTCTGGGGCAAGCTCTTTTTAATCAATTTCGCGCTGGGTGTGGCCACCGGTCTGACGATGGAGTTCGAGTTCGGCACCAACTGGTCGTTCTACTCCAGCTTCGTCGGCGACGTGTTCGGTGCGCCGTTGGCGATCGAAGGGCTGATGGCCTTTTTCCTCGAGTCCACCTTTATCGGCATGATGGTGTTCGGCTGGGAACGACTCGGACGCGGCAAGCATCTGGCCGTGACCTATCTCGTCGCGCTGGGCTCGAATCTCTCGGCACTGTGGATTCTGGTGGCGAACAGCTTCATGCAGTCGCCGCGTGGACTGGCGTTTGACTATCACACGCTGCGATTGCAGTTGACCAGCTTCAGCGACCTGATTTTCAGCCCCGAAGCCCAGGCGAAGTTCGTGCATACGAGTGTCGCGGGCTATGTCACGTCGGCGATCGCCGTGTGTGGCATCAGCGCGTTCTACATGGCGCGTAACCGCCATCTCGAACTCGCGCGCCGCTCGTTCCGGATGGCCGCCGTGTTCGGCGTGCTGGCGACCGCCGGTGTCATCACGCTGGGCGATGCGCTCGGGTTCGTCGGCGGGAATGCGCAGCCGGCGAAGCTCGCGGCGATGGAAGCCATCTGGCAGCCGGAGAAGGCGCCGATGGCCTTCAATGCGATTGCCTTCCCCTCGCAGAAGGACGAGACGAACTACGGCGCGATTCAGGTGCCGTACGTGCTGTCTCTGCTGGAGACGCACTCGCTCGACGGCACGGTGCCCGCGATCAGCGAACTGGAAAAGCAGGCGGAAGCGCGCGTCCATAACGGCGTGCCCGCCGTGCAGGCCTTGAAGGTGTTGTCCGCCAATCCTGACGACGCCAGCGCGCTGGCCGTCTTCAACCAGCACAAGGACGATCTTGGCTACGGCTTCCTGGCACAGCGTTACGCGGATGATCTCTCGACGTTGACATCGACGCAGGTCACGCAAGCAGCGAAGGATTCCATTCCGCCTGTCGCGCCCGTGTTCTGGGCATTCCGCGTGATGGTGGGCATGGGTCTGCTGATGTTCGTCTTCTTCGTGCTGGCCATGATCTTTAGCGTGCGCAACGACGTCCACAAGCGTCGCTGGTTCTTGCGACTCGTCCCGTGGATGATTCCGGTGCCGTTCATCGCGAACGAATGCGGGTGGATCGTCGCCGAAGTGGGGCGTCAGCCGTGGACCGTCTATAACGTGCTGCCCACGTGGATGTCCGCGTCGACGCATAGCGTCGGCTATATGGTCTTTTCGTTGATCGGCTTTGTGTCGATTTACACGATCTTCATCGTGATCGAAATGATGCTGATGGTGAAAGCCATCAAGCAAGGTCTGGACGATGTCCATCCGCCGCGAAATCCGGCCACCGATCTGTTGCCAGGCTTTGCGAGCATGGCCGCGCTGAGCCATACCGAGGAGGTTTGAGCCATGGAAGTCTATCTGGGGTTGAAGGTCGTCTGGTGGCTGATCGTGGGTGTGGTGCTGATCGGCGTCGGCGCGATGGTCGGTATGGATATGGGCGTGGGCACGTTGCTGCGCTATGTCGGGCGCTCGGACATCGAGCGACGTGTGGCGCTGAATGTCGTGGGGCCGCATTGGGAAGGCAATCAGGTCTGGTTCATTCTGGGCGGCGGCGGTTTGTTCGCCGCTTTTCCGCTGATCTACGGCACGGCATTCTCAGGCTTCTACATTGTCATGCTGTTGCTGCTGTGGAGCATGATCGTCCGTCCGCTGGCTTTTGAATATCGCAGCAAACTGCCGGGCGAAGGCTGGCGCAACGGTTGGGACTGGATGATGCTTGTCAGCGGCTTCGTGCCGATGCTGGTGTTCGGCGCCGCTTTCGGCAACGTGCTGCAAGGCGTGCCGTTCCATCTTTCCTGGAACATGACGTCGTACTACACCGGTAGTTTCGTGTCCTTGTTCAACCCGTTCGCGATTCTCTGCGGTGTGCTGTCTGTCACGCTGTCCTGCTACATGGGCGCGGCCACGATCAGCAACGGCACCGACGGCGTGATGGCCGAGCGCGCTCGCAAAGTGGGCGTGCTGTCCGGTCTCGCATCGTTCGTGCTGTTTGCGATCGGCGGTCTCTGGATGAAGAGCATCACCGGCTACGCGCTGACGGGCGGCCCGCAACCCGGCGCCGTGCAAACGCCTCTGCAACAGACCGTCGTGCTGCAGCAAGGCGCGTGGTTCAGCAACTTCAACGCGCATCCGGCGTTGTGGATCTTGCCGGCGGCCGCATTGCTCGCACTGTTGATCGGTAGCGCGGCCATCTCGCGCCGACATGGCTATCTCGCGTGGTGGCTCGGTCTCGTCGTGTGGGCTGGCGTGATCGGTTCGGTAGGCGCGGCGATGTTCCCGTTCATGATGCCGTCGAGCGCCGAGCCGTCGCACAGTCTGACCATCTGGAATGCAAGTTCGAGCGAGTTGACCCTGGGGTGGATGCTCGGCTTCGCGTGTGTCTTCGTCCCGCTGATCATCTGGTACACGAGCTGGTGCTTCTACATCATGCGCGGCAAGGTGAGCGCGAAGCACGTCGAGGCGGATGAGCACGCGTACTGAGGAAAACGATCATGAAAATCTTTCTGCAATTTGTGATGTTGATGGTGATCGGCGGCCTGGCGATTCTGCTGGCGATCGTGTTGGGCGACCGCGGCGCGTGGTATCTGGCCTGGATGCTGGGAACCGTCGTGATCGTGCTGGTGGCGGCCGCGGCGGGTTTGATGCTGGACACGCAGGACGAGTTGACCGGCGAGGGCGATCGGGAACGGCCCGAACCGGAGCGGAGTCGGGCTGCGCAGCATTGACCTCGCACCCGCGACGGTTTTCTCGAGCAACACGGTGAGTACCAGGTTTAGTCATGCGTTTCAGCCATCGTTCTTCCGGCCTCCCGGCCGACTGGTTAAAGCAACGCGCCGTCACGGTGCGGGGCCTGCTCAGGCGGTCGCTGGCCGCCAACGCGCTGTCCTCCGTGGCGCTGTGCGTCCAGGCGTGGTTGCTGGCGCAGATGCTGTATACGGCGTCGTTCCAGCAACGTCCGTGGCGGAGTTTGCTGCCGTCGGCGTTTGCATTTGCCGTGCTTGCGCTCGCGCGATGGGGGCTGTCGATGGCAAGCCGGCACTATGGCTTTCGCGCGGGCCGGCAGCAGGTCGCGGAGGTTCGTGCAACCTTGCTGGCGCATTTGCAGCAGTTGGGTCCTGCGTGGCTGGCGCGCGAGTCCAGCGGCGTGTGGGTGACCCGGCTCGTCGACGGTGCAGGCGCGCTCGAAGCGTATTACGCGCGCTACTTGCCGCAGATGGCGTCGGCGGCGGTGCTGCCGATCGTCGTGCTGGCCGCCGTCTTTCCCGCCGACTGGGTTGCGGCCACCGTGCTGCTGCTGACCGCGCCGCTGGTGCCGATCTTCATGATCCTGCTCGGCAACGCCGCCGAACGCGCGAGTCAACGTCGCTGGACTGTGCTGACCCGTCTGGGCGCACAGTTCAACGATCTGTTGCAGGGCCTCGTCACGTTGCGGCTGTTTGGCGCCGGCGAGCGTGCGGGTCAACTGCTGGAGATCGGTAGCGAGACTTATCGGCGCGGAACGATGGCGGTTCTGCGTGTCGCGTTCTTGTCGTCGCTGGTGCTTGAGTTTTTCTCGACGGTCAGCATCGCCGTGGTGGCTGTGCTGACCGGCTTTCGCCTGCTGTGGGGCGAGCAGGTGTTTTCGCACGCCATGTTTGTGTTGTTATTGGCCCCCGAATTCTATTTGCCGCTGCGTGGCCTTGGCGCGTTACGTCACGTAAAAATGGATGCGCTCGCGATTGCCCGGGACGCTCGCATGCTGCTGGAAACGCCTGTTGAGCCGCAAGCACATGAAGCCCACCAGGTTTCAACAGCGGCGTCGGCCGCGACGATCGCTCGCGACGTTGAGCACACGGAGCGGTCGACCACGTTGCCGCCGGACACTGCATCGCGTGTTGCGCGGGCGGTGACGTTACAGCAGGTCAGTTTCCGCTATCCGGACGGCCGTGCAGGTCTGCACGATCTGAACATCGAATTCGCTGCGGGTGAGACGACCGCTGTCATCGGCCCTAGCGGCGCGGGCAAGAGCACGCTGCTGCAACTCGTGCTGGGCTTGCAGTGGCCGCAACACGGTACGTTGCTGATGGACGGCGTGGCCCTCGACGATGACACATCGCGCTGGTGGCGCGAACAACTCGCGTGGCTGCCACAGCGGCCGAGATTGTTTGCCGGCACGCTGCGCGACAATCTGCTGATCGCCTCGCCCGGCGCCAATCAGGCCGCGCTGGTTCGTGCCGCTTCGCAAGCCGGTTTGAGCGCCGTGATCGCCGGTCTGCCGCGCGGTTGGGACACGCCGCTCGGCGAGCATGGCTATGGTCTGTCCGGCGGCGAGGCGCAACGCGTCGCGTTGGCGCGCGCGTTGTTGCGCGACGCGCCGGTGCTGGTCCTTGACGAACCGATGCAACAACTGGACGAAGCGTCGATCGCCATCATCGACGAAGCGCTCGAACAGATCGCCACGGAAGGCCGCACGATTATTCAGGTTGGACATCGCATGGCGCAGGCTCGACGAGCCGACCGCGTCGTGGTGCTCGATGACGGCCGTCTTGTGCAACAAGGACCGCCGGCCACACTCGAGCGGGTCGAAGGACTTTACGCGGCCTTGCTGGCCGCCGATGGTTTGGTATGAAAACGACGTCCCCCGAATCTCTGCGCGCGAACGCCAACCGAGAGGCGACACCTGACGTTTCGCGCTCGTCGTGGAGCGTGTTCTGGCGACTGCTGAAGCTGATGCGCGCCTATCGGAGCTGGATGGCGTTGGGCGTGCTGCTTGCCAGTCTCGCAGCCATCGCCGGGATCGGCTTGATGGGTTTGTCCGGCTGGTTTCTCGCGAGCATGGGCCTTGCCGGCGTCGCGGGTGTCAGCATGAATTACTTTGTGCCGGCGGCGATTATCCGCGGCGCGGCGATTGTCCGCACCGCTGGACGCTACGCGGAGAAGCTCATCAACCACGACGTCACGCTACGTGCAATGAGCACACTGCGCGTTGAGTTGTTCGCCCGATTGTTGCCACTCGCGCCCGCGCGCACCGGCTTCCTTGGGCATGCTGAGTTGTTCTCGCGCTTGCGCGCGGACGTCGACCGCCTTGAGCACGCGTATCTCGCCGTGCTGTTGCCGATCCTCGTCGCGGCGATCGCGTTGCCGTTGGTGACCGTCGTGCTCGCGTGTTTCGTCTGGCAGGTCGCAGCGCTCAGCGTCGCGATGGTTTTGCTGGTCGCGGTGATCCTGCCTTACGCGTTGGCGCGGCGCAGCGCGGCGTCTTCGGTGGCGGTGGTCGAACTGGAGGCAAGGTTGCGTACGCTGACCAGCGACGCGCTTCTGGGCGCGGCGGAATTGCGTCTGTATGGCGGCGAAGCCATACAGGCGGAGCGGATTGCCGCGCTGACCGAAGAGCATGGCAGGGTACGCGCTCAACTGGACCGTCTGCAGGCGGTTGGCGGCGCGCTGGTCGGCCTGGCCGCGCAAGCAACGACGATCGTCACCGTGTTGCTGGGTGCACGCGCTTTGCACCAGCACCATCTCGCACCCGCGGAGTTGTCGATGATCGTGCTGCTAGCCCTCGCGCAATTCGACGTGTTGCTCACGTTGCCCGAAGCAATCAGTCAATTGGGCGCGACCTTGGTCTCGGCATCGCGCGTGTTCGCGTTGATCGACGCCGCCCCGGCGGTGGACGATCCGGCGCAGGGTTTGCCGCGTCCCACGCGCACCGATATCCGCTTCCACGACGTCGCGATGAGCTATGCGCCGACCGACGAATCCGAACTCGACACCGCGAAGCGATGGGCGCTGTGCGGCGTCGATCTGGACGTGCCGGCCGGTCGTCGGGTCGCGATTGTCGGGCCGTCCGGCGCGGGAAAGAGCAGTCTGATCGGCGCGCTGCTGCGCTTCTATCCGATCCAGCGCGGACGCATTGAACTCGGCGGTCAGCCGCTCGACGCATACACGGGCGACAGCGTGCGCGACATGATCGCGGTGGTCGAACAACGCACGCACATCTTTAACGGCAGCTTGCTGGACAATCTGCTGGTCGGCCGCCCCGATGCGACAGCGGAACAGATTCACGCTGCAATCAGGACCGCGCAGTTGGAGGAGTTCGTCGCCGGTTTGCCTGAAGGGTTGAATGCGTGGTTGGGCGAGGCCGGCGTGCTGTTGTCGGGAGGCGAAGCGAGGCGCGTGTCGATCGCGCGCGCGTTGCTGGCCGATCGCCCGATTCTGGTGCTCGATGAACCGACCGAAGGCCTCGATGCTGCCACCGCGCACTCGTTGCTCACTGCACTAAGCAGGTTGATGGAAGGACGTACGGTGATCCTAATCACCCATCGGCTGGACGGCCTGGCCGACCTCGTCGATGAGCGTTATGCCTTACGAAGTGGGAAAGTAGTCAGCGAACCAGTCTGATTTTTGAAGTAAAACCATAGCGTACTGCAGACGCTACAGAGCAGCGGGAGGTGGGCTGCGAGCGCACCATTTACGCGTCGAGCGTCGCGAAAGTGAACGTTGGCTGCGCTGTCCTCAGGCTTGCTCCGCCGATCATCCATGGCCTTCCGCACAGTTTTTTCTGTATAAGGGGCACCGTCGATCTTCAGTAGCGCGTTACCTGGTTCGACGCATCACACCCAGAAAATGGACGATCACGGCAGGATCCGCGACGCGATATCAATAAGCGAACGGCCCGCCACAGTGGATGACCGCACAGTGCTGGTCACTGGGAGGAGACCTGTTCTGTGGCTGCTACGGCGGCCAGATCGCAACACTTGTAGAGCGGCAGAGGCGCTATCTCATGCTGGTTAAGCTCACCAGCAAAGACAGTGATTCGGTAGTCAATGCGCTGATAAAGCATGCCAGAAAGCTACCGCACGAACTCCATAAGTCGTTCACATAGGACGGGGGCACGGAGATGGCAGGTCACAAGCGATTGCCACCGACATTGCCGTGTCCTTCTGCGATTCGAAACATCCCCGGCGACGTGGTTCGAATGAAAATTCCAATGGTCTATTGAAGCAGGTCAGTGCTTCCCGAAAGGTATCGTTCTCTCGGACTGCTCAAAGACCAAACTCAATGCGATGGCAAGAAGGCTGAATGAGCATCCAAGGAAGACATTGAATTACGAAACCCCGGCTGAACGGTTCCAGGGAACTATTGCATCGACCGGTTGAATCCGCTCGCCAGGAGCGGTCACTCGACGAGCAAAGCAAAATCGTCAACAATTTCGCCAGCCACCGCGTTTGACTAGCTGCCCACAAGGGTATCCCCATGAGAATCGCACTTCGAATACCGTTTTCCGTCGAAATAGACGTCGTGGAAACGGAAGACCGTCTTCCGTCAATGTGCTGCAACGTAACCATTGAAGCCAAGCAATTCCAGCAGCGGCTGCACTTCTTCGACCGTGTCTGGATACCGTGCTCGACGTGGGATTCGTTTGTGAAAGGTTTGGCTTTCGACGATTGCGCGAATGCGGAACTGTTCGACATAGAACGTCAAGTAGTGTTGTGCGTATCGAAGTCCGCTGGTGGCTACCGGATTTCCTTTGAGGGTGACAGGACGCATTCCAATGGAGTTGTCGGGAAGGTGACCATTCTGGCGCCGCTCGACCGAGACGAGTTTTCGGTAGTGGCACGCGAATTCGCCGACTTTGAACGCTGGTGGTAGGCGGATCGGGAAAGTCGCGGAGCGGCCAAACGCAGTCGTTCGACACGGGGATGAGAATCGTCAACAACCCGATCACGTCGTTGTGCCGTTGGCGCCCAGAGTGGGCTATGACGCGGTCAAGGCGTTTTCGCAGACGTTCGTCCGGCATCTCGCGAAAACCATACCGGAGCGATTCTCGGCAACGTCGGGGCCGTCGAACCGTATTAAAAAGGTCTACGTGGACTACCTGCGCAACGGTAAAGGCCAGACCACAGCCGCGGCGTTCTCCGCGCGCGCGCCCGGGCATGGGTGTCTCCATGCCGGTGTCGTGGGAGCAGTTGTTCGAGTTGAAATCCGGCGCGCAGTGGGAGTCCAGACAGCACGCGAGTACCTCAGCTTCGAGTCAGCGGACCCGTGGTCAGAGTACTGGTCTACGGCTCAAACGCTAACCGTGGCGACGAAGTTGCTGAAATGAGTGGCACCATTCTGCGGTAAGTTGCACGCGCAACGGGGCTCTCGTCGATGGAGCTGCCCTTTGAACTTGCGTGCCTGATCTCAGAGACGAATGCAGCTCTCGACCTGGAAGTCAACACGCTCGGCGGTATGGGAAACGCCTCTGGTAAGTGCCAAAAAGCAGGACGCCCGTACTCAGGAGTGAGCGGAATTTTTTTCCTGCCAGGCCATCGGCCAGCTATTAGAAGAAATTAATACTGGTTATTAAACGCGATTCTTACACAATTTGACAGCGACTTAAACGCCTGTTATTTTCGGCCCGCAATCTTGGGCCACTCGTGTTTTATGCGGCACGATTAATCGGTGGTGAATATCAGGCTAATTCAAATCGCATAAAGTGAGATTCCTCCGGGGGAGAAGGTCGTGAACATCCAGCGAATATTTATTGGCGCGCTCCCGTCGCAGGACACCCGCGCCTTTCGACTCTACTGGCGCAATTCCCAGTCAGATCTCGCCGGCTTGCTGTTTCTGCAGAGGCTTGATATTCGTGAAGATCTTTGCGGCGGTATCGAGGGGCGGCTGTCGTGCATTTCGACCAGCACTGGTGTTTCGCTTCAGAATTTCCTCGGGCAACCGCTGACTGTGCAGATGGTAACGGATACCGGTGCGCTTCAGTCTATATGCGGGATCGTGACTGACGCGCACGAGGGTGAGTCGGACGGTTCTCTTGCGACGTATCAGTTGGTTGTGCGTGACGCGCTATCGGTACTGGAGCGTCGCATCAACACGCGGATATTCCGGACCAAGAGCACGCTGGACATTATCCAGACGCTCGTGCGCGAATGGCGCACGAGAAGCACCACGCTGGCCGCCACGTTCGACATCGATATGTCGAATATCGATGCCTCGAAATACCCGACCCGGGAGCAGACGCTGCAATTTGATGAGTCGGATGCCGACTTTATCCGGCGACTTTGCCGCCGCGAAGGCATCTCATGGTTCATCAAGGCTGGAGGGCAGGGCAGTTCGGACCTCACTCAATCGCCCTTTCACACGTTGGTGCTCTTCGACAGCGTGATCAAGCTAGAGCAAGGCCCGGCAGGAACGGTTCCTTACCACTCGGACGCCAGCGTTGGGACGTCTGACTCCATCACGCTTCTCTCGACGGGGCGACAGCTGGTCGCCGGGTCGGTGCGCCGGGTGAGCTGGGATTACAAGCCCAGCCAGATGGACAAGCTGCAGGCACCGACTCGGGTGGATCAGGGCGCTGCGGGCAATGACCTCGGGCGTCTGCTGTCTGACTCACGCATCGATGCGCCTCACATTGCCGATTCTGCGGATGACAACCAGCGCCTCGGGAGAGCACGGATTATGGCGCACGGTAGTCAGGCCGTGAGGATCGACGGCGCGAGCGGCGTTCGCAACCTCGAAGTTGGCACCTGGGTCACGGTCTCGGGGCACCCCGAACTGGATCAAGTCGATGAGGTAGATCGCCGCGTGATCTTCACGTCGCTTCACCATCGCGGAGAGAACAATCTGCCCAAGGAGCTTTCCTCGCGCGCGCAATCGCTGTTCACTGCGAGCCGGTGGCTGTCTGACACGCCGCCAGCGTCTGTTCCTACCCGCATGCGAGGCGCCCAGGGCGACGACTCCGAATCCAGCCGGTACGAAAACACGTTCACGGGTGTGCCGCGTGGCACGCCCCTTACGCCTGTCTACGATCCACGCGTCGATCTTCCCCGCGTCTATCCGATTACCGGCGTCGTGGTTGTGCCAGACGGCGAGCAGGTTCACACCGACGAGTACGGCCGCATCTTTGTGCAGATTCAGGGGCTCGACGAGGCGGACCACGCCCATGCCGCGGGCGCCGGTACACAGGGCACGCCGGCGGACAGCGCGGCGGTTCGAGTGCTGGGTAGCTGGTCTGGCGCAAACTTCGGCCAGAACGCCTTGCCCCGAAAGGGCATGGAGGTCCTGCTCGATTTCCTGAATGGCGATCCTGACCGGATGTACGTGGCGGGCGTGTTTCCCAATGGCCAGAACATGCCCGCCATGTTTAGCCGCACCGGCGCGCTCCCGGGGAACCGCTACCTTAGCGGCACGGTGAGTCAGGAAATCAACGGACAGCGCTCGAACCAGCTCCGTCTGGACGATACGCCGCAGCAGATCAGCGCTCAACTCGCGAGCGACCATGCTTCCTCGCAGCTGAACCTGGGCTACCTGACGCATCCTCGCTCCGATGGTAACGGCACCGATCGTGGGGAAGGCGCCGAATTGCGCACCGACGCAGCAGCATCAGTTCGCGCAGCGCAAGGCATCCTGCTGACAACCTATGCCCGATCGCAGGCCGCCGGTGGGCAGATGGATCGCGACGAACTGGTCTCGCTGCTCGCCGAATGCACGGAGCTCTTCAAGTCGCTGGGTGACTATGCGGGACAGCACGGTGGCGTGGCTGCGGATGGTACTGGACAGACGGAAGTCGCGAACGCGCTGAAGAACTGGAGTCCGGGAACTGGCACGGGCGGTACGTCGGGTACAGCGCAGGGCAGCGAGCAGGCATTGATGGCGTTCGGCGCGCAGTCGGGTTCAGCAAACCTCACTCCCAAGACACACGTCACCTATGCGGGAGAGAACATCGACCAGATCGCGCAGCAACATTTGCAGCTCATGAGCGGTCAGCGCCTGAACGCGACCGCAGGACAGGGCATGCAGCTTTTTGCCCGCGGCAAGGGGTTTCAGGCGGTCGCGGGTGAGGGCCCCGTGATCTTGCAGGCTCAGGCAGACACCCTGACCGCCGCGGCGCAGAAAGGCGTGGCAATCAGCACGAACGAAAACGAAATTGTGCTCTCGGCGCCGACCGTGCGCCTGGTCGCCGAGGACGGTAGCTTCATCAAGATCGGCGGTGGTGTGACGTTGGGGACCAACGGCGACATCCGGTTGCAATCGGCATCGCATCAGTGGGGCGGCCCCGCAACGGAAAGCGCTCCCAAGAGCGCCTTCAACAACCAGCCCACCGATCAGCGCTTCCGGTTGCATTATCCCGGCGAAGATGGACAGACGGCGGCTGCGGCCAACCAGCCATACCGCATCGCACTCGACGACGGACGCGTGATAGAGGGCAAGAGCGATGCGAACGGCCTGACCGATCTAGTGAAGGATGACGCGATGCGCGTAGTGAAGATCGACATCCTGAAGCCCGTTCTTTGAGCAACGGACAACACAATCATGGCGAATTCAAGCAACGATTATCACGTGACAAGCCAGGCTGCAGCGGTTACCCACGCAAATCGCGGGGGCGATCGCCCGGTACTGCTACCCGGTGATCTCCCGGGTATTGTGATCTTCATCCATGGCGTCAACGATCCGGGCGCAGTGTACTCATTTGTTGAGAATGGCCTGTGTACGGGTTTAAACGAGCGCCTGTCGCGGGCTGACCTGAAACCCGGAATTTATGGCGCGGCGTATCAGGCGGCGGTTCAAGCTACTGCTGGCAAACCGCGTTCGCAGGCGACTGCCCAACAGGCGAATCTCCTTGATGATCCCGACCTGAACCTGTACCAGCGCACTAATGCCCGGGGCACACACAGCGGTTTTATCCCGTTCTATTGGGGTTATCGCGCTAAGAGCGAGGATATTGCCCGCGCGAACAATCCGGGCGACGTAACCAGCCGGACAGCAGACGCCGATGGCAATCTGATGACGCGCGGTCAGTATCAGGACATCCACGGCAACCGGCTCGACAAGCATTTCGCGAAGGGTGGCGGCTTCTTCGCAAACGCCACAAACAACATCCCGGACATGTATGGTCCGGGCTTCAAGGCAGACTGGAAAACACAGCGCGTGACCAAAAACGCGTTGGGCGGCAACTCCATGTATGCTGCCGACGGCCCGGACCGACGGTATTTCGTGCTAGCCGCAACGCGGCTGGCCAATCTGATCACCACGATTAGGGCAATCAAGCCGAAGGCGCTGGCAGAGGCTCATGGCCTTGATCCACAGCACGAAACGATCACGGTCATGGGCCACAGTCAGGGCACCATCCTGACGCTTTTGGCACAGGCCATCCTGAAGCAGAAGGGGCAGCGGTACGCTGACTGCATCATCATGGTCGACAGTCCATACAGCCTTTACGAAACAGACGGCTGCAACCAGACCGGGCACGCCAAGCTGAAGACGCTGATCGATATCGTCAACGAGGTCACACAGCAGCCGTACAGCATCCCGAAGCTCGCCGATCTGCTGATCGGCGCGGAGAAGCACGCTGGTCGGGCGGGAACCGGATGGACGCCTACGCAGGGAAAGCGCCTTGACCCGAGCGGCAAGAATTGGATTACGTTCGATGAGCGTGATAACCGCGGCAAGGTCTACCTGTACTTTTGCCCGGAGGACACGGTCGTCGGTCTGAAGAGCGTCCGCGGTATCGGCACATACGGTGTGCCCGATGAGGTTCCGGCCGACGGCGCAGCGCTTAAGTCCCAGTCCGGACAGAAATCCATGTCAGCCATGAAGGCGCTCGAGCCGAAGCGTTTCTTCCAGCGGATGTGGACGCGTATGGAGAGGGACCACAATGGCGACGGGAAATTCAAGAAAGTACTGGTTGGCTTGAAACCGGCCCGGGTGCCGGTGCGAGACGCGTTCGAACGCCTGTCACCTGGCCCGGATGCCGGCGCCTCAATGCTTGGGACAGCCAAGGCAATGGGAACGAATGCGGCGTTGCAGCAGAATTTTGTGCGCAACGACATCCGGTACATCAATGGCGAGGAACTCAAGCCGCCGTATGAGCCCAAGATGTACGGGGGCGAAGCTGTTCAGGGCGGTCCCCGCCCCGGCCACGCTGATGTGGCCGGACAGATGGCAGATGACGACGTGACGAAAGACGTGATTCTTGGGAACCAGTACGCGAAGCTGACCTGGGTAACGGACTCGCATTCGATGGACCCGACGGGAGAATTGGAAGAGCGTAAGGCGGCGTTCAACGCAAACAAGGCAATCGACGATCAGTCGCAGAACTGGAAGGTTGGAGGGCTCGGCGGCTTTGCGATCCTGCGCGAAGAAACGCCGAATGAGGCGCGCATCCGATTGGGGCGTCCAGAAAGCTACGAGGCGAACAACTACCATTCGGGGGTGCTGCATAGCGCCGAGAATCACCGATGGGTCACGGCAATGGACGTAGCGATCGGTCAAGCGGTGACGCTGGACGATCCGGTGTGGGGAGATTTGCTAGTGCGCATCGCGGACTGGAAATTGACCAAGCCTGCAATGAATAAAATCACGGGCAACGCTAACTACAGGCGCTTGCCAGCGGATACTTCCGCCCTGATCGTTGCCTGCGCCGCGTACTACCAGAACGGTGATTTCCCAGACGGACTGATTTCTGATCTCCCGCCGTCTTTGGTGACCAGCGAACTGACGCCGAAGGCCAGCGCTGCGCAACAGCAGGCCATTGAGCAACAGAGGGCGGCGGACGAGCGCTTCTACCAGAACCAGGCCGCCCAGAACTGGGGCAAGCTGGGAGGTCTCTGATGAAGCTACGTATCTGGCCTTACGTGGCAGCGTTTATCGTGCTGTCAATCATGTGGACCGCCTACGTGACGGCGGGACACTATAGTTACTGGCGGGAAACAGGACAGGAGATGCCGGGCATGGTGAGCAGTATTCGGAATGGTGTGCTGGTTGTGCTGGCGCTGGCTGCCTTGGTCTATGGAGCGGGATTTGCGTGGCTGCAGCGGACGGGTGCGTCCAGCACGCCGGGTTCGTCGCCGCCGGCACAGCAGAGATCGTCGGCCGCCTTGGCATCGGGCTTTGACGGTTCGCAAAAGATGCTGTCGCGGAGCGGCCAGGACTTCGTGCTCGAAGTGCGGGGGGTCGGGATCGTGACGGGCCCATTTACCAATCAGGAAATCTGGCAGCGTATCGAGGCCAAGGCGGACAACCACGCGACGTATCTCTCGCAAAACCCCGCGGACTATCCGGGCAGCGATGATGAGCGCCTCACTTATCTGCAGGTCGCGAACTCGACCGCTTTTCAATTCGGTGCCGGTCGTGCCGTTGACCGTTGGCCGGTACCCGTCATCGTCTGGGGGCCTCCGAAAGACAAGGCGAACCGGTTTCGGGCAGCCATCGAAATCGCGGGTAGCCGTCAGGACGCAGGCCTGGGCGTGACGTTGTTCCTGTGGCAGGACGATGCCAATACCGAAGACGGCGCGGGTATGCTCGATAAGCTGTTTCAGTTCTTCGATGCGCACCCGGACGTGCCTGCGGCATTGGTATACAGCTATGATGGGTCGTTGACGCGTGATTTGCTTGGTCCTCCCGGTAGCGGCAAACCACCGTCGTTCGAGCACATCATTCCCGCCATACCCGACAGCATCGGCGTAATGATGGTGAGTCGCTCGGACCGCGTCGATCGGCTCATCCGCCCGTTTGCGGTTGACCAGACCGCCGCCATTAACAAGACGAACACCGAATACGACATCATCAAGCTGTGGAATTTCTATTGGAGCGAATCGAGCGCGTTTCAGAAAGAAGTCGATCGCGAAAACGGCGGTTTCGTCAGCGCCTTTGTTCCCCGTGCCGACTGGTGGCAAGCGCGTCTGCCTGAACTCTGGGGGACGCTTGGCAACCAGGGGCCTGGTCAATTTACGCCGACGCCTTATATTCCGGTGCGCTGGACGACATGGCAGCTCAAGCAGTTCGACAATGCCCCGTTGTTCGGCTATCTGCACCGACCGGTGGACGTCAAGCTCACTGACGATCATGGACGTCCGTTGAAGATGGCTCAGCAAGCCGAAGCGTTGAAGGCCGGATGGGCAACGGCGGTCGCATCGCTACACGGCGAACTGGAGCCGAAGCGGGTGTTTTATGACACGACGGGAGACCGCCAGTGGGTGATTCCGTTGAGCCAGGCATTGGCGCAGACGGGCAGCACAGCCCCCAGCCTCGATGACGTTAAGGAAGGCTATGACATTGGTGCTCGTATCGGTAACACCGGAGTCAGTTCGCCTCTGGTGCAGATCGGTCTGGGCCTGATTGCGAGCTACGATGACGGTGGTGCCAGCGCGACAGTGAATCGCCGGCCAAACGGCACGGCGAGCATCGTAATGGTCAGTCCACCAGACGCATCGGTGAAAGCGGCCTGGTCACAGAAGGCCAGGGGTGCTGATCCATTCCAGCTGAAGCCGTAACTTTTTTACCGATGACGGGATCTATCGAGAGGGCAGAACGGGCACGCACGCGCGTCCCGGCGACCGGTGCGCACGGCACAGCGCGATCCAGCGTTGTCCGTGCGGGCGTGGCAATCTTGCTGGTGGCATTGGGCGGGGTCGTTGGTGGCTCATCTGCGTATTGCGACGGCGTTGGTGGTGCAATGCTCGCGACGCTGTTTTTCACCTTGGGCATTCCGTTTGAAGCATTGATGCGGTGGCCGGGTGAATTTGTTTTGGGGCTGCTGGGGTACGTCGCGGTGGTTTTGATCGTCACGAAGTTCTCGCGACTAAAGCTTGGCGTGCGCATCGTCGCTCCGGCAATCCTCGGCAGCGCCGGGTTGAGCTGGCTGGTGACTTCCATGGTCAATAAGTTCGGCCATACAAACTGCGCTTTTATGTAGTTGCAAACCGGTGGGTAGTTCTATGCACAAAGGGGAGCTGTCGGGAGGATCGGGTGCAGCGGCGGAAAGCGTACGCCGGGCGCTGCGGTCAAGCTGCCTGGCTTTTGCTGCGATACTGTTCGCGACGGCATGGGCGGCGCTGATAGGCGGCTGTTTCGCCTACTGCGATGGTGGGGTTGCTCGCGCGCTGCTGTGGGCCGGGATTGTGGGAATCGGCATGGGAAGCCTGGCCGCAGTGAGTTGGCCCGGCGAGTTTGCCATGGTTGTGGTGGCCTACGTTGCTGTTGTTCTTGCGATCGCGAAATGGTCTCCCGTAAGGCCGAGTCTTCGCGTCCTGCTGGTGGCGGTGGTGGCCGGCGCCGCCGCTGGTTGGCTGGTGACTGCGATCGTGAATGGGTTCGACCACAGGGTGTGCGCTCTCATGTAGAGCGGTGCGGAACATGAACAAGCTGAAGTTGGGAGGCTGTAATGCGTGGCGTGATTCGTGTAGGTGATTCGACGAGCCACGGCGGCAAGGTTGTGACTGGCCGCGACGGTTCGACTGTGATGGGCCGCGCGGTCGCATGCGTTGGCGACCGGTGCACCTGCCCGCAGTCTGGCCACAATGACTGCGTGATTATCGAGGGCGATCAGTCTGTTCTCGTAAGCGGTCGTGCCGTGGCCTTTGACGGGCATAAGATTTCATGTGGCGCAACGCTCATTTCGTCGGTGTCAACGTCGGGCCTGGGCTGATAGGCCCGTATGTGTCCGGCGTGTCTTCGGACGGTGTGAATCACTCCGGTCGCCACAATGATGCAGCGACAAAAGAGCGAACCACACAGATTGGGGCGGTTGATGTCAGATCTCAAATCGAGCTACGAACGCGAACTGCAGTTTCTGCGACGCGGTCTGGCTGAATTTACCGCACGTAATTCACGCGCGGCGGGACGCCTCTCGATGCAGGGCGAGCACTCGGAGGATATGCACGTCGAACGGATGATCCAGTCTGCCGCGCTCCTCAACGCACGCGTGCGCGAACGACTTGAAGACGATATCCCCGACTTCACGGTCCCGTTGCTCGAAGTGCTTTATCCGGAATTCCTGCGCCCCTTTCCGTCGTGTTCGATCGCGTGTTTCGAACCCGGTACCGCGGTTGAGCGGCTTGCGTCACCGGCGGTTATGCCACGAGGTACCCATCTCACGACGCGCGCCGGTGAGTACGGCTTCAGGACGGTCTATGACACGACCGTGTCGGCGCTCTGCATCGACGACGCTGCCTACCAGATTCCTTCCGCTGTGCCAGGTAACGTGCGGTTGCCCGAAGGAACAAGCGGCGTTATTTCGATCAGTTTCGCGGTGCAGTCTGGTGCCGTTGATTTTGCGAGCGCCGTCCGGGGCGATGTCCGGGTCTTTGTTGACGCGCCGGAAGCCGCAGTTGCTGCGGTGATCGATGCGCTCGTGCATCGCGGCAAACAGGCTTTTCTGGAAGTTGATGCGAGTGGGCGCTGGACTGCGCTCGATGCCGTTCCAATTTCTCCGGTTGGTTTTGGCGAGTGCGAAGCAATCATCGATCTGGGCGGTGCGTCCTCATACCGTCTTCTGCTTGAATACTTTGCGTATCCCGAGAAGTTTCACTTTCTCGATTTTCGGCTTGGCGAACTTCTCGCCGGGCGGCGCGTGGTGAGGCGCCTGTCGATTCACGTGCCGGTTTCCGGTCTTCACCCTGATTCGCCGCCGGCGCTCGCATTGGCGACATTGTCGCCGTCGGCTTTCAGGTTGAGATGTACGCCGGTCGTGAATCTGTTCCCGTGTGCGGCAGAGCCGATCGCGCTGAAGGACTCGACGCTTTCCGCTTACCCGTTGATCGCGCAAACGGTGAATCCACAAGGCGTCGAGGTCTGGGCTGTGCAAAGCGTGCGGCTAACGCGCGACGGCGACGGCGCGGCGATCACGCGAGAGGTGAAGCCTTTCCACTCTCTCGACCACAGTGTTGGATTCGCGAGTTCTACGGACCGCAGGCAGGTGCTGTACTGGCTTGCGTCACGACCAACGGGGCACGAGGCGGTCGTCGCGGGTGACGGGTGCATGCTGGAGTTTGTGGCGGCTCGCGGCGAGACTGCGGCACCGCCGCGCGATGAGCAGGTTGACGCGGCGCTGCTTTGCACCAACGGTGTCGGGCCCGGCTCGATGCAGTGGGGGCATCGGGATGGCGACTTCACCCTTGCCGACCGAAGTGCCGTTGCTCGGGTGCGCCTGCTGCGGCGGCCGAGCGATGCCACCGCGCGTTTGGCGCCAAAGAATCAGTACTGGTCCGTCGTCCAGAGTCTTTCTGCCGGGCCGTTCAGCCTCGATCAGAGCGGCTTGCCGGCTCTGAAGTCGTTGCTTGCAGCGCATGTGCCAAGCCGTGGTCAGACGAACGAGGATCAAATCGAAGCGATCGTTGGGCTGTCACGGGAAACCGCGATGGAGTGGATTGTTGAGAAACCTCAGTCGCGGATGGCGCGGGGCCTGCGTGTGCGTCTAACCGTTCACGAGCAAGGGCTGGCCGGGGTGCCAGTCTCCCTTTTCGCGCGAGTGCTTGAGAGCGTTTTCGTGCGCTACGCCCCCGCGCACAGCTTCGTGCAGGTCCAGATCGTATCGGCCGCGAATGGCGCGGAGCTGGCGCGCGGTCAACTCCTTCCGGGCGCCGTTCCGGTGCTGTAACAGCCGAGCCCGCTATGAAGCGCACACCATCGGTGGCTCAGCCCTCACGCTTCCCTCCCGTCCGCGTACCAAGCTCGTCGCTGGTGCGAGCAATGCACCGTCACGCGCTGTTTTTTGCGGGCGATTCGTGGCAAGGCATGTGGACGGCGCAGCCGTTCACGTGCGCCCGCGGGCACACAACCGTCGTAGCGCCACGCAACCTTATCCGCAAGCGCGTGGCGGGTTGCAGTGAATGCGCAACCGAAGATAAAACGGCCCTGGGGCACGCAAAGTCGGCGCAGGCAGGTCTTAACTGGCTGGACGCTCCGTGGCGTGGCACGACCCACAGGTATCGACTTCGTTGCTCGCACGGGCATGAATGGGCGTGCGGCGGCCAGGCGCTGTTGCGGGGGGCGACTTGCGGTATGTGCAAGCGCGAATTGGGGCCGCTACCCGGCGATTTGCTGTCGGACGGGCTTGAGCGCTTGCACGCGGTCGCACGAGCACGAGGGGGCAAGTGTGTCTCTGCCCCGTACATGGGGATGGCTCACGCGTATCGGTTCGAGTGCGAGGCGGGGCACAGTTTTGAGAGGCCCGGTTCAGCAGTGCTCCAGCGCGGCGCCTGGTGCCCAAAGTGTCAACGTCCGAGGGCAGTGCTCGCAGACGGCCTGGAACGGCTTCAGGCGGCCGCAACGGCCCGCGGCGGTCTGTGCCTGTCGCCACGGTTTCTCGGGACCGCTGTACGACATACGTTCAGATGCGCCCGCGGCCATAGGTGGGCGGCACTCGCGGGGACGGTTCTTTACACGTCGAGCTGGTGCCGCCGCTGCCAGCACGAAGCCGCGCTCGCCGTTGACGGCCTCTCGCGACTGCAACAAGCGGCTCACGCCCACGGGGGACGTTGCCTCTCAAAGCGATACGCCGGCTATCACAGTAGACACCGTTTTATGTGCGCACAGGGGCATCGCTGGGTAACCTCGGCCCAGTCGGTACTCAGGGGCGCCTGGTGCCCCACTTGCGCGGAAGCCCTGGCGGGCAAGTCCCTCCTTCCAAGCGACGGGCTCGCACGGCTCAAGTCACGTGCGGCGGAGCTCGGGGGGGAGTGCCTGGACGAAACATTCGCCGGGACCGCGCGATCGTACCGGTTTCGGTGTGCAAAGGGCCACGCGTGGTCCGCCAAGGGAAGTGCGGTTTTGGCTGGCAGATGGTGTAAGCGATGCGCGGTGGACAGCCAGCGCTGTTCTATCGACGAGGCGCGGGCGGTAGCGCGCGAGCGCGGAGGGGAGTGTCTGTCGCATACATACGTGAACGCTCGGACCCACCTCACCTGGCAGTGTCACCGAGGTCACGTGTGGGCGGCCAATTTTGACAATGTGCGGAATAAGGGGCGCTGGTGTCCGGACTGCAAGGTCCTCAACATGGTCACCAATTCAAAGTCTCGTTCGCGTTTGACGAGGATGCCCTCGCGTTAGGTAGCCATGCCGCAGGACGTGCACGGACGCCACTTCAGGCGCTAGCCGGCCAGAAGCGGCCACTCATGGCCTCGTCAGAAACGTGGGAGGTTCGCCGTAGCCTTATCAGAACTTCCAGGAGCGTCGCAACCAAAGGAAGGTGATGAAGCCTGTGACGGATATCAGAATGATGAGAAGAACGTAGCCCCATTCTTTTCGTGTAGTCGGCAAGGTGCCACCAATGACATCTGCTCCCCCTCCTGAGAGTACGGCCACTATCAGTATGGCTATGCCCACAAATACCATCACTCCTTTCGCTAGGCCACCGAAAAAAGCCTCAGCCAATCGTGCCAATTTGGACGCGCTGTCAGTCATTCGCTCTAGTCATCGGTATCTCGGTAAGCGGCTCGCCAGGGCCGGTCCCCGATTCGCGCGCGCGTGGAGCATGATGTGGGAGCGTGGGGAGGTCCAGGTAGATCACGTGAGATCGTTCCATGATCGCGGACACGATCTATCTGGGTTCTACGCGGTCAAACGTTGGGCGTGAGTGGAGCGGCCGACTTCAGTTTGTCGGCCACATTCCAGGGAAGCAGTTCGTCGATGCGGTTGACCTTGTGGTCCGCGATATGAGTGAGCACGTATTCGAGGTAGGCACGTGGGTTGATTTCGTTGAGTTTGCACGTACCGATGAGACTGTACATCGCCGCCGCGCGCTCACCGCCGCTGTCGGAGCCAACGAACAAGTAGTTTTTCCTGCCCAACGCTACACAACGCAGGGCATTTTCTGCAAGCACATTGCTGATCTCAGCGCGTCCGTCCTCGCAGTAGAACGTGAGGGCCGCCCAGTGGTTCAGCGAGTAGTTGATCGCGCCCGTAAGCGTAGACTTCTTCGACAGCGTTGCAAGCTTGGCCCTGATCGTCGATTCGAACGCGTTGAGCAGAGGCTTGCTCTTCTCCTGCCGCACACGCAACCGCTCATCGGGAGGTTTGCCGCGAATGTCAGCTTCGATGCTGTAGAGCTCGCCGATCATCTCGAGCAGTTTCTGGGTATCCGGAGTCGGCGTACGCTCGTGAACGTCGTATATGTACCTCCTCGCGTGATCCCAGCATGCCGCTTCGAAGACATCGCCGCTTGCGTACAGCTGATCGAAGCCGGCATCGGCATCAGCCTGCAGGATTCCCTTGAAGTTGGCGAGGTGCGTTTGCGGATGAACACCCTTGCGGTCCGACGAGTACGTAAACCAGACAGCCGCAGGCTCTGTCGAGCCCGAGCGTCGATCGTCGCGCACATAGACCCAGAATCGGCCGGTTGTCGTCTTCTGGTTCCCCGGTGTGAGGACGGGAACCGTCGTGTCGTCGCCATGGAGCTTATCGGCAGCCAGCACGTAGCGCTGAATCGCCCCGACCAGCACCATGCAGAGTTCGACGATCTGGCCAACCCAGCGGCCCATGCTGGCGCGATCAAGCGTCACGCCGTCGCGGGCCGCGATCTCCGACTGGCGATACAGAGGTTGGTGATCCGCGAACTTCGATACCGCGATATCGGCCAGCAGGCTTGGATGCGCGATGCCGCGCTCGATCGGCAGGCTCGGCATCGGCAGTTGTTCGATATGGCCACAGCCCGGGCAAAGCAATTTGCGCCGGATCGTGCGGATCACCTTGAATGCGGCGGCTACGCGCGCGAGCTGTTCGGATACGTCCTCACCCAGCGGCTGCATGGTCGTCGCGCATCTGAGGCAGAGCGGACCAGGCTCGAGTACGCTCTCCTCGCGCGGCAGGTGTGGCGGGAGCGGCTCTCGCGAAGGCGATTTGCTGGCCGGCGCATCCGGTGTCCTGTCTCGCTGGTTACGCGCCTCGGCAGCACCACGGCCGCCCGTCAGGTCCTCCAGCTGCGCCTCGAGCTTGTCGATCTGCTTCGCGAGTTGTTCGGACTTGCGCCCGAAGTGCATCCGCCTGAGCTTGTCGATCTGCGCCTTCAGGCGCTCGATCTCGTCATCTCGCGCGGCGAGTTCCTCCACCATCTTCGCAATCGATGCCTGTTGCTCAAGCAGCGATGCCTGTTGCGCGAGCACCATGGCACGGAGCTCGGCGACGGTTTCGGAAAGCGGCGCTTGATCGGACATGCGTCGCAGTTTACGAGCCTTCCTCGCGGTTTACAACATCGAGAGCGCGGCGGTGCGTCGTGGCTGTCGCCAGTCGATGCCCTCAAGCAACATCGACAACTGTGCGCTAGTCAGATGGATCTTGCCGCCATCGGCCAGTGGCCAGATGAAACGCCCTCGCTCCAACCGTTTTGCGAGAAGCCAGAGCCCGTCCTCAGTAGCCCAAAGCACCTTCACGAGATCGCCGCGGCGCCCACGGAAGATGAAGACGTTACCGCCCAGCGGATTCTCCTCAAGCGCCGTGTGTACCTTGGCAGCCAGGCCCTGGAAGCCGCAGCGCATGTCCGTGATGCCCGCAACAAGCCAGATACGCGTACCGGTTGGCAGAGAAATCACGAGCGCAGGCTCCCCAACACCGTTCGAAGCATCTCAGCGTCGACAATGCCGTCGACCTTGACTACTGCACGGCCAATCCGAACCTCGATTGAACCTGCCAGCCTCACGACCTCAGACTCTGGCAGCGCAGGAGGTTCATTGACCGATGGCACCTCGTTCACGACCGCCACCGGAACGAGTTGCACCGCCTCGGCTTGCTGTTCCGCCAGATACCGGCGCCGCCACGTGAACAGGAGGTTCGCGTTCAAGCCGTTCTCACGGGCCAGCCTGGCGATTGACACCCCTGGTTCGCAAGCTGCCATCGCCAGGCGACGGCGGAATTCGGGACTATGGTTCGGGCGGCCTTTACGGCTGCCGGGCCTCTGTGTTGGCTCTGACAAAATGGTGTCCACCACTTCGAAAATGATGGACATAACTTTGATGCCGATCCTCGCGGCCGTCTACGACGGCCATCGCGAGCCGCTTACGTGCAGTGCGACACAACATTACTTGCAACGACGTGCGTCGATGAATACAACATTGCTTGCAAAGGAAAATCGTTCCAGCCGCTAACCGACGGCCCTGAGCGCGAATTTTTGCGATCCAGCAAAAATGGACACAAGTTTGCTTTTGTGAGCGGAGGCCCCGGCTTCTACCACCCGCGAGTCGGCACCGCTTGCAAGCGGCGGGCTGCAGCAGACAATCCCTTCTCAACCAGTCGCAGCGTCGGCCTCCCGGTGAGCGCCCGTATGGTCACAAAGGTCATCGAATTGAGAGCCGATCGATGTAGACCGCGATGAACCTGTCACCGTTGCGACATGAGAAGCGAATCTCCATCTATTTGTTGCGCGGGACACCCATAAAACTATCACGTGACTTGACTGCCGCAGAAAACGCGGTCGATCCGCCCATTGCGTGATCAAGGGTGGCAACAGCACGATTTATCGACGCAGATTCTGCCCCGTACGCTCTTGCTTCCCGCATGTAGAAATTTATTGCATCCAGGCCTTCGAGTCTGTGGGATTGGTTCTCCGGTTGCCCAGGCCAACTGGCGCTCAACATCGAGGCAGGTTGCGACAGGTTGTCATCGACGATGGAAAGTACACATCCCGTACCAATATGGATAACTCTGCAAGCCAGGCGGTCGGCATGAAATTGCGGCAGCGTTGCAAGGAATTCCAGGAGTGGGGACATATAGCCTCTGGCGTTTCAGTGGGGCAGCCTGCTCCGGGTTCGAAGTGGGCAAAGGAATCTGTAGTGTCAATCGCCGCAACGATGAATAAGGCGCGGAATTCGATGCGGCCGTTGCGCCGGCTGGAAAGAGTGAACGGGCGGCAGGCCTTACGGCGGCAGACGGGCAAGATGGCGTGCTAGTGAGCCGTCAACACCATCAAAATATCTGCATACCATGCGCTGTTCAGGCCGAGCGTTTCGTCCATCTGCTCATCCCGGCCGCCCACGTCAATGCTCGAAGAATGAACGCCTAAAAGCAGCCACGGCAGTTCGTCAGGCGTTCTGCCTTCCGATGGCGCTCTCAGGACGACCGGTGCGCCACTGGTGCCGCGGTGAGTTCTTGCATCGGTGACGAAGCAGCCCTTGCCCTGAAAGCGCAGGCCGAACGCAGAAGCCAGAACACCTTGCCGAACGACAGGCAGGTGGTGCAGCGAATCGTGGAACCCGAGCGGGAAGCCGACGATCAGCAGCGATGCCCCAATCGGCATTGCATCACCTGGGCGCGGCAGATGACCGGGACCGAAGGCCTGGAACTTTGCGCCGGCAGGCAACGCGCCCCCGTCGAGTTCGATTACCGCTACGTCGATCTCGCCGCCGTCGTCCGTTCCCTGACGCCAGAGAGGATGTCCCGCGGTGTACAACGGAACGGACATCCACGTCGCGGCGGCCAGGTTCTGCGCGTCGACATGAAACTCGATCTCGAGCCGGTCGGGGAAATGTTCACCGGACACGTCGATCATGACGTGCCGACTGGTCACGAGAAAGAGACGTGTTCCCTGCTGGAAAAAGAAGCCACTGGCATTGGTCAATCGACGTTCCTGCGCAAACGTACATACACGCGTCACGGCGAGCAGCAGAGCATCCGCGCCGACCTGCGTGTGCGATTCCGGACGATCGCCAGGGTCCGGCGCCAAGGCAACAGGCCCGCTGTCTGGTTGAGCAGGCCCCTTCCCGGGCAGAGTCGACCCGGCGACGAGTTCGAGCAGCGCTTCGTGCTCGGGGCCGTAGCTCTCCGACGACAGAAACGCGCGAACCGCCAACTCCGATACGGTACCTCCCGAAGCCGCGTTCGACACATGGCGCACGATGGCAGCCTTGCGCTCGCGGCGGCACAGAAGCCATCTATCACCGTTAGAACTACGATGGAATTCGAGCGCATCGTCGCTCTTTCCAGCGCTGTCTTCCATCCCGGTGAAGCGGGAATCCATGGTCACTCCTGACGTCATCGTAATCTCAAGCCGTGGTGGCGTCGCGAATCACGACTGGGGCCGAATTGCGCAAGGAAGTCCTGTTCGGATGTCCGCGAGCACGCTCCGGCGCATGGCCTGCCAGGCCGGACCACTCAGGCGGGCGCACCGATCGTGCGATCAAACCCATGACCGTCAATCAACATTTCGGCATAGGCCACGCACGCGCGCCTCGCATCGCCGGTATTTGCGAAAGGATACTTGCCCGGCACACGGAAGAGGCGGCTGCGAGAGTTGTCAATCCCGGAATTGGGTTCGCTGATACGGATCGACGCATCGAATCCGTCCTCGTAATTGTGGCCAAATCCTGCCTGGGTCGCCCGGTGGGGATACACAAGCAGGGAAATATCGAGACCTCGATAACGGCGAATGGTTGTCATCAGATAACTCCCTTTTGGCCACAGCACGCAGCCGGTTTTTTGATAGTTGTGCGGGTCTGGCCGAAGGCGATATCCAAAGCGCCTGACGAGCCGTACCAGCGAGGCGAAGCAACCCGACAACACAGTTGTCGGTGAGCATTATCGAAGGGGGCCACATGCAGTGGAAGAGGAATGATGCTCATAGCCGTCCCATGTCATCCGATACAGGACTGACGACCATGCAGGCAGTGATCTGTTTTGCAGACTTCTTGAACCACCATACGCGCGCCGGCACCGTCGGTCAATTCAATTCTGGTAACCGTATCTGTGCCGCCCTGCGGTTCCCTTATCAAGGTATAGTGGGGCTCCCCCCTGGAGTGACCAACATGCCGACACGACCGCTTCTTCTCTACAGGGGGTACGAACTTCATCCCCTCGTTTTCGCTCGCACATTCAGTCGCTTTGACGGACATTCCCGTTACGACGAAGGGTATGACATTGCGGTACGGATATGTCGCCCGGGCGCCATAGCGACCTCTGCCGCAAGCCGTGTTTTCAGGCCGAACCAGGCGCATGCGTTATCCGACCTCGGTATGGCGAGGCGTGCGGCTCGGCAGCATGGAAAGGACATCATCGACGGAAAAGTGAGCGGTTCTTCGGTCGTCGATATGTGAAAGGACCGCTGGCGTGTGACATCAGCCGATTTTCCCCGGCGCCGAATTGCACCTTCCTGGATGCTGCCTTGACCGTAGCTGCCTCTACAGTGCGGCCACTGGCGCCGTGCATCCTCAGGCGCATTTCCTTCGTTCGTGCAAACGCGGCGCAAGCCCGTGGCGAACCGGGAACCTGACCGTACGCACCCCTCCAGACTGGTATCACCTCCATGCAAAGTGACCGCACCGAAATTCCGTACTACCTGGTTTTACGTCCTGGCTGTCTGCCGTACGTTTTGAACGCTGACCGCCATGTCGTGCGCCGCGAGGCAAGCCTTCTTCTGCGGGCGTTCGCGAGAGCGCGGGTGTGCCGACCTCAATCGAGGACGACGCGTGGAACGCCTTTTCCGGCTCGGAGTCCATTTTGCTCATTGAGCGCCCGCAGATGCGGGCCTACGCACTGGAGAGGTGGCTGCGCAAATTCGGACAGCGGGATAAGTGGATCGACCGTGGCCTGAGCCAGCGATAATGCAGGCAAAGGAACCGAGGAAATGACGAAGAGAACCCGACGCACGCACTCAGCGGTGCTCAAGGCAAACGTGGCTCTGGTGGCCGTCAGGGGCGAACGCACGCTGGCTGAACTAGCAGAATTACTGGACACTGTTAGCAGTCAAACGGACACGATTAGCAAGATTAACGATCTCCAACAGCAGTAAGACGACAAAGGGAGCGGAAACCGCCACATGATCAGCGATCCGGTCCGGCAACGCGATCTGCGGTTCTCGCAGTCGCCCATCTGAGCTGACGCTCCGTGACGCGCAGACTGATACGATCGGATGCAAGGCGAGCAAGCGTGGTCAGGGCGTCCCGCGCAGAAGGCACAAGTCTGCGCGGCGCACGGTCGATGACGCAAAGCGAGCCGAGCGCGTAGCCTTGACTATCGCGAATGTTTGCGCCGGCGTAAAACCGTATGCCAGGCTCGCCCGTTACCAGAGGGTTGGAGGCGAAGCGCAAGTCGAGGCGAGCGTCTTCAACAACGAAGACGTCGTCCTGCAGGATGGTGAAATTGCAAAAGGCCCATGATCGTGGTGTCTCGCTCCGTTCAAGGCCCCAATGTGATTTGAACCATTGCCTGTCCGGGGTGAGTAATGTCAACAGCGCAATGGGCGCCTCGAAAATGGCAGCCGCGAGCCGGGTGATCTCATCGAAAGCCTCTTCTGCAGGCGAATCCACGACGCCAGACGCGGCCACTGCCGCCAGACGTTGTGACTCATTGCCGGCGGTATCCACCGTGCCCGTTTCAGCGGCAAGACGGGCTGCTGCTTTCATGTGGCAGAGGCGCTGGACGACCATCGATTGCAGAGCGGTGGAAGACGCCCCCGCTGCCAGCAGATGCAGCCGTCTTGCAGCCCCCCCAAGATTGGCAAACTCTGAAGATGTCGCGCCTCCGGTGATGACCACGTGGGCATGCCCAAGCGCGGGATGCTGCAGCACGCTTTCCACAAGACGAAGCCAGTTTCCGTTGCACGGCTCGACTTCCAGGACTATCAGGGCGGGTAGCAGGTGTCCGGCAGTCAGCAAGGTCGCGAACGGATCGGAGCTCGCGCGCACTGTGCACTCAGGTAGTAGGCTCAAGGGCTCGGTGTACGTGTGAAGCTTGTGCGGCGGTGCGTGCACGAGAACCAGCATGGGCTTGGGTATTTCTTTCGCTGCGAGCCGCGCCTTGAGGTCCGTTACCGCACTTCGTCGCACGCGCCGGTGACCTCCCGGTGTCTTCCAGGAGTCCAGCCCATTTTCTTCAATCCACGTTTGCGCGGTACGGATGGACACGCCGAGCAGCTTCGCGGCTTCACGCGTGGTCATAATCGGATCTTCCATACAGCTCCTGTTCTATGGATGGCGCTACGGCGTCCAGGTGTTTACGACAGTATTACAGAAATATCTTGAAAAATCGGCAAAATTGGTCAGAATAAAGCCCGTATTAACCTTGATCTTCTCGCCACCCCGGGCGTGAAGGCTTTCTGAACCGGCTTTTGGCCGGTTTTTTTTCGCCAATAGGGTTGATACTAGCACTGCTGCGCGTAGTTTGGCGATGATCGGTCTGCGCATAACGGGGTGCAGGTAAAATTTCAGTATCTACTTAATGTGGAAAAATCGGCAAATCATAGCTTAAGTAACTGAACGGCAAGCCGATAACTATTACAAGGCCGGCGTCGGCTGAAGTTGGGCAACAAGACATTAAAGAGGGAGGCAATGATGGCCCGTGGTGAGCAGGAAAGATCAGCTGAGGCTGCCATGACATCCGTGGCGCGTCAGCCTATTGTTAATAGAGCCGGGCGAACAGTGGGATACGAGCTGCTGTTCAGAAATGGGAATAGTCCGGTCGCAGAGATCACTGACGGGTTTGGTTGTACGGCCAAGGTCGTAGAGCGCACGCTAGGGGCCATGGGCCTTGACACGGTCCTCGCTGGCCTCGACGGGTACCTCAACTGTACGGCCCCTTTCCTGCATTCCGGCGTGCATCAGGTCCTTGCCAGCCGCCGCTTTGTGCTCGAAGTCCTGGAAACCTGCGAACTGGACGACGAGCTGAGGAAGCGTTGCCAGACGTTGCGCAGTGCCGGATTCAGGATTGCCCTGGATGACGTGGTGGAAATTACTCCGCAAATCGAGGCTTTCTTGCCGGCGGTAGACATCATCAAGCTCGAATGGCCTTCGATAGGTGCCCACGCGGCAGGCCCGATGGTGCGCGATCTGAAACGCGCAGGAAAGATTGTCGTGGGCGAGAAAATCGATGATCGCCAGCAGTTGCAGATGGCGCTCGATGCGGGATGCGACATGATCCAGGGGTTTTACTTCAGCAGGCCGGAAATAATCGAGGCGCGACGGCTGGTGCCTGACATTGCTCAGGTGTTTGGCCTGCTGAAACTGCTGGTCGATGATGCCTGTGATAACCGGATCATCCAGGCACTTTCGGGGATGCCCGTGCTTGTCGCCCAACTGCTGCGCCTGGCCAACTGTTCAGGCACAGCTAACCCCAAGCGCACGACGGTGTGCTCTTTGCATCACGCGCTCGCGGCAATCGGCACTAACCAGCTGTTTCAATGGTGCAGCCTGCTGCTCTACAACCACACGGACCCGGCAGTCGCGTGCAGCGACCCGCTCGTTGCACTCGCGATACAGCGTGCATCCGTGATGCTGCGCCTTGCGCTGTTTGAGCGCCCGCGAGAATCAGCCTATGCTCAAACCGCTTATCTGACCGGCATGCTGTCCCTGCTTCACGTGATCTATGGCAAGGAACAGTACGAGTTTGCACAGGAGCTGCCGCTCGACCAGTCCGTCAGGGGCGCTCTCGCGAGTCGCTGCGGGTCGCTGGGGGAATTGCTCAGCGCCGCAGAAACGTTCGAAGCCGGGCCATCGTCCCGGCCGCTCGCGCAAGCCTCGACGCGTGGGCGAACGATCCACTGAGGCGACCAGTGCCTATCAATCGAACAGCAGATCCGTCAAGGCTCGCCGGAACTGCCGCACGCAGGGATCTGTTGCCATTGCCATTATGTAATGCGACTGCAGCAGAGGGTTGCCGGGAGATTGATTGATCATATCTTCGCCGCTCGATACGTCAGCCCTCACAACTGATTTAAATCAGTATCTGCCCTGAATGATGTTCAGATTGCATAGTCTGCACCGTTAAACAGGCATCTGAACAAGGAGATAAAAATGAAATACTTAGGAAACCTACGAATTGGTACCCGGCTTCGCGTCGGATTCGGCGTCGCACTGGTACTTTTGCTAGTCACGGGTGGACTTGCCGTCCTCCAGGTATCGAAGATCTATGGAGGAACCCGAGAAATCGCCGGAAACTGGTTACCCAGCGTTCAGACGCTTGGTGAGATCAGGGCGCTCGCTAATGGTGTGCGCCGCGCGAGCTTGCGGTCAATACTGGAGAGCAACGCTCAAGGCAAACAGGCTCAGCGCACGCAGCACGACGAAGCACTCGCATCCTTCAACGCCACGATGGCAGAGTATGGGAAGCTGGTCTCATCGGCCGAAGAGCAGCAGATATTCGACGATATCAGGAAGGCGTGGGCAGCATTTCTTGCGGCTGACAGGAACCTGCTCGAGTTGTCCGAGTCGGGCGATCCCGGGTTTGCAGCCGCGAGACAGCTCGCCACCGGGGAGTCTGCGAGGCTCTTTACCGGGGCGCTGCAGCTGATCGAGCGAGATGTGGAGCTGAACCGCACTGGGGCCGCGACTGCCAGCGCAGAAGCTGCAGTTAATTACCGCACAACCATCCTGCTCACCGCAATCCTTTGCGGCGCCGCTGTGCTCCTGTGTGTCGCCGTGGCCTGGCTCATTACGCGGTCCATAGTCACTCCGCTTGGGCGGGCGGTCAGCATCGCTGAGACAGTTGCACGAGGTGACCTCACCTCGCACATCGAAGTGTCCGGTTCTGACGAAACGAGCCAGTTGCTGCTTGCGTTACGCAATATGAATGCGCGCCTGCACGACGTTGTGGGCCGCGTCCGCTCCAGCAGTGAAAGCATCGCCACAGCGTCCGCGCAGATTGCGGCTGGCAATACAGACCTGAGTCAACGGACGGAGGAGCAGGCCGCCTCGCTGGAGGAGACCGCAGCGAGCATGGAACAGCTTACCGCTACGGTCAAACAGAACACGGATAATGCCCGGCAGGGCAATACCCTTGCCAGCAACGCATCGGAGGTGGCGGCGCGGGGCGGTCAGGTGGTCGCGCAGGTGGTGCAGACCATGCACGACATATCAGCAAGCTCGGCCAAGGTCGCCGATATCATCGCTGTCATCGAGGGCATTGCATTCCAGACCAACATTCTCGCGTTAAACGCCGCAGTGGAAGCCGCGCGTGCTGGCGAGGAGGGGCGGGGCTTTGCGGTGGTGGCGAGCGAGGTGCGCGGACTTGCGCAGCGCAGTGCTTCGGCCGCAAAGGAAATCAAGGAACTGATCAGCCAGTCCGTGGCGAAAGTCGAGGCAGGCACCTCCCTGGTCGACAACGCGGGGGCGACCATGCAGGAAGTGGTCAGCTCGGTGAAGCGTGTTACAGACCTGATGGGAGAAATCACGGCCGCGTCGGTTGAGCAGCATACCGGCATCGAACAGGTCAATCAGGCGGTCATGCAGATGGATGAGGTCACGCAGCAGAATGCGGCACTCGTTGAGGAGGCGTCTGCGGCTGCACAGTCGCTGGCGTCGCAGTCGAACACCCTGCGCGAGCTGGTCTCCGTCTTTCGTCTGCCCGACTCTCTCCAGGGCGCTGCAAGTCTTCCTGAGTCTACCCCCGTCACGCAGCGGCGCCCGATTCCGAAGCGGAGGGGTAGCGTGTCGCGGAAGGCCTCAGTCGAAGGAAACTCGGATAAAAGTGCCGGGGTTTGGCAGGCATTCTAGATCTCGGCGCGACGGACCCCGCTATGTGGGCCAGGTCGATGCGGAAGGCATCGCCCGACTGTATGGCAGACAGATCACACCGGCGGATGAGACGAAATATGCACAATTATGCGATTTCTGCGGCGTGTCATAACAACGCTTGCTGGACCGCGGGCCGGATCGCCGAATTCCACAGTACTCCCGCGTCAATGCACTCGGAAAACTGAGGTAAAAATTGTCGAGGTTCCGATGAACATCCGAGGAGTTTCAGTTGACACTATCGAACGGGTCAACATTGCGTGTTCTGCGGCGGGGTTGGCTTCATGGGCTGGTGTTGTTACGGCGTGCCACGGCGGCACCTTGCACAGAGTGGAGTTCGCGGCCCGACGACCCGTCGACTTCGTGAAGGAGTTTGCTGCGCTTGTGCGGGCCTGTGAGCTCAAGTTGGGCACGGATAGTTCCCTCGAGCTATATCTCGGATCTGAGTCGGTGGTCGCGTCATTGAATGCGCCAGGCACGCAATGTTGTCGAGAACATGGCAGCAGCGTTGTGACGCTTGCAGACCTCGGACTCGTCCGCGATGAGGAAGTGGCGCTGGTCGCGTGCTCGGCTGCTCCTCGCTCCGCTGGAGTTACCCGTATCAAACGCGATAGCACACAGCCGCTGGCAGGAAAAACTATCCTGGTTCTGGACGACGATGACGTTTCCCGCAGCATATTGACGGCCGCGCTCAGGCGTGAAGGTTGCCGCATCGAAGCCGTTGGCGAGGCCGAGGCGGCCTTCGGCCTGCTGCGTGACGCGGCCCCTGACCTCGTTGTGCTCGATATTGTGCTCGGTGGCACGTTGGACGGCTTCGATGTTTGTCGCGCGATGAGAACCAACCCTGACTATGCGGTGATCCCTGTCATCTTTGTGACGGCGTATCCGACCGATCACTTCAGACTGAATGCCAGCGGAGTAGAGTTCGCGGCGTACTTCGAAAAGCCGGTTAAACCGTCTCTGTTGCGCGACACCATACAGGCACTGACGTGCGGTAACCTGAAACAGAGCGGAGCATAATAGTGCGTGTGTAGAGTTGCAAAAATCGACAGTATTCGATTTCAACTGTCACCTGGATCACCGAAATGTAGAGCAACATTACAGATACCGATCGAGTGTCAGCGGACATTGCCATGTTGTCCCGATCAGCCGGCTTTTGCCGGCGCGAAATGAGACGTTCTGCCGCGATTGGAAATTGTTCGCTATGGTTCGGGCAGCATAAGGGCGACTCAAGGGCGGCGCTCGCGAAATCCTTGGGAGAATGGATTATTCCCGGCCAACGTTCGGCGGGTATGTCGGCGCGCACCGCCACCAATGCAATCTGGGAAAACATCTAACTGCGCGCGGCGGGAGCTATTTCTCGCGGGTCAGACTCACCGGTTACCTTTTGTCCAATCGTTTTTCACGCGGACAGAGATATCTAGCAAGCGGACATAGAGCCATGGGTCGCGTGCCAGCGAGGCCTTCAGGGCCCTATGGCGCAAGCATCTTCAACGATCTCTCTGAAAGCACAATTTTCGGTCAAAACATTGCAAGAGGGCGGTAAGGCTCTGCGCCAGTCCTCGGACTCCAAAGAATTGAAGCGCCAACTGGCAGTAATCGCAGCAATCTATGTGCTTCACATTACCACAGTAGCAAGGTAAAGCGGGCTGCGGCGGAAAGCGCCGGTAGGCGCAGCGTCTGCTCACGCATACCCTTACGCGGGCACTGACTCTGGCTCATTCCACAGACACTTGTGCACAGCCGCTGCGTTCCCTGACATGTGAACTGCACCCGTCGTTCAGTCTGCGGCGAGCCGGTAAATCAGAGAAGAAATTTAATGAAGCGTTTGCTCTTCCTGAAAGTGATGACGGGTGACTTCAGCAACTGGGAGCGGCGCCGTAAAGATGAATACAACGAGGGATCTGCTTGTTGAGGTGGCGCCGTAGCCGTCGATTCTGGAAGTTTGAGCGAGCGGCGATAATTGCAAATGAAACGGTGGCTGCAAAAAGGAATCGGCGAAAAATGAACTACAGAAACATATCCGTCAAAGGAAAGCTCTCATTATCCTTTGGTGTCCTCAGTGCGATAGTAATGGTCGTCTCAGGTATCGCGCTCAGGTCGCTAGCTGACGCAAACGATCACTTCTCGGCATATATAACGGGAGTCAGTGCGCGTGCCGATATGGTACGGAATGTCCGGACCGCAGTGGACCGACGCGCGATCGCCGCGCGCAACATGGCACTCGTCACGAAGCCTGCAGATCTTGAAGTCGAGAAGGCCGCCGAGGCACAGGCACAGAAGGATGTTCAGGAAAGTCTGAAAAAGTTGAACGAGTTGATCGCCAATGGCGTGGATGTCAGCGACAAGGCGGGTAGCCTTGTTAGCGAGATCAACCGGATTGAGGCTGCGTACAGCCCTGTCGCGAAAAGCATTGTGGAGCTTGCTGTTACTGGCAGGAGAGACGACGCTATTTCAAAGATCAATAACGAATGCCGACCGCTTCTGGCTGAGCTTGTAAAAGCCGCTGATGCCTACGCCGACTACACCCACGCCCGGTCAACTGCTCTGGTTCTCGAAGCGGAGGAAAACTATTCCAGACAGAGAATCCTTCTTGTTTCAATCTGCATCGCCGCTATTGGCGCGGCTGCAGGTGCAGGCATTCTAATTGTAAGTGGCCTCACACGAGCCCTCGGCGCCGAACCAGGAGATCTCGGCGAAGTTACGCGGCGCATAGCGGCGGGAGACCTTGGTGTGGTTTCTGGTGCAGTTGGCGCCCCGGCTGGGAGTGTGCTGTCGTCAATGGGCAGTATGCAGGCAAGCCTCGTCAAGCTTATAGGTGAAGTCCGTACCGCGGCCGATAGCATTGCCACTGGATCCAGTCAGATTGCATCTGGCAACGTTGACCTTTCGTCCCGCACGGAACAGCAGGCGGCCTCTCTCCAGGAGACAGCCTCGAGTATGGAGGAACTGACGTCTGCGGTCAGACAGAATTCAGAAAACGCACAGCAGGCGAGTTCGCTGGCAACTAACGCATCGGAGGTAGCTCGACGCGGGAGCTTCGCAGTGGGTCGGGTGGTTGAAACCATGGACGACATCAGTGGAAATTCGAACAAAATTGCCGAGATTACCGGGATCATTGAAGGGATTGCATTCCAGACAAACATTCTCGCGCTCAATGCGGCGGTTGAAGCTGCACGCGCTGGGGAGCAGGGGCGTGGGTTTGCGGTCGTTGCCAGCGAGGTACGTAGTCTCGCTCAGCGTTCCTCAAGCGCGGCCAAGGAAATCAAGGATCTGATTGGTACTTCTGTACGAAAGATTCGGGATGGTTCTTCGCTGGCATACGAAGCGGGGAAAACGATGTCGGAAGTAACAAATGCGGTGGCGCGCGTTACAGACATCATGTCAGAGATCGCAACAGCCTCTAATGAACAGAGTCGCGGAATTGAGCAGGTCAACCAGGCCATCACTCAGATGGATGAAGTGACACAACAGAATGCTGCCCTGGTCGAAGAAGCTGCCGCGGCGTCAAAATCGCTCGAAGATCAGGGGCGCCAACTGAATAAGGCAGTTGGGTTCTTTCGGTTGGATACCCCTGCTGACGAGCAGGTTATCGAGGGAAGAAATTTCGCCCCACGCAGAACTGCTGAACCGTGTGGCCCGTTGAGCCTGGGCAAGCGGACAGACGCCCGGCTTGTGCCAGCCGTTGGGAAGTCATCCGCGATGAGTCTTGCGAAAAGTGCCGATTGGGAGACGTTTTGAGTCCTCGAAGGAGGGCGGCACGCAGCTTCCGATTGGAACTGGTCGAACAGGAGGGGCTTCTATTCCACCAGACAGCAGCAGCTCAGGAAGCGTTTGGCCACGCTCCCGGTGCGTGGGTTCTGTAGCCCAGCGCGGAAAGAAACCTTCGTGGTGACCCGGACATGACACTCGACATCACTCAGTTCTACCTGACATTCTTCGACGAAGCGGACGAACTGCTCGCGCAGGTGGAGCAGTTGCTGCTCAATCTGGATATCGCTCATCCGAACTCCGAAGACCTCGCGGCAATTTTCCGTGCGGCGCATTCGATCAAGGGTGGAGCGGCGACGTTCGGTTTTACTGCGCTGACGGAAACGACCCACATACTCGAATCGCTTCTCGACCGTGCTCGCAATAACGAACTCGTGCTGCGCAAGGACATGATCGACACGTTCCTCGATACCAAGGACGTGTTGTCCGGCCAGCTCGCCGACTACCGCGCGAGCGCCGAACCGGACGCGGCCACGGCGAAGGCGATTTGCGCGAAGCTCGAACGCCTGAGCACGGAAAGCCGCGACGGCACGGCACCGGCTGCAACACACGCAGCAGAAGCGGCACAGGGTGGTACTCCGCCGGAGCACGTCGTCGAACAGGCGGCGCTGGAAGCGGCTGAATGGATTGACAGCCAACAGGCACAGACCGGGAAAGCCACGGTTGCCGGCGAAGAAACCGGCCTCCATCTGAAAATTACGCTACGCGACGTTGGTGAGCAGGACCAGGAGCTGCTGGCCGAAGAGCTCGGCAACCTTGGCGACATCGTCGGGCAGCTCAAGAGCGGCGGCGATCTGACGCTATGGCTCGCGACCGATGTGACCTCCAACGACATCATCTCCGTTTGCTGTTTCGTGATCGACAAAAGTCAGATCATGATCGGCTGCGGCACCGCGTCGGCCGACGACACGCAGCAAGGTGAACCTGAAACGGCCGGTGTCGCCGGCTCGCCTCCAGAGCAAGCAGTACAGCCAACTCAGGCGGATCGCGCAACATTGCCGGCACCGGCGGGCGGCAGTTCTGCCCCCGCATCAACGGTCGCGAGCGCACCGGCGTCAGCGCCGGCAAGCGCAGCCGCACCGGCAGAGCAGGACCGCAAGGCGGCACGTCCGGCAGCAACGGTGGGCGGCGCGGAAGGCAGCTCGATCCGCGTGGGCGTGGAGAAGGTCGACCAGCTGATCAACCTCGTGGGCGAGCTCGTGATCACCCAGGCGATGCTGGCGGAAACCAGCAGCGCCTTCGATCCGGCGCTG
>NZ_JAWRWY010000025.1:0-92952 GCF_046535315.1 Paraburkholderia sp. SIMBA_027
AGCGCGTCAATCAGCGCGTCAATCAGCGCGTCAATCAGCGCGTCAATCAGCGCGTCAATCAGCGCGTCAATCAGCGCGTCAATCAGCGCATCAATTAGCGTCGCTCCCGCGCCACACATTCTGCAACGTGGCGCGGTTCGCCTGCCCTGTGCATCCGCTTTCAAGACCTTTCGGTGTGCTTCTCCGCGCACCTCGCCGCCCCTGTTCCGCGCGGTGTTCACGCCTGCCGTGCGCGATTCTAAATTTTCCGCATCAACAACTTAAACCATGTTTCATTTTTCAGGCCGTTTTCGACACGGACCTGTAATTGCATTTCCTTAAATTCTCGGTTCCCGCCGCACGGGCTCACAGCCCCCCATCGGACTACTAATCACACGCTCTCCTGTCCGCGCGGCGAAATTCTTTTCATCTACGGAATCGACATGAAAAAAGCGTTGTTGAATACTCTCGCCCTCGCCACCGTGGCAGCGTCGTCGATGGCGCACGCACAAAGCAGCGTCACGCTGTACGGTACCGTCGACGCAGGGATCGACTACATCAGCAACCAGAAGTCGTCGGCGGGTCACGGCACGGCCTGGGCCGTGCAGTCGGGCAACCTGAGCACGAGCCGCTGGGGTCTGCGCGGCTCCGAAGATCTCGGTGGCGGCCTCAAGGCGATCTTCCAGCTCGAGAACGGTTTCTCGGTCGTCAACGGCAAGGGTTCGAACGGCGGCTATCTGTTCGGCCGGCAAGCCTGGGTCGGCCTCGCCAGCGATCAATACGGCTCGCTCACGCTGGGCCGCCAGTATGACGCGCTCGTCGACATGATCGCGCCGATGTCGGCAACGGGCTCGGGTTTCGGCGGCAATATCGCCGATCACCCGTTCGACAACGACAACCTGAATAACGACGTGCGCATGAACAACGCCGTCAAGTACCGCAGCCCGATCTACTCGGGCTTCCAGGTCGAAGGCGCCTACGCGTTCAGCAATCAGGGCGGCGGCTTCTCGATGAACAACGCGTACACCTTCGGCGCGTCGTGGAACGGCGGCCCGATCAACCTCGCGGTCGCGTACTTCCAGGGCAACAACCCGGGCTCGACCACGGGCGGCGCACTCTCCGCGGGCAGCAGCACCGACAACGATCCGATGTTTGTCAGCGCGCGTACGCGCACGCTCGGCGCAGGCGGCAGCTACACGATCGGCGCGGCCAAGGTGGGCGTGGTGTTCACGCGCACCATGATCGCTTCGCCGACGGAAATCGCGCAGGGCGGCTCGCTCAACACCTTCGACGCCGACTACCTCACGTTCAACAACTACGAAGTGAACGGCCGCTACCAGCTCACGCCGCAATTCAGCCTGGGCGGTTCGTACACCTACACCGACGGTTCGCTGAGCCGCGCGGCAGGCAATGCGTCGCCGCACTGGAACCAGTTCATGCTGCAGGCCGACTACGCGCTGTCGAAGCGCACCGATCTGTATCTTGAAGGCACGTATCAGCGCGTCTCGGGCGCGAACGGCATCGCCGTGCTGGGCAACGCGTCGATCTATAACCTCGCGGCTTCGTCGAGCAACACGCAAGCCGTGGTGGCCGCGGGCATGCGTCTGAAGTTCTAGGTCGCGCGCAGCGGTATAGCGGCTTAGCCGACAAGAAAACGGCGGCACGGTCATCGACCGTCCGCCGTTTTTTCACGTCCGCGTTTTTCGCGCTACACGTTACGCCTTGCGCACGACGAGTTCCATGAAGCCGGTTTGCGCATCGTGCTCGCGCGTGAACGCGTAGTCGGGCAACAGCATGAGCAGCACTTCGGCGGTTGTGCGCACGATGCAGCCGTGCGCGACGTGGCCGCCCGATACGCGGCCGTATGCGTCGGACACGCTCGCATGCAGATGGGCGCCGTCGCGCGACAACGAACCGGCCAGCGTGAGAATTTCGAAATCGCCGCGCAGCGACGCCGGTGTATCGACGCCCGCATAGCGCAGTTCCACCGCGCTCAGGCTGCCGATGCCCTGCACCACGAACGCCGCCTGCACGCCGTGCCGGGCGAGCGCGGCGGCCAGTGTTTCGCGCAGATCGTCTCCGGGCGACAAACGTAAGGGCAACGCTTGCATCGGCGGACTCCGGTGTGAGATGGCGACTCACAGGGTAAAGCGGTTCCGTGCGCGCCGCAATAACTGACGATGCGTTCGTACGCACGATCGGGCGGCGCAAAAACACGCGCCACCAAAACAAACTGGCCCGCCAGCGAAACGCGCCTTGTGAGCGCGATCCGCATGACGGGCCAGTTCGATCGCCAGTCGAGCAGCGCGGGACCGGACCGGCCGATCCGGTTCGCGCGCCCTTCGTCTGACGATGAAGGCTTACATCAGGCTTCGATTAGAAGCGGTGACGCAGACCAACCGTAGCAGCGATCTGGTTCGGCGTCGTCGACGGCGACAGCGTGTTGATCATAGCCACGTTTGCCTGGTTGCCCAGCGAACCCGATGCGTGCTGGTAGACGCCTTCGACGTACACATCGGTACGCTTCGAGAGCGAGTAGTCAGCTTGCAGCGAAACGGTGTGCCACTTCGGATCCGTCGAGCCAGCCGAGTTCTTCAGCTTGCCGTCCGTGAACGTGTACGACGCGTCCAGGCTCAGAGCCGGGGTCAGCGCGTAACGGCCATTCAGTTCGAAGTTGTCGAGGTGCAGGTTCGTGTTGTTCGCGAACGTGTACAGCGTGTCGCCGCCTTGCGAGCCAGCGATCAGGCCTTCGTACTGCGTGTGGGTCCACACGAAGCCGACCGTTGCCGGGCCGTACGAGTAGTTCACGCCAGCGCCGAACGTGCGTTGCGTTTCAGCCGACAGGTTCGTGTTGTTGCCTGCGCCAGCCGAGTTCGCGCCGCTCGTGTTCGAGTTCGTGCGCGAGTTGTTCATTTGCAGGTAAGCAGCGGCTGCGTTCAGCGGGCCGTTGTTGTACGAAGCACCGACGCTCCATGCGCGGTTGTTCGAGAACTGGCCGGCGTCGTTGCTGAAGCCGTACAGGCCGCCGACCTTGAAGCCAGCGTAGTTCGCGCTCGTGTACTTCACTGCGTTCTTGATCGAGAACGAGTGGTCGAGGTTGTCGTTGTCGAACGGGTGAGCGGCCAGGTTGTTGCCGTAGCCAGCGCCTGCTTCCGACAGCGGCGACAGGTAGTCAACCATCGAGTCGTACTGGCGGCCCAGCGTCACCGTACCGAAGCGATCGCTTTGCAGACCAACGTAAGCCTGACGGTTGAACATGGTGTTGCTTTCCGTGTCCTTGCCGTTGTTCAGGTTAAAGCCGTTTTCCAACGTGAAGATCGCATGCAGACCGCCACCGAGGTCTTCGCTGCCCTTCAGGCCGAAGTACGTGTCGGACAGAGCGCCGCTGCCCTGGTTCCATTGCGAATGGCCGCCTGCGTTGTTCGCGTAGACGATACCCGCATCCAGCGAACCGTACAGCGTGACGCTGCTTTGTGCGTGAGCCGAAACTGCGAAGGCGCTCAGGACGCCCGCGATAATCAGAGTGTTCTTCATGACTTTCCTTAAATTGACATTCAGACTGACCTGAATGGATCCGGGTATTGGAGCCATCCCGGCAATCTCGCAGCGAAGTTTAAGTGCCAAAGTGCGCAAATCGCAGTACGCAAGTGCTGGAACAGATATTTGCGAAATCTGGAAATATCCGAAAATCGACGCTTAAAACCTTGTGCGCAAAGGGAAAAATCGAATCGCCCGCGTCATCTGTCTGTCACACGGCTGTGGCAATCACGCGACGCCACTGTCAAGATCACGAACTTGATTATTGTCAAAAGTGCGTTAATTCAAGGCTTGAGGCCATGGTAATATTTCCGGGTCTGAAGAAACTCCGGAACAGTTGCAACGGACAGGTGGGGTGGTCCGTTGCTGCGGGCCGCCCCATTTTTATTGGCGGCCCATGCGGCCAAACGTCGCGATTTCGCTGCGACAATGCGCTGTCAATTACGCCCGGCTTTCGCGTGCGTTTCAATCCCCGATTAAAAAACAACGGCCCGAAATATCGGGCCGTATTCATTTAAACGCAAAAAGTTCCCGTAATCAGTGGGCGCCGGCAGTATTTGAAGAATCTGCGGAACTTTTTGAAGGGCGCGTAATCCAGATGAGTGGAATAATGCCGATAAATATGAACGCCGAGATATAGAAAATGTCGTTCAGCCCCATTACCGCGGCCTGTGCATCCACCGAGAAGTTGAACAGCCCATAGGCCGCGTCGGTGCTCACGTGCAGCGACTGGCGCGCCGACTCCACGCTCTGCATGAAGGCCGGATTGGTCACGCTGGCCTGCTCCGTGAGCCGCACGTGATGCAGGATCGTGCGGTCGTTCCAGGCGTTGCCGATCAGCGAGGTGCCCACCGCGCCGCAGAATGTGCGCGCGAAGTTCGAGAGCCCGGCGGCCGCCGGAATCTTCTCGGGCGGCAGCCCCGAAAGAATGATCGAGGTAAGCGGCACGAAGAACATCGCCATCGGAATGCCCTGCAGCAGCGTGGGCAGCACGAGGTCCCAGTGCGAGACGTCGGTGTAGAACTGCGTGCGCATGAGGAACACCGCGGCGAAGCCGATGAACGCGAGCGTGGCGATGTAGCGTGGGTCGCTACGCGGCAGAATGCGCCCGATGATCGGCGTGAGCACCACGGCGAAGATGCCGAGCGGCGCGGTGGTGAGACCCGAATCCACGGCACGGTAGCCGAGATAGCCCTGCATCCATTGCGGCAACAGCACGAGCGTGCCGAAGAACATGCCGTAGGCCACCGAGATCGAGATCGTGCCGCCCGCGAAATTGCGCTGCGAAAACAGGCGGATGTCGACCACCGGATTCTTTTCGGTCAGTTCCCACACCACGAAGAACGCGAAGCCCACCAGCGCCACGATCGCGAGCGCCACGATCAGCGGCGAATCGAACCACGCGAGATCCTTGCCCTTGTCGAGCATGATCTGCAGCGAGGCCACCCACACGACGAGCAGGATCAGCCCCACGCCGTCGATCGGCATGCGCCGCGTGGCCGACTCGCGGTCGCGATAGATGAACCACGTGACGGCGGCGGCGAACAGGCCCACCGGCACGTTGATATAGAAGATCCACGACCAGTTGTAGTCGTAGGTGATCCAGCCGCCGAGCGACGGCCCGGCGATCGGCCCGATCAGCGCGGTCATCGACCAGAGCGCGAGCGCCGTCGACGACTTCTGTTTGGGCCACGAGCCGAGCAGCAGCGCCTGCGAAAGCGGCGCGAGCGGTCCGGCCACCACGCCTTGCAGAATGCGCGCGGCGAGCAGCGTGGGCAGGTTCGGCGCCATGCCGCACAGCCACGAGGCCAGCACGAACAACAGGATCGAGGTGACGAACAGTTTCACCTGGCCGAAACGCTGCGTGAGCCAGCCGGTGAGCGGAATGGAAACGGCGTTGGCGGCCGCGAAGATCGTGATGACCCACGTGCCTTCGTCGACGGACACGCCGAGGTCGCCGGAAATGGTCGGGATGGCGACGTTCGCGATCGACGAATCGAGCACGTTCATGAACATCGCCAGCGACACGGCAATGGTGCCGAGCGCGAGCTTGCCGCCGCTGAGCGGCGCGGTGGATTGCGGTGCAGACATGGAGCGTGCATGGAGTGATGGGCGGCGCCTCGCGGGCCACCCGGGAGCCTAACGGCCCCTCGCACGCCGATCAATGTCGCCGCGCGCATCAATCAATGACGCGGGCGGCAACAATGCGGCGCGCGAATCGCTTTGCGCCGCGCATGTTTCATCAGCAAATTACTTAGCGATACGAATCAACTCGACGCAGGCGATTCACAGGCCGCCAGGCTCGCCGCCCGTGAACTGCACGCTGCGCTTCGCGCGCTCGTCCACGTTCAGCGCGAACACGTCCGGACGGGCGTAATGGCCCACCACGTCGAAGTCGTAGCGCGCGCGGATCAGTTCGTCGGTGTCGATCTGCGCGACCACGAGGCCGGTCTCGCCGTGCAGCGGTCCCGCGAGGATTTCGCCGAGCGGCCCGACGATCACGCTGCCGCCATTGATCAGCGGACGCGCCGGATCCCAGCCCGGCACCTCGATGCCGAGCGCCGACGGCGACGGTTGCACCTGGCACGCGCTGATCACGAAACACCGCCCCTCGTGGGCAATATGTCGCATCGAGCATTGCCAGATCTCGCGCTCGTCGACGGTCGGCGCGCACCAGATCTGCACACCTTTCGCGTACATCGCCATGCGCAGCAGCGGCATGTGATTCTCCCAGCAGATCGCCGCGCCCGCCACGCCCGCCGCCGTGTTCACCACGGGCAGCGTCGATCCGTCGCCCTGCCCCCAGATCAGCCGTTCGGTGCCGGTCGGCATGAGCTTGCGGTGCTTCGCGACCAGCCCCGCCTGCGGATCGAAAAAGAGCGCCGTGCAATACAACGTGCTGCCCGCGCGTTCGATCACGCCGATCACGATCGACGCCCCGCAGCGCGCTGACAATTCGGCGAGCGCGGCCGTTTCCGCGCCCGGCACGTCGATGGCGTTCTCGTAGTAGGCCGCGAACGCCTCGCGTCCCTCGGGCAGACGGTAGCCCAGCCGCGTGCCGAAGATCTCGCCCTTCGGATAGCCGCCGAGCAGCGCCTCGGGCATGACCACGAGCTGCGCGCCCGAGTCGCGGATCGCCGCCTCGAACGACAGGATGTGCTCGAGCGTTGCGGCCTTGCCCTGCGCCGACGAGCCGATCTGCAATGCCGCCACCTTCGATTTCGACATGATGTTCTCCGTATGTGTGCGTGTCCGTATCATGGCGGGATCGCCACCGCGCGCCCACCGGCGCAGTCCATTTCAGCTATGCCTGCGAGTGATATCTCCGACGTCGACCTGAATCTGCTGAAGATCTTCGAAGCGCTCTTCGAGGAAGGCGGCGCGAGCCGTGCGGCGATCCGCCTCGACATGACGCAGCCCGCGGTCAGCGCGGCGCTCAAGCGTCTGCGGGAGCTCTATGCCGACCGCCTCTTCACGCCGACCGGACGCGGCCTCGCGCCGACCGCGCGCGCCCGCGAGCTGAAGCCGCTGATCAGCGAAGCGCTCGACAAATGCCGCCAGTCGCTCGCGATCGCCTCGCCGCACGCGACGCACTTTCACGGCCGCGCCGTCGCCATCGGCCTCTCCGACGACTTCGAACTCGCGCTCGGCCAGCCGATCATGATGCACCTCGCGCGGCACGCGCCGGGCCTGCGTGTGATCTTTCGCCAGACCTACAGCCAGATCGTGAGCGACAGCCTCGCCAATCAGGAGATCGATCTGGCGATCGCGGCGGGCGGCTTTTCCGCGCGCGGGCTCAGCCATCAGGCGCTCGGTCAGGGCGATTACGCGTGCCTGCTGGACGCCGCGTCGTGCCCGCCCGGCGACAGGAACACGCGTGAGAGCGACGGCCTGACGCTCGATGCCTTCGTCGCGCGCGGCCATATTCTCGTGTCGTCGGGCGGCGTGGTGGGCATCGTCGACGAAGCGCTCGCGGCGCACGGCCTGAAGCGCAACGTGATCGCATCGACCACGCATTTCGCGGCGTTGCCGCATCTGCTCGCGGGCACCCGGGCCGTGGCCACGATTCCGCGCCACGCCGCGCGCGCCATCGCGGCGCTCACCGGCCTGCGCATGGTGGCGTGCCCGCTCGCGCTGCCGGGCTATCCGATCGAACTGGGCTGGCGCGCCAGCGCGATGCGCGACGCGGCCATCGTGCGCGTGCGCGATGCCGTGGCGGCGTGTGCGCCGGCGTTGCTCGCGCCGTAATGCTTGCACCGTAAACCGGACGCAAGGATCGCGCTCGAAGCGCCAAAAAAACCGGCCCGCACGCCACATCGAAAAAATTTTCACCTCTCCCGCGACGGATTTCTCCGCCTCACTCCGTTCAATTCGCACAAGGGCCACGCCAGCACCGCGCCCGTCACGAAAGAGGGAGAGTTTCCATGTCGAACCCATCGCTTCGCACGCTCGTCAGCGCCGCCGTTCTGGCGCTCGCCAGCGTTTCGTTTGCCGTGCCGGTCACCGCATTCGCGCAGACCGTCATCATCGCGCCGCACGCGCCGCCGCCGATGCGCGTCGAAACCGTACCGCCGCCGCGTCCCGGCTTCGTCTGGGATCCGGGCCACTGGCACTGGGCGCACGGAGACTACGTCTGGCGTCCCGGTCACTGGCAGCCGGTGCGCGCGGGCTACCGCTGGGTGCCGGGCCACTGGATCGCGCACGGTCCGAACTGGCGCTGGGTGCCGGGCCACTGGGCCTGAACCCGTCCAGGTGAATGACTCCGACCGAACCCGCGCACGATCATGAAGATCCTCATCCTGCTCACGCTCGCGGCGGCCATCCTGACCGGCTGCGTCGTGGTACCGGCCCGTCCGGCCTACTACCGGCCCGCGGTCGTCGTATATTGAACGTTCGCGAACCGGCCGACGCCGCTACGGCGGCGCACCACGCACCGGCCCACGCCCTGGGAGGGGACGACGATGAGACTCGTGCGGCGCAGGCAGGCGGCACCGCGCCCGATGCCGCGGCGGCGGTTGCTGCACCGGCAGCGGCCCCATCCGCGCCACCCGCATCCGCCGCGCCGCGGCGCCGCGCCTTGAACGAGCGCGACCCCGACGCGGAACTCGTCGCGCGCGTCGGCGCACGCGACGCCGGCGCGGTGCGCACGCTCGTCCTGAGCAAGCTGCCGCGCCTGCTCGCGCTCGCCACCCGCATGCTCGGCGACCGCATGGAAGCCGAAGACATCGCCCAGGAAGCCTTCGTGCGCATCTGGAAACAGGCGCCTCACTGGCGCAGCGGCGAAGCGCGCTTCGACACCTGGCTGCACCGCGTCGCGCTCAATCTCTGCTACGACCGTCTGCGCGGCCGTCGCGAGGAGCCCGCCGAGACGCTGCCCGACGAAGCCGATCCGGCCGCCACGCCCGATCTGCGCATCGAAGCCCGCACGCGCGACGAACGCGTGCGCGCGGCGCTGGCCGCGCTGCCCGTGCGGCAACGCGAAGCGCTCGTGCTCACGTACTATCAAGAGCTTTCGAATCTCGAGGCGGCCGGCCTGATGGACATTTCGGTCGACGCGCTCGAAAGCCTGCTGGCGCGCGCCCGGCGCACCCTGCGCGCACAACTGGCCGGTGATGGCGCCGGCAAGGACTCCGCATGACACCCGAACGATTCCACACTCTCGTCGAAGCCTGGGGCGCCGACCCGCGGCGCTGGCCGCAGGCGGAACGCGCCGACGCGCTCGCCTGGGCGCGCACGCATCGCGCCGAAGCCGATGCCGCGCTCGAAGCCGCGCTCGAACTCGACGCGTGGCTCGCCCGCGACATGGTCGCGCCGCCCTCGCGCGCGCTCGTCGAGCAGATCGTGGCGAGCGCGCCCGCGCCGGTGCCCCAGCGCCCCGTTCGCGCCGATGCATCGTCGAAACGCCGGCGCTTCTGGTGGTCGGGCGCGGCGTTCGCGGGCGCGGGACTCGCGGGCGCCGTGGCGGGCGCGCTCGCGATGTCGCTGATGCTGCTCGGCCATCCGGCAGCGTCCGCGTACGGCCCGCATGGTGCGCTCGAATCGCGCGACGCGGCCCGGGACGCCGCGCACGAATTCACGCACGAAAGCAGCTATCTGGGATCGAGTGTCGGCGATGCCGGCGACGACGGGAGCGACGAATGAACGGCCGTTCCTGGAAAGCGCTGCTGGTGGGATCGGTGCTGCTCAACGTGTTTCTGCTCGGCGCGATTGCAGGCGGCGCGTGGCGCTGGTTCGCCGCGCGCGGTGCGATCGATACGCTAACGCAGATGCAGACGCAAAGCCCGCCGACGCCGATGGCGCGCGCGGCGCTGCGTTTCGCCACCGACGGCCTGACGCCCGAGCGTCAACAACAGTTCATCGACGCGCTCAAGGCCGCGCGCCGCGCAGGCCGCGAGGATGCACGCGCCGCTCGCGAAGATCGCCGCGAGGTGCTCGATCTGCTTGCCGCGCCGCAACTCGACCGCGCCGCGCTCGACACCGCGCTCGCGCACACGCGCGAAGCGGACAGCGCCTTGCGCGCGAAGGTGGAAAGCGGCGTCGCCGACTATGCCGCGACGCTCACGCCCGACGAGCGCCTGACGTTTGTCGAAGGTTTGAGGCGCAGCGGTCAATGGCGACTGCCCGCGCCGCGCAAAGCGCCGCGCGCCGCCGCGAGCGCGGCCAGCGAAGCGGGCGAGACGAACTGACGTCGCGCGGCATCGCGTGACAGAACCAGCGCAAAAAAATCGCGATCCTCGCGACGGATTCCCGACGCCACCGCGTTTAAGGGAAATACGCCACGTCACGAGGAGCGCGCATGAACAGCTTGCCGACCGCCCGCGCCGCCGCGATCGCCATGAATCGCTTCGGCCTCGGCGCGCGCCCCGACGAAGCGCCGCCCGACAATCCGCCACATTGGCTGCTCGATCAGTTCGCGCGCTATGAAGCGCTGCCCGCCGCCTGGCGCGATCAGCCCGGCGCGATCGCGCTTACGACGCGCTTCGGCGAGGAGCGTCAGCAAGGTTTGAGCGGCGATATGGCGGCCAACAGCGCGATGAAAGACGCCGCCAGCGACGCCGCGCCCGCCACATCGACTCAGGCCAAACGTCAAGCCGTGAATCGCACGATCCGGCGCGAAGGCGTCGAGGTCTATCGCAGCGCCGTGAACGCGCGCCTCGACAGCGCCTTGCAGACGGACACGCCCTTCGTCGAGCGCCTCGTCCACTTCTGGTCGAATCACTTTGCGGTTTCCGTCGACAAACCCGCGCTCGCCGGACTCGCCGGTTCGTTCGAGATGGAAGCGATCCGCCCGCACGTGCTCGGCACTTTCGACGCGTTGCTGGTCGCCGTCGAACAGCACGCGGCCATGCAGGTCTTTCTCGATCAGATCCGCTCGGTCGGCCCGAACAGCCGAGCCGCGCTGCGCGCCGATCAACGCGATCCCTCGCATCAACGCGGTCTCAACGAGAATCTCGCGCGCGAAATCATGGAGCTGCACACGCTCGGCGTGCGCACCGGCTACACGCAGGCCGACGTCACCGAATTCGCGCGCGCGCTCACCGGCTGGAGCGTGGCGGGCGTGCGCGGCCCGCAACCGGGCAACGCCGCGCCCGGCGCGTTCGTGTTCCGGCGCGCGCTGCACGAGCCCGGCACGCGCACCGTGATGGGTCGCCAATATGATCAGGATGACGAACGACAGGCGCTCGCGATTCTGCACGACCTCGCGCACGCGCCGCCGACGAGCCGCCATATCGCGTTTCAGCTCGCACGCCATTTCGTGGCCGACAATCCGCCGCCCGCGCTCACCGACCGCCTCGCGCAAGTGTTCGAGCAAAGCGGCGGCGATCTGCCGAGCGTCTATCGCGCGCTGGTGGAAGCGCCGCAAGCCTGGTCCGCCGACGACGCCAAGTTCAAGACGCCGTGGGACTGGACCGTCTCGTCGATGCGCGCGCTCGGCTGGCGCGATCGCGGCGGCTCGGGCGGCCTGAACGCCGCGCCGCTGCTCACGCAACTGGGCCAGCCCGTGTGGCGGCCCGGCTCGCCCGCGGGCTACGACGACATCGCCGCAAGCTGGGCCGCACCCGACGCGCTCGTGCGCCGCGTCGAAGTCGCGCAACGCTTCGCCGCGCGTGTCGGCGACACGCTCGACCCACGCACGCTCGGTCAGAGCGTGCTGCCCGGCACGCTCGGCGCGCCCACGGCCACGGCCGTCGCGCACGCCGAAAGCGCGCAGACCGCCGTCGCGCTGCTGCTCGTCTCGCCCGACTTTTTGAGGAGATAACGCATGCTCTCCCGCCGCCACTTTCTGCGCGTCGCCGCCGCCGGCGCGGGCGCGATGCTCGTCGCGCCGCAACTCGTTTTCGCGAGCGCGGCCACCGATCGCCGCTTCGTGTTCGTGATCCAGCGCGGCGCCGCCGACGGCCTGAACATCGTCGTGCCCTATGCCGATCCCGCTTACGCGTCGCTGCGCGGCGCGCTCGCCATCGACACGGACAAGGCCGCGAAACTCGACGGCACGTTCGCGCTGCATCCGTCGCTCGCGCAGACCGCGCAACTGTATCGATCGGGGCAGGCGCTGTTCGTGCACGCGATCGCTTCGCCGTATCGCGACCGCTCGCATTTCGATGGCCAGAACGTGCTCGAAACGGGCGGGCGCGCGCCGTATCAGGTGAAGGACGGCTGGCTCAATCGCCTCGTTGCGCAAATCGGTCCGACGCGCGGCGACAGCGCCATCGCGCTCGCGCCCACGGTGCCGCTCGCTTTGCGTGGCGCGGCGCACGCAACGTCGTATGCGCCCTCCGCGCTGCCCGCCGCGTCGGACGATCTGCTCACGCGCGTCTCCGCGCTTTACGAGAGCGACGTGCAATTGCGCGGCCTCTGGACCTCGGCGATGAACGCACGCGGCCTCGCGGGCGACGCGAGCGCGAAGCAGGACCCGGCCAGTCTCGGCAAGCTCGCCGCCGATTTTCTGGCGCGCCCGGACGGCCCGCGCATCGCGATGATCGAGACCGGCGGCTGGGACACGCACAGCGCGCAGAACGCGCGGCTCGGCAATCAGCTGAAGGCGCTCGACACGATGCTCGCCGCGCTGCGCAGCGGGCTCGGTCCGGTATGGGACAAGACCAGCGTGCTGGTGGCGACGGAGTTTGGCCGCACCGCCGCCGCGAACGGCACCGGCGGCACCGACCACGGCCAGGGATCCGTGGCGATGCTGATGGGCGGCGCGGTCGCGGGCGGACGCGTGATCGCCGACTGGCCCGGCCTGCGCCACGCCGACCTCTACGAAGGACGCGATCTCAAACCGACTGCTTCGCTCGATGCGCTCATCGCAGGGGCCGCCGCGGAAAGCCTCGGCCTCGATCCGCAACGCACGGCTGCCGCGCTGTTCGCCGAAGCAGGCACGACGCGGCCGATGACGGGTTTGATCCGCACATGACAAGACGCCTGGCGCGACGCAATTCGCAGCGCCGGACGCATCCCCGCACGACCAACAAGCCAATCACACATCAAGGAGGAACCTGATCATGAAAACGAAGCCGATGCTGCTCACCGCTTTGTTCACGAGCGCCGCGCTGCTTTCGGCCTGCGTGGTGGAGCCCGCGCGGCCGCCCGAGCCGGCCCCGCGCGTCGAGGTCGTGCCGCCCGCGCCGTCGCCCGGTTATCACTGGGTGAAGGGCCACTACCGCTGGGAAGGCAATCACTGGGCGTGGGTGCCTGGACACTGGGTTGCGGCTTATTGATCGCCACGAATCCGGACACAAAACCGGACACGAAACAGGACACAAACCCGGACACAAAGCGATAAAAAGGCGCGCCACGCACGGCGCGCCTTTTTATTGGCATCGATCAGAATGCAACGACGGTCCTCACGCCGACCACCGCCTCGTCGCCGATACGACGGGACGTATTCTGCGGATCGGGCACGCCGCCGCCCGGACGGAACACGTACTGAAAGTCGGCCTGCACCTGCCACCACGGCGCAATCTGAAACTGATACGTCGCTTCCAGCACCGTTTCCGAACTGAGCGCCGGATAGCCTGGCGTCACAGCCGCCGTATCGTTCGCGAGACCTCGCGCGTGCGAGCCGATTTTCGCGTAGCTCACCGCGAGCCCCGCCACGTCGTTGTCGCGGCCGGTGAACGGCGCCTTGAGCGTGACGCCCGCATTGACTGCGAGATCGACGAGATTGCGATCGCCCGGCGCGCCCATCACGCGTGCGAACACGCCAAGCGATTGCGGACTGTCCGCCGAGGGACGCCAGACCATCTGATCGGCCACGGCGTACAGGCCGTAATCGCCGCGATGCGATTGCGCCATGCCCGTGCTCGCGGGATTGGCGAGCGAAACACCGCCGGTATCGAATTGCTGATCGGCGAAATGTTGCGTGTTGTACCAGAACCCCAGTTTGTAGGTACCTGGCAATCCTGATGATTTGGCATCGGGCGCAGATGTATCGGACGCATTCAACGCATATTGCACTTCGCCGATGAACAGCGCGCCATCGTGCAGATTGAAATTCGTGCCGTGCGCGTCGCCGTTGCTGTTGGCGCTTCCGCTGCCGATGCCCGAAGGATTGCCGTCGAATACGCCCGCGAGCACGGTCCACGCATTCGACGGCGTCACGCGCAACCGTACGCCGAGCGACGAAAGCGGATACGCGGGGCCGCCCGCGGGCATATCGACGGACGGCAGCACCGGCCAGCCGAACGTGGCGTTCATGAACGCGCCCGCGTACTCGCTGGCCATGAATTCCTGATCGGCGCTTTGCTGGCCGATCTTGATGTCGGCCTTGCCGCTCGCGAACGACTGCTGATACCAGAGTTCCCACAGACGCGTGCCGGCATCGGCTTCGACACCGGACACCGCCTGCAGCGCCTGAAGATTGCGTTGCGTGAGGCTCGTGCCGTGTATCTGCAGCGCGGAAACATTGAAGACGCCGCCAAACCAGCCGAACGCTTTTTGCGTATCGACGCCGACGCTCAATTCCGTGAATCCGTCGTACGCGCCGCTCCGGTGCGTGCCGCCCGAGAGATTGTTCAGATACTCGCTGGTTTCCTGCAGCCCGAACGTCACGCCACGCGCATCGAGCCAAGGGCGCAGCCCGCCCAGATCGCCGAACAGCGTCGAGCGGCTCCACAAACCAGTGGGCGCATCCGCACTTTGCGCGAATGCGGACTGCGCGAGGCAAAGTGCGATCAGCGCGCCAAGGCGAACGGGCGTCGCTGCCTGCATCACTGCGCGTTTGCGGGGCATTTTCATGATTGTCGCGGCGAGTGCGTCCGGCGCAATTGCCTGGACGATTGCGAGGTCATTAAGCGATTTCTTTTTTAAAGCCGCGTGAAATACGGCAAATACATCTCGCGCGACCACGCCACGGTGCGATACCGAAAAATTTTTGACGAACATAAGCCCACCTCCGTCCGGCCAGACGAGCCGGAACGGCGAATGATGACGCGACGGCGCAACGCAAAACGCGTGTGCGCGCGACACGATTCAATTCAACAAAGGGAGCGTGCTGATGGCGACACCAATGCGAGCACAAGCCCGACAATCGGCGCGACGATGAAGCGCGCTAACCCGACAAAGCGAGCTAGCGGCGAAGGACATGTCCTGTGCGACGAATTCGCGGCTAACTCGCGGCTGCGACGCCGGCGTGGACCGGCATCGAACTTCCACTGCTAGAGCTTGTGTCCACGAGGGACTCCTTTCGTTGTGACGCGGCGGATTGTATTCGGGTCTTCTGCAGAACCGCAAGCAAAAAAAGCAGCCGATGGGGCATCGCGTCCGCTTCAATCGAATTGATTCTCAATGCACAGGTTGGCTGTGCAATTCGCCGTACGATTCTCGCAATATTGCGTGCTCCGCCTACCACGTCCCTTTCAAACTCCCAGCTTCATACCGACCGGAAGTTTATTCGATGCGCGGCGTAAGACCGTGTTGACGCGCCATGTGCAGCCGCCGTCTCGTCGGCAGGCCGATCGAGCGCGCCGTAGCGATCTCTCTTCAGCACCTTTGAATCGCGTCTCCCGGATGCCGCTTTCGCACGTCCGTTCGCACGCATGCCGCCGCCGCAGCGGCATTTGCCGCCTTTCAAAACGCATCGGGATGGGCGTAATGCGTGGTTATCTTTTTGCTCGCGACGACGCTCGTCTGCGTAAAAATCGCGAAGATACTGTTTTTTGCCTGATTTTCAGGGCGCGAACGCGTAAAAACCCACGCATTTCGCATGCGGCCGAAAGTTGTCGCCGATGGCCACAACGCGGCGATGTCGATCCGCGCGAGCCACGTCGAGCAGACTCGCGCAAGCACAGGCACAATATCGGCTATTCACGCGGTCAAAACACGCGGCGTGCGCGGATCTCGCGCGCGCCGCGCGCCTGCATCCGGCCCCACCCCCGCCGCGCCGCCGCATTCCGCCTCTTCGACGCTGTGATGAACCACGATAACGTTAATCCGCCCGCCATTGCCCGGCGCGCGACGAATACGCCGGGCTTTTTGCTGTTCATGATCTGCCTGTTTTCCTCGGCCGGACAACTCGCAATCGATATTTATGTGCCGGCACTGCCCGCCATGGCGCACTTCTTCACGACTTCGCCGCAAGCGATCCAGTCGAGCGTTTCCGGTTATATGGCCGCGTACGCGCTCGGCCAGCTGATTTTCGGCCCCATTGCCGACGCCCACGGACGCAAGCGCGTACTCGCGTTCGGCATTGCGATCTTTACGATTGGCTGTCTGCTGTCGCTCGTCGCGCCGAATCTGGAAACCTTCGTGCTCGCGCGCTGCCTGCAAGGCTTCGGCATCGCGACCACGAATCTGCTGGCGAAAGCCATCATCACCGATTCGTTTTCCGGCACCGCGTTGCTGCACGCGTTCACGTATATGTCGATTGCGTGGGGACTCGCGCCGATTATCGCGCCCGTGATCGGCGCGCATTTGCAGACGTGGTTCGGCTGGCGTTCGTGCCTCGTGTTTCTGCTTGTTTGGGCCGTGGTGATGTGGGGCGTGCTGTGGCGCTATCACGATACGCTGCGCCAGCCGGTGAAGCTCGAAACGCGCACGCTCATCGCCAATGCGCGCAAGGTGCTCGCGAGCCCGGTGTTTCAGAGCTGTTTTCTTGCGCAAGGACTGTGCTACAGCATCTTGCTGGTTTTCAATATCGTCGGGCCGTTCATGGTGCAGAGCACGCTGCACAAACCGCCGACGTTTTTCGGCTATCTCGCGCTCGGCATCGGTCTGATGTATTTCCTCGGCGGACTTTCGAACCGTCTGCACGGCCCGCGTATGCCGACGCCCGAAGTGCGTTTGCGCGCCGGTTCGTTCGCGATGGCGGCGTCGGCCATCGTCATGCTCGTGCTCGCGCTGACCGTTGGCTTGCGCGTGTGGACGCTCGCCACGCCGGTGCTGTTCATGGGCTTCTGCGCGGGCGCGATGTACCCCACGCTGATGGCCAAGGGCAACTCGCTGTTCCCCGAAGTCGCCGGGCTCACGAGTGCGATTCTCGGCTGCGCGCTGCTGCTGGTTTCCTCGGCGATGATGGGACTTGCGGGTTTTGTCTCCGTGCAGATTCTCACGCCGCTCGCGGTGTTCTTCGTCGTGCTCGCGCTGACGGTCGTGATGATGGTGTCGAAGCTGTTGCGCCATCTCGCGCAGCTGGAGAACGTGCAGGCGTTGCAGCGCGAGGGGAAGGCGGCGTAAGGACACTCAGGCGGGCGCAACCGGAATCAGCTCCGCCACCCGCCTCCACTTGTGCGCGCCGGTCCCCGCGTGGCGCGCGAGCCGCGGCGCTTCGTCCACGCGGCATTCCACCGGAAAGCACGATGCGCCGTGCGCTGCGAGCCAAACCGTGCGGATCACACCGTCGCTCAACGCCACCCACGGCGTCTCGCCTCCGGCGCAGCGCACTTCGGCCAGCGGTACCGGATCGTACTCGCCGAAACTGAACCCCTCGGTCGCCAGATCGAAGCGCCCGTCGACGCGCCAGGTAAGCATGCTGCCGTCCGCATACGCGGCATGCGAACCTTGCGGATCGCGACGCCATAACGCGAAAAAGCGTTCGCGCTCCACTTCCACCACGGCGCGCTCCTCGTTGCCGTAATTCGAGCGAATCACTGCCATATAGACGTCGTCAAACGACGTGCGCACGCGAAACAGCGCGTGGCAGTGCTCCGCCGCGCCTGCGCGCAAGCCAACGAACGTTTCCATCACTCCCTCCCGGTCAAAGCACCGCACTTCGCCTTTTAATCGTCACCGGACTAAAAACCGGCAACGCGATAAAAAGCGACACCGCGCGACTCAAACACGACCTGGCGTTTCCATACGTGCTAAAGAGCGCAACCGTTCTATCTGTGATGCACCAAACAATGGCTTACTCGCGACATCGCCTTTCGCGTGCGATGCGAAAGGCGCACCACGATAACCGGAGAATCCGCATGTCCGCCGACGTTCGTCCGCATCAATACGTCCTCACGCTGTCCTGTCCGAGCGCCGCTGGCCAGGTGGCCGCCGTCGCGAGCTTTCTGGACCGGCACCACTGCTATATCGACGAGCTCACCGTTTTCGACGACGACATCAGCGAACGCTTTTTTCTGCGCTGCGTCTTTCACGAAGTCGTGCGCGACACGACGGCAAGCTGCAATCTCGCAAGCCTGCGCGACGAATTCGCGCCCACCGCGCGCGAGCACACGATGACGTGGTCCATCCACGATCTTCAGGTGCGTCCGAAAGTGCTCATCATGGTTTCGCGGCTCGAACATTGCCTCGCCGATCTGCTGTTTCGCTGGCGCATGGGCGAATTGCCGATGGATATTGCCGGCATCGCGTCGAATCACCGCGATTTCGAAACGCTCGCACATCAGCACGATTTGCCGTTTCATTATTTGCCGATCACGCCCGACACGAAACGCGAGCAGGAAGCGGCGATTCTCGATCTATTCGATTCGACCGGTTCCGAATTGCTCGTGCTCGCGCGCTATATGCAGATTCTTTCCGACGAAACGAGCCGCCGCCTCGCGGGTCGCGCGATCAATATTCATCATTCTTTTCTGCCCGGTTTCAAGGGCGCGCGGCCTTATCACCAGGCGCATGTGCGCGGCGTCAAACTGATCGGCGCGACGGCGCATTTCGTCACCGACGACCTCGACGAAGGACCGATCATCGAACAGGAAGTGCAGCGCGTCGATCACAGCTTCGATCCGGAACGGCTACTGGCTGTGGGGCGCGACGTCGAATGCGTGGTGCTCGCGCGCGCCGTGAAGGCGTTTCTGGAGCGCCGCGTGTTCATCAACGACGGGCGCACGGTCGTGCTCTGACGCACCTGCCTGAGCGACCGCGGCAGACTCGTCGCGATGGCGCCGCTGCGCCTGCGCCGCGAGTGCCGCGAGGGCTCGATCGCTCATTTTTTCAGCCACGCGCCGCGCATAATCATGATGCCGCGGCTCCAGCGCGGCGCCCAGCCGGCGCGCCTGCCAATAGCGCAACAGCCCGATGCGCCCGTGGCCCCGACCGATGCTGTGCTCCAGCAGCGCGAGCGCCGCGGCGGCATCGCCATGGCAGGCGCGATCATTCAGCTCGACAGTTTGGGCACGCGGCACGCGGGGCTCCTTTCGGTGCAGGGAACACTGACCACGCAGTTGACCAAAGGCCGCTGCAAACCGATAGAATGAAAACGCCAGCGCGACGGTACGCCGTCGCCAGCACGCCCGCGATATGCGCTTTTGCGAAAGTCGATGGCGGAAAAACACAAGCGCGCGCCCTTTCGATCGGCGACGCTTGCGAAAACCGCCTCGCGCCTCCCACTTTCACGCGCCGCCATGTCTAACCCGCTCCCGATCGTTCCCTCGCCCGAGACCGCCGAGAAGGCGCGCATCCGCTTCGGCATCGTGCTGTTGCCCAATTTCACGCTGACCGCCTTTTCCGGTTTCGTGGACATGCTGCGCCTCTCCGCCGACGACGGCGATTTCAGCAAGCCGGTGCGCTGCTCGTGGCGCGTGCTGGGCGAAACGCTCGCGCCGGTACGCGCGAGTTGCGGCATTCAGATCACGCCATGGGAAACCTTCGACAACGCGGAGCCGGTCGACTACCTCGTGATCGTCGGCGGCCTGCTGCATTCCGGACCGCAGGCCAGCGAGGCCACGCTGCAATACATCCGCCGCGCCGCCGCGGGCACGACCACCGTGGTCGGCATCTGCACCGGCGTATTCACGCTGATGCGCGCGGGCGTGCTCGATGCGCACCGCATCTGCGTGAGCTGGTTTCACTATTGGGACTTTATCGAGCGCTTTCCGTCCGTCAATGCGGACGCGATCGTGGCCGACCGTCTCTTCGTGATCGACCGGCGGCGCATTACCTGTTCGGGCGGACGCGCGTCGATCGACGTGGCCGCCGCGATTCTGTTGCGCCATTTCGATCACGCCACCGTGCAAAAAGCGCTGCGTATTCTGCTGGTGGGTGAAATGCAGAAAGGCAACGCGCCGCAGCCGCATCCGCCGGGACTCGAACCCGCCACGCATCCGAAAGTCAAACGCGCGATCCTGCTGATGGAGCAACAGGTGGGACGCAACGTGCCGCTCGAAGAACTGGCCTGCAAGCTCAATCTTTCCGCGCGGCAGCTCGAACGTCTGTTCAAATCGGAAACGGGCAAAAGCCCGCGCACGTTCGCCAATGCGCTGCGCCTGCGCACCGCTGCGTGGCTGCTCACGAGTTCCGACCGCACGGTGGCCGATATTGCATCGAGTTGCGGCTTTTCGGACGCCTCGCATCTCGGGCGAGAATTCCGCAAGCAATTCGGCGTGCCGCCGAATATGTTTCGCGAGCAACGCAGCGGCCAGGAACCGACGCAATTCCCCGATCTCGACGCATTCTTTCGCCCCGATTCCTCGCTGACAAGCGACGTGGAACCCGGCGCGTCGCTGCACTAGGCGCTGATCGTTAGCCCGGCGCGCGCCGCTCGTGACTAGGCGCGTGTCCGAATTGCACGCGATACGCCTTGCTGAAATGACACGGCGAATTGAATCCGCAAATCGACGTTACGCGTGCAATCGACGTATCGGTCGTACGCAGTAATTCGCGCGCGCGTTTCAATCGCAAACTCAAATAATAATGTGTCGGCGACACGTTCAAATATTCCTTGAACATGCGCTGCAAATGGCGTTGCGATAGCCGCACGAGGCGCGCGAGTTCTTCAAGCGAAAGCGGCTCCTTGATATTGGCTTCCATGAGGCGCACGACTTCCACGAGTTCCGCACGCGAAAAACCAACGCGCGCATCCACGGGAATCGGCTGCAGATCGGTCGAGCCGCGAATGCGTTCGAGAATGAATTGCTCGGAGACTTTTGCCGCCGCTTGCCGTCCGAGACGCGCGCCAACCAGTTCAAGCATGAGATCGAGCGGCGCGGTGCCGCCGGTGCACGTGAGCCGGTCGCGATCGATCACGAAGAGCTCGTCGGCAAATTGCACGTCGGGAAACGACTCGTAGAACGTCGAGAGATTTTCCCAATGCACGGCGCAACGATATCCGTCGAGCAAACCGCTCGTAATCAGCGCATAAGCGCCCGTGCAGATACCGCCGAGCGGAATGCCGCGCGCGGCGACCTCGGCCAGCACGGCGCGCACGCGCTCGTCCACGGCTTCCTGAATGCGAATGCCGCCGCACACGATCAGCACGTCGGGCAGCTTGTTCAGATCGAGGCGTTGCGCGGGACGTACCGCAATGCCGTTGCTCGCGCGCGCAGGTTCGCCGTCGAGCGTATAGACCGACCATCGATAGTGATCGCCACGGCCCACGTAATTGGCCATGCGCAAGACTTCGACCGCGCTGGAAAACGCGATCATTGAAAAGTTCGGCAAAGTCAGGAAACCGAAATGCTCGAACGTCGATTCAATCGCCGCTTGCACGGCGGTCGAGGCGAGGGCGGACGTCACATTGCGCTCCTGCTGGGCGCGCCGGGCCGATATTCACGTGCCCGCGACGGACAGAAATAAACCGGCTTTCGCACGCAATCGCCACAAGCCGGGCAAGCAGTCCGCGCGCCAACACCGCGGCGCGCGGAACGCCATACTTCAAGCCTCGGCAATCATCGGCCGCGGACGAAACAGTTGCTTGATGCCGGAGAACAGCGGCGCTCTCACGGCGCCGGGTGCGCGGCCAAAGCTCTCGGTAATCCGGTCTAGCATGATGGCGAGCAGCACGACCGACAAACCGCTCTCGAAACCGAGCCCGATATCGAGGCGTTGAATACTCGCCAGCACGTCGTTGCCGAGACCGCCCGCGCCCACCATCGACGCGATGATCACCATCGACAGCGCCATCATGATCGTCTGGTTCACACCTTGCATGATCGACGGCAGCGCATTGGGAAACTGCACCTTGTAAAGCAGTTGCCACGGCGTGCAGCCGAATGCCTGACCGGCTTCCACGATTTCGCGGTTCACGTGCTTGATGCCGAGGCTCGTGAGCCGCACGGCCGGCGGCATCGCGAAGATCACCGTGGAGAGAATGCCCGGCACGCGGCCAAGACCAAACAGCATCGCAGCGGGAATCAGATAAACAAAAGCCGGCATCGTTTGCATCAGGTCGAGAATCGGCCGCACGATGGTTTGCACGAGTTTGTTCTTCGCGGTCCAGATACCGAGCGGAATCCCGACCACGAGACTGATCAATGTCGACGACAATGTCAGCCCAAGCGTGACGACGGTCTGATCCCAGAAGCCGGTCGCGTAGATCAGCAATAGCGACGCCGTAGCGAACATCGCGAAACGCCAGCCCACGCGCCACAGGCCGACAGCAATGAAGAACGCCATCAGCGCCCACATGGGAATGGCCTGCAAGCCGTGCTCGATAAACGCGGCAAAGCTCTCGATGGCCTTGCCGACGGCGTCGAAACTATTCGCGTCGTGATCGAGCAGATAATGAACCGACTGATCGACCCAGCGGCCAAGGGGAATGATCTCAGACATGGGCACTCCTGTTACGCGTAATGACCTTCAGGACCGCAGCCTGATCGATGGACCCGCAATAGCGGCCCTCTTCGTCGACCACGGGCAACGCGGTGACGTTCGCGCATACGCGCGAGACGACCTGTTCGAGCGGCGCGGCGAGCGAAATGCATTCCACCTTGCGCACCGACGGTTGCGCCACGCCGATCGCATCGCGCGTGACAAAGCCGCTGATGCGGCGTTGCGCGTCGAGCACGAACGCGTAATCGGCGCTGCCGTTCAACGAAGCGGCCACGCTCTTCGGATCGAGCGCGTGGACGAGCGGCACAGCTTCGCGCTGCATGAGATCGCCTGCCGTGAGATAGCGGCTGGTATCCACGCCATCGAAAAACGCACGCACATATTCATCGGCAGGATGACTGATGATTTCCTGCGGCGTGCCGATCTGCACGATACAACCGCCTTCCATGATCGCGATGCGCGTGCCGATGCGCAGCGCCTCTTCCAGATCGTGCGAAACGAACATGATGGTGCGCTGCTGTTCCTTCTGCAATTGCAGCAACACGTTCTGCATTTCCTTGCGCTTGAGCGGATCGAGCGCGGAGAACGCTTCATCCATGATCATCAGCGACGGATTCACGGCCAGCGCGCGCGCAAGGCCCACACGCTGCTGCATGCCGCCGGAAAGCTCGGCGGGCAGCTTCTGCGCGAAGGCGGCCAGCCCGACCTGCTCCAGCACCGCGAGCGCGCGTTGCTCGCGCTCCTTGCGCCCTACGCCGGCCACTTCGAGGCCGAACGCGGCATTCGACAGCACCGTGCGTTGCGGCATCAGCGCGAATGACTGGAACACCATGCTCATGTCGGTGCGGCGCAGCGAAACCAGCTCGGAACGCTTCACCGCCGCAATATCGCGGCCATCGATCACGACTTTGCCCGCCGTGGGTTCGACGAGCCGGTTAATCAGACGAATCAGCGTGGACTTTCCGGAACCCGAGAGGCCCATCAGCACGAAGATCTCGCCTTCCTGCACCGAGAACGACGCCTTGTTCACGCCGAGCACGTAGCCGGTCTTTGCGAACATCTCGTCTTTCGTCGCGCCGCTCATGAGCAAATCGCGCGCGGTTTTCGGATTCGGTCCGAAGACCTTACTGAGTCCTTCGACTACGATCTTGGGGGCTTTCATCGATTCCGTCTCCTCGTGCCGCACGCGCCGCACACTGTATCTACATGGTTGCCAGAAAAAACCCCGCGGGGATGGCGATTTGCGACAGACGCTTACGCAAAAGCGACACGGCTATTCAACGCCTGCTGCAATCGGCGCAGCAAGCCGGCCGCGCCACCGCGCGCACCTGAACGGGGCACTGTGTGGGCGAAACACCGCTGAAAACGAGCTGATTGAAAAACGAACCAAGGCGCGTTGTGCGCCTCGCGCATGCTGCATTGCACCCGGCGCGCCGTCGCGAAACATCAAGCCTGTTCGCTTCGCGACGCACGCACGGGGCGCTGGCTCACGCTTACTGCGCCGCAACCCAGGTATTCACGCGGTCGCCATGAGCGGCGATCCATGTATCGGCGGCGGCATCCGGTTTTTCGCCGTTTTGAATCGCGAGCATCACGCTATCGATTTCGCCCGGCTTCCATTGAAACTTCTTCAGGAACGACACGACTTGCGGTGCCTTCGTTTCCAGTTCCGGATTCGCCACGTTGTCGACATGCTCCGCCGCGCCATACACATTCTTCGGATCGTCGAGGAAGCGCAGTTTGTATTTCGCAAACATCCAGTGCGGCGTCCAGCCCGTGACGATCACCGGCTTTTTCGCATTCAACGAACGCGCGAGTTCCGCCGTCATCGCGCTGCCCGAACTCGGCATGACGGTGTAGCTCAGATCGTATTGCTTGACGGCCTGATCGGTCTTGGTCATCACGCCCGCACCGGCGTCAATGCCCACGATACGGCCACCGAATGCGCTCTTTTGCGCATTGAGATCGTCGATGCTTTTCGCGCCGACATAATCGGGCACGACGAGCCCGATTTTCGCGCCTGGAAAGTTCGTGCCAAGATCGACGACCTTGTCCTTGAACTGCGCCCAGTACGCGCCCTGGGTCACCGGCAGCCACGCGGAGAGCGTCGCGTCGAGGTCGCCGCGCGCCACGCCCTGCCACATGATGCCCGCGGCCACGGGCACGAGTTGCACCTGATAGCCGAAACGCTTTTCGATAATGCGCGCCGCGACGTTGGATGTCGCCACGCTATCGTCCCAGCCTTCGACGTAGCCGATTTTCAGCGTCGGCTTGCCGTCGGCCCACGCAGGGGCGCTCAGGCCCACCATCGCCGACAGCACGCCGGCCCACACATATTTTCCTGGCAGCTTCAAGGTCGATCTCCTGTAACCGGGCAACGCGCCCCGTGCACCTCCAGATTCCCCCGCCACAATTTGCCGATATCGTCGAATTCCGACGCAATCTTGTCGTCTAGCGACGCGGGCTTTTTCCCTGCTTTTATTTATCGACGACGAGATCCGAAAGCGGCTTCGAACAGCACAGCAACGCCATGCCCTGATCGATTTCGCGCTGACGAATGCCGCCGCTGTGCTTCATCTCCACCTGCCCGGAAACGAGTTTGACCTTGCAGGTTCCGCACATGCCTTGCGCGCACGACGAGGCGAGACGCACGCCGGCCTGGCGCGCCGCTTCGAGCACGGTTTGCTGCGAGTTGCAGGCAATCTCGCGACGGCTTTTTGCGAAGGTGATCGTGTACGTGGTCGCGTCGGCGAAAGTTTGCGTGGCAGCCTGCGCGAGTTCGTGCGTCTGCGTGTCGGGTTCGTCCGCCGTCAGTGTTTCGAACGAGAAACTCTCTTCGTGATAGTGCTCGCGTGCATAGCCCGCTTCGTCCAGCAGATTGCGCACGGCCTGCATATAAGGCGCGGGCCCACAACAGAAAATCTCGCGCTCCATGAAATCCGGCGCGATCAATTTGAGCAGGGGCAGCGAGAGAAAGCCCGTCACGCCATGCCAGTCCGTCCGTGCGCCCACGCGTTCGCAGACGAACGCGGTGCGAAAATGCGCATGACCCGATGCAATCAATTCGAGTTCTCGCGCGAAGATAATGTCGTCCGGCGTGCGTGCGCTATGCGCGAATACGATATCGCGGTCCTCAGCAAGATCGTGATGCGCACGGCTCATCGACATCAGCGGTGTGACGCCCGAACCCGCCGAGAGAAATAGAAATTTGTTCGCCGGATGCCGTGCACACGTGAAATCGCCCGCGGGACCGAGCACGCGCAAGGTCGCGCCCGGTTGCAGATTATCGTGCAGCCAGTTGGAGACCTTCCCGCCCGGCACGCGCTTCACCGTAATGGAAATAGTATGCGGCCGCGCGGGCGAAGACGAAATCGTATAGCATCGATTCACCGACTCGCCGTCTATTTCGAGTTCGAGCGTCACGAATTGCCCGGGTTCGAACGAGAACGTGCGCCCTTGCGGCGAGCGCAGAAAAAAACTCTTCACGTCGTGCGTTTCCTGCCGCACGTGACAGCACACGAGGGTTTCCTCGACGTCGCTCGTCCAGCGTTCGGGCAGCGTGCCCCAGAACGCCGGGCGCGTCACCCGGCTGTCCGTGGGATCGAATTGGGCCGCATCTCGCATCATGTCAGACTCTCCGCGTCATACGCGTTCTACGTTATGCGCCGATCTTCTCGGCAAGACGGCCGACATACCAGGCCGTGAACTTCTCCACCAGCCCTTCCGTGTACGGCGAATACGGGCCCGGCTCATACGCGCTGCTGGCCGCGCCGCGCTGCGAATATTCCACCAGCGTGCGGTCCTGGTCGTTGGTCGCGTTCCATACCGCCGTGAGATTCGCCACGTCGTAATCGATCCCTTCGCGCGCTTCCTGATGGACGAGCCAGCGCGTACGCACGAGCGTTTCGCCCGCCGACAACGGAATCACCGAAAACGACACGATGTGATCGCTCATGAAGTGATGCCACGAATTCGGCTGCGTCCAGAACGACAGACCGCCCAGATCGGCATTGCGGAATTCGCCGAGCAGTTTCTTCGAGGCCACTTTCGCATCGAGCGTCTGCGATTCACCGCTGCGATCGAGCGGCAGTCGTTGCGTGCGAAATCCCGTGACGTCCAGCAGTTTTTCGATTTCCACCGACGGCAGATTCATTTTCTCCCATTGCTGCGCGCGTTCCGTGCAGGTGCGCTCGAACGCGTCCATGCCTTCGGCGTTTGCCGTCGTGCGCTGGTAGCCGAAGCCGTATTCATAGAGCGAAATCGTGAGTTCGGGATGGTTGGCAACGCAGTGATAACACTCGCGATTGTTTTCCATCACGAGCTTCCAGTTGCCTTTCTCGATGATGTCGACCTGCGCGGCGACTTTGCACGCCGGCAAATCGTGCGGCAACAGATACGGCTCCATGGCGGCGCGCATCATCGCGAAGTCGGCGGGCGGATCGTCGGCGAGACACACGAAGATCAAGCCGGCCAGGTTTTGCACGTGCACCGGCTTCAGGCTGTGCTTGCAACGGTCGAATTGCTCGCCCATATGCTCGGCGAACATCAGTTCGCCGGTGAGGTTGTACGTCCAGCTGTGATACGGGCAAACGATATTGCCCACGGTGCCTTTCTGCTCGTTGCACAAACGCGCGCCGCGATGGCGGCAAACGTTATGAAACGCGCGCACCTGCATGTCGTCGTCGCGCACGATCAGAATCGAATCGCCACCCAGTTCCACGGTCACATAATCGCCCGGCTCCGGCACTTCCGGCTCCACGGCGACCTGAATCCAGTGTTGGCGGAAAATCGCCTCCATATCGAGCGCGAAAATTTCTTCGCTGCGGTAAAACGGTGCTTCGAGGCTATACCCTTCTTCGCGGCGCGCCAGCAGTGCGCGAATGTCTGCCGATACGTTCATCGTGTGCTCCGGATTTTGCATCCCTGGTTCTTGCCGACAGACCGGCAAATTCAGTAATCGATGAGTTGATGCTCGCGCAAATACGCGAGAATCACTTGTGCTTTTTCGACCGAACTCCCTTCAATTACGACGTTGCCGCCGCGGCTTTCGGTCGTGGTGGCGGAAAGCATGCGCGCATGGCCCGAACGCTTTTCGGCGGCGGCGAATTTCACCGGTTTGCGCTCCGCCGGCCCGACACGCCACGCGCCCGATTCGTCAGACTTGAAACGTCCGATCACGGCAGGCTGGATCGTGCCGGCACGCATGCGCGCGTAGGCATAGCGCGGTTGAGCGTTCGCCAGCGGATGCACCGCAATCACGGCGGGCAGCGCGATCTGCACGCGGCGACGCAACCCTTTCGGCAAGAACTGGCGCACGATGGCGCTGCGACTCGCCGCGTCGACGTCGATGTCGACCGCACCGCCGACGATCGGCAACGCCAGCGCCGCCGCCACGCCATACGGCAACATGCCCGAATCGTGCGCGCCTTCCGCGCGCGTGCCGGTCAGCACAAGGTCATAGCCGCGCACGCGTTCGGCGAGCACGCGCGCCGCGTCGTCGTGTTCCGCACAGGCGAGCACTTGCACTTCGCGCGCGCCGAGCGCGAGATAGTCGTTCAAAGCGGGATCGTGCGGATCGCCCGCGTGAATCACGTCGATCAATGCACGATGGCGTTGCGCGAGTTGGCGCCCGAGTTCGAGCGCGAGCGCATCGTTACGGCTATAGCGCGGCGTACCGCTCACCGGATGGCGTCCTGTCGAGACGAGCACCGCGATGCGTTCGATCCGTCCTGGTGCGTTCATGCGGCCACTCCTGCGGGATGACGTTCGCGCGCGACGACGCGCGTTTCAGCGGGCGTCGCGCGACTCGCGCCGCGCGCCGCCTGCACCTGTTCGATCAACGCGGCGATTGTCGCCTGTGCATCGCCCACCACGGTGAGATTCGCGCGTTTGGCAATGGGCGCGCTGCCGTCGAGATTCACGGCGATCACGTGACGGCAATCCTTGATACCCTGCAAATGCTGCACGGCGCCGGAAATGCCGAACGCGATATACACACTGGCCTCCACCGTCTTGCCAGTCGCGCCCACCTGCTTGTCGCGCGTGAAATGACCGTTGTCGACCGCCACACGGCTCGCGCCGATCGCTGCGCCGAACACGCCAGCAAGGCATTCGAACTGAGCGACATCGCTTACACCGTTGCCCGCGGCGACGATAAAGTCCGCCTCTTCCAGCGCGACCTGCGCAGCATCGATCTCTTCGATGCCGAGATCGCGATACGGTTGAGAAAGATCGCTTGCCGGTCGAATGAAATCGCCAGCGAGGCGCTCGCCCGCACCGATAAACGGCAGCTTCGCTTCCACCGCATTGGGCGCCAGCAGCATCACATCCGGCAGGGCGCGCGTCGCGAATGCACGCTTCGCCTGCTCGTAGACCCCCACATGTTTCGCGTCGATTTCCACCACATGCGTGGCCACGCTCGCGCCGGTCGACGCGGCATAACGGCGGCCGAGATCGCCGTCGCCGCTCGCGTTGTCCGGCAGCAGCACGTGACGCGGCGCAAGCGCCGCAGCACACGCCTGCAGCGCGCGCAATTCGCTTTCCGGCGCGAACGTGCGGCGGTCGTAGTCCGTCAATTCGATCAGTTTGTCCACGCCCAGCGCGGCCGCGTCGTCCTTGAGTTCACCGAATACCAGCAGCGCGACTTCGGTTTGCGCATCGGCGAGCAGCGCGGCGGCCGCAATGACCTGGCACGCGTGATCGTCGAGCGCACCTCGCTCCGTATGGGCCGCGGCCAGAATGATTTGATTCGGATGCCTGATCGTTCTTTTGGGTTTGGCGATATCACCGTGCGCACGATGCGCGTCCCACTGACCATCGCCTGTATTGGCACTTCCGGTCTCGCCCAGCGTGATCCGCTTGAGCCCCGTCGCCGTGACAATAAAAGGCCGACGCGGATCGATCCGCTTGATTGCGTTCGTCGTTGCGTTCATCGATTTACTCCAGCGAAGCGGCTACGAGTTCGGCCACGTCAAGCACTTCCGCGCGCGGGCCCACGACGCCTTCGAGCATTGCCGTGCAATTCGGGCATGCCACGGCGACGACGTCCGCCCCCACTGCGCGCGCGTCGGCCATACGGATATCCGGAATGCGCTGCTTGCCCGGAATATCCGTAAGCGGCGCGCCGCCGCCGCCGCCGCAGCATCGTCCGCGCAGACCGTTGCGCTCCATTTCCACGACCTGAATGCCAATGGTCTTGAGCAATTTGCGCGGCGCTTCGATCTCGCCGTTGTAGCGGCCCAGATAACAGGGATCGTGGTACGTCGTGCGTTTCTCGCGCAGCGCTTCGGCTGCCTTCGGTGCGATGCGACCGCTCGCGGCCAGTTCGGCGAGCAAGGTCGTGTGATGCAGGACGTCGTAGCGCGCACCCAACGCGCGATATTCATTGCGCAGGCTGTGCATCACATGCGGATCCGCGGTGACGATGCGCGCGAAACTCAGCGTCGCCAGCGTGCGCATCATCTGCTGCGCCATGTGCTGGAACGTGGCCTCGTCGCCGAGACGACGCGCGACGTCACCCGTATCCGCTTCCTGCGCGCCGAGCACCGCATAATTCACGCCCGCCTTGTTCAGCACTTTCACGAACGCCCGCAGCGTGCGTTGATAACGCATGTCGAACGCGCCTTCGCCCGCCACGAGCAGCACGTCAACGCGCTGGCCCGCTTGCGCGATGGGTGCATTGAGATCGACCGACCAGTCGTAGCGAGCCGCCTTGTCGTAGCCGCCCGCCGTCCCCGTCTCGCGCAGATTCGCCAGCACTTCCGGGCCTTTGCCCGGCACGGTGCCGTGTACGAGCGTCTGATTGCGACGCATATCGACGATGGCATCGACATGCTCGATCAGCATCGGGCACTCCTGCACGCACGCGCGGCAGGTGGTGCACGACCACAGCGTTTGCGCTTCGATCAAGCCGGAGACGATCGGACCATTCGGCGTGCCGCGATGCTGGCCGACGGGAATGCCCGGCGTCGGACTACCTGCATACGCGGCGTCCGTTCCGCCCGCCATGCCCACGACGAGGTCCTGAATCAGCTTCTTCGGATTGAGCGGTTGACCGGCCGCGAAGGCGGGACACGCCGCCTCGCATTTGCCGCATTGCACGCAGGCATCGAAACTCAGCAATTGATTCCAGCGAAATTCCACCGCCTTCGCTACGCCATAGTCCTGTTGCTGCTCGACATCGGCGAGTTTCAGTGCAGTGGGCGGCGTGGCGGTGCCATTGCCAGTCCACGCTTCACGTGTAGCGGCGAAGCGTTCCTGGCGCGGATGAAACGCGAGATGCAGCAAACCCGCCACGGCGTGTTTCATCGGGCCGCCTTTTGCGGCGCCAAACGTCATCGCGAACGCACCCACACCGATCAGTGCCGCACACAGCACCGCGAATCCGCCCGACATCGCGCTCGCGGGCACCAGTGTAAAGAGCGCGATGCCCAGCGCGAACGAACCCAGCAGCCACGGCAGTGCATTCCACGGACCGCGAGAAAGTCGTGCGGGCCGCTGCTTCGCACGACGTCGACGCCACACGAACACCACGCCGATCAGCATGGCGATTGCCGCGAAAAAAATGAGCTTGTCGATCCACGGCGAATAAATAGCCAGCCCATAATTGATGAACACGAGCGCCAGCGCCGCAATCGCGCCGCCTGCCGTCGCCACGTGCGTCTTGGCGATATAAGGATCACGCGCGACCACATGATGCAGATCCACGAAATAACGCTTCGGAATGCTGAACAGCTTGTCGACGCCAGTAGACGAAGGCGCTGCTGCGCGTCCCACTCGCCAGTATGACGCGCGCCTCGCGACTGCGAACGCCAGCCCCGCCATCGACAGCCACAGTAGCGCGGTAATCAGCCAGGTCGGGTTCATGGTTCAGAAGTCCTTCGCGAGGCGCAGCGCGTCGTAAATTGCACCGTGGATGTTGTGCATCGAAATGCAGTCGCCCACGCGGAACAGCAGGAAACGGCCATTGCCCAGCTCTTCGGACAACGAGGGCTGCGGTTCGGCAGCAAACAGTTTGTGCACATCCACCTGGCCGCGATTGAGCGATTCGGGTTTGAGTTTCCAGTACAAAGCGTCATTGGGCGTGCTGCCGTTTTCGATCACCACCTGATCGACCGCGCGCTCTTCCTGCTCTTCCGTATATTCGTTGCGCAGTACGGCGATCTTCTTGCCGTCTTCCTCGTACACGCGGTCGAGCCAGTAATTCGGCGTGTGAATGACGCCTTGCGCGTAAAGTCGGCGATAGAAAATCGGGAATGTCGTGCCGCCCACGTCGTCGGCCACTTTCACGTCCGGCGTCACGATCTCCACCTTCGAGCCCCGGCTCGACATGAAGTCGGCCACGCCCGCGCCCGCATGCGTGCTTACGCCGTCGTAGACGAGCACATTCTGCTTCGGCGCCACGCGGCCCGAAAGAATGTCCCACGAACTCACCGCGAGCCCCGTGTCGACGCCCCACGCAGGCACCTGTTGCGTGAAGGCCGAGCCCCCGGTCGCGAGCACGATGATGTCGGGCCTCTCAGCGAGAATGGTTTTATCATCCGCTTCCACGCCCAGGCGACGATCGACGCCAAGACGCTTCGTTTCCATATCGAACCAGCGTACGATGCCGGCCATCTGCTCGCGCTGCGGCGCTTTCGCGGCAAGCAGAATCTGACCGCCAACGGCGTCGCCCTTTTCGAACAGCACGACGTCGTGACCACGCAAACGCGCTACGCGCGCCGCTTCCAGTCCCGCCGGACCCGCACCCACGACGACCACCTTGCGCTTCGCTCCGCGTGATTTTTCGATCACATGCGGCATGGTCGCTTCACGCGACGTCGCCGCGTTCTGCACACAGAGCACGTCGAGCCCGTTGTACTGGCGGTCGATGCAATAATTCGCGCCCACGCATTGCTTGATTTCGTCTTCCCGGCCGTCGCGAATCTTGATGACCATATGCGGGTCGGCAATCTGCGCGCGCGTCATGCCCACGAGATCGACCATGCCGTTCGCGAGCAGGCGCTCGGCCTGGCCCGCATCGCGAATGCTCTGTGCGTGCATCACGGGCAGATTGACCACCGACTTGATACCCGCGGCGAGATGCACGAACGGCTCAGGCGGCAAGGCCATCGGCGGCATGCAATTCGCGAGCGTGTTGTGCGTATCCGCGCCCGAGCCGATCACGCCGATATAATCGATCAAACCGGTTTCCGCCATGGCCTGCGCGATCTCTTTCAATTGCTCGTGATCGAGACCATCTTCGTGGAATTCGTCGCCACACATGCGCAAGCCCACGCAAAAATCCTTACCGACCGCTTCGCGCACGGCTTCGAGCACTTCCACGCCAAAGCGCAAACGGTTCTTCAGCGAACCGCCCCATTCGTCGGTGCGAAAATTGGTGCGCGGGCTCCAGAATTGATCGATCAAATGCTGATGCGCGGCGGAGATTTCGATGCCGTCCATCCCCGCATCCTTCACGCGCTTTGCAGCCGCCGCAAAGTCCGCGATGATGCGGCGAATTTCCTCCACCTCGATGATCTTCGCATTGCCGCGATGCACCGGTTCGCGCACGCCCGACGGCGTCATCAGATGCGGCCAGTGCTCGCCATGAAACGCCGAACGGCGTCCCATGTGCGTGGCCTGAATCATGATCTTCGCACCGTGACGATGCATCGCCTCGGCCAGACGCGCGAGCGGATCGATAATCTTGTCGGTCGAGAGATTCACCGACTTCCACCATCCTTGCGGGCTGTCGATCGACACCGGACTCGAGCCGCCGCACACCGCGAGGCCCACACCGCCCTTGGCTTTCTCTTCGTAGTAGCGGATATAGCGGTCGCCCGGCAGCCCGCCCGGCTCGGCATAGACCTCGGCATGGGCAGTGCTCACGATGCGGTTGCGCAGCGTAAGCTGATTGAGCGTCAAAGGTTTGAACAAGTGGGGATAGCGCATCGCTGACGGCCTCGGGTATTCGGGTAATTCGTAATGCGGGCTTTTTTTAAGGCTGATGATCCGGTCGCGAGAATGCGTCAGGACGTGATTGGCGAAACCTCGAAGACGCAATGCGCATGACCTTCGGCGGCGCATTGCACCTCCCTGGATTGCGCACGCGGCGCATGCGCGCCGGCACCGGCCGTGTCGTTGACCCAGTCCATCGCACCTGCAAACCAGCCCGCGAACATGTAGCAGAGCTTGCCGTGCTTACCCGGCTGCGCGAGCACGAACGAGGAATGACGCAATTCGATGCGTGCGTGCGCCGTAGCGGGATCGGCTTCGACGATCGTGAAGAGGCCCCAGCCGCGTTGCGAGAGGCGCTTCAGATAATGCTCGAAGACGGCCATGCCGCTCATTCCGTGCTTTTCGGCTTCCTTCGCGCACCAGTGATACGCCGATTTATAGCCCGCCTTATAGAGAATCTCCGCGTAGGTCTCGCGGCCCAGCGCCTCTTCGACTGCCGTGTGATTGTTGGTGAAGAAGTGGCGTGGCACATACAGCATGGGCAGTGCGTCCGTGGTCCAGACGCCGGTATTCGCGTCGACGTCGATCGGCAATTGCGGTTGCATTTCGTGGGGCTCCGGAATAATCGTTTTATCGGTTTGCAGCTTTTAGGGTTCGGAATGGCTAAACGTATTTTTGTTTTCGCGTTACGAGACGTCTGAAAATCACGCGCCCCAGACGTCGCGAAACACTCGCACCCAGTTTTCACCCATGATCTTGCGGATACGCGATTCTTTCCAGCCGGCGCGTTCCATGGCCGCCGTGAGATTCGGAAACTCGCCGATCGTGCGAATGCCTTCCGGATTCACGACCTTGCCGAAATTCGTCAGACGGCGATAACGGCCCTTGTCGTGCGTGAGCCAGTCGAAGAAGTCCACGCTATAACCCTGCGTGAAGTCGGTGCCGATGCCGACCGTATCCTCGCCGATCAGATTCACCACGTAGTCGATCGCTTCGATATAGTCTTCGACGCTCGCGTCGATGCCGCGCTTGAGGAACGGCGCAAACATCGTTACGCCGACAAAGCCGCCCGCGTCGGCGATTTCCTTGAGCTGCGCGTCGCTCTTGTTGCGCGGATGTTCCTTCAGGCCCGAAGGCAGACAGTGCGAATAGCAGACCGGCTTCTTCGAAAATGCGATGGCTTCCGAAGACGTATTGCCGCCCACGTGCGAAAGATCGACCATGATCCCCACGCGATTCATTTCCGTGATCACTTCGCGGCCGAAATCGGAGAGGCCGCCGTCGCGTTCATAACAACCGGTGCCCACGAGATTCTGCGTGTTGTAGCAAAGCTGCACCACGCGCACGCCCATATCGGCGAATGCTTCGATATAGCCGATGTTGTCCTCGAACGCATGCGCGTTCTGGAAGCCGAGAATCACGCCCGTGCGGTTTTCCTTTTTCGCGCGCAGGATATCGTCGGTCGTGCGCACGAGCGTGAGCAATTCGCCGTTGTCGCGAATCTGCTGTTTCATCTGCGCAATATTATCGACGGTCTTCGTAAAGCTCTCCCACACGGACACCGTGCAGTTCGCCGCGGTAATGCCGCCTTTGCGCATGTCTTCGAATACCGAGCGGTCGAACTTGGAAATGTTCAGACCATCGATGATGATGCTGTTTTCGTGCAGATTGCTCATTGCTGACTCCGAAACGGGCGTGGGGTTTGAATGGGTAGGTGTTGCGCGTGAAGCGAATGATGCATACGACGCCGGTTATGCGTGCGTGTAAATCGGGAAGCGCTCGCAGAGCGCGAATATCTCGCGGCGCACGCGCTGCTCCGTGGCGGCATCGCCTTCGGGATGCGTGCGCAGCGCATCGACGACCTCGAGAATCAGCCTGCCGATGTCACGGAATTCCGCCACACCGAATCCGCGCGTCGTTCCCGCCGGCGTCCCCAGACGAATGCCGGAGGTGACCGTGGGCTTTTCGGTATCGAAAGGAATGCCGTTCTTGTTGCAGGTAATGCCCGCGCGCTCGAGCGCCTGTTCGACCTGCGCGCCATTGAGGGCCTTGGGCCGCAAATCGACGAGCAGCAGATGGTTGTCCGTGCCGCCCGTCACCAGATCGACGCCGCCCGCCTTGAGCACCTCGCCGAGTGCGCGCGCATTGGCGAGCACGCTGTCGATATAGGTTTTGAAACTGTCGTGAAGCGCTTCGCCGAACGCCACCGCCTTGCCCGCGATCACGTGCATCAGCGGGCCGCCTTGCAGACCCGGGAACACGGCCGAGTTGATCTTCTTCGCGATCTCCTCGTCGTTCGTGAGCACCACGCCGCCGCGCGGGCCGCGCAGCGTCTTGTGCGTGGTCGACGTCACCACATGCGCATGATCGACCGGATTCTGATGACGGCCGGCGGCGACGATGCCCGCGATATGCGCCATATCGACCATCAGCTTCGCGCCGACGCGATCGGCAATCGCGCGAAAGCGCGCGAAGTCCAGCGCGCGCGAATAGGCGGAAAAGCCCGCGATGATCAGGCTCGGCTTGTGTTGTTGCGCCAGTGCCTCGACCTGGTCGTAATCGATCAGCAAGGTGTCGCGATTCACGCCGTACTGCACGGCGTTGAACCACTTGCCCGAGAGCGCCGGCTTCGCGCCATGCGTGAGGTGGCCGCCTGCGTCGAGCGACATGCCCAGCACGGTGTCGCCCGGCCTGGCAAGCGCAAGCATGACGGCGCCATTGGCCTGCGCGCCCGAATGCGGTTGAACGTTGGCAAAGCCGGCGTTAAAGAGTGTCTTCAGACGATCGATGGCGAGCGCTTCGATTTCGTCTGCAAATTCGCAGCCGCCGTAATAGCGCTTGCCCGAATAGCCTTCGGCATATTTATTCGTCAGCACCGATCCTTGCGCTTCGAGCACCGCGCGCGACACGATGTTTTCCGACGCGATCATTTCAACCTGCGACTGCTGACGTTCGAGTTCTTTCAGAATGCTGCCGCGCACGGCCGAGTCGTGCTGCGCGAGCGTTTGCGAGAAGAAAGATTCAGTGTGCGACATAAGGCGTCCGTGACGAATGGAACAGCATTTCCAGTAACGCGCAAGGCCCGCCCCGCCTGGCTTTGCAGCCGCTGCGCAAGGTTCTGGCCGACGGCTCTATTCTTGTCGTTCGAATTCCCCGCCGATGTATGAATTCAGACGCGTTCTTTTCCTTTTCCGCCATCCGCGTCCATTTTTCACAAGTCAGCGCGCAAGCCATTCAACGCATGGCGTGCGCAAGCGGTCGATGCAAGTGGACTTAAAGTGGATATGTCAAATCGAATATTTCCCGATCCGAAACAAGTTTTCGATGCACCGCGCGTGGGCGACGTGCAGGTGATGGTGCAAGCTGTCCATGTTTGCTCACGCTTTGCCAGTTAAACGGGCAACGCTGCACCAGCTTCGCCGCACGTTCGTGTTTTTTACGCCTGAAGGATTTTTGACGTCGTGGACTTAGGGTTTTGCCGCATGGCACACTGCCCTTGCCCGATTCCAGAATTGCGGTAGCCTGGCCCGGGACCCCGGCCTTCTCAGGCTGCCGACTACAAGGAATGGCCCCCCACATGTTGCCCGACCGCACAGCGTCGTTAGCGCACTTCGCGTTCATGCCGCTGCCCGACTTCACGATGATCGCGTTCACGAACGCCATCGAAGTGCTACGCATGGCTAACTACCTGAGCGGGCAACCCCTCTACCGCTGGTCGATCATCAGCCCGGACGGCGGCCCGGTCGCATCGAGCAACGGCCTGTCCATCGACAGCGGCCCGGCCGAATGCGCGGGCCAGCCCGATATCGTGTTCGTCTGCGGCGGTGTCGACGTGCAGCGCGCGACCACCGCGGCGCATCTTGCCGTATTGCGTCGCTTCGCACGCTCGGGCGTCGTGCTGGGCAGCCTGTGCACCGGCACCTATGCGCTCGCCAAGGCCGGACTGCTGGCCGGCTATGCATGCGCGATTCATTGGGAAAACATGTCGGCGCTGAAGGAGGAATTTCCGTCTACACGCTTTCTCAAAGAGCTATTCGTGATCGACCGCGACCGTGTGACCTGCACGGGCGGCGTCGCGCCGCTCGACATGATGCTCAATCTCATCACCACGCGCGTGGGGACGGCGCGCGTCACGCAGATCGCCGAACAGTTCGTGGTCGAGCACGTTCGCGACACCAGCGCGCAGCAGCGCATGCCGCTCGTGGCGCGACTCGGGTCCGCGAACAAATCGCTTTTCGAAGTCATCTCGCTCATGGAGAACAACATCGAGGAGCCGCTTTCGCGCGAGGAGCTCGCGCGGCTCGCGAACATGTCGCAACGGCAATTGCAGCGACTCTTTCACGAGCATCTGGGCATGACGCCCACGCATTACTATCTGACCTTGCGCCTGCGCCGCGCGCGTGAATTGCTGCTGCAAACCGATATGTCGATCATGCAGATCACGATGGCCTGCGGCTTTCAGTCGGCGTGTCATTTCAGCAAGAGCTATCGCGACGCATTCGGCAGCGCGCCCACCGGCGAGCGTCGCAAGCGCCTCGCGCCGCTTTCGGGCGCGGATACACCGAAGCCCTTATTGCCGATGCTCAGCGCACACGTCTAGCGATGCCATGCGTTCAGGCAACGCAAAGCGGGCGACCGGCTTTAAACCGGTTGCCCGTTTTTTATTGCGCGAGGGCGCAAATAAATCGAATGCTTCCGATCACGCGGCCAGCATGCCGTGCGGATCGATCACAAACTTGCGCGGCGCGCCGCCATCGAATTGCTTATAGCCTTGCGGCGCTTCGTCGAGCGAAATCACCGAGACGTTAACGATTTTCGCAATCGGCAAACGGTCGAACAGAATCGCCTGCATGAGATTGCGGTTGTATTTGAGCACCGGCGTCTGACCGGTATGAAACGTATGCGATTTCGCCCAGCCGAGGCCGAAGCGGATGCTCAGGCTGCCGTGTTGCGCGGCGAGATCGCGCGCGCCCGGATCGTCGGTGACGTAAAGACCGGGAATGCCGATCATGCCTGCGGGCCGCGTGATTTCCATCAGCGAATTGAGCACGGTTGCGGGCGCCTCTTCCGCATGCCCCGATGCGCCGTGACCATGCGCTTCGAAACCCACGCAATCGACCGCGCAATCGACCTCGGGTTTGCCGAGAATCTGCTCGACCTGCTCGCCGAGCGTGGCGTCTTTCGACAGATCGACGACTTCGAATCCCATCGCTTTCGCATGCGCGAGACGTTCCGCGTTCATGTCGCCGACGATCGTGCAGGCCGCGCCCAGCAGCCGCGCCGATGCGGCCGCCGCCATGCCGACCGGTCCCGCGCCCGCGATATAGACCGTCGAACCCGGCTTCACGCCCGCCGTCACGGCGCCGTGATAGCCCGTGGGCAGAATGTCGGAGAGACAGGTGAGATCGCGAATCTTCGACATCGCCTGATCGCGATCGGGGAATTTGAGCAGATTGAAATCGGCATACGGCACGAGCACATATTCGGCCTGACCACCGATCCAGCCGCCCATATCGACATAACCATACGCGCCGCCCGCACGCGACGGATTCACGTTCAGGCACACGCCGGTATTCTGGTCCTTGCACATCGCGCAGCGTCCACACGCGACGTTAAACGGCACGGAAACAAGATCGCCGAGTTTGAGCGTTTCGACATCGTTGCCGATCTCGACCACTTCGCCCGTGATTTCATGGCCGAGCACGAGGCCGACCGGCGCCGTCGTGCGCCCGCGCACCATATGCTGATCCGATCCGCAGATATTCGTGCTGACGACCTTGAGAATCACGCCATGACCGATCTTGCGGCCGCTCGGATCCACCATCTTCGGATAATCGATCTTCTGCACGTCGACCTTGCCCGGGCCCATGTACACGACGCCTCGATTGCCACTCATCGCTTGTCTCCGTTTCGTTGTTGATGAAAAGCGCCGCTGCGTCTTTGCGCACGCGCTGCAACGGCGATGATTCGAGCGTAGCGCCGTGTGCCCTCTTCAAACCATGCAAAACCCGACGCGCGTTTGCACCACGCCGACACTCAACTGCACCACGAAGTGGCTATGCGTGCGCGTGCATCTGCGCTGCCGTTGCGCTCCATTGCAGATAATCCGCACGCGTCCAGTCGAGCGATACGCCCACGCGGCGCGTGCCGGGCCGGATCTTCGGCTTGTGCACGGCCAGCGTGAGCGTCTCGAGCGCGGGCCATTCGCGAAACGACAGCGCCGCCACATCGGCTACCAGCGTTTCGAGCAAACGCGTATGGGATTTGTGCGCGAGAAAGTCCGCGATGCGCGCACACCAACTTTCGTAATCGATCCAGTCGCCTTGCTCTTTCGGCGCGCGGCCATATCCGAGCTGCGCGTCGATCACGAGCGGCTGCGGCTGCCCGTGTTCATGCGGATGAATGCCGATACGCGCCGGCACACTGAGCGCGTCGACGAACACGCTCCAGCCGCGCCCGCATGCAGGCGCATTGTCGAAGGTGCCATCGACGATCTTCATGGCGCGAGCGATGCCGCGGCATCGAGCATGATGCGGCAGAAGTAATCGGCGAAACTGCGTCGCACGACCAGTTCGTAGCGATCCGCCGCAATCGGAATCAACACGATCGAGGCCTTGAAATACAGGCTTTGCGCGCATTGTCCCGGTTTGAACAGCGACGGATGCAGATCGAGCGGACAGCCGCGCGACAGCACGTCGCGCACACGCGTGCCTTCGACTTCGACCACGGTATAGCCACTGCCGACGTCGACGGCCGCCGCGTAGCATTCGCCAATTTCCGGCGCGAGTTTCGCTTCGAGCACACCCGCAGGCACAGGCGCACTCGAACGCACGAGCCATTCGTCGGGGCCGAGCCACAGCACGTCGTAATTGGCGCTGCGCGCAACGGTATTCGGCGCGGCGGGCGGACGGCAACCGACCGTCCGCTCGAATGCCTCGACAAAAGCTGCATCGCTCAATTCGCCGCGCACATTCACCAGATCGCGAAACGGCTGCTCGCGCATCGCGAAGGCCTTCGATCCGCGTGCATCTTGCACCTTCAACAGATCTTCCACGCCGATAAACGGCGACTCCAGATTCACGCTCACGGCACGCTCCGCGAGGGGCATCGGATCTCTCGTTTCATTCCACATGCTGACGCACCCCTTCGATGTCGTAGAAAACCGGGCTGACGATCTTCGCGCCCACGCGCCGCCCATCGGCGAGCGGAATCACCACGCGTTCGCCCATCCTGTCCAAACCGCCTTTAATTACCGCGAGCGCAATCGAGCGATCGAGTATCGGGCTCTGATAACTCGACGTGACATGACCGAGCATGGGCGTCGTGCCGTCGTTTCGAGCGCGCGCGTTTTCGTCGACGATCTGGCTGCCTTCGGTCAGCACGAATTGCGGATCGTCGGTGAGCAGACCGACGAACTGCTTACGCCCTTCTTTTGCCGTATCGGAACGCTTGAGCGAGCGGCGGCCCAGGAAGTCCTTGGTTTGAGAAACCAGACCGCCCATGCCGAGATCGAACGGCGTCACCGAACCATCGGTGTCCTGGCCGACAATGATGTAACCCTTCTCCGCGCGCAGCACGTGCATCGTTTCCGTGCCATAAGGCGTGATGTCGAATTCGGCGCCCGCGGCCATCAACGCTTCCCACACGGCGCGCCCCGCATTCGCCGGCACATTCACTTCATAAGCGAGTTCGCCCGAGAAGCTGATGCGCATGACGCGCGATTTCACGCCCGCGACCGTGCCATTGCGATACGACATGAACGGAAACGCCGCATTCTCGAAGTCGATATCTCCGCAAACCTTTTGCAGCACCTTCCGGCTCTTCGGGCCGACCACCGCGAAGGTCGCCCAGTGATCGGTCACGGAAGCGAGCCGCACCTTCATATCGGGCCATTCCGTTTGTAGCCAGCGTTCGAGCCACGTGAGCACGCGCGCCGCGCCGCCGGTCGTGGTCGTCATCATGTAATGCTGCGGGCCGAGGCGCACCGTCACGCCGTCGTCGAACACCATGCCGTTTTCATCGAGCATGAGGCCATAGCGGCATTTGCCGACTTCGAGTTTGCTCCACGGATTCGTATACACCCAGTTGAGCAGTTTCGCCGCGTCCGGTCCTTGAATATCGATTTTGCCGAGCGTCGACGCGTCGAGTATGCCGACGCCATTACGCACCGCGAGACATTCGCGCTTCACCGCCGCGTGAAGATCTTCGCCGCCCTTCGGGAAATACCACGGGCGTTTCCAGTTGCCCACGTCCTCGAACAACGCGCCGTGCTCGACGTGCCATTCGTGAACGCAGGTCTTGCGCACCGGATCGAGAAAGTCCCCGAGTTCGCGGCCCGCAAAGGTGCCGAACGTCACCGGCGTGTAATTCGGGCGGAACGTCGTCGTGCCGGTTTCCGGAATCGTTTTACCGAGCGCCGCCGCGAGAATCGCCATGCCGTTGATATTGCCGAGCTTGCCCTGATCGGTGCCGAAACCCATCGCCGTATAACGCTTGACGTGTTCGACCGATTCAAATCCTTCGCGCGCGGCCAGCAGAATATCGGCCGCCGAAACGTCATTCTGGAAATCGACGAACTGCTTCGGGCCGCGCGACGCTTCCGTGCGGCTGCCGACGAGCCACAGCGGCTCGAGCGGCGATTCGCTCAATTCCGCCACCTTGGGCACATTCGGACGCGCGAGCTTGAAGCCGAGACTTTGCGCCGCGTCGAGCCCGGCATCGACCGCGAGCGTGAGGCCGCGCGCCAGACTGAATTCGCCAACCGCCGCGCCCACGCTGACTTCGGGCTGCACGCGCTTGCCCGGCATGAAGCACGCTTTCGTATCGTTCCAGAGCGCCTTGCCGCCCGATTGCGCGAACAGATGCAGCACGGGGCTCAAGCCGCCCGACATCGCCACGAGGTCGCACGGAATCGTTGCCTGCTTCGCGCCGGTTTTGCCGTTCGCATACGCGACCACGTCCACGGCATTCACGCGCAGGTTGCCGTGCGCCGTCATGATCGCGGCATTGTTCATCACCTTCACGCCCTGGCGGCGCGCGGCACTTTGCATTGCGCCGCTGCCTTGTGCGCGCGAATCGACGAGCGTCACGTTTGCACCGCACGCCTTGAGATCGAGCGCGCAACGATAGCCCGCGTCGTTATTCGTGAACACCACCGCATTACGGCCCGGAATCACGCCATAGCGATGCAGATAAGTCGATACCGCCGACGCGAGCATGACGCCCGGCAAATCGTTATTGCCGAATACAACCGGACGCTCCTGCGCGCCGGTGGCGAGAATCACGCGCTTCGCACGAATCTTCCACAGCAGTTCGCGCGTGCCGTGACGCGTGGACACCGGCAGATGCTCGGTCAACCGTTGAGCAACGGTCACGAGATTGTGATCCTGATAGCCGAATGCCGTGCTGCGCGAGAGAATCTTCACGTCCGGCATGGCGGACAATTCGGCTTCGATCTTTTCGACCCATTGCAGCGCGGGCTTGCCGTCGATCTCCGCCTTGCAGCCGAGCAGGCTGCCGCCGAGTTCGCGCTGATCGTCGATCAGCATCACGCGCGCGCCGCTCAACGCGGCCGTGTGCGCGGCCGCCAGACCCGTCGGGCCGCCGCCGATCACGAGCACGTCGCAATGCGCGAAACACTTGTCGTAACGATCGCCGTCACGCACTTCAGGCGATTTGCCGAGACCCGCCGCGTCGCGAATCTTTTCTTCGTATTTCGGCCACCATTTACGCGGCCACATAAACGTCTTGTAGTAAAAGCCCGCGGGCAAAAAGCGCGAGAACTTTTGATTGATCGCCATGCGATCGTTTTCGAGGTTCGGCTCGGCGTTGACGCTATTTGCCACCAACCCCTGATACAACTCGATCTCGGTCGAGCGCGCATTCGGCACGGTATGCGCGCCGCGTTCGAGTTGCACGACGGCATTCGGCTCGGCCACGTCGGCCGTCACGATACCGCGCGGGCGATGGTATTTGAAACTGCGCGCCACGAAATGCACGTCGTTCGCGAGCAGCGCGGAAGCGAGCGTGTCGCCCTGATAACCCTGATACGTGCGACCGTTGAACGTGAACGTCAGCGGAATCGCGCGGTTGATGCGCCCGCCGGCGCCGAGGCGGTTCTTCTGGCTCATCGCTGTGCGCTCCCTTTTTCCAGATCTTTTTCGTTGCTCGCGTGATTGCCCGCGCCAAACTTCTCGTAGCTTTGAATCTCGTACGTCACCGTATCGCGCGTCGCCATGAACCAGCGGCGGCAACCTTGCGCATGCAGCCATTGCTCTTTATGCACGCCGCGCGGATTGTGGCGCATGAACAGATAATCGCCCCACTCCTTGTCGCTCAGCGCGTCGGTATCGAGCGGGCGAGCGATTTCCGCTTCGCCGCCGCAGGTGAATTCGATTTCGGCGCGCGGCCCGCACCAGGGGCATTCGATCAGCAGCATGATGTGTCTATCCTGTGTGCGGTTAATGCGCCACGGCGGCAGCGCCGTGTTCGTCGATCAGATGACCGGTGTAGAAACGGTCGAGCGAGAACGGCGCATTCAGCGGATGCGGTTCGTCGTTCGCAATGGTGTGCGCAAAGACCCAGCCCGAACCCGGCGTCGCCTTGAAACCACCCGTGCCCCAACCGCAATTGAAATACAGGCCCTTCACATCGGTCTTGCTGATAATCGGGCAGGCGTCCGGCGAGACGTCGACAATGCCGCCCCACTGGCGATTCATGCGCACACGCGAAAAGACCGGGAACATTTCGACGATCGCCTGCAACGTGCCTTCGATAATATTGAAACTGCCGCGCTGGCCGAATCCGGTGTACTGATCGACGCCTGCGCCAATCACGAGATCGCCCTTGTCGGACTGGCTGATATAGGCGTGCACCGCGTTCGACATGATCACCGTATTGACGACCGGTTTGATCGGCTCCGAAACGAGCGCCTGCAACGGATGGCTTTCCAGCGGCAGGCGCACGCCGGCCATATCGGCGAGCGTGGTGGTATTGCCCGCGGCGACCACGGCCACTTTCTTCGCCTTGATAAAGCCTTTCACCGTATCGACGCCCGTCACGCGGCCGCCGTCGCGGCGAATGCCCGTGACCTGGCAGTTCTGGATAATGTCCACGCCGGCACGGTCCGCGCCGCGCGCGAAGCCCCACGCCACAGCGTCGTGACGCGCCACGCCCGCGCGGCGCTGAATCGACGCGCCCAGCACCGGATAGCGGCTATTCAGATTGATCGTCGGCTCGATTTCCTTGATCTGTTCCGGCGTGAGGAATTCAGCGTCCACGCCGTTGAGCCGGTTCGCATTCACGCGGCGCTCTGTATCGCGCACGTCCTGCAGCGTATGGGCGAGATTCATCACGCCGCGCTGACTGAACATCACGTTGTAGTTGAGATCCTGTGCGAGACCTTCCCACAGCTGCATCGCTTTTTCGTAAAGCGCGGCCGACTCGTCCCACAGATAATTCGAGCGCACGATGGTCGTATTGCGCGCGGTATTACCGCCGCCAATCCAGCCTTTCTCCAGAATGGCGACATTCTTCACGCCGTGTTCTTTGGCGAGGTAATACGCGGTCGCGAGACCATGTCCGCCGCCGCCGACGATCACCACGTCGTACTCCTTTTTCGGCTCGGGACTTCTCCACTGCCGCTCCCAGTTCTCGTGATACGACAACCCGTTGCGGAACAGACTGAATATCGAATAGCGGCTCATCTCGCAGACCCCTTTGCGTGTTTCCGTTTGCGCGTTTCCATTAGCATTCGATGACGTTCACGGCGAGTCCACCGCGTGACGTCTCCTTGTATTTCGTCTTCATGTCGGCGCCCGTTTCGCGCATCGTCTTGATGACGTTGTCGAGCGTGACGTAATGCTGGCCATTGCCCTTGAGCGCCATACGCGCGGCGTTCAGCGCCTTGATCGCGCCCATCGCGTTGCGCTCGATGCAGGGAATCTGCACGAGGCCGCCGACGGGATCGCACGTCATGCCGAGGTTGTGCTCCATGCCGATCTCGGCGGCGTTCTCGACCTGCAAAGGCGTGCCGCCCATTACGGCCGCGAGCGCGGCGGCGGCCATCGAACAGGCGACGCCCACTTCGCCCTGGCACCCCACTTCGGCCCCTGAAATCGAGGCTGTTTCCTTGTAGATGACGCCAATCGCGGCGGCGGTCAGCAGGAAATCCACGATGCCTTTTTCGTTCGCACCCGGCACGAATTTCACGTAGTAATGGAGCACGGCGGGAATCACCCCGGCCGCGCCATTGGTCGGCGCGGTGACGACGCGGCCGCCCGCGGCGTTTTCTTCATTCACCGCCATCGCGTAGAGATTGACCCAGTCGAGCATTGAAAGCGGGTCACGCAACGACTCCTCGGAGCGCGCGCGCAATTGCACGGAAAGATCGGCAGCGCGGCGCTTGACCTGCATCGGACCGGGCAATTGGCCGTGCATCTTGCAGCCGCGCTCCACGCACGCAGCCATCGTGCGCCAGATCGCCATCAAGCCTTCCCGCACCTCGTCCGGCGATCGCGTCGCGCATTCATTGGCGAACGTAATCTCCGCAATGGATAGCCCGCTTTCATTGCAGACGCGCAGCAGATCGTCGCCGGTGCGAAACGGATACGGCACCTCATGCGCCGTGCGCACGCCATTGACGCGATCGCCCTCGCGATTCACGACAAAGCCGCCACCAACCGAGTAATACTCCTTCTCCACCAGCAACTGGCCGTTTTCATCGAAAGCCTGAAAGCGCATGCCGTTGGAATGCAAGGTATTCGCGCCGCCCATCGTGCGACGAAAGAAACCGATGCCTTCTTTTTCGTCGAAACGAATCGACTGCTTGCCGAGCAGCATCAGGGTTTTCTCGCGGCGAATCGCGGCAAGGCGCGGTTCGATCTGATCGGGATCGATCACATCGGGCAGATGCCCTTCGAGACCGAGCAGCACGGCCTTGTCGGTTCCGTGGCCCTTGCCGGTGGCGCCCAGCGAGCCGTACAGCTCGACCTTCACGCGGCGCACGAAGGCCAGCAAATTGGCGTCCTCGATATGGGACACGAAGCGGCAAGCGGCAACCATCGGACCGACGGTATGCGAGCTCGACGGGCCAATCCCAATCTTGAACAGGTCGAAGACGCTGACATTCATCTGACTTCTCCGGCTTGGCGTGGCATGAGTGACGTTGGAATCAGTAGACCAAATTGGCGCCCGGATCAGATAGAACAAAAGCGCCATTGCGCGTGGACGGCCCCGCCAGACGGGGCGTCGGGGCGTCTGGCCGGACGGGTTGACGATGATTCGCGGTCAAAAAGCGCAAGCCGGCATGACGCCGGCCTGGTGCGGAAAATTCGATTTGCTGCACCGCGCAAACTGCGGCGAACGATTAAAGTTTCAGAACGAATGGCGCATACCGATTCGCACATCGGCCTGCGTCGTGGTCGAAGACGGCGTGAAGCTGTAGCCGATCACGGCATCGACGCCTTGCGAAGCCTTCAGCCAGTCGCCGGACAGATAAACTTCGGTGCGTTTCGAGAGCGCGTAATGCAGCCCCGCCGAAAGCTGATTCCAGTGATGGCCGTCGAAGTGCGTGTACTGGTAACCGCCAATCAGCGCGAGCGCGGGCGTGATTTGCCAGTCGGCGCCGCCTTCGGCCACGAGCATGTGTTCGCTTTCGCCAAACGCCTTGATTTGCGTATAGGTGAAATCGCTCATCAGCGTGACGTCGCCAATCACATAACTCGTGCCGATGCCGAATGTGCCTTGTTTATCGACGGGAAACGCGCTGTCCGCGTATAGATCGGTGACCGCGCCCGTGGTGGGATCGACGCTCACGGTCGGGCGGCCGAAGAAGGTATGCACGCCGATCATCGCGTAAGGATCGAAACCGTAAATTCCGGATGGATTATTCAACTGCGTATAAGCCGCGCCCATCGCGAATGCACCGTGCTGATATTGCGCGCCCACGCTCCACGCGCTGCCCGTGTGAAAATCGCCGGGCGTATTGCTGAATGAATACATGCCGCCGAACTGGAAACCGCCATACGTGTTCGACATGAACTTCACCGAGTTCGGCAGATGGTCGCCATTCATGCGGTCGAAGTCGCCCTGATTGATGGCGTAGCCGCTCGCCCACGCGGTAACGTTGAAGAGATAGACCATCTCCTGCGTCATGTCGATTTGATTGCCGAACGTGAGCGTGCCCCAATCGCTCTGCAGACCCACATACGCCGCGCGGCCGAATAGCGAGCCGCCATTCGCGAGCGTGCCATTGCCGAGGTGAAATCCGCTTTCCAGATCGAAAACGGCTTTCATGCCGCCGCCGAGATCTTCCGTGCCTTTGATGCCCCAACGGTTCGCGTACGAAATGCCGTCGTCGAATTTGACTTGATGCGAGCCGCCTGCATTGGTGACGTACGTCACCCCCGCATCGATGATGCCGTACATCGTGACGCTGCTCTGCGCATGACTCGAATTCGATAGTGCGGACAGCGCCAGTGCGATTGCGGTCAGTACCAGTGCGTTTGCTTTTCTCATGGTGTCGGTTTCTCTTGACTCGCGATACGGTTGAAAAGTGCCGCAATTCAGGGCCTGGCAGCGCGCCGGGCAGCAGTGCGGACGGAGCAAACGTAAGCGTCCAAATCGCGCGCAACTTGCGCACACACGACGCGCACTGGCGCTATCGCGACATGCCTGATGCGTGAGTACCCCTGTAAGCAGCGCTCGAATCCATACGCAGCAAGGCTCGCGAGACGATGCGCACGATCCCAACCATCGACAATCCGACGCGCGCTTTTGAAAATGCGCCGCAGCGCGCGCGCAACGTTTTTATTGATTGATCATTCAATAAAAAATAATTAGAGTGGAGTCCTCCCCGTGCGTCCTGAATCACCATGCCCAAGATCGGAATGCGCGACCTGCGTCGCGCCCAACTCATCGATGCCACCCTGCAGACCATCGACCAGTCTGGTTTGTCGGGTACGACGCTTGCGACCGTCGCGCAGCGCGCGAATATCTCGACCGGCATCGTGAGCCACTATTTCGGCGGCAAGGACGGGCTGCTCGAAGCCACCATGCGCCATGTGCTCCGCGATTTGTGGGAAGCCACCATGCGCCGCCGGCTGGCCGCGAAGCCCGAACCACGCGCGCGTCTGCGTGCGATCGTCGCCGCTAATTTCGATGTCTCCCAGGTCAACACGCCGGTCATGAAAACGTGGCTCGCGTTTTGGGCCGAGAGCATGCATCAGCCCACGCTGCGCCGTTTGCAACGCGTGAATACGCGCCGGCTGTATTCGAATCTGTGCGCGGAATTCGAAAAAGCCCTGCCGCGTGCCGCGTCGCGGCGCGCCGCCACCGGGCTCGCCGCCATGATCGACGGCCTCTGGCTGCGCGGTGCGACCACCGGCGAACCCTTCGACACGAAAGCCGCCTTGCGGCTGGCCAACGATTACATCGACTTGCTGCTCGACGCGCGCGCGAAGGCGCGCACGCGCAAGTCGGCCTGACTACGGAGTCCTGGCGATGCCCCATTACCCGCTCGAGCGCCTCTTCATTCACGGCGCGTACGTCGACGCCACCAGCGGCGAAACCTTCGAAACGTTCAACCCCGCAACCGGTGAAGCGCTCGCGACCGTGCAGCAGGCGAGCGCCGCCGATATCGAGCGCGCCGTCCAATCCGCGCGCGACGGTCAACGCGTGTGGGCCGCAATGACGGCCATGCAGCGTTCGCGCATCCTGCGCCGCGCTGTCGAGTTGCTGCGCGAACGTAACGATTCGCTCGCCGAACTCGAAACGCACGACACCGGCAAGCCCATCGCCGAAACGCGCGCCGTCGACATCGTCACGGGCGCCGACGTGATCGAATACTATGCGGGCCTCGCGCCCGCACTCGAAGGTCAGCAGATTCCGCTGCGCGAAAGTTCGTTCGTGTATACGCGGCGCGAACCGCTAGGCGTGACGGCGGGCATCGGTGCGTGGAATTACCCGATCCAGATCGCGTGCTGGAAATCGGCGCCCGCTCTTGCGGCCGGCAATGCGATGATTTTCAAACCCAGCGAAATCACGCCGCTTTCCGCTGCGAAACTCGCGGAGATCTATCTGGAAGCGGGCGTGCCGCCCGGTGTCTTCAACGTGGTGCAAGGCGATGGCCGCGTGGGCGCGCTACTCAGCAATCATCCGGGCATCGAGAAGATTTCGTTTACCGGCGGCGTGGAAACCGGCAAGAAAGTCATGGCCGCGGCGGCTGCCTCGTCGCTCAAGGACGTGACGATGGAACTCGGCGGCAAGTCACCGCTGATCGTGTTCGAAGACGCCGATCTCGACCGCGCCGCCGACATCGCCGTGACGGCCAACTTCTTCAGTGCTGGCCAGGTGTGCACGAATGGCACGCGCGTTTTCGTTCAGGCATCTATACGCGACGATTTCGAATCGCGCGTCCTGCAACGCGTGGCGCGTATTCGCGTGGGCAAACCCACGGATCCGTCCACCAATTTCGGTCCGCTCGCGAGCGCGGCGCAACTGGACAAGGTGCTCGCCTTCATCGACAGCGGCAAACGCGAAGGCGCACGGCTGATTGCAGGCGGCTCGCGGCTGACTGAAGGCGACTTCGCGCGCGGTCAATACGTGGCCCCCACGGTCTTTGCCGATTGCCGCGACGAAATGAAAATCGTGCGCGAAGAAATCTTCGGCCCCGTGATGAGTCTGCTGACTTTCAGCAATGAAGAAGAAGTCATCGCGCGCGCGAACAATACGCTTTATGGACTCGCAGCGGGTGTCGTCACGGAGAATCTCTCGCGTGCGCATCGCGTGATTCATCGCCTGGAAGCGGGCATTTGCTGGATCAATACATGGGGCGAGTCGGCCGCCGAAATGCCCGTGGGCGGCTACAAGCAATCGGGCGTGGGCCGCGAAAACGGCATCACGACACTCGAGCATTACACGCGCCTCAAATCCGTCCAGGTCGAACTGGGACCGTATCAGCCCGTCTTTTGAGGGAGCCCGGCATGGCAGCGCAAGACTATGACTACATCATCATCGGCGCGGGCTCGGCTGGCAATGTGCTCGCGACGCGGTTGACCGAGGACCGCGATGTTCGCGTGCTCCTGCTCGAAGCCGGCGGCCCCGATTATCGTTTCGATTTCCGGACGCAAATGCCGGCGGCACTCGCGTATCCGCTGCAAGGGCGGCGCTACAATTGGGCCTACGAAACCGATCCCGAACCGCATATGAACAACCGGCGCATGGAATGCGGGCGCGGCAAGGGATTGGGGGGCTCGTCGCTGATCAACGGCATGTGCTATATCCGCGGCAACGCGCTCGATTACGACGGTTGGGCCGAGCGAAAAGGCCTCGAAAACTGGAGCTATCTGGATTGCCTGCCGTATTTTCGCAAGGCCGAAACGCGTGACATCGGCGCGAACGATTATCACGGCGGCGACGGGCCCGTTCACGTCACCACCAGCAAGCCCGGCGTGAATCCGCTATTCGAAGCCATGATCGAGGCGGGCGTGCAAGCGGGTTATCCGCGTACCGACGACCTCAATGGCTATCGCCAGGAAGGCTTCGGCCCGATGGATCGCACGGTCACGGCAAAAGGACGGCGTGCGAGCACCGCGCGCGGCTATCTGGATCAGGCGAAGCAACGTTCGAACCTCGATATCGTCACGCACGCCGTGACCGACCGCATTCTCTTTAGCGGGAAACGCGCGAACGGTGTGGTGTTTCTGGACGGCAATGCGCGCATCACGCGTCGCGCACGTCGCGAAGTGTTGCTGTGTGCGGGCGCGATTGCGTCTCCGCAGATCTTGCAGCGTTCGGGCGTAGGTCCCGGTGCATGGCTGCGCGAACTCGATATTCCGGTCGTGCTCGACTTGCCTGGCGTTGGGCAGAATCTTCAGGATCACCTCGAAATGTATATGCAGTACGCGTGCAAGGAGCCCGTTTCGCTCTATCCCGCGCTACTGCTGCACAATCAACCGGCTATCGGTCTCGAATGGATGTTGCGCGGCACCGGCGTCGGTGCGAGTAATCATTTCGAAGCGGGCGGCTTTATCCGCACGCGCGATGACGATCCGTGGCCGAATATTCAATATCACTTCCTGCCGGTCGCGATCAATTACAACGGCTCGAATGCGATCAAGATGCACGGCTTTCAGGCGCATGTCGGTTCGATGCGATCGCCCAGCCGCGGCCGCGTGAAACTGCGTTCGCGCGATCCGCGTGAGCATCCGTCGATTCTCTTCAACTATATGGCGGAAGCACTCGATTGGCGCGAGTTCCGCGACGCGATTCGCATCACGCGCGAGATCATCGCGCAGCCAGCGCTCGACCGCTTCCGCGGACAAGAGCTAAGTCCCGGCGCGCAATTGAAAAGCGATGCGGAGATCGACGCGTTCGTGCGCAGCCGCGCGGAAACCGCGTATCACCCGTCGTGTTCGTGTGCGATGGGCTACGACAACATGGCCGTCGTGGACAACGAAGGCCGCGTACACGGGCTGGAAGGCTTGCGCGTGGTCGATGCGTCGATCATGCCGCGCATTACTACGGGCAATCTCAATGCGCCGACTATCATGATGGCCGAAAAGATTGCCGACCAGATTCGCGGAAAGCAGCCGCTTGCGCGTTCGACAGCGGACTACTTCGTCGCGAATGGTTCACCGGCGCGCGGTGGCGCAAAGGATTGCACGACCACCCGGCCCGTGAGACATGCACACGCGATGTCTTGAAGTCACCAACTCAATTCGCTGACTCAGTCGTTCGTTAAATAGAAATGCCGAAGCTTCGCGAGAAGCATCGGCATTTTTTATGATGCTGAGGAAATAAAAAAACGCCGCGTCGAATCGGTGAAACAGTTCAAACGCCCGCGGCCCAATGATGCGAAAGCGCAATCGTCAACGCCGCCGCAATCAGCGCGCCATACGGTGCAAGATTGAGCCAGATGCTCCGCTTCGGCACGACCACTTCCATATCGAGTGCACTTCCCGCCGGAAATCGCCCGCGGTCCTGCAAATAATGACGAAACGCGAACACGGGCACGATCAGCAGCATCGCAATCAGACCATCGCGCAACGTGCCCTCGCCTTGCAGATTCGCGCCCGCGCCCACGAATACCAGATTCGCGTAGCCGCACAGCGCGCCCAGCGCGAGCAGCCATGTCGGACAGCGGAATGGGCGCTCCCATTTGCCGCGATCCATGCGGTGTATCCAGCCCGATTGCAGATTGAGAAATACGAACAACATATAGCAGACGTTGGAAATCGACAGCACCGTCATATAGTCCGACATGGCGAGCAGCACGAGATTGAAACCGAGATCGGTCCACATTGCGGCCGTCGGCGCACCGTGCTCGTTGACGCGCGAAAGATAGCGCGGCAGCCAGCCATCGATCGACGCCTGATACAGCGTGCGCGACGATCCCATCATCGACGTCATGACGATCAGCAGAATCGACAGCATCAGCATGACGACCACGGCGTTGCCGACCCATGCGCCACCGCCCACCATCGTGGCCATTGCGGTACCGACGCCGGTGCCATCGCCAATGCGCGGATCGAGCATCGCCTGCATGCCCAGCGAGCCCTGGAAGGCGAGCGGCACGAGCGTCATTACGACGAGACACAGGGCGCCCGACCAGAAGATCGCGCGCGCCGTGTCGCGACGCGGATCGCGGAATTCGCGCGTATAGCACACCGCCGTTTCGAAGCCATACGAGGCCCAGCCGGCCATGAACATCGCGCCCAGTGCCATCACCACGCCCTGTCCGTTCCATGCGCCGAAGAACGATGCGGTGAGATTGCCGTGCGCGTCGTGGCCGAGTGGCAGCAACGGAAAGAGATGTGTGGCGGGCACGTCTCCCGTAATGAACGGCACGAGACCGACGATCAATAACGGCGTGAGCGAAGCAATGCCGAGTATCTTTTGCGTCTTCGCGGCCTTCGAAGCGCCGCTATGTTGGAGGCGAAACGTGATGAGCAGAAACGCGGCGGCGATCAGAAACGTTGCGTTGATGCGCAGCGTGAGGCCCGGCTTGATGAAGTCCAGATGCGCGAGCGTCAAGCGCCATTGCAGGATCGCCGCATCGGGCGAGAACAGGGCGGCGAGCGCGTAATTCGCGGCGAGTCCGCAGCCGAGCGCGAGCATGGGCGACCATGCGAGCCAGTTGCACCACACCGAAACGGGCGCAATCATCTTGCTGTAGCGCACCCAGCCAATCGCGCCATACACCGACGCGCCGCCCGATTTATGCGGAAAGAGTCCGGAAATTTCCGCATACGTTGCGCTCTGCACGAGGCCCATCGTGATCGACGCAATCCAGATCGCCCACGCGGGCTGGCCGATGGTCGCGCAAACACCGCCGATCGTGAACAGCACGCCCGCAGGCACGCCACTCGTCACCCAGAATGCGTCTTTCCACGTGAGGCCGCGCTGCAATGCGTGGCCCTGGGCGCTGCGAGCGCCGGCCTCGTCGGCCGAGCGCGGACGAAATCCCGCTTGCTCCATCTGCCTCCTCCTCTCGTTGAACGCTAAACAACCAAAATCACCGGGCCAATAGGGATAAATCGGGAAGTACGGTCATGACACGGCGTGAAAGCGAATGCGCGAAGATGCAGACGCGCACGCTATTCAACATGTATTTGCAGGTGCTTTCACGCGCGTCGACTCCCTATGCCGCCGCGCGTACTCGCAAGAGGCGCGCCCGGCTCGATATCTGGGCGAATCAGTTCGCGCCGAGGTAGGCGCGTACAGCCGGCAAACCGGGCTTGCCGTCGAGCGTCGTGACACCCGCGAGCCATTTGTCGAGCGCTTGCGGATTGCTCTTGAGCCAGTCGGCCGCCGCCTTGTTGGGATCTTCCTTGTTGGCGATCGGCACCATCAGATGATTTTCGATGGCGGTGGTGAATTGCAGATTCGAAACGAATTTCGCCACGTTGGGGCAACGCGCGCTGTAATCGGGCGGTTCGGCCGTGAGCACGCGCGCCGCGCCGTAATTGGGACCGAACACGTCGTCGCCGCCCGCGAGATAGTCGATCTTCATCTGCACATTCATCGGATGCGGCTCCCAGCCGAGAAACACAATCCACTGCTTCTCGCGCACGGCGCGATTCACCTGCACAAGCATGCCCGCTTCGCTCGACTCGACCAGCTTGAATTTGCCGAGGCCATATTGATTGCCGTCGATCATTTTCTGAATCAACTGATTGCCGTCGTTGCCCGGTTCGATGCCGTAAATGCGGCCCTGCAATTTGTCCGCGTATTTGGCGATGTCCTGAAACGAATGTAGGCCGCCTTGATAGACGTAATCGGGAACCGCCAGCGTGTATTTGGCGCCGGTGAGATTCGGCGTTTGCAGCACCCTGATGGTGCCCGCCTTCTTGAACGGCTCGATGATCGGGTCCATCGTCGGCGACCAGTAACCGAGGAATACGTCGATCTGCTTGCTCTTGAGTCCAGCGAACGTGATCGGCACCGAAGCGATCGTCTTCGTCGGCGCGTAGCCCAGGCCCGCGAGTATCGTCGAGGCGACGCCCGTGGTCGCAGCGATATCGGTCCAGCCGACATCGGCGAAACGCACGGCCTTGCACTCAGCCGGATCAGCGGCGAAGGCGCTCGAACAGGCGGCTGCGGCAAACAGGAGCGCGCAGGCTTGCAGTGTCTGGAATCGGCACATCTTGTTCTCCTCGAGATTGCACAGCGTCGGTCGGTTCCGCATGGACGGGCCGCCGCGACGCCGTGCAGCCCATGACACATGGTCGTCCGGCAAAAAGCCGGTCAACGTAGCAATTGCGACGAGCAATTGCGCGGAAACGACAAGACCTGCCGGCAATACGCGCAGAACAAGGGTTTATGTTGATTGAACGATCAATTTACCTGTGAAGGAACAGGCGATGCTTTCAGAGCGATTTCGGAACGGTGGCGGGACTCGATGCGCGATCGGACCGATTGCGGCGTGATCCGATATACACCGGATAATCATCAGGATATCGAAATAAATAAAGCGAATGGCTCGATAAGATTCATCGAGTCATTCGCTTTAGGGGCGCTTACAACACGGCAAATGCCGTATCCGACGGACTAGCCCGCTTGGCTTACTTCGTGACGTACCAGAGCGCGCTGGTGCCCGGGTTCGAGGCGGCCGGTTTCGAGGCGGGTGCGGGTGCGGAGTTCGACGGTGCGGGATTCGAAGGCGCAGTCACCGCCACCGGCTCGACTTGCGCCGCAACCTTTGACGACGCAGGAATCGGATGCGACATGGTCGCGTACCAGAGCGCGTCGGCGGATTTATCGGCTGCGTTGCGCGCGCCGGCTTGCGGCGCAGGCGACGGCGCCGCGCTGCTCGCCCCATTGGCCGCTGCCCCATTGGCCGCCGATTGCGTGGGCAATGGAGGCGGCGTGCCGGTTCGCTGCGCGGTCGCCTCCGCGCCGCCGATCTGGAAAATGAGCCGCTGCTCCGATGACACGATCACCGCATACGGCGGCTGCGCTTCCCAACGCAGCACGACACGCCCGCGCGGCGTATCGGCGAAGATCGCGGGCACACGCTTCATATCGCTGAACTGGACGTAGATCTTCGCGCCGTCGTCGAACACCTGCACGGGTTTCGCACCATCCGCGCCCGACACCGCCCAGCCGAAGTTGTACGCGCCAGGCGGCGCCGACGCGATCGCCGACGAGCCGGGCTTCGCCATCAACGCCGTCGGCACGCGCGGCGCGGCGCCCGCGTGCGGCTGGTTCACCTCCAGACTCGCAAACGGGTTGTAGTCCTGAGGCGGAATATATGAAGGCGGCAGAATAGGCATGGACGAATCCGGCGAACTGGAAAGCGATTGGGCAGCAGCATAAACCTTACGCGCATACGCGAGACGCTTATCCGCCGATGGGGAGTTATACGCGCCAATGGCATTCCATGTCGGGCCGAATTGGCGAATATTTTCCGCGAGTATCCAGGCGCCGACATAAGCATTGGTACAGGGATCGAACAGACTCTGCTCGGTAATACCCTCCTGCGCGAGCCGCGGCAGCCATGAACTGTTGATCTGCATGAGGCCGATATCGACCGTGCCATTGCTGTTGGTGTTGATGACGCGCGTTTGCGTGCCCGACTCCACTTGCGCAATGGCGCGCATCAGGCTCACGTTGACGTGCTGAAAGGCCGCGGCGTCATCGATGCAATCCGCGAAGGCGAGACCCGGCATCGCGCAGGCGATCAGCGCGCACAGCAGACCGCGGCCGAATGCGGCCGCCATCGAAATGATTTTCTGGTACTGCATGTTCTTTGAATGCCCGGTTCGCGCGTGGGTGAGCCGCGTTTGAATCGCTACGTCTCACTTGTGTTCAATCGTAATATCGGCCGATTTTAAAAAGGTTTGATGATAAATGCCAATCACGGGTAAGCGCGCTGATTCAGAACGCATCGAAATCGCGAAGAAAATGGCGAAATGAATTCGGGCGGGGTTGCGTGACGCGTGAATGGCGCTGAGCGGCGCCGAATGGTGGCCGAATGGTGGCCGAATCGACGAGGAAATAAAAAACCGGCCATGAAGGCCGGTCTTTTATGGGCGTGAATCCCACAGATTTGTGCCGTTAAGAACAAACTGGCCGCAGTTTTAAGCATAAGCTGGCCGCTGCGCTAGGAGTTCTCGGTAGCCGTACCACTACCCGTAAAGCGTAACTTGGCCGAACGAGCGAACATTAAGCATAAGTTGGCCAAAGAAAATCTCCCTGTTGGAGAAGCCAACTTTTACTGCACAATCGCCCGTAACCACGAGTTGTAAAGCAAAAACTGGCCGCTACGGGCACGAACCATTGTACATCGGGAAAAAGATCTACATCTCGTGGACACGTCCACGTCTCCGTACGCTATTCAGAACACTGCAGCCTTACGGTCATCGCCGGACGACGAGCGCATCTGTCGAATACCGTCCGGGCATCCCGCGCCCTATTGTCCCAGCTAGCCTGAGCCCCGTCGCGGCAGTAGACCTCCTACGAATCCAGCCCGCTGATTGCGCGGCATAGTGCCGTGCCATCGACTCCGTACGCCTGCTTCGAACATGCAATGGGCATCGCTCGATGGAGGCCAAACCTTAGTTGCCAACCGCCTGCTCAGATGGGCAAGCTCTTGATGTGCTTTGGTGTCTTAGGCGACTTTTGCAAGCCGTCCTTGAGCACCTGTAACTGCGCCAAAGAAAAATCAGGCGGAAATGCTTTGTATGTGCCGTTAGCTATGTGGGTAGCAACGTCGTGAGCAAAGAGTTCTTGTGCTCTCGCGTAGTAGACATAGCTGTCGTGCTGGATGAAAGGATGCGATTTCGCCAGGAAGACACATGTCGTGTCGTACGGGATACTCTTCGGTGGCGTCGTGAAATTAACGACGCAGACGCAATCTTGACTGCCCTTCTGAGGAAAGGGCATCGGATCGTTTAAAACCACAAAGAGGTGCTGGAAGTTGCCGGGTCCGCTGGGCGCCAAGAAGGCAGCGGCCGCGTGGAGCGTCCAAGCAGCCGGCGTACTCACGCAGCAACGAAGACTTCGTTGATTTGAGAGATTTCCTCAAGTCGCGCCAGCAACTCAGCGACAACATCATCGGAATAGCCAAGTGCCCGGAACAAACTCTCGTGGCTCACCTTAGAAGGAAGACCGTCTTTGTCCGTCCATTCACGGCAATTCGTATGGATGTAGTCCGCCAATGAATGATGGTCGCGGTCCCCAAACTGGTCCCAAACTGAGTCCAAAACGGATATGTCGGCCTCGCTGAGTCGAGTCGAGCGTTCGAAATACTCTTCCGGAGTTTCGGAAAAGATCGGCCGACGCACCTCTACCTCATGATTCGCCAGATTCGCGATCCGATCTTCCCAACCGGGGACATCACCCGCAAGACGCTGGTATGTCGACAAAAGAATGGGAGCCTTTTCGAAAACCTGCAGTTGGTCACCGGTCAATGGCTCCGCGTGCTGAGCGAACGACTCGCGTTCCGCAAGGTACAACAGCCGATTCAATTTTGCCGCGTTCATAGGCGCACGAGCACGGACGAGCAGGTACATGGCAGCGTCAGCTGCCTTCCTTTCATCGTACAGGTGCGGGAACATGGAAATTCTCCGGGAATGACCCTAGTTGGAACTAGCCTACCTACGACACAAACAGCTGTCCATAGGGTTAACGGTGCTCGTCGGGAAAAGTTGACGGTCACGCGTACGCAAAATAACAAATAAAAACAAGCATCTAGCGTGCCAACCACCCCAGACTGGTCTCATTGTCGCACCAAACCAGACCTCTCGTTCGGGAACCATTTCCAGATGCCGGCAAACCCCTTCTCTTCAGAGCAAGCTGGCAAAAAACGGAAAGATCTATTGGCGAAGGCAAACCCGGAGCCACTGGGCAACTAGCTACCCATTACGCCCCATTCCACGTTCCGCTACACGAACGCGGCAAATTTTACAAATGTACACGTTAATAAACGGACATCTGATCCCCGAGCGCAACCAAGGCGCATACGGCACGCTCTCGACGTCCGGACGAGCACCTTCAACAGTTGCGCTTCGATTCGTCAGCGCGTCTGGGCAAAGTGCAGGTCGAAGATCTTCATGTTAATGCGGTTTCGATCGCGCCGCCGGTTCTCCAACACACCGCGATTCCGCACCATGTTTTTGCTTGCGTCATGCCAATCGGTATAGCCGAAAAGTGCAGACAAAATTTCCAGCGCACGACCGTGAGTGATTAGCCGATTCGTCCGCACCTTGACCCTCTTGGCCGCAAGCTTGAATTCCCGCTCGGAGATCTCATCGCGCGTGGCAACCAACAGCATCAGCCCACCAATCGTGTCCGGGTCGACTTCGGAAATTTCGTCTGACGCGAACCCGCTCGGGTTGTTCGCGCACAAAAACGCCATGAAATGCTCATACAGCGTCGTGGCGCGCACATCAACGGTATATCGCTTCGGTTCGTCCGATGGCGGGAGTATCTGTATGGTGGGTGCATCCATGCTGAGACTTGTCCCAAGTTGGAGTCAAAATGAGCATCAACGTGGATAAACCATAGCACAAGAAAAGCACAGACAAACTGATCGCGCTAAGCAACTTCTATTTCATACTCCAACTTTTAAAACGTCCGGTAGCACACCTTCAGTAGTTGTATTTTCGAATCGTCAGTGCGGGCGACCGAAGTGCAGGTCGAAAATTTTCATGTTAATGCGGTTTCGATCTCGGCGACGGTTCACAAGCACTCCGCGGTTTCGGACCATATTTCTCCTCGCGTCGTGCCAATCCGTATAGCCGAAAAGAGAAGACAAAATTTCCAGCGCCCGACTATGAGTGATTAGGCGATTCGTCCGCACTCTGACCGTCTTCGCAGCTAGCTTGAAGTCCCGCTCGGAGAGTTCGTCGCGTGTGGAGACCAACAACATCAGCCCACCAATCGTGTCGGGGTCGACCTCGGAAATATCGTCCGCTGCGAACCCGCACGGGTTGTTCGCGTTCAAGAAACTCATGAAATGCTCATGCAGCGTCGAGGCACGCGCATCAACGGTATATTGCTTCGGTCCGGCCGCTGGCGGGAGTATCTGTATGGTCGGTGCATCCATGCTCAAGCCAGTCCCAAGTTGGAATCAAAATTATTATCAACGTGGATAAACCATAGCACAGGAAAAGCATGGAAGCCCGTCCCGAATCTGGTATTTTATATTTCACACTCCATCTCTTAAACAACATTCAATGAATAGTTATAGCTTTTCAAAACGCTTCTTTTCCGCTCAAGAAGCCATGGCCAGCAGAGAGTCCTCCGACCAGAAAAGCGCTGACCCTAGCGGGCTTTGCTAACAGCAGTGCCACGTCCAACATCGCTGCATATTTAAGCCTTAAAGCATAAATTGGCCGATCGGCACTGATGTAAAACATAAAGTGGCCAAAAGAAAATCTCCCTGCGCAACATCCCCATTTTTTCTCACCATTCTGAAAATGGACTCGCTAATATCGTTTCTAGGCACCGAATTCGCCGCCGAAATTCCAGCGAACCATTGATCGTTACACGGAATCCGGCGCGCTCATGGGGGATAGCGTCCCCTCACCTCGCGAGGAGAACACCATGCCTGTCTGGAAGCCACTCCCAGCCGCTGAATCGCCCAAGGTCCCCCTCTCTCGCTGGCGTATCTTTGAAACCGAGGATGGCAGCCGCCACTTCGTAGGCGTGGACATGTTCGATGGGTCTGGTCGTGTCAGCTCAAACATCACGACGCTCGACCTCGTCACCATGCAGGGAACTACTCTCACCGGACGGATATACGAGCTGGTGGGAAGAGCAGGCTCCTCGCTGCATGTCGATTATGTGTGGGCTAGATGGTGCGAGTTGTACAACGTCACGTCGTACACCGACGTAACCGATCGCCTGCTTGACGGAGTCAATAATGACAACCCCACTTGAGCGCACAAGAGCCGTTATGGATGCAAGGGACTTGTTGCGAACTCTGGCATCCGGCGACAAGATTACTGTCGACGGCCTTGTCCGGACGGTAGCCGTCAACATTCTCCGGCATTACCCGCATGACCCTGACATAGCGGCGTCCGCTGCTGCATTACCCAGCCTCTGGTGCGAACCTAAACACCGGCAGCAGTGCTCAGCGAGCACCGCAGATGACTCTGGGCGCGTCGGCGGACGAGGCAATTTTCGCCTTGTCCGCATACAGGGAGCGGATCGTGACCAGTGAAGACCGCACCGGTAAGGCTGACACTCGAAACGAGCAGGTGTCGGAGCCGTGGAGAGTTCCTGACGATTTCCCACATGCACCGGTACCCGGAGTGGTGCCCGGAATACAGCCGAAGCTCTTGGTGCGCCAGTTAAACGGAGAGTACAGCTCAAGCTTCACTAGCGAAGAGCTCGTGGCACGTTACGACGCCTGCGCAGACCTTGCGCAGCAGCTTGTGGACTACGCATTGCGAAAGAAGTCTGCGCTTTGCCTGACACCAGAGGTTGCGCTGGAACGCGTCGAGACAGGTCTGAAAGCGAAGGTCAGCACCGGTCGATGGGACTTAACCGGTGACGAAGTGGCCTGGCTGATGAAGCACGTGCGTGAACTGCTACTCAATGAGGCGAGCGCAAAGAAGTTCGACTGACCGCACTGCCACGACTCCCCTGCGAGCAGCTTAGGCACCCTCCTTCGCGGCTGGGGCAATGAAGTGTTGCACCAAAAACATGCTTGCCAGAGAAGGACATCCGAAGCGCATCGCTTGTGAAATTCCCTTTCGCGCCAACCAGCGGACCAAGGAGGAAACATGTCGTCGCACAATAGACTGGACCTCGAGATCGCACTTCGAAAATTGCATGAGCTATCTATAGCGGACGGCGATGTAAGCTTCGAATATTGGTACGGAGTCGCTCAGCTCCTAAGCCAAGCTGGCATCATACAAGCTGAAATCGACGAGCTTAGAAAGGAATTGGAACGATGTCGTACCTTGCTCGCTCACGACGCTAGCTAGTGTAGATCTCGCTTACGGCGCGCCGCATTGAAGCGGAACACATTTGTGTAAGGCCCCGTCATGACCATTTCAGAAGCAGCAACTTACCTATTCGTCAGTCGCCCACACATCCGAAGGCTCCTCGACTCGGGCAAGCTCGAAGAAGTCTTGCCGAGAAACCGGAACGGCGAGATAAATATCGATGTTGCTTCTGTTGACGCGTACCGCCAGGAGCTGGATGCCGCGCGCCAGGCTTTCCTGAATTCACATACCGAAGACAATTGATCGCTCGGCCGGTGAAACTTTCAGCCGAGATTGACGAGCGAGAAAGCTGATCCAGGTACGCACCGGCGAATCTGCGCCGCCCCCCACTCCCGTCGCCGGATGCAAGTGTGGAAGCCCCTCCCGAGTCGAGCCCCGCTTCGTCACGAGGCAGCATTTCCATGGTGCGAAGCCTTGCTGACGATACCGGTTAAAGGGAAGTCACGAAATATGTTCGTGCTCCTTCCGCGTGCACCGCAATCCTGTTGACAGGATACCGCAGGACCACCTGTCAAAAAAACTACCCTTATTTATTTGGTGCTTTAGAAAACATTTAAATGAATTTAAAAATACCCTCGAAATCACCTAATAAATATTCAATTTTGGTGATATCTTTTATTCCACATCGCGAGCACAGACGAGCCAAATACCTAGTCACCATCAGCTCGCGAAGAGCAAATTCTCATGAAATAAACCGAACTTACGTTCAATCTCCCACTACTACGATCACACCACAATATGGGCACTCCCAGCGCATTCTTCACAATCGACGGCTACTGTCTAAAAGCCACGCAACTTCAATATCGACGAGGGAAATTTCGTCGGGAAGACCGGCGCGTCAGCTGGTCGCATCGGCGGGAATGTGTGTATGTGACATCCGCTGGGGTCCTGCGCAAACGTCTCGCCGAAGCGGGATATGATCGCACGGCGTTGGAGAGCGAATTCGCGAAGTGCGTGCACGAGATTGTCTCGTCCAACGCCCCCGAGTCTTACTTTGAATCTCGTTGCGATTTTGGGCGGTACACCACAGCGCAACGAGTAGAAGCGTGCCGGCAAGCATCGCTCGATGATTGGCTGCTCGCATTAAAGGAGCATATGGCAATCGAGCGCAGGCGTTTCTGCTACCTGGAAAAGCCAATCCAGCGGAATCTGCCAGCTCGAATCGATGCTCTCGTAGAAATCATTGAGAGGCCTTCTTTCATCGCATTCCAAAAGTTGGGATACGAGGATCGGAGACCGACGTTTCCCTGTCGAGATCTGGACTGCATGGCAGTAGCCATGCTCGAAGTCGTACCTGACAGCGCTGAATGCATCCTTGACGTCACCAGCTTGGTCGACCATGGGCTCGTCTATTGTTTTGAAGACCTCTGTTCGTCGACATCGTCCACTGCTGACGAAGAAGACGACATCTAAGCGAAGCTGCTTCGGCCACTTCCCCGCCAGTTCCCCATAACTTCGAGAGTAAAAGCAATGATTTTCCGCGCCTATTTTTTGTTCGATGGCTACCCCGTCGCTTGGGAAGTAGACAGCTATAGCCGTTGGCTATTCACCAAAGAAGACCGGATTATCCGCCATCGAACCAAGGGAGAACGCAACGTTCTCATCGAAGATCTGCCAGAGAATCAGGCGGAATGGGATGAACCTGAGACCGACTACCTCTATGTCGTCACCGCAAAAGAATTGCGCCGACGCCTCAGCCTCATTCCACGAGAAGATCCATGCAGTTCCTTCACATTCATCGACGAGGATACCGTGTACGGCGAAAATATCGAATCGCTCCAAAGCGAATTTGAACGCCATCGCCGCGCCCTGACTGCTGGCGAAACGCCGAAATTTTGCGCGGACAGGGGACACCGTTCGCCGGAATTCGTTAATGAAGGGTCGAACTCCGCAATCGTACAAATTCCGGAACGAGTGGATGCCATTCGAGGAACGACTCTCGACGATTGGCTCTTGGCCCTCAAGGAAGTTGTTCGGAGCGGCGCAACGCACGTAAAGAGAATCACGAGCCGTCCCACGCCGAAGGGGCCGAACTTCGATACGAACGCTCTTGTCGATATCATCCTGTCAGGCCGGTATCAGGTCGGTCACGAATTTCGCCCTCGGCACGACCTGCATGGCTTCCCGTGCACCCTCCTCGCGCACATTGCGGTTGCAATGCTTGAGATCATCCCAGACAGCGCTGAATGTGCTCTGAACGTCACAGAACTGGTTGAGAACGACCGCGTGTACTGTTTCGAGGACCTCATGCTCGCGGATGCTCTGATCTGATTTCGTGCGCCAGATTCAGGGCTAACCATTCAACTATTTTGTCCTGCGTGAAAGCATGATATGTCGGCTGACTCTTCAGTCAGTAAGTATGTGGCATGAGGAAAAGTGCTAGAACGACGTGACGGTCGTGCTTGTACGCGCAGCAACCGGTGCTGCTGCGCGGGACGCCCGCTGGTCATGCGTAACTGCCTTTCGCCGGTGTACGCGTCGAACGTCCGAACGTGGTTAGTCGCAAACAAACCAGCGTGCTTTGATTCACCTCAAAGTAGATGCATTCGCAATCACATTAAGTATGTGAGTTCAAGTTAGGGCATAAGTCGAAAATATGCTTGATGGGTAATTTTCGATAGAGCCATCAAAAGCTACCCCCACAAGACAGTGCGCGCTGTAGACTGCGGAATATCAAGTACACAAAATCAGCGGCCAAGCCATGTATGCTCGCCGCGATTTTTTTCACCATACACGCGTAATTGCCGGGGAAAGCAATGAATTTCACTATCGTGGGTGAGTGTGAAACCCGCCCCCACCCCTAACTCCCCCCGTACGCACCTGTTTTCTATCTATTAGCGGGTTCATCTCAATTCGGAATAAAAGGAGTAGTCATGTCTGGAGGTGGCGGTGGTGGTGGGGATTGGCGTCCGGAACCGAAGGCGCCGGTAGCAGTACCGATTCCCGCCGGCGATGGCACCGGAGTCGGCGGGATCATCGATCCGTGTATTCTCGAAGAAGTCACGAGTCTCAACTCGGTGAACCAGGTCGCATTACGGGGCATTCGAGTAGGCGATGTCCTGGCGGTTGCATTTATTCCCGGACCGCCTCGTCTGGTTGTTCAAGATAATGCTGGAAACATCGTCGGTGCAATTACATCGCCGTCGTACCTTCAATTTATCGCCTGCATACAGAGTGGAAGGCATTACGTTGCCGACGTTCTCAGCATCAACGGCGGACTTTGCGTTGTCAAAGTGAGACCGTAATGACGACGAGTGCGATTACCATCGTAGGCGGCGTGTACAGAGAAAATTGCCTCTGGCCCGAGTGGAAGAACCACCTGTATGGTTCAGGTGGCCGTGCCGCAGTTGCAATCGTCGAACACGTTCAACATATCACGTTGCGAACGTACGCCTGCGAAGAACATGAAGAGTCTTTCGACAAGACCGCATCATTCTTCAAGTTCAAATTCCTCCCAACGCCGGTACCGACTGCAATTGCCTTCGACTACGTACATTGCATGTCAACACCGGTGATTCGGCCAGCGCTGTCGGCCATCCCGACACAGGCATCCATTGAGGTGCAAGACGAAGCCGTACTGCGGTTTGGCATGCTTGAAGGTAGCGCTAAAGTCGACGCCGCGTGGTGCGTGTACGATCCGCAGTCTGCTTTTGGTCCAGAACCATTCTGGGAAAACGGCAGCAAAGCTCAGCACCTCGCCATCGTAGGGAATCGCAGCGAAATCATCGCAATGGCAAGCGAAAGCGATCCGGCAAAGGCGGCTGCGAAATTGATTGGACACGGTGCAGAAGTGGTTGTCGTCAAATCCGGTCCGGTAGGCGCTTATGTCTACACCGCGGCCGGGAGCCCACAACTGATTCCCGCATACCGCAGCGAACGGGTGTGGACCATCGGGTCAGGCGACGTATTCGCTGCAGTATTCGCCGCTCGGTGGGCTGTACACCGCGAGAGCCCTTTCGAAGCGGCTGAATTGGCTTCGCGTGCCGTATCGCAATATGCGGAAATGATGGTGCTGCCGTCAGCGAAAGCTTCTGAGCTTCGGGAGATGCAGCGAGTGCCGGCGTCAACGGTCGCTGGGAAGGTCTATCTGGCTAGCCCGTTTTTCAATCTTGGACAGCGCTGGCTTGTCGACGAAGCTCGGCGATATTTGAGTGAGCTGGGGTTGACGGTATTCTCCCCAGTCCACGATGTTGGCCCCGGTCCTGCAGAGGTAGTCGGGCCCGCCGATCTTGCCGCACTCGATAGCTGTGACCGCGTGTTTGCAATTCTCGACGGACTTGATGCGGGCACAATCTTCGAGGCAGGCTATGCTAGGGCGAAGAGCCTACCCGTCTATGCGCTTGCTCAATCCGTAAGCGAGGAAGACTTGAAGATGGTCGTGGGCTCGGACTGCAAAGTTTTCAATGACTTCGTCACGGCGCTGCATCATACGGCGTGGAAAACATGAGGACCGCCCTCCTACTATCTGGCGGAATGGATTCGATCGCCATCGCATACTGGAAGAAGCCTGAAGTCGCCATTACTATCGCCTATGGGCAATGTGCTTCCCGTGCAGAGGTGCGCGCGGCTTCGGCAGCCTGCGAAGTGCTTGGAATTGAGCACCATGTCATCGAAGCGGACCTCCAGGCACTCGGTAGTGGCGATATGGCAGGTCGAGCGGCCTCGGAGCTAGCACCAGTGTCTGAATGGTGGCCGTTCCGCAATCAGATGTTGGTGACGTTGGCCGCGATGAAAGCGGTAGCAATTGACGTGGATAAGCTGCTCATAGGGACCTTGAGAACCGATGGTGTGCACGCCGATGGGACGACGGAATTCCTCGCCGCTATGAACGCAGTTCTGGCTTGCCAGGAGGGTGCGATTGCGCTTGAAGCACCAGCTATCGAGCTCTCTGGCGCAGAACTCGTCAAGGTGTCCGGTGTACCGCGAGAGGTGCTTGCATGGGCTCACTCCTGCCACGTTGCGAACGAAGCGTGTGGGATATGCCGAGGATGCGCGAAGCACTATTCGGTATTAGAGGAACTCGGCGTTGCCCCGTATTGAGGATCCTCGACCGCTTGAAGATAGTCCGTTTCTGGACTATCGCTGGCCGGTATTGCGCACGACGCCGCTTGGTCCGCATCGCGTTCCCGTAGAGCGGACTTTCCTGGACATCTTCGAAAGCCGACGTTCGACCCGCGAGCTAGGCGCCGCGCCGATCGAATCGCTCGTTGACGTGCTCCGGCTTGCGCTCGTGCCGCGTTTTTGGAAGGACGGCGACCCGCTTCGGCGGAGTCGCCGTCCAGCACTTTCCGCTGGCGCCTTGCACCCTATCTCGGTTCTGTTGCTCGCTGGCACAGGCGCATATCGCTTGAACGCCGACGAGTCGGCCCTCGAAGAACTCAGCATAAAACATGAGGTCCGCGCGAACTGGCTACACAAATGCAAACGCGTGCTTCCATCGGCAGATGGCGCCTTCATCGTGCTCATCGCAGACCGGGCAAGGCCTGCGGCCGCATACGAAAATTGCGAATCGCTAGTTTGGCGTGATTCGGGAGCTCTGCTTCAGACTCTTGCACTCGCTGCCGAAGCGTATGGGCTTGGCTTTTGCCCGCTGGGAATTCTGGGCAATGAGATCGTTGATAGCTTGCCGGCGGCCAATCAGCTGCTAGCTGTCGGCGCGGCCGCGATTGGGCTGCCTGGTTGACCTGCTCAGCCCGAACGCATCAATCAATGACTATTCTCAAACAGGTCGAGTTGCTCGACCGTCTGTCCTTGTGACTTTCTCATAATGGCTGAGAGCTGACGCATGTGGTCCCACATGAGCCCGTCGAGTGTCGCAGCGGAGACATTGATAGCTCGAGCGAAGGCGATGAACCGCGCCTCAAGCTTGCGATAGTGGGTCTCGGGCTGCCATTCCTCAGGAAACAGGCCGAGATGCTGACCTATCCGAAGAATGTGTATATCAAGGATTGCGACCTCACTCTGAGGCCGCAGGTTGCGGACAATCCACGAAGCCGTCTTCAAACCGATGCCGGGAAGCTCGTTCAACCGATCTCGAAAGAGAATATCGTCCTCTGGCGGTACGAAAGAGCCCAGTTCCTCCAGACAGCCGCTCAGATATTTGGCTTTTTGTCGGATGAATCGATACTTTCTGGATCGCCCCTTAACAGTGAAAGGCTCACTGAGAATATCTTCGAGTTCTTGAGCCGTCGTCCCAGCCCGCAACATCCCCTTTTCCCGGACCCGCGAATAAGCAGCGAGTGCCAATTCGGCCGGCATACCCCAACCGCCTAGCAAGCATGCCGCGACCTCCTCTTCCAAGGTCCGACCAAGACGAAAGTCGCAGAACGCCCCTGCTTCGATGTGCTGCCATGCCTGGCCTCGCCAGTATGCCGGCGTCATCAGCTCATCGAAGGCGCCCCATGGGAGCCCAGGAAGCACTTCCTCGTGTACAGGAGGCAGTGTCAACTCGCGGACTTCTCCCGCGATATGAGCGTACATGGTTTGCATGGTGCGGGGTCAACTTAGGTAATATTTACACGGCAATGGCACATGCCCTCCCGCGGAGCCGAATGATACAACAGCCATGTGAGATGCCGTCCTTCGATGAGTATAGGCAAGCGTTTCATAGCGTGCTTCGCGCAGGGCCGTTCGAGAATGCAGACGAGAACCTACTCACGCCTGACCTGCTCCCCGAGATTAGTACGCTGACGGTGTAGAGTCCGTTCCGACAAGGAGCGGTCATGAAGAAGCGATTCACCGAAGAACAGATTATTGGCGTGCTGAAGGAAGGCGAGACGGGCCTGAAGCCAGCAGAGCTGTGCCGCAAGCACGGTATCTCGGAGGCGACCTACTACAACTGGAAGGCAAAATTCGGCGGCATGACGGTTTCCGATGCACAGCGCCTGAAGGAGCTGGAGCAGGAGAACGGCAAGCTCAAGCGTCTGCTGGCCGAGTCGATGCTCGACAATTCTGCGTTGAAGGACCTGCTGTCGCGAAAATAGCGAGCCCGCAGGCCAAACGCGAAGCGGTCCAGATATTGATGACCGAACGCGCCATGGGTGTCACCCGGGCCTGCGGGCTGGTAGGGATTTCTCGCTCGCTGTTTCAGTATGCGTCGCGCCGCCAAGTCGATGACGAGGCGCTGACTGGCCGGATGATGGCCATCGCAGCGCAAAAGCGTCGCTATGGTTATCGGCGCATTCATGTGCTGTTGCGGCGCGAGGGCTGGCTGGCAAACCATAAACGCATCTGGCGGCTGTATAGCAAGGCTGGATTGAGCGTGCGCAGGCGGCGACGCAAGCGCATAGCTGCTGTCGAGCGCAAACCGCTGCCGCTGCCAACGGGGCCGAACCAGAGCTGGTCGATGGACTTCGTCAGCGACGGGCTGGTTTATGGTCGGCGCTTTCGCTGCCTGAACGTGGTCGACGATTACACGCGTGAGTGCCTGGCTATCGAGGTTGATACCTCATTGCCGGGGCAACGGGTCAAGCAGGTGCTTGAACGGTTACGCGAGATGCGCGGTTTGCCCAGGTCCATCACGGTGGACAACGGCCCGGAGTTCGCTGGTAAGGTGCTGGATGCATGGGCCTACGAAGCAGGCGTTACGCTGTCGTTCATCCGGCTCGGCAGGCCGGTGGAAAACGCCTACATCGAGAGCTTCAACGGGCGATTCCGGGACGAATGCCTGAACGAGCACTGGTTCGTTTCCATGCGTCACGCCAGGCGTTTGATTGAAGATTGGCGTATCGAGTACAACACCGAGCGCCCTCACAGTTCGCTCGGGTATCTGGCGCCGGTGCAGTTTGCGCAGGCGCACGAAGCGCGGGAATTATTAACCTCGGACTCTAACGGCGCTTCGTACTAATACCGGGGGCAGGTCAATAGTGCAAAGGGAATGTCGATCCGGACGAGCGTCACATCCGAAGGACCAGAGTGTTGTAAAGGAACAGGATTGAAAAAATCCATCGGCTAATCAGAACCCGCGGATCAGGTCGGAAGGTCTGGAGTCCGCCGAGAGGCAATCGTCAGCAACAATGGCTGTACCGCCCCAAGCGATTCTCCAATCTATAGTCCAGCTAGGCTATCGGTCAGTACGCGGAGCAGTCTTACCTGGTTCTCGTGTAAGAACAGGTGCCCGCCGTCAATGTATCTGGTCGAACGCACATTACTCGCCACTTCGTTCCATCTCTGCATCTCTGCCGACCTAACAGTCAGGTCACGTGTCCCGCACAACAGCGTAATTGGCACCGTATCTAGGCGGTAAGTACTGGGCCACGCCTTAGGGTCGGCCAGCGCGCAGTCGGCACGGATAATGGGAAGATAAAGCGCCATGAACTCTGGATTTTCGAGGGCCATAGTCGGCATTCCGCCTAGGGCCCTGAGATGGTCAATCAGGGCTCTGTCGCTCATCTGAAACAATGCAGGCCCTTCGTCAAGCCGGCACGCCCTAGGCGGCAATATCGCTGCTAGAAACAGATGCTTCAGATTCGCGATATTTCGAGCCTGCAGTTGTCGTGCCATTTCGAATCCGACTAGGCCGCCGATGCTGTGCCCATATATAGCAAAAGGCTCCTCGAAAACGGGTGCCAGTTCGCGCAACAGAATCTCTACAAGCGACGGCAAATCAGAACACAGCGGCTCCCTAAACCGGCGTCCACGACCGGGGTAATCCACGGCAATAGGCGAAATGTCAACGCCTTCGCCAAAGTGCCAGCTATGGTAAATAGTGGACGCTGCTCCGGCGTATGGTAGGCAAATCAGGTGCATTGAAAGATTGCTAAGCCCATTTTCTTTCTGTTATCGATCACGCCGCTGCATCGACACTAGTCACGACACTATGTCGATAGAACTTAACGTTCGTGTCGCTTGGTGTCAGGTCGATTGGCGACACGCATTTTAACGATGGCCGAAAATGAACGCGTCTTGCAGTCCCGACACAGGCCAACTTGACGAAACCGTTTATATGACCCGTGGAATATGTTCCGGAACATTTGAGCACTTCTGGAACAATCGACAGAGCGATTCTGGATAAATGAACTGATCCTGCGCACCCGGGACGCCTTTTCTCATCCATGCGTCAAGCATCCCTCGTTGACCAGTTCCTGCCGCAAGCAAGGTTTGCCCCAACTCGGTCACTTCCCGACGACAGGATTCGTAAAATGCCGGTAGCCTCGCGACGTCCAGAATCAACCGAGCGCCCTTCGTAGAGACCAACCCGTGTGCAACCGACCTTTCCCACAACCACGCCCCGCCCCATGCGTCGTTATCGGCATTCAGCTTTCCACGTCGATTGTCGTCAGCGAAGCCTCTGCGCGCATACCAGAAAATGCGATTCATGAAAATGAGCAGCCCGACCTCGGGGAAATTGGCCGCTCGACACGCCGCATCGAGGTCTGCCGCCAACTCGCCCATAATTGCTAATTGCGCCGCCGATAAGCGCAGATTCTCATCACACGATGGAATCACGCGCCACGGTCCGACACCATGCGAAATTTCATGCAGGATGGAATAGAGATAGATCGCCTCAGTGCGACGTGCAAGCAGCAGATCAACCGACTTCCTCCAATCCTGCTCCGCGAACGCGGCTTGCATGCAGGGAACGTGTACGGCTTCGATGATGCTCTCACTGACGTCGACGAACTCAAAGCCAAACACCGCGTCACTCGCTTTGTCCTCCAACTCCAGCGCGTAAGGAAAATAGACGAATACTTCCTCGATATTCACGAGCGCGGCATTGCCGGAGAGGAATCTCACAGGGTAATGCCGGGGCCAGACTGCTTCGACGCCGCAGTTCTGACCCACCGCCGCGTTGCCGAGCAGATCCGACATCGGATCGCGCACCTGAATCCATTCGCGCGTGCGCGCTTCGATCGAAAAGTCGCGGCGAACCACACCATCGATGAACTGTGGACCGGACTTCGTGAAGCGCAACTTGCCCCTCAAAGTAATCAGCGTATCCGCATCCCGGCATGCCTGGTCTAGCGCGGAGAGTGATGCTCGCATGGATGCTTCGATCGCAGCCGGATGGTCCTCTATCGTGCCTGGTTGACTATCGTGGAAAATCATAATGCTCCAGTTTACGTATCCGAGTGACGGATCGTTGAATTGAAATAGTCGCTGGCGAGCCGATTCGGTCTCAATCGACCTGGATATCGCTCGGCAACGTTAACCAGCCGGTCAGCGACGCCCTTCTATCCTGAACAACGACTTCTCAAGTGCGGAAATCGCTTCATCGAGTGCGGCCTCACGAACCAGGAAATAATCGCGATCATGAGTTGAGATGGCGAATAGGCTGATTCCTGCCTGTGCCAACGCGCTACTAAATGATGCAACCACGCCAACCGCGTTGAACGGCAAATCTCCGTCGACTCGGAAACAACGCCAGCCAACATCCAATTCGGCTGGATTGCCTGGCATCGAATCTGCTGGCCCGATATACGACAACTCGTCACTCGTGACGGAAATCGTGGTCATCGCCGGAAAGTCGGGCACGGGCGGAAGCTGAATGAGCGGCCCGGAAAGCGGCATTCGGCACACCGCGTACAGCCCATCAAGCAAAAGCAAGGTCAGATTCGGAATCATCGTTTTAATGCCTCGATTTTCGTTCCAATTTTTCCCGGGAAATCCGGTTGGCGGCCATCTTGCGCCGATCGCTTCTCTGTTGCCTACGTGCGGCGTCGGGGTCCTCGAAGAATGTGATCTCGCGTTGCAATTTCTTGTATGAATTGAGGCGACGCATACTGAGCCGACCTTCGTCGACAGCGAGCATGACGGCACAGCCGGCCTCTTCTTCATGACGGCAATCGCGGAACGCGCACTGGCTCTGCAAGGACGCGATGTCTTCGAAGGTGTCGTTCAATTCGTCGCCCTGAGCAGCGACGCCGACACTGCGAATGCCCGGTGTGTCAATCACGAGTCCGCCACCCGGCAATCTGAACAGCGACCGGCTGGTGGTCGTATGCGAACCGCGCGCACCTTTTGCGCTCACGCCCAAAGTCTTCTGCCGGTCCGTGTCGGTCAGTTCGTTGACGATCGAACTCTTTCCCACTCCGGACGAGCCAACAAACACGCACGTTTCGCCTGGTCCGATCATGGCTCGCAACTGCTCCATGCCGTCATCGAAAACGGTGCTTGTCGAGCAAACGGCAACGCCGCTGCCGAGTTCGGATGCGATCTCCTGCGCGTAGACATTGTCGCCGGCGACCAGATCGACCTTGTTCAGTACCACGACAGGTTCGACGTTGCTCGCTTTAGCAAGAACCAGATATCGTTCCAGACGTGACAGGTTGAACTCACTCGTACATGTAGTCACCACAAACAACCGGTCGACATTGGCGGCAAGCGCCTGCAACTCGCCATTCTGAGTTGCGCGCGAAAAACATGATTTACGTTCCAGCGTGTCAATGTATTCGACCGTTCGACCATCAACAGGAAGCGCCACGATCCAGTCTCCGACAATGGGTGCCCGCGTGCAGTCTCGCGAGAACACCAGATCGAATTCACGCACGCCGTCGTCCGTGACACCGATCACCGTGAAGCGCCGGCCATAATCTTCTGCTATTCGATATGGATGACCAATGCCGTACTTGGGCAACTGGCCATCGAAAAAATCATTGAATCCAAGATCGAGTAAAAGCTTAGTCATGTGCAGTCATCCTGATAGTGCTTAACACTCTTCGATATCGCGACGCAATGCCGTCGAAATAATGTTTCCCAGCGACTCGTCGGGATTTCGAAGAGCCTCCCGTGCCAGCCCGACATACTCCTCAACCAGTTGTCCCGCAAGCGTATCGCCGATGCGAGAGACGTTGTAGTTTAGGCAAAGCGACAAATCGTTATCCTGACTAAAAATGAAACTCAGGTCGAATAGACTAATGTTCGGCGGCGTCGCGATTTCATCTGCGATCAACAGTCCCTCACGCCCCAAACGCCTGATCGGCGAGTCTTGTAGAGTCACCATGACGTTGAAGATCCGATTTTTGTCAGGAAAACGATCCGAGGGCAGCGAATCGGCGATATCGACCCATGACACGGCGCCGATCGACAGAATGTCGACCAACTCGTCATTCACCGAGTCCACCAATTCCCGAAACGTTTGCTCCAACGTCACTCGCTGTCTGACGCAGATGGTCTGCGCGAAGTAGCCGATCTGGTCGAAAGTCTCCCGGGAGTCGCGCCCGGCTATCACGCTTCCGACCGCAATGTCGTCGCTATCACTCCTCGCGCGAAGGAGCGCACACACCGAAGCCAGTGAGAACGCATAAGGTGTCATAGCGGGCGTCCCGCCTGTCGCCCGCCCCGCGCCATTCCAGCCTACGCTGGCGTAGAGGTTTCCAGCCGCCACGCCAGCTGCATCGGACGAGCTGTGCTCGACCGGAAACAGCGGTAGTCGTCCATTCAGCTTGTCGCGCCAGCGGGTCACACGCGCAGCGTGTTCCGTACTGCTCAGGCGAGTCTGGCGCGATATCCAGTTGCGATACTTGCTTCCTTCCATCGCGCCTACCGAGGATTTGCCTAACGCGAGGCCAGCATAGACCTCCACAATATCGGAGACCAACACCCGCAGGGACCACGCATCGCTGATGCAGTGGTGAATGTTGATCCCTAGAACGTAAGCAGAATTGCCTGCAGAGTAAAGCTCAGCCCGGAACAGTTCACCCTCGCTGAAGCGCAGCGGCCTGCGTACTTCAGTATTTGTGATCCAGTCGAAGTCGGCGTTGCCAATATCTCCGAAACGCCGGATCCGGAGTGTCGGAGCCTCCTCCCGCGCAACGATCATCAGTCCGTCGTCGATCAACTCGAAGCGGCTTTTCAGTAGTTGGTGACGCTCGCATACCTGATCAACGGCTTTTTCGAGCAGTGCCATGTCGACATGGCCGGTCAGCCGGAAGCGGGACGGCAGATCGTACGCTGCCGGATTCGGATGGAGTTCGGTCGCCAGCCACACACTCACCTGTCCTCGCGATGCGGGAAACGGGGCATTGGTAAAGTCTTCGTTCTGATGCGGCGCATCGCCTACGGTTACCGACCGCATCTGCCGTGCAATCGATTCGACCGTCCGGTGGCTGAAAAAATGCTCAAGTCTCAGCGCATACTGGGGCTCGAGCAGCCCAATCACGCGTAGCGCTTGCAAACTGCTTCCGCCAACCTCGAAGAAGTCCGACTCCAGCGAGATCGCCGTTACGCCTAGGATCAGGGACCAGCTCTGCGCTAATGCACGCTCCGCGTCGCTCCACGACCGCCCGCTTTCGATATCTGTCTGGGTGGGCTGGAACGGGTACATCTCCGTCAGACGCGTGCGATCGATTTTGCCGTTTACCGTTAACGGAAAAGCATCGACCACTGTTATTTGTGCGGGTACCATGTATCGCGGCAAGCGATCGACGGCCCATAGCGCGATCTGCGCGGGCGACTCGGCGCTACTCGCCGCCTTGATGAATGCGCGCAGTTGCGTGTCTCCTGCCGGGGTCGGACAAGCAATGACCGCGCACGTCGAAACGCCATGATGACGCTCGAGTGTCCGTTCGATTTCGGCCGGCTCGATCCGATGCCCATGCAGCTTTATCTGCCGGTCAACCCTGCCTTGAAAATCGAGAGCGCCGTCGGCCCTCAGACGCACGATATCGCCAGTGTCGTATACGACGACCCCGGACGCATCGAGCTGGAACTTCTCGCGAGTCAGGTCAGGCTGATTCAGGTATCCCAATCCAACACAGCGGCCGGAGATGCCCAGCCTGTAAAGCTCGCTATCTGAATCGAGCTGAGTCAGATGGAAGCGCACATGTTCGAGAGGACGCCCCACGGACGGTGCATTCGGATGCTCGGCGAAACACTCATGCAAGGTCTGGAATATGGCGCATTCGGTCGGGCCATACACGTAGAACAAGCGGCGGTCGGCGGCGGCCCAGCGCGTCACGAGCTGCGGTCCGAACGATTCACCTCCGGTCACAACCCGTCGCACGGTCGGGAACGCAGCGGGATCGAGTACGTCAAGCACCGAAGCCATCATGAACATGAGATTGACGTGGTTCTCTCGGACAGATGCGGCAAGCCGCGCAGGCTGGAGCTTGATCTCCTCGTCAATCAGGACCAGTTCGCCGCCGCTGCACAACACCGTGAAAATCTCCCATATCGCGACGTCGAAGCCCAGCGAGGCAAACTGCAGGCCGACTGTCTGCGGACTCAGGCCAAGCTGTTGCCGCGAAATATCGATGACGTTGGCGAAGCCTTCATGCGTAACCACCGCTGCTTTCGGGACCCCAGTCGAGCCAGAGGTGAAGATTGCGTAGGCTGGATCACGCGCCGCGGCCTCGAATGTGGTCGGCACATCCGCGTCATCATCGTGAATCTGCTCAGTAATCAGCCAGCGCACTTTCCGGGTCGCCGAAGCAAGACGCTTTTGCGTGTCTGTATCGGTAACCACAATGGCTTGCTCGAAGGTACAGAGGATATCTGCGAGGCGCCGTTCCGGAAGCGTCACATCAACGGGCACGAAGGTCGCCCCGATACGCAACGCGCCGATGAGAGCAAGAATCTGATCGAACGACCTCGGCAACAGCACGATGACCGGCTCACGCGGCTTCTGTCCTAGTCTCAGCATCGCGTTCGCCAGCACGGCAGAACGCCGCGCGGCAGTCTGATAGTCAATTAGTTGGCCGCTGCCGTTCAGCGCCGGACGATCGGCAAACCGTTCGAAGGCCTGCGCGATACGGTTATAGATCATGCGAAACCTCCCGGTCTTGCGTACTATGCGTCAGCAGCACGCCGGGCTCATCGAATTCGTCGCGGAACTGCAATGCGATCTGTTCGAAATCGCCCAGAAAGCCGTCCAACTGCGCTTCGGTATATAGCGACGTGTCGAACAGGACATCAGCCGCGACCCGCTCACCATCTACCTTGAAGTAGACCCAGAAGTCGTGAGGCGCGGCAGGCTGCCGCGGGTTGAATCCGATCTGCCGCATTGTTAAGGCGTTCGAGTTGATGGCACCCAACGGCTCGTCCAACGTCAGTCCGACATCAAAGCAATGATGGCGGCCTCGCTCGGCTTTCACGTCGTTCTCGACCAGCAATTGATCGAACGGGAAGAAACCATGCGACCAGGTGCGAGCGAACACTTCTCGGAAGTGGGAGAGGAACCCGGCGGGGCCCAACTGCGGGTCGACCGTGGTCGTCACTACCACCGGGTTGACGAAACACCCGACCTTGCCACGGGCGTCCACGGCATCACGGACGTTCAGCGGCATACCGAACGACACTTTCTTCATTGCAACAAACCGGCTGAGAGTTACCGCGAACAGCGCACCCAGGAGCGCATACTGTGAAAGCCGCGCGTTCGCGGCGAGCTGGGTGATGACTTCCGTCGACAGCGAGTCGAAGATCCTCGTCAGCACTTGACCGACGTGCGTTCGCTGCTTGCGTGCTGACAGTCGTACTGGCAGATCTAGTGGTTTGCACTCGGCCAGAGCTGCCTTCCAGTAGTGCCGGCTCTCGTCAGCCGAGGCCAACGCGCTGATAAGATTGCCGGACGGACGCACAGGCCGCGCATTGTGCATGCCCTCATAGCACTGCAGAATCCGGGAGGCGATCAGATGGATACTCTCGCCGTCTGCAATCACGTGGTGAATCACCAGTGCCAGCCACGTTTGCGACGCGGAACCGCGATATAGACCGATGCGAAACAGCGGCGGACGGCTTAGGTCGAATGGCTTGCACAACAGCGCCTCAAGTTCAGCCGGCAGCTCGCCATCGTCGAGATCCTTATAAAACAAGGGATTGTCCAGCAACGCGGAATACGGCACTCGCGCCATATCGCCATGGCGAAGCTCCAGCCCAGTACGCAACACAGGCAATTCGCTGACCACCTGATCAACCGCACCTGCCAGACGAGCCACATCAAGCGGCACATCAAGTTCCCACACATCCAGAACATTGAACGCTTGTTTGACTTTACTGACTATAGCTCGCACGAAAAGGCGGCGCGAGATGTCGGCTTCTCGCCAAAGATCCGCCACGGTTTGCACTCGCTTCGTCGGCGTGGTCCATTGCTGCTGGACCAGCGCATGCAGGCCATCGAGCGTCGGATTACGGTAGACGTCAGCGATCGACAGCGACAGCTTCAATTCAGCGTTCACCCGTGACGTCAGGTGCATCACCATTAGGCTGTTGCCGCCGAGGTCGAACACCGATACACCCAGTTGCGGAGGCGAACCGATCGTCTCGCTCCAGATCGCGTCGAGTCGCGCGCTCTGCGACACAGCCGCTGGCTCGGACGCAGGTTGACCAAGAGAGTCCGGCAATGACGGTGTTGTATGCAGCGTCGCGGCGCGACGGCGCAACTCGGCCTGGTCGATCTTCCCGTTGATTGTCAGCGGCAGGTCTGTGCACACCTGGACATACCGCGGCGTCGCAACACCTGACAATTGAGCGCGCAATTGATCGAGCAGCGCCTGCGCGTCCAGTGGCGTGGTCGACGATACGAATGCCACAGTACCAATCGGCCCTTCGTCAGAGCCGGCTGGTACCAGCGGCACGACCATTGCCTGTTCGACTCCCGGCGACCCGAGCAGCAACTGTTCGATCGCCTCGACATCTACGTTCGCGCCGGCAATCTTTATCATCCGGTCAACGCGCCCGAGGAACTTCAACGCACCGTTCGCGACGCGGACCGCACGATCGCCAGTGCGGTACATCCGCTGCTGCCGTAACGGATGAGCGACGAACTTCCGGTCAGTGTATGACGCGTCGCCGGTATAACCGGCCGCGAGACCCGGCCCCGAGACGCAGATTTCCCCTGGCTCGCCAATCTCGCGGACACCCCATTCGTCATCGATAAGATCGACTATGTGATCGGCAATCGGCGCGCCGATTAGCACTTGGGCGTCGTCGGCAACAATCTGATGCACAGTCGTCCAGACGGCTGTTTCCGCGGGGCCATATTCGTTGAACAGATCGACATGCGGCAATCGCCTGCGATGCTCGCCGACCAAATTCTGGTTCAGGTCGTCGCCACACAACACGACTTGCCGTAGCGCGGACCACGAACCAACCAACGTACCCATCAACAAGCGATACATGGCTGGCACCATCATGAAGTGGGTGACCTGGTGCTGTTCGATCAGCCGAGCCATCCGATTCACGTCGGTGCGTTCGCGCTCATCGAGCATCACTAGTGCCGCCGCACCCAGCCACGTCGAGAAATAGTCGTTGACAGCCGAATCATAAAAGACTGCGGGTACCTGAAGGATACGATCCTTCTCAGAAAAGTCATAGTAGCGTGCCCTGAACCTCACAGTCCGACTGATCGCGTCATGCGATACACATACACCCTTCGGCTCCCCAGACGACCCGGATGTGTAGATGATGTAGGCTAGATCAGATGGCGCTGGGTGTCGCGGCTCGGACATACTCTCGCCCAGGTCCGGTAACGCGCCCCACGCGAACACCGGTATCCGGCAGGTGCGCTCAAGCCGTTTGACGTAATGGGCATCGCAAATCACGAGGTCGGCTTCGCTGTCCTCAAGTTGCTTGTGGATGCGCTCGTCGCGGTTGTATTGCGAAACTGGGATGTAGATGCCGCGAGCCATCATGATTCCCAGCAGCAAGCTTAGCATCTGCGGCGACCGGTCAACCACGATCGCCACGCGCAACTGTCGATCGGCGACGCTCGATCGGTCAATCCATTGCGCGACGCGGAACGCCGCGTCCTGAAGCTCGCGGAATGTCCAGACGGCTGATGTTGCGATGACGGCCACGGCATCGGGGTGACGCGCGGCGACCGCCTTGAACTCGTCGACGAGCGTGCCTGCCGCCATAGGCGCATCGTGCCGGTGCGCAATTGCTAACAGCTGCGAGAATTCCGCATCTGTCGAGAACGGGATGTCGCGCAGCCGACTGTCGCCATGTGCGCCGGTTGCGATCGCTCGAAACGCCGTCGCGAGCCGCCGGGCTACACGGCATAGGTCGCCCGCCGATTCGTAGGCCGAAACGTCACCCATCAATTCCAGCGTTGTCGTCACGGACAAGTCGGCCTTGATTACCAGTGAATGATCTACCGCGTCCGACCGCGTCGGCATGCGCCGCAACAGACTGTCGCCGCGGCGTCCATCGATGAATTCTAGGCATGTGCTCACGTGCCCGGCAACCCCTGCTATGCCCGCCCAACTGGCGAACGGTAGCCGTACCGCTTCGAGCGCCGTGAAGAAGCAGTCACTGAGACGCGTTAGGAAGGCGGTCAACGGCTCGTCCGCCGATACCTCGAACGGCAGACACATCATGTCCGCAGCAAGGCCGATCTGCCCGCCGCCCTCGATCAACGGACGGCGGTCGATCGCGGTCGCAATCGCGACGGTGCGCGAAGACGAGTACCGTGCATGCAGGATGAACAGCAAACCGAGCAGTAATACGTGAGGAGTCACGCTGTAGCGCGCGGCACTTTGGCGAAAGCCGGCGGTCACCGTCGCGTCCAACGAGACGCTCTCGGCCCAAGCAGCGCCCTGTCTGTTCCCCTTGGCAAAGCCGCCTGCTGGCACCGGCGACGCTGCATTGATCATTTGGGCTTGCCGCATCCAAAACTCGCGCATTGAACGGGCCTCTGTGGTTTGCAGCCAAGTCCGTTGGTCGCAGCCATATGACAGCAATCCTTCCGTGGATTCTGGAGACGCGTCTTGGTCGAGCGGATCGTTCCCTACCGGGCCGGAGGCAAGAGTTCGTTCGATACTCACTTCGATTAGGTTCATCGATGTTGCATCGCAGACCAAATGGGAGATCGATAATTCGAGCAGACACGGCCCACTCCCGCCCGTCCTCGATATCACGGCTTTCGCGAGCGCGCCTCGCCGGAGATCGTCAAGGCTAATCTCGAGATACTCATGCCGAGTTTCCACCGATGTGATTTCGTCAGCGTTCCAGACATGCGGCTCACAAACACCGGGAGCGAAATAAAGCGCCGTGTCGCGTTGAATAAATGCCGCCCGCAAGATTGGCGTGCGCATAAATACCGTCCGAACCGCGGAGGCCAAGTCGGTCGGATCGATCTCGGACGGAAGGTGGTACGCTCGCTCGATCCGTTGCGGCGCCACGTGCACTACCCCTTGCAGCATCTCGAACCAGAGTCCTTGTTGCTCTACGCTCGCAAGATATTCAGTTTTACCAATCTGCATTTAACCCTCCTTGACCGGAAGCGGTGCAGTCGCATCGGCTCGAGTCTCGATCGATCCGACGAGTGCGCTGATCGTCATTCCGGCCACCAGCAATTGACGCAAGGTGACCTCGACGCCGCAGCGGTCCTTCATTCGCTTGACCAGTAACATCGCCTTAAGGCTACCTCCGCCCAGTTCGAGGAAGGTTTTGTCTGGATCAACTGGGATGCCATCGAGTAACTCCGACCAAATGCGAATAACCTCGCTGGCAAGCAGCGAGTTCGTCGCTACAGGTTGTTTCATTTCCTGCTGTAGTAGCGCGTGCAAAGCCGCCCGATCGACCTTGCCGTTGGCTGCGTGCGGCCACTCCGTACAGCGATGCAACCGGATCGGTAAGCCGTTTTCCCCCAAGGCTCGATAGAACGCATCATGTATCGCTTCGCTAGGTACCTGGTCTGTCGCCAAGTAAAAGCCGCATACCGCAACCACGACACCGTCTTTTTTGACCGGCAAGAAGATCAAGTTCTCGATCGAGGAATGTTGACCGAGCAAACTCTCGAGTCCGGCAAGATCAACGCGCTTTCCGTGCAGCTTGACCTGTTCATCGATTCGCCCACAGTAGTGAATAACTCCGAGCGTGTCGACGTAGCCCATGTCGCCGGTTTTGTAGACCTTTCCGCCACCCGTGGTGGCCTCCTGGAATACCCGGTTGTCGCCGCGCAGATAAGATGCCACGCCGACGCCTCCGATATGTATCTCCCCGATGACACCCACATCACACGGCTTCCCTTGCTCGTCCAGCAAGGTGATTTGATAGCCGCGCAGCGCCCGACCGATGGGTAAATGCAACGACTCCATATCGCCGTCGATGAAGTAGATCGTCGCAAAATTGGTGGTCTCGGTCGGACCGTAGACGTTCGCAACGACGCGCGCGTCGAACAAATTCCGAACGCTGCGTACCACCGGCGACGTGAGCGCCTCGCCGCCAAAAATAAGATAGTCGATCGCGATCGGCTCTTCACCTTCGCAGGCTAATGCAATGTTCTCGAGGAACGAGGGAACGTGGTTCACCATGTTCACGCGATACTTACGGATAGCCGTGACGAACGCGCGAGGATCGAACACCTGCGCACTCGAAGGCACCACGATCAGACCACCGGCGCGAAGCGTCATCAGAACGATAGACAAACTTAGATCGAAGCCGAAGTTCGCCGACCAGATACTGCGCAGCGATTCGCTCATGCGTAGTTTCTCGTTGGCAGAATTGAGGTTCGCCGAGAAGTTCAGCAGACTGACTAAAATCAATTTTGGAATACCGGTCGTACCGGAGGTCGACAGTACAAAACCCGCGGAGGCAAGTGATGCAGGTTGGTAGGGCAAGTCACCGGCTTCATCCGGCTCCGACGGTCGCGCGAGCATCCCGAAACACGCATTCGGAACTGGCGTACCGCCCCAGTCGAGCGGCTCCGCACTGACGATCAGCCTTACATTGCTGCCATACTTTGCCACATCACTGGAGACTGCTAATGACTGCTCCAGCGGAGCGGCACGCGCGCCGACACGCAATACAGCCAGCAACAGCGCAAGGCTCGCCAGATCGCGGCCACCGACCACCAAAACGACATCGCCAGGACCTATGCCGTAGTCCGATACGAGTCGACTGGCAATCCGCCCAACCAACGCCGACAACTCGCGATAGGTGGCCGACTCATGATCCCCAGCAAGCGCAAGCGCGTCAGGAGCGGATCTCACATGTGCGTCGAAACTGACGAAGAACAGCGTCGACAAATCTTCAAGTCGCGCAGCATCTGTGCCGCTGCTCTCAGGGGACATCTCTAGTACCTGCGCCATACTCATGCCTCTTCTCGCCTCTCGCCGCATTGACCTCTGTCCAGATCCACTTACGCGCTGATACTGCGCCGTTAGCTGATGCAAGGGCATCCGGCCGTGCGTGTGCGCTGCATCATTCCGTTCGGGGACGGGCCGGCAATCACAACGCCGCTGTCGGTCGCCACTGATATGCCCGGGCAGACGATGTCAATGTGATATTGCGTCCACGGCGTCAAACCAAGCCCAAAGTGGACCGATCCATTCACACCACCAAAACTTTCGTTCGGTGCAAAATTCCCGCGCTTGTTTTCCAGTCCGGTATGCGAGCCAATGCCCAGTTCCCAGATTATCCGGTAGCGTGAATCGACCATGAACAGCGACTCGATGATCTTCAGCGCAGCAGTGTCCTGCTCGGACGACACCGCCGTAATAACGCCGTTCTCGACTTCCGCTATCAGCGGCGCGTGCTCGATCTCTTCAAGCATCGAATAGATTTTTTCCTGATCGCCACGCAAGAAGGACGGCGTTCCAGAATTTACGATCGGAAAACCATGGAAGGCGATCGTCCCATTGATGTCCAACCGACTTTTTGCATCGTAATTTCCATGGAACATCGGTAACACGCTGATCTCGCCAGCCGGCGCGAATTGCTGCGAGCCCCAGTCCAGCATCCCCAACTGCTCGAACCATTCATATTCGTCGTTCATGTGCTGGAAGGTGGCCTGGGTGCCGTGCCTAGCGTCGCTCAGCGTCAGTCGTGACGATACTTCGGCTGCCCTGAAAAAACGATCTGCCCACACCTGTTGTGCATCTGGATCACTCGTCACCATGCATTGAAGGAAATGTCCAATGCTATCGATATCGAGCGGCGTCGAGTTACACGGCATGACCAGTACCTTGGAGTCCACCCCAAGCAGTTCTGGTGGCGGACTCTTGAAGAGCACGTCCGGACTGATGACAAGGTAATGGGTCGGCCTAACTCGCGCATCGGGAGCGAGCCGTGAGAGGAAATCTGCTTCGGTATTGCAAGCATGTTTCGAACATGACACATAGCCGCATTCTTTCGCGAATTCAAAACTGTCGATAATCGACGAGTTCGTTAGCAGCACAAAATCACAGCCGGTTGCGTCGCCTAACTGACGATATTTGTCCGGGGTAACTCTGATCATCGAAGCCTCCAACATCATGATAGACCCGCGGCCAAGATTGAATCTCGGCCGCGGGCGACGTCACTGCTTAACCCAGCAGATTGCCAACATATTGACCGTTCTTGTTACGTTTCATTTTTAGCCTCATAAGTGAATTGAATTCTGGCAGCAGGCGGCGTTCTCGCTTAGCCCAGCAGGTTGCCGACGTATTGACCGTTCTTGTTACGCTTCATTTTTGACCTCGTAAAGTAGAAAAGATATTGAGACAGGCAGGACTTACTTTTAGATGATCATCCACACCTCCCGTCGTAAAGAATAAATCTCATGGGAACACCATCTCCATCCGTCCGCGCATCAGTGTCGCCCGACGCGACGATGTATTGCACTGCGCTATGAAACGCCGGGCTTCTTGGTGGCTCCAATCATCATCTGTTGACGTCTTACCGATCAGATAGGCGAGCGAGCGCTCGTAACCCATCGCATAAATCGCGACTTGAGAGGCATCGAGCCGGGCGGCCAGATCACTGGCCTCCGAGCAATCGGATGCCGCTAATCGCCGGCTGGTTGCAAGCCGTTGAGGCACACGACTGGTCAACACTGGTTCGTATAACCAGTTGACCGGTGCGCCCTCACACTCCATGCCTACGAAAACGAGATCGACGCCACCGTGCAGGCGAGCGGCGAGCCGATCGTATAGCTCTGGAACGATATTCTTGGAGTCCGAAAGGAATGCACATCTAAAGTCTCGCGTCGACAACAGGTACGATGCCTTGGCGGTGACATCCAAGTCACCGTGTTCGCCGAAAAAAGGCAGAGCCGTCAACGTAACGTCACCAAGGTTGATGTCTTCGAAGTAATCGACTTCCTGCACCCGTTCAAATCCCAACGACTCGATCATCACTTTCATCGACGGATCGTTCACTGAGCGACCCGCCCCCCGCGGGACATACACGTGACCAACGCGATGCCGTAATTCCAGCAACGTTTCGACGTTCAAATGATCGGCATGCGCGTGAGAAATGATTACGTAGTCGATGTGCTGCGGCAAATCCCTCAACCCGTAAGTCGCGTCTTCCGCGGTCGTGGAGAAAGCCGGGATCCATGGGTCTGTAAGGAAGGTCTTGCCGTTTATCGAAGCGAGAATCGATGCGTGACCGAAGTATCTGAAAATTTTTGCCGCTGGCGGCGTCACCATATCGCAAGGAATTTCGCTCGATGCGGTCTCCGTCTCCTCGAAAAGCGGTCGTAACATCGCCGCCCTCTGCTGGTCAACGTTCAACGCGGCGCAAACATGCTCAAACGGCGTGGGCTGATATCTTGACCGAAACAATACGTCATAGCCGGCGTGCGTGAATGGTAGGTCAATGTCGAACACATCACTCTGCGAGAATCGCGGCAGCAGAAATGCTGGGCGCCGTTTTACTTGCGGACCATATAGCCGCATCGTCTGCGACTGACGATTCATCCAGCCATCTTCGTACAGAACACGTTCGTGCAGAAAAAAGCCCGGCCTATGGTAACGGTCATACACCAGCTCCACCGCTCCCTTTAGGATGTCAGGTACGTCGCGGTAAAAGGGCGTCAATGGGCCGCCATTCATCTTCGCCAACAATCCGTCGACGGCAAGGATGGCGTTCCGTAACGCCGTCGCGGCCTCAGTGGACGCGCTGTGTCTGTCAAGAGCTTCGTGGATCTGGCTGGCCTCGTCGCCGGAGATTTCAGGCAAGCTTGTCGCCATCAAGTGCGAACCGACCATGAGGTCCTTGATCTGCTCAACACGCTGCAACAATCCCTCAACGCGTCCGACGTTCCTTGTCTGAACGAAGGAGGCCGCGGCCGGCGATAGCAGAAAGGCCCATGCATACCACCCGTTGATGAGCGGATCAACACAGACGTCCTCGCGCAATCTGACTAGGTCCGCGTTGCTCATTCCTTGCCACCGAATGCTTCCGTCAATGCCGGACTGGCGCCACCATCGAAGAAGCGTCGGTATTGCGCCGATGCCAACGGGGCGATTGCGACAAGAACCAGCGCTGCACCGCTCGCGACGATGACCTCCGGCAGTGCGCCATGAAAATAACTGACCGCCACGCCACCAAGGAGCATACCCGCGGGAGTCAGCGCCCCCATCAGCGAGCTGAGTAGCCCCATAACTCGGCCGAGATAGCCGTCTTGCACACGCAGCTGAATCACCGTTTCAGCTGCTATCGAGAAGAAGATTGAACTACCGGTTTCGAGTGCAATCGCAACGAAAGCGATATAGGGGCTATGAGTCATTCCCAATGCACAGCGCGACAAGCCGGTGACCACCAACATAAGAGGAATCGTAATCCGTCGCGCCCGTTCGGGCACCTGAATCAGGCCACTCAGGCTCCCGCCAAGCACAGCTCCAACCGACAAGGCTGCGTAGAGAATGCCGTACCAGGACGGGCCGAGTTTCAGCGTGTCTTCGACGTAGAACGGCAACATGGTCATCAACGGCGCAAGAAAGAGATCCATAAAGCAAAGCGTGGCGATCATTGCGCCCAAACCTTCTACACGCCGAATATAACGAAACCCTTCCGCGATGCGCGCGCGAAACTTGATCGGAGCCGTCCGCTGTTCAACGGCAGCGGTGTCCGCCGACGTGCGTATGGACCGGACCAGCAATGCTGAAATCAGGTAACTCAGCCCGTCGCTCAAAAACAGCGAGCCCGCATTGAAGGCGGCGTAGACAACGCCGGCCACCGACTGACCCACAATCGACGCAATATCCCGCGCAGTCCAGTAAATGGAGTTGGCTTTGCCAAGACTTGCACTTTCCACGAGGCGCGGCAGCAATGCCCTCGAGGCGGGTCGGAAGAACGCCTGTGAAGATCCTAGGACGACCGTCGTGCACATCACCCACGGCACTAGCGCGCCAGTCAGATTCATCAGGACGATCAACGCAAGTGAAATACTCGCTGCCGAACCAACGATATCTGCGACCACCATGATTTTCTTCCGGTCGTAATGGTCCGCAACCGCCCCACCGAAAACACCGAAGAAAAAAGTCGGCAACGAAGCTAGCGCCAGGGTCAAACCGACAATCCAGCCGGAGCCGGTCACATGCTTCAAGAGCAACGACTCGCCGACATAGTAAGCCTGCGAACCCATTACGCTAATCATCATCGCAACGAGCACGCGGGAGAAATTCTTGTTGATAGGCACCTTCATGTCGCTTTTCCTCAAGACAATTTGAGTCGAGTTAGTTGCTACCGAAGAGCCGCGCTTGCGACTCAATCGTGTCTGCGTCAAGCAGCAGGTCAATAGGGCGATTTACGCCGAAAACCTGTTGCAGCCGGTGATGAATTTCAAGGACATAAAGCGAGCTACCTCCCACATCGAAGAACGAATCGTCGATTCTGATTTTCGAGAACTTTAGGACGTCCCGCCATATTCCGTACACCTTCCTCTGAGCTTCATCGGCAATATCCTCATTGTCCGGTCGCATCAATTCTTCGACTATCTCAGAGATCCGCGAGTAGTCACGCTTCCCGTTCACGGTCATCGGAAGTTCTGATAGGACGGCGACAATCGACGGCTGCATATACGGTGGCAAAGCCGGTTTAATCCGTGCGCGGATCTGTTCGCCGGTCAGCGTCGTCACGCACGCGGCCTGCAATTTTCCGTCGTCGAATATCACGGCGGCTTCGGATATCTCCTTCTGTTTTTCAAGCACCCGCTCAATTTCCGAAAGATGAACCCGGTTACCGAATATCTTCACCATGCGGTCGGTACGGCCAATCACAGAAATGCAACCCTGTTCGTCTGCGTAACCCACGTCGCCAGTGCGGTACATTCGTATTCCATCGCTCGACACGAAATGACTCAGCGTCTCTTCTGGATCTGCGATATAGCCGCCCGCTACGCAAAGCCCTGAGATCAAAATCTCGCCTGTCTGATTCGGCGGCAAAGGTTTCATCTGCTCGTCGCAAATACGAAGTTCAACACCTTGGATCGCGCTCCCCACCGGCAGGCAATCGCACCCAATAGCATCCTGCTTTGTCACGTGGTAGGCGGAGACGCCTATCGCGCATTCGCAAGGACCGTATTCGTTGACCAACCGCACCTGCGACAGGCGATTGAAATGCGCTGCGGCAAGGCTGGCCGGTAGCCGCTCTCCGGCTACAGTCACCTCGACTAATGAAGAGTCGACGGAAATCGAAGGAATGATCCGTTCGTACAGGCTGGGGACGATCGAGAAATGGGTAACGCGTTCGCTTCTGATAAGTTCCGAGATTTTGTTGGCATTAATGCGGTCTTTCTCATCGACCAGCACAACCGCTCCACCGGACCCAAACATCGAGAACAGGTCCGAGATTGCGCTATCGAAAGACAGTGGTGCAAACTGCAACAGCCGCGAGTCGGGGCTGAAATGGTAGTAACGCAATCTCCACTCGATATAGTTTCCGATGGCCTCATTCGTTATGGCGACGGTTTTTGGAAAGCCGGTCGAACCCGAGGTCGAAATCAGATAAGCAAATTCGTTGGTGACGACCGACGACGGCGGTCTGAGCGACTCATCGTCGGAGTTACGTAGCAAGTCCAGGGCGATGAACGTGAGTCCAGCAATGCCATACCCCGTGTCGCCGCTATCCGTTACGACAAAGCGTGGGCGGACTTTACGGAGAATCGCAACATTACGTTCCAAACCACTTTGTTTCGACAACGGATGGAAGGCGATTCGCTGGATGAGCAGCCCCAACATGGTGGCCACCGCGTCAATCGACTTGTCGAATAGCACACCTACGACATCGCCCGCGCCTGCACCAAGCCTGGCGGCGCCCACCCCGATCTCACCAGCGCGATGCGCGAGTTCGCCATAGGTGATCGAACTATCACCGTGTATCACAGCCACGTTATCGGGCCAACGATGGGCCGTCGTCATGAAGCGCTCGATTATTCGCATACCCGGTGTCGACTTCAGTGTGGGGTTCAAGAGGTTTTCAACGAGTGACATTCCTACCGCTGTACGCACACACGTCGGATTAGTTCGCTATGCTTCAGATACAAGTTTATCGAAGTGGCTCGTTCGACTTGCACAACGTCCATTATGTTTTTTACGCCGGACGCATCGAGATGAGCAAGAATCGGCAGGTCATATGTCGGCGTGTAACTTCGGGCTGCGAACATTCCGAAGATAGCCTTACTTTCGTAAATCCCGTCCACAACCAATGGCGCATTGGTGGCGAAGTTATTGATTAGATCGGAGATTCGCGGCGCGACCTTTGCACGGTAGCGGATGTCGCGCCAGAACCCCGTGTCCGTCCTTCTGGACGTCTGATAATGTAGGCTGATGAAGTCGCGATTGTCCAGTGACTTATCAGCGATGAGGTGGCAATAAGAGTCGATATTGGACGGATTAAAGTCTTTGGCCGGGAAATGCCGGAGCAAACTGTGAAGTTCGAAACAGAGCGTAGCGGAAGTCAACGACTCGATGGGCTCGATAAAAGCGTTTGACACTCCGATGCACAGGCAATTTTGCAACCATGCCTTATTGATCCGGCCAGGCATCCATTCTAGAAAACGCACGCCGGTCTCTTCCGGCAGTGACAGAAACCTCCGGAATTCTCGCTCGGCCTCGGCGCGCTCCAGATGCCGGGACGAATACACATACCCGTAGCTAACGCGATCGTTTAGCGGAATATCCCAGACCCAACCCGACGACAACGCTGTGCTCAACGTACTCGGGCGAATGTCGGGGCTATCGCTGGGCAACGTGACGTAAACCGCCCGGTCGCAAAAATGGTAGTCCGAATACGGTTCGAACCGAAAATCCGGATGATCTGGATAGGCCAAGTTCGCCAGTCGCCGACTAAAGCCCGTGGCATCGATGAAAAAGTCACCGTGCACCTCTTCCCCGTTGTCAAGCAGGACGCTTTCTATGCGATCTGCTCCATTCTTTTTCGCTGACACGACCTTCGCGGATATTAGATGGGCGCCTCGCTGTGCCGCTCGATCGCGAAGAACCGCGCCCAGCTTATGACCGTCAAGATGGTAGCCAAACGAAACGTCGTTGAGATCCGCCTCATTCTGGAACGGGACTCGGCACTCCTCAATCAATGCCGAGTTAACAAAACACGCGTCCTGATAACGGGGCACGGCTTCAGATCGAGATCTCTGCAGCCAGTAGTGGTAAAGCGGGATGCCGAGGTGTGTCACCGTGGGCTGAAACTCATGTACCCAACGATGGCCCTCTCCGCGTGGGGTCCAGTCGGCGAATTCTGATGCGATTTTGATCGTCGCATCGCATTCGCGTATCAACGTATCGCGGTCAATGCCAAGTGAATTTAGCAGTCCGGTGAAGGGTCCATTGGTCGATTCGCCGACCGTCATTGGCGCGACATCCGGGGCTGCGATTACCGTCACGTTAACGGTTTCACCGATAAAAGTCCTTATAAACAAAGCAGCCAGATAACCGGCAACGCCCCCACCAACCACAACAACGTTACGTACAGATAGACTCGTCATTGTTCACTCTAAATTGACCATGTTGATTGCCGTATCGCGATATTCGATAAAATCGGATACCAGTGATCGACACAGACCTTCTATACAGAAGGTCCGTGTACAACTAGATCAGTCGATTAAAGCGTGTGTGACGCTGCAATCTTCCGACCGAGAGCCATATCGAAGTGATGGCTATGCGAATTGCCATGCGCGTGCGTATGACTGTGGCTATGATGAGAACCAGCCATGCGAATCTGCTGACCGTTACCGGACAGGATGAGCGCAAGATGACTCTGCTTATCAGCCGGAGTCGCATCTTTAATGGACGTCGAAGCCTCTTGCATTTAAATCTCCTAAAAATATATAACATTAACAGTACTACGGGAACAACGACTGTAATTGATGTTTTGTTTGAAACCGCTCCAGCCGACGTTAGGTAAAGAGCAGCATGCAGCCAAGCAGATTGGACTGCATGTTTTGATTGGAATAGGCTGAATTTAAGATGACTAATCGATCACCCCAACTGCACCGACAGCGCTTGCGATATCTGACGCTCCACTCTTTCGCCGCTCGGCGCTCATCAAAAGACGCAGCAGTGGCGTCGTGATAACGGTGCTCGCGATTGCCATTAAAACAAGCATCGAGAACATGTTCCTGGAGAGAACGCCCAGATCGAGCCCGATATTGAGCACAATGAGTTCCATCAGTGCCCGAGTATTCATGCATATGCCGATTACAATACTATTGCGCGGAGTTTCCCGAACAAAACGAGCCGCTAGCCACGCTCCGACAAATTTCCCAGAGAACGATACCGCAATAATAGCGAGGCAAGTGAAGATTGCCATAGTGCCGTGCAGCGCAGTAATGTTCACACGCAGTCCGGTATAAACGAAAAACAATGGAAGAAAGACCACCTTTATAATCGGAGCGACCTGCTGCTTCCATGCATTTGCGAATTTCCTGTTTTCATGTAACGCGAAGCCTGCAATGAAGCCACCAATATTGGCGAACACGCCCAGCCAGCTTGTGAGGAACGCCGAACAGAACAGGGCGGCTGAAATCCAGCCGATCAACGGCCCCGATATCTCCGTGGTTCCGCGCATCGACGCGGTCACGCGCTTTTTAAGAAATGGTCGGGCGACGAACCAGACGATTGCCATGTAGCCTAGCAAAACGCCCATCCGAAGCATGGAGATGCCTGCATTAAAACCGGATGTAATAGCCGCCGTCACGCCGCCCAAGAGTAACCATCCAGCCAAATCGTTAATGGCGGCAGCTCCAATAGTAAGCGCGGAAATCCTAGTATGTGACAGGTCAAGCTCCATGAATATACGCCCTAAAATGGGCAGCGCTGTAATCGAAACAGCTACCCCGAAGAAGAGACGAAATGCCAGCAACGATTTTCCTCCGCCATCGATCGAATGATAAAAGAACGGCGCGGTCAAATAGGCCAACACAAATGGAAGCGAAATACTTGCTGCGCTGACAATCAGTAGCGCAATGCGCGATGTCGAAAGCAGTCGTCGAAATTCGAATTCCACGCCGATTTCGAACATCAGAAATATAAGTCCAATCTGCGCAAGACCCGTAAAGACACGATCTACGGTACCCGTGAAGATAAAAGCGAAGGCATGCGGGAAAAGCGCACCAAAGAGGCTGGGGCCGAGTATGAGTCCAGCTATTATTTCCCCCACCACTTCCGTTTGGCCAAACACGCGCTTCAATAGTGCTGCGACCATCCGAGACATCACTACGATGACGACAAGCTGAATCAGAATTTGTTGCGTAAGTTTTTCGGTTGCTGTAGCCGGCGCTGATTCAAAAAAGAAATTTGACGCCAAAGATGCCACTTCATTTGTCATCATCAATATATCCATACTCACGCATAAGGTTCTGATTTTAATTGGTGCTACTCTCGAGCTATCCAATTGGCGGAGCAGGCGTCGCGACAACGAACTCAGGCGAACGTCTACGTAGGAATTTATGTAAAACGCATCTAACTACGTGGACCCAAGAAATATCTCCATCTCTCATCATACAAATTTAAGTGTTGCAATACTATCTTCGCCAATTCGAACGTACGCCCATAATTTTTAGAATTTTAGTTTTATTGAAATAATTGACATTCCTGGTGTGATGGAGTGAAACCGTCATTCTGATTTGTAATGAAATGTAATGGACGAACCACCGTCTTTATATATGGCGGGGGCGCAAAGACAACTGCCAAGAAAACATGCGACCCGTTAGGCATGGGATCCGCGACCGGTCTAGCAGGCTGTTGAAATACCTCCCGCGCACGTCATCCGCGCGGGAGGGGTAAACGTTGAAACAAAGAACCGGACAACACTGAGACTGAAGCGATGCGCGGAGCGGACGGCTATACCGAGTCGATGTTCACGATGATCAGGCTGGATGACTTCGTTCCGGCCAATTGTTGATTTTCACCGAGTCTTAACCCACCGGGGATGCGGACAAAATCTTGGACTACTTTGGAGGTAGTCCATGTATTCATACGAAGACCGCGTTCGGGCGGTCGAG
>NZ_JAWRWY010000026.1:0-89697 GCF_046535315.1 Paraburkholderia sp. SIMBA_027
AACGATTAACGGCCTGTACAAGACGGAACTGATTCATCGGCGCGCCCCGTGGAAAACGAAGGAATCCGTCGAACTGGCAACGCTGCAATGGGTGGCCTGGTTCAATCATCATCGACTGATGGAACCGCTCGGCTATATCCCGCCCGCTGAAGCTGAGGCAAACTACTACAGGCAACTCAGAAATACTGCGGATGCGCCTGCTTTAACTTAAACCCAATAGCCTCCACGATTCCCGGCTCGGTTCAAGTAGCCCAGGAAATCAAAGCGTTGCACCGGATAGCTGCCGCGTCGGTTATCGTCCTTGCAGTAGACGATTTTCGTCTTCTCCGGATGAAGCTGTAGTTTGCAAGCCGCAAGCCGGGCATCGAGCTCCGCTCGTAATTGCTTGGCCTGCGCCTCGCTCTTGCAGTGGCAAATGACATCGTCGGCGTAACGCTCAAACAGGACGCGGGGATAGTTCCGTGACATCCATTGATCGAACGCGTAATGCAAGAACCGGTTAGCCACAACTGCCCCTTGCTGTGTCCCCCGATCCCGCGATACCAAAGCGCCATCGGGCATACAAACCGGTGCGACCAGCCATCTCTCGACGTATAGCAGCACCCACTTGCAGTTCGTATGTCGACGTAGCGCGCGCATCAGAAGTTGACGGTCGATATCATCGAAGAAGCTTTTAATATCGAGATCCAGTACCCAGTCCGCGCGCCAGCAACGCTGACGCGCAACTGCGAGCGCCTGATGCGCTGAGCGGCCCGGTCGATAACCATCGATCGTCATAGAACACTGGCTCCAGAATCGGTTCGAGGTATCGCCGTACCACCATGTGTGCTATGCGATCCAAAACGGTTGGTATTCCTAACGGCCTTGTCTTGCCATCAACTTTTGGAATATCCACGCGGCGCACGGGTGGCGGAACATAAATGCCCGAGGACAGCCGGTTCCAGAGTCGGTAGAGGTTATTACTCAGGTCCTCTTCGAACTCGGCAATCGATTGCCCATCGACACCCGCCGCGCCGTGATTTGTCTTCACCTGCTTGAACGCTTCCCACACTTCGCGTTTGGAAATATCAAACGGCTTTGCCTTATCCATGCGAGGCCTCCCCTCGGGGGTTGCTCGCACGGTCAAGCCAGACGACGGCGCTCCTTCGGTCCAGCCCCATCACAGAGCCTTCAACCCTACTACGAACGCCTCCGCCCCTGTGCCCCGCATCGGTACTCTCATCCTTGCGGATGACTATCCGCTCGGATTTCTCCCTTGGCATCGGGACGACAGGTTCCTGCGTTCCTTATCAAAGCCTGGGTCAAGATCACGCCGCCTTCGTGCCGGAAGCCAGTTGGGCAGCAAGCAGGTTAGCCCCCAACCTTTGACGCGGGATAGAAGTTCAATGTCGTCTGCCCACGCTGGTTTAAGACTTGCTTAAGAAAGCAATTCTAAATTCTCAATCGATAAGCAAAAATTATCGACATTTATGTGGAAAGCCAATTGTATGGATAACAAAACGTTGAAAATGCGCGGCTTTCGAATTTCATTGGAAACGGTCAATCCATTTGGTCATGTCTGTCAAATTGTCGAATGGGTCGACCCAGAGGGGCATATCGCAAGGCGGGTCGCAGGCGCTCATCTCACAACTTCTGCGGTCAACGGATTGGCCCAGTCTTTTGTAGCGGGAGTTAGGCATACGTTGAGTGACGATGAGCCACAGCCAAAGGCAACTCTCCGAAAGCGGTAGTGGCCTTCCCCTGTTCTCCCGGACACATCAGCTAAGCTGACGTAATCCTGAGAGGATGGAATGAGCAGAACAAGAAGGCACTTCACCGACGAATTCAAACGCGAGGCGGTCCGGCTATGCAACGAGCCGGGTGCTGTCGTAACCCAGATAGCGCGCGACCTTGGCATTGGCGAGAATCTGCTGCGCCGTTGGGTCAGGTTGGCGCGAGATGGGGCGCTGGAGATGGACGCCAGCAAGCCACTGCGAGCCGAAGCACTTTCCGAAGTACAGCGCCTGCAGCGCGAGTTGAGGCGGGTCACGATGGAACGCGACATTCTAAAAAAAGCGCTCGGCTACTTCGCGAAGGACCCGCAGTGAAGTACGCCTGGATAGTACGGCAGCGCGGCGTCTGGCCGACTCGGGCCATGTGCCGGTTGCTCGGGGTCTCGCATAGCGGTTTCTACGAATGGCTCGGTCGAGCACCGGGCAAGCGTTCGCAGGAGAATGTTCGACTCGCGCGGCTGGTCCGGGAAAGTTTCGAGTTAAGCGACAAGACCTACGGTAGCCCACGCATCTGGCACGATCTGCGTGCAGCGGGCGAACGCTGTGGAGTGAATCGTGTTGCCCGACTGATGCAGCAGGCTGGATTGCAGGCTCGACAGCGGCGACGTCGCATGCCTGGCAATTCAGGGGCTGCGGCGGCTCACGGCATCGCGCCGAATTACCTGCAACGCCAGTTTGAAGCTGACGCGCCGAACCGGAAATGGGTCGCCGACTTTACCTATATCTGGACTGCGGAAGGCTGGTTGTTCGTTGCCGCCGTGATGGACCTGTACTCGCGCCGCATCGTCGGCTGGTCAATGAGCAATACGATGCACGCAAAGATGGTGGCCGATGCGTTGCTGATGGCGCTCTGGCGTCGAGGGCGACCAGCCGAATTGATACATCACAGCGACCAGGGCAGCCAATACACCAGCGAGGACTTCCAGTCGCTACTCAGGCAGCAAGGCATTACCTGCAGCATGAGTCGTCGCGGTGATTGTTGGGACAATGCCGCGATGGAAAGCTTCTTCAGCACCCTGAAGACAGAGCGTGTGAACCGAAGCGTCTATCGCACGAGGGACGCGGCGCGGGCCGACGTGTTCGATTACATCGAGCGTTTCTACAATCCGCATCGCCGACATTCAACACTGAACTTCCTTAGCCCGGTTCAGTTCGAGCAACGCATGACGGGCTAGTTTACCTGTCCGGAAAAGCGGGGGAAGGCCAGTAGTGTCACGACGACGTAAGTAGTGGGATGCTACTCCTACCGCATGATCCCTTGAACCAGGCTGAATCTCACAGCAGGGTTGCTGGCGACGGGTAACGAAGCGTTAGGAGACTCCCCTGTCGGCTGGGCGTCAGTGGAAGCGATGGCGACAACCACCTCCCGTTCTCCGTGCCCTCAGGGCAGACCCCAAACAGACAACCTACACGAAAGAGGCCGTGGCATAGATAATCGCCATTTTCATGCGTGCGCTTTGTGAGCAAGGCCTGTTTTGCTCTTCAGCGCTCAGTTACTGCTACGGCGAGCAGAAATTCGAACACGGGCGGCTCATTCGCCCTCAGAAAACCTAAATCGTGAACAATGCAATCGGTGGCAGCCTGCTCGCGCAGTTGGCCGAATACATCCAAGCCGGAACGCGTCAGAGGAGGAGTGGGGCCGAGGTCTGGAGAATTCTGGGGAGGCCCTCACGAAAGACCTCGTCGTCGATGAGCGGAATGCCGCCGTGGCAGGCCATTAACCACGCGCGTCACGTTCACATCCGCCCCAACTATGTGCAGTCTCCGTGTGCTGACGCGAGGCGCGCACTCGATCCATTGGACCGTCGGCCATGAACGACATTCAGAATGTGCGTTCGTTCGCCTCTGCGCAGCCGGGATGGCATCAACAACGCTTCGCTCCAGCGCGCCCCTCGACCCATTGGCGCAAAACGCTCTGCGCGATTACAAAAATAAAGTGGATCTTGGGCCTCGATGAAGCGAACCCAGCGTACCATTTTGAAGACTAACTCGCCATAGCCAGCGAGGCATGAATAGCCGAGACGGGAAATACTGGACATGAGACCGAAAGCATTGCTCACGTATTTTGTAATTTTCCCATGCTTTCTGCTGCAAACCGCGCAAGCGCTAGCGGATCAGATTTACATATGTGGCTATGTCAATGACAAGACTTCGATGTACAACAAAGATGATGTCATCATTTCCGTGGACGGTGAAACGGCCATAGCCGTCGCGTGTGCGCCGGTCTCGTCAGCTTACAGATCACGTTTTCATGTGGTCGAGAACAATTCTACGGACGTCGTTTTTTCTGCAGAAATGGTGCCTGGACTAGGTAAAGGGCCTACGTCTGTTTTTGGTCTGGATCGACGTAAAGGGAGGCTGTATCACTGCGTGGACCGATTCCGGATGCCCAGCGAACCCGTTTGGATTGCTACGTGTTTCCAAGTTAGCAAGCACCAGATAATTTAGGACAAGGCGATAGAATGATGGCTGATACCCAGCTACTTGCGGCGTCACCGGTTGTTGGTTCCAGACTGATAAAGATACTGATAATTCTGTCAGCCGCAGCATTCAATCGCACCGGAGACTTCCCGAGCGAACTAACGTTTCCCGAAATCGGCCAGGTCGAGATACGTGCTGAGGCCCGAGCTCCAGGGGTTAGAGACAGTGGTTTTCCTCGCCTGAGGACGCGATACGGCGACACGCTGCGTGTTACACGCAATAGAGCGGCGTCCACAGGAACGGCCAGAGATACAAAAGAAGGGCAGACTATGGCAGCACAGGACTCCCTCAGGAGGCACGCCTTCTATGGCGCGGGTAGCGTCGGCTTGAGTGCCCTGGGTCGAATGGCTCTATGAGGTGGGTGCAGCCTGTCGCCGAAGGTAGCGACGATTTACGTCATCTGCTGCAGGGAACCCGGCACAAATTTCGATCGGCTTATATGTCGTGCGTGTCCGGTGAAGTCTGATCGGCAAGTCGTGTCAACCGACGATTGACCCTGCCTCGTTACCACGTACAAGCAGATCATGCAGCGATCAACGCGGCCTCGTAGTCGACGGGAGTAAGAAATCCTATCGAGGTGTGCAAGCGCTCTCGATTGTAATAGCCCTCAATCCAGTCGACGATATCCAGACGAGCCTCTGCGCGCGTTTCGTAGTGAACCTGATAGATTCTCCCGACTTTCAGGGTCTTGAAGAAGCTTTCCATCGGGGTGGCCTTTGTTGAGGGCTACGAAGTGCACGAGCATCAGCTGAGTGAAGACGACGAAGTGCAGGCCAGCGAACGTTTCGGGCAATCGCTCGTAGTCTCTGGCCAGGCGCCGGAAGCGATTCAACCAGCCGAAGCTGCGTTCGACCACCCAGCGACGTGACAACAGAACAAAGCCCTTTTTCACCTCCGGCAACCTGACCACCTGAAGCTCGATGCCTTCATCGAGCGCGGCCTCTGCAGGTGAGGTCGGCTGAAAAAAGTGGAAGCCAACGTTTCGTAAAATCGTGAAACGGAGGCATGAATGAATCGAATTCCCAAAGCGGTCCCGAGCGCCTGCAGAAGCATCTTGAGCAGCACGGTGTTTGTGTCGGCGTACACCGGATAAAACAGTTACGCAGGAAATTGGGCCTGCGGTGCAGGCAGAAGCGCGAGTTCAAGGCCACCACCAATTCGAAGCATGATTTGCCCGTCGCGCCGAACCTGCTGGGCCAGGACTTCTCGGTTGCAGCGCCCGATCAGGCTTGGTGCGGCGACATCACGTACATCGCGACCGACGAGGGCTGGTTGTATCTCGCTGGCCTGAAGGATCTGTACAGCGGCGAAATCGTCGGCTACGCGATGAGCGAGCGCATGACGAAAAATCTGGTCATGCAGGCGCTGTTTCGCGCCGTCTCGATCCGGCGCCCGAAGCCGGGCCTGATTCAGTACACCGACCGCGGCTCGCAATATTGCGCACAGGCATACCAGAAACTCCTCAGACAGTTCGGTATGCGCGCGTCGATGAGTCGCCGCGGAAATTGCTACGATAACGCGCCGATCGAATCATTCTGGGGCTCACTCAAGAGCGAACTGATCTATCATCAGCGCTTCGCAACGCGCGAGCAGGCCAAGCTCGCCATCGGCGAGTACATCGAAATATTCTACAACCGGCAGCGCACGCAGGCACGTCTGAACTACCTGTCGCCCGCTGCATTTACGCGGCGATTCTATCTGGATCGTACCGCTGCTTAACGTGTTGGCCTCCACCAATTCCGACCGACCTCAGTTTTGCACAACGACACCCAACTTATTCGTGATGGCGGCATAGAGATCAACCTCGACCTGTTCCGTATGCAGAGAAACTACGAGGCTATAACGGGCAGGAAGATCGAAGCGCTTCAAAGCTGACCGAGTACGCCACCATCCCATGCCCGGATAGACAACGATGAAGCCTCGGCTGGCAAGCTCTGCAGCGGTTCCTTCCCAGACGTCTTGGTGTATCGAGCCTTTGTGCCGTTGTTTGTCACCAACATACCAGTCCGGATCTTTGGGGTTGACGGCATCGCCATTTTCGTCGCTCGCAACCGCGGCGCTAATCCGCGCAACGAAGTCGTCTGTTGACGTGTCTAAAGGACGTTGCACGTCAAACCGTAGGCGATGCGATGGATAGTGATACTTCGAAGTTTCGCCTCGGGCCGACGGATTGGGTTCAACGAAGTAAGAGAGCGTAACCCTCATTTGTACCCGGGTGTCCTGCAACGCTTCGAGTTCCTCACGAGGCCATGGAAGGGCGTGCAGATTCATATGCCGAGTAACGACACCTTTACCTTGTTTCTTTGCGTAAGGATGAACCTCATCTTCGATGACGAGGGTGAGTGAGTTGCTCGCACTCCAAAGGGCTGCGTCTAGATTTGGGACGCCCCATCCGCAGTGGCGGATGAGATTGACATAGTCCTGTTTGGTGGGTTTCTTCCCTTCGGGAAGAAACATCTCACGCATGGCCGGCGTCCATTGCGCAGAGTGCACGATCAATGCACGGATCGTCTCTGGACGCAATTCTGGGTATGCGGCCATGAGCTGCGCAGCCATGCGCGCGCCAAGTGCTGAGGCCGCGCTTGTCGCGTTCGTTGTGGTGAAAAGGCGCTCTAGGTGACGATGGTGGGTTGTGAGCAAATTGAGACTCGGCATCCCAGCTGCGCCAAGCTCATCGATACCAAGATTGCCGCCTTCGAAAACAACATCGGGCTTGAGCGGCCACGCGGAGTCCCATGTCCGAGAAGTCGTTGTAAACGGACTAAGGCCGCCATCTGATGCCAACGGGGAGACTTCGTCAATCTCCGTATCTGTCTTCTCGGTAAAGGCACCAACTGTGATGGCGTTCCAGGCCTGACCAGGATCGTGAATCAGATTTGTGGACAGACTTGCCGGATACTCCATCCAGGCATCGTGATGGCGGGTATTCCCCGCGGAAAGGACAATCAAGCGGGGAAACTCCCCAACACCGTCGACATCGGCCGCGAGTCGATCCACGGTGGCTGACCAGGATGACGGTCGGCCCCGATCGCGATAGTCCGATGCACTGACCGCGGAAGTGAAAACTCTCGGGCGAGCAGGGGCCGCGATCTCCGGACGGCTAACGGCTTCGGCAAACAGATAGGCATGATGTCGCGCGTCACCTTCGTTCGCAGCTTCTGCGGGAGTGAGCTTCACCGATTCAAGCCTGTGCGTAAGCGTGATGGGAATGGCCGATCCGAGGACATCAATCAGATCGCCATATGCGGCAAGACCCGCTAGCCCCGATCCATGGTTGGCCGTGTCGTCGGTTCCCCACGTTGGATCGACGGTGTGTGTATCGCCCTCATCTAAAAGCGGAGCGAGAAGAGGGTGCCCGCGATTCACGCCGGAGTCGAGCAGACACACACGCGGGATATCATCAGCGCCCGGTGGGAATTCCGTTAGCCTGAGGGCGTCACTAAGCCAGTCCTGTTGCTCCACAGATGGCATCCCGTCAAAAAATTCAGCGGTGTCTTTTGCGCGCCGAAGTTCCGCAACGCAGTTCAGTGACATCACAGATTTCGAGAACTGCTCTTCCGAGCCGTACATCAGCAGGACGGTCCGCTCGGGGAAATTTGCTTGTTTGTCGCTGACGATGCAACCGGCTGAAGCTGAAAGTGCCTTAAAGTCCCTTACGACAGCCGCGCGATCACTACGAATAGGCAACCAGACTTCCCACCAGAATTGTTCAGTTTTGTCGGCGGGGAGCATGTCGGGATCGTCAGTCCAGAGTGCGCGTACTTCAGCGGCGCGAATCGCTGAGATCGTGTTCAAGAGCGATTTATGGTCGAGTGCCTGACCGTTTTTGTTTTTCTTTTCTTCGATATACTCAGTAATGTAGCGATCGAAGTGCTCAAGCTTGCCGTCAGGGACGAACACGTTTGCGAAGGTAGTATCGCCTTCGGTATAGACGCTCAGAAGCTCGATTTTCTGTGTGTCGTTGCCCAGACTCTGAAATGGCAACTCAATATCGGGTTGGCCTTGGAACTGGATTTGCAAACCCAGCCCGCTTTCGAGGCCCAATTGGCGCTGTGATTCCGCGGTTGCGAGCGCCATCGGCTGAAGCGCGTCGAGTTGCGCTTTTAGTGCCTGGCCGTGCTGCTGACGCGGAAGCTCAGGAATTTGGGGCTTCTCACCGCCCCCGGACGGATGTGCGGTGTAATCAAGTGGTTTGGAGGTGCTATTCAGCAGGAAATGTTTGCGTCTCTCAGGTGCGTGCTGGTCCGCCATTTTTACTCGTGTGATTATGTTTTAGTTTTTCACTCAAACGCTTGCGTTCTGCCAACGCTTTCCCAAGTGCCGAGGCTCCGACTTGCGATTCATCGTGCATTACGGCTTCTTTGATTGCCTCATCGACTGCCCGACGGATCTCAGCATAGCTTAAGCCGAACGCCTCGCTCGCGATGGTCTTGGCCGGGAAAGGCTTCGGCCGGAAGCCTCCCAGTCGGGTACGCACCAGTTCAGTGGCTTGAATGGCGGTCGGCAGATGATATTCAAGGACGTCATCGAACCGACGAAACAGGGCGTAATCCAGAATCTCGGGGTGATTGGTCGCTGCAATGATCAGGCTATTTGACTGGTCCTGTTCGATCATTTGCAGAAAGCTATTCAGAATCCGACGGATTTCCCCGACGTCATTCGCCAGGCCGCGCTGTGAACCGATTGCGTCGAACTCGTCGAAGAAGTAGACGCCCCTGATATCGGCGATTGCGTCAAAGACTTGACGCAATTTTGCCGCAGTCTCGCCCATGAACTTCGTAATGAGCGCATCAAGTCGCACAAGAAAGAGTGGTACGCCAAGCTCCCCTGCCAGCACTGATGCCGTGAGGGTCTTTCCAGTTCCTGGGGGGCCCACCAGAAGGAGTTTGCGCCGGGGTGATAAGCCATGGTCACGAAGACGCGCGTAATGACGCTGTTCCTTCATGATTCTCTGAAGTTGGCTCTCGACGTCGGCGTCCAGCACCATGTCGGCAATCCGATTCTTTGGATAGCTGACGTGTAACAGGCTCGCAAGCTCTCCCTTAGGCCGGGCCAGAGGGACGAGAGTGCTGCTGGTGACCCCGCCGCGCGCCTTCGCGGCATCTATCATGTCGCGCAGTTCTTCTGCGAGCTTCCCATGGCCCACCTTGGCTTCGTGGGCGGCAACCTGCATGGCAACCGAATAAAACTGGCCGTCATCGCGATTGATGTGGGATTTTACGAGCGCCTTGAGCTGGTCTGCGCTGGCCATTTTTGTGCCTGATCAGGTATTGCGCCACCTAAGATTTCCGGTCTGTCGTATCCGAGAGCGGAGGGCCTACGGCCTGCGAACTGTACAAAGTCCGCGGAGGTCCGAGAGTGACGCTGATAATGTGATGCTGCCCTTTTTTGTGGGGCATTTTCCTAGCAGTATACCGGGAGATGCCGTCCATGCGCATTCAGATGGCCGGGCGGGCGATTTCTGTCGTCATCCCGACGCTTACTCTGGGCACGATCTGGGGTTTGGCAGCCACGGAGCCGCTGGCCGTGCCGGCCCCTTGACTACCTTTGACGATGCGCCCGCCGACGCGGGAGTCAAATGGTCGCCGGCCGTCGGCTTTATGTAAGTGATCAATGAACGACGCCCCTCAGGGCGTCTGCATGGCCCATGGGCAGTAGCGTTGCATAATCGTCAGCGGTCGGGTCGTAGCGAGCGGCAATTTCGCAAACAGCCAGACGAGATAGCGATACGGCTCGACACCGTTGGCCTTTCATGTCTCGACGAGCGAGTACAGATTGGCGCTGGCCTGCGCGCCTGCAATGGTATCGGCGAACAACCAGCCTTTACGGCCGACAACGAACTGCCGGATCGCGTTCTCGCACAGGTTGTTCGAGATCGGCCAACTCCCGTTCTCGACGGAACGGGTCAGCTTTGGCCACTGGCCGCCCATGTATTGCAAAGCCTTGCCAAGCAGGCTCGACGGCACGACGCCGGGCAGATGTTCGATCAACATGCGCTCGATGATGGCAAGCACACGAGCGCTGTAGCGCGCACGCAGCCGCTGCCGACGCTCCGGCTTCCACTTCGCACTGCGCGCCTCGGCGGCAAACAGCTTGCCGATCAGCGCCACGAACCGCGTCGCAAGCAGATCCGGCGAGCGGGCCGCTTTGCGTAGGACGCGATAAATGTGTCATCGCCGGCGCCGGTTCGACCGTTCGGAGTTCTGAGTCGCCGAAGTGACATTTTTGCTTCCACTCGAAGCGCTATAAAAACGTCACTTCGGCTCCGTCCGCATTAAATCTGCCACTCCGCATCGAAAAAGCCGCGACCGGAATTCCCGCGGCTCGATCAGCGCGAGTGCAGTTTCGTCGAAAAACGCGGCGGTATCGCTAATATCTGTTAGCGACTGAGCCGCGCTTTTGCGGCGATGTCGACCAGTGCACGCTGCTGTGTGTGGCCGGTCTCGGACGCTACGTCAGGCGCTAGCCGGCCACAAGCCGCCGCTCAGGCACACCGATATCCGGACATTCAGACGTCGGCTCCCACCTGTAAACGTTCCGTCATTTCGCGGTGTTGATGTGTGCCGTCAGCCCTCCGGCGTGCCGGTAAAATTCTGGGCTTTGTTGTTGGGGTGATGTTATCAGACGCGGTTATCGTGCTTTCACCAGTTGTGGTGGATCGTGGAGAACCGTTCGAAGACGCCCCAACTTACGAATCATCGCTCGCGGCAAGCCGTAATCACCGAATTTCAGGATCATATGGAAACTGGCATGACCTCATCGAGCCCAGCCCGAAGCGGCACCGCGCCAGAAGTTCTTGCGGTCTTTCTCAGGCTAGGAGTGACTTGTTTCGGCGGCCCCATAGCTCACATTGGCTACTTCCGCCGAGAATTCGTCGAGCGACGTCGATGGCTTGATGATGAGACGTTTACAGACTTGGTTGGCCTATGCCAGTTCCTTCCGGGACCAGCCAGCAGCCAGGTTGGATTTTCCATTGGCCTGCTCAGGGCAGGGTGGCTCGGTGGACTTGCCGCCTGGTGCGGGTTCACGCTTCCCTCCGTCTTGCTGCTGCTCGCTTTCGCGGCAATTGCACCGAGCCTGGGCGGACCGGTCGGCGAGGGTCTGATTCATGGCCTGAAACTCGTTGCTGTCGCTGTTGTGGCGCAAGCTGTGTGGGACATGGCCCGGCGCCTGTGTCCGGATCACCGCCGCGCCACCATCGCGCTTGCTGCGCTGGCCGTTCTCAGTGTCCTAACGACCGTGTACGCACAACTCATCGTGATCGCCCTGGGCGCGGCACTCGGCTTCGTATTTTGCCAAACCACGGCCTCGACAAGCACGGTCGGCGTAAGGCAACACGCACATGAATTCCGCGTCTCGCGCGCAGCGGGGGGCATAGCGCTGGTGCTGTTCTGCGTACTGCTCTTTGGGCTTCCGGTACTGGCGCACCTGGACGCTGGCCATGCCATCAGCGTTTTTGAAGGCTTCTATCGCTCCGGCGCGCTCGTCTTCGGCGGCGGTCATGTGGTACTGCCGCTCCTGCAGCAGCAAACGGTCACAACGGGCTGGGTATCGTCGAATGACTTTCTCGCTGGTTATGGCGCCGCGCAGGCAGTCCCCGGCCCCCTCTTCACATTCGCCGCTTTTCTGGGCTGGATTATGTCGGAGACACCGAATCACTGGGCTGGGGCACTCCTGGCCACCGCAGGCATCTTTCTGCCAGGTCTGCTGCTCGTTCTTGCCGCGCTGCCGTACTGGCAAGCGTTACGCGCCCGTCCGTCAATGGCGGCCGTCCTTTCTGGTGTGAACGCAGCGGTCGTCGGACTACTGGCAACAGCGTTTTACTCGCCCGTCTGGACCAGCGCTGTCCACTCCGAGATCGACTTCGCCATCGCAACGATTGGCTTTTTCCTGTTGACGCGCTGGAAGATTCCTCCACTTGCGGTCGTCATGATCTGTGCACTGGCTGGTGTTGCCGAAGCCGTAATGAGGTAAATCTCCGTCGCGAAAACTGCGAACGAACGTCTCCAACTGCCAGCCGCAAGAGCAGTTGGCAGCCAGTCACATTTTCTGAAGGCTTAACCGAGTAGCTGGGAATGCGCCGTGCCGAACTCGGCCATGGTCGTCCGCGCTAGCTCCGTACGGCCTTGTCGTGAAGGAGCGATTGCTTACGGGAAGGGGAAGTCAGGTAATCCATGAACGTCTCCTGAGCGGTTGCTGCACCGCGCAATATTTATATGAGGCAAGACTTTAGGCCACCAGGCGTGCCTGACACGGGTAACATTTCATCAGCTTTCGTGTCCGTATCGCTTGATGTCGAAGATGGCAGCGACCCCAGTCCGAAGGCAATGCAGTTTTGTTCAACCGCGGCTGAAAAAAATTTGACCATGAGAATTCCTCCGTTGAAGGCCATCATCGCCTTCGAGAGCATCGCACGCACGAAGAGCGTTAATCGGGCAGCAGAAGAGCTTGACCTCACAGCGTCGGCCGTGAGCCATCAGCTAAGCAATCTCGAGTCAATGATTGGCCAATCCCTGTTTCAACGGACAGGGCGTGGTCTCGTCCTCACGCCAACGGGCGAACGCTATCTGGCGGATGTCACGGGCTCGCTGGCAGACCTCAGCCGGGCAACTGAGCGTGCCTCGAGTCAGAAGGAAGTCGACATCCTGCGCGTGCATTCGAGCCCGAGTTTCGGCCTGATGTGGCTATTGCCGCGGCTACCCTCATTTCAGGAAGCAAATGGCGATGTTCAGTTGAACGTCGCCTGCTCGTACGAAAACGTATCGTTTTCGAACGGGTATTACGACATCGACATTCGTCATGGCTATGGAGAATGGAGCAACCTTGAAGTGCGCACGGTCCGGGGCGAATTCATTGCCCCGCTGGCGTCGCCCGCCTATCTCGAGCGGCATCCGGTGAAGACTCCAGATGACCTGCTGGCCCAGCGGCTCGTCTATTCGGAGACACCTCTCGTTCAGTGGCGCCAATGGTTTGGGCGGGCCGGGGTTGCTGGTGCGAACAAGACGTTCGACTTCTCGTTCGACCGTTCCTACATGTCCATCGAGACAGCTTCGCTAGGGCTCGGAATTGCTCTGGAAAGCGTGATGATGGCTTCGCAAAAGATAAAGGACGGCGCACTTGTGCAGGTCTTCGACAATAGCCATTCGGTCGAGGTTGGCGCACATCATCTCGTTTACCCTAGCCAGAACGCCGAATTGCCCCGAGTTGCAAAATTTTTGACCTGGATTGAAGAGGAAATTGAACGCTGCAAGGTGGGCTCGCAGGGATAACCCTGGGGGCTGAAAATTTCTCAGCTACGGTTGAGGGGAACTGCGTTGATGCAAGGTTCGCCGGCGGACAAACTTCGCCTACACCTAGTTCATCAATGGAGACACCCACATGTTGCTCGAGAATCAAGTCGTGATCGTCACGGGCGCGGCATCGGCACGCGGCATCGGTAAAGCGACGGCAAAGGCGATGGCTGCGCAAGGCGCGCGCATCGCGATTCTGGACCTGAACCTGGCGGACGCGGAAAGCGCTGCGCGTGACCTCGGGGAAGGTCATCTCGGTCTGGCGTGCGACGTCACCGACAAGGAAGCCTGCGTAGCCGCAGCAGATGCAGTCGCTGCTAAATACGGCCGAATCGACGCGTTGATAAACAACGCCGGGATTACGCAGCCCATCAAGACACTCGAAATCTCCAAGAACAACTTCGACGCGGTTGTCGGCGTCAGCCTTCTGGGCACTCTGTACATGTCGCAGGCGGTCATCCCCCACATGAAAAAGCAGCAACGGGGCAGCATCGTGTGCATGTCATCCGTATCCGCGCAACGCGGCGGCGGCATCTTCGGCGGCCCCCACTACAGCGCAGCGAAGGCTGGTGTTCTCGGGCTTGCCAAGGCGATGGCCCGTGAATTCGGAGGAGACCATATCCGCGTCAACTCCATTACGCCGGGCCTCATTCAGACGGACATCACGGGAGACAAGCTGACCCCTGAGATGCGCGCAGACATCATCAAGGGCATCCCGCTCGGGCGTCTCGGCGAGGCAAACGACATCGCCAACGCCTGCCTCTTCCTGGCGAGCGACCTCTCCACGTATCTGACCGGCATCACGCTCGACGTCAACGGCGGCATGCTCATTCACTGAAGGAGCGTTCGCTTCGGACTTTGCCGAGGCATACGACGCACTTGGATTAGCCGAGGCGTCCTGCCGCAAAAGCGGCTCAGAGACATGGCGCCGAGCCCATCACCGTGATTGGCTCGGATGACAGGAGACATTTCATGAAATCAAGACTGGCCACACCGGGAATAGGTGCAGACCTATCCGCTTCCAGCGATGCAACGAACTTCGAGGCGAGAACCTACGCAAAGGTCGCCCGTCGTCTGATTCCATTTCTGATGCTTTGCTATCTCGGCGCATATCTCGACCGGGTGAACGTGGGTTTCGCAAAGCTGCAGATGCTCAACGACCTTCGCTTTTCAGAAACCATCTATGGCGTGGGCGCAGGCATCTTCTTTCTGGGCTACTTCCTCTTCGAAGTACCGAGCAATCTCATCCTTCACAAAGTTGGCGCAAGAAATTGGCTCGCGCGCATCATGCTGACCTGGGCGGTGATATCCGCGAGCTTTGTATTTGTGAAAACGCCCGCTACATTTTATGTTTTGCGCTTTCTGCTCGGCGTTGCTGAAGCGGGATTTGCGCCGGGCGTGATTTTGTACATGACCTACTGGTTCCCCGCAGCCAGGCGCGCAAAAGCGCTCTCGATGTTCTTCATGGCTATTCCGATGGCCGGCATCCTCGGTGGCCCGCTCTCTGGCTGGATTCTGCATTCATTCCAGGGAGCCCAGGGACTTGCAGGATGGAAGTGGCTTTTCATGCTGGAGGCACTCCCATCGTTGCTTCTTGGTATCGCAATTTTTCTGTATCTCGACAACGGCATCGCCAGTGCCAAATGGCTTTCAGACGATGAGAAGGCGTTACTCAAGCGCAACGTGGAAAGTGACCGTTCAGCGACTACGCAACACGTGTCCATCCGCGCCTTCATCCGCGACCGCCGTCTTTGGCTAATGGCTGGAATTTACTTCTGTGTGGTCCTCGGTCAATACGGACTGACGTTCTGGTTGCCGACAATTGTCCGCCGCACAGGTGTTGCCGACCCGCTGTGGGTTGGTGTGCTGACCGCGATTCCCTACCTTTGCGCCATCATCGCGTTGCCCCTTCTCGGAAGTAGCGCCGATAAGCGACGTGAGCGCCGTTTGCATCTGGCAATTCCAATGCTGGTTTCTGCCACCGCGTTTGCCACACTGCCGATGTTGGGAAGCGTAGGCGCGTCGATTGTCTGCGTAAGCATCGCTGCTGCCGGCATCCTCGCCTCATCGTCGCTATTTTGGGCGCTGCCCACAGCGGTTCTCAGCGGCATGTCCGCCGCAGCCGGAATTGCCGCGGTCAACTGTTTCGCGAATCTGGCGGGCTTCTTCTCGCCCGCCATTGTCGGATGGCTCAACGACTTTACCGGCAAGGCAACAGCAGGCCTCATCTTCATTTCGACGGCCGTCGTGCTGGGTGCGGTGTTGGTGTTCTTCGTGCCCGCAAAGACTGTCAATCGCTAACGAACTCTTTCAAGGATACGAGTAAATGAGTACAACCGTCATCGAGGATGTGTCGCTCGCTGAGCGCGCATACCGCATCCGCCGCAACGCTTTGCTGATGGGCGAAGTACAGGGCCAAGGTTATATCGGCCAGGCGCTCGACATCGCTGACGTTCTGGCCGTTTCATATTTCGGCGCGATGAACTATCGCGCGGCGGAGCCAGACTGGGAGGACCGGGACCGATTCCTGTTGTCGAACGGTCATTACGCAATCGCGCTCTACGCCGCATTGTTCGAAGCTGGCATTCTTCCCGAAGAAGAGCTGGAGACCTATGGCAGTGACGACAGTCGTCTGCCGATGTCCGGTATGGCGAGCTACACACCGGGGATGGAAATGTCCGGTGGGTCGCTTGGCCAGGGGCTAACGATTGCCGTGGGCCGGTGTCTGGGACTCAAGCGCAAAGGCTCCAGGTCGTTTGTGTACACGCTTTTCTCGGACGGCGAACTCGACGAAGGCGCCGTCTGGGAAGGCCTTCTCTCCGCGGCGCACTGGAAGCTGGACAACCTGATTGCGATGGTCGACGTCAATAACCAGCAGGCCGACGGCCCGTCGACGCAAATCATGGCCTTCGAGCCGCTCGTTCCGAAGCTTGATGCGTTCGGCTGGTACGTACAACGCGTGAACGGGAACGATATCAATGCCGTGAAGGCAGCCTTCGACAACGCTCGAAACCTGAAGGAGGCGAAGCCGAGAATCATCGTGTGCGACACGAAGATGGGCTGCGGCGTCCCGTTCCTCGAGCAACGGGAGAAGAACCACTTCATCCGGGTGGACGCACATGAATGGAAGTTGGCGCTGGAAGCACTTGATGAAACTTTTGCAGGGAGCAAAGCATGAACTCGGTCGTCGATAAAAAACCTCGTCTGAAGACCTCGGCGATGATTGCGTCCATCGCCGGCGAAGGCCAGGTGACACGCTCCGCGCCGTTCGGGCATGCACTTGTCGAACTGGCTCGCGCGAAGACGAATGTCATTGGCATGACGGCCGACCTGGGCAAGTACACCGACCTCCATATCTTCGCGAAGGAGTTTCCGGAGCGCTACTACCAGATGGGCATGGCAGAGCAACTTCTCATGGGTGCCGCCGCTGGCTTCGCCCAGGAAGGAGCGCAGCCGTTCGTCACTACCTATGCAGTATTCGCGACGCGGCGGGCGTACGACTTCATTCACCAGACCATCGCCGAAGACAACCTTGATGTCAAAATCGTTTGCGCCCTGCCAGGCCTGACGACCGGTTATGGCCCGAGCCACCAGGCTGCTGAAGACCTCGCGCTCATGCGCGCGATGCCGAACATGACGGTAATTGACCCGTGCGATGCTCTCGACATTGAACAGATGGTACCTGCCATCGCCGCGCACAAGGGTCCGGTCTATGCGCGACTTCTGCGTGGCAACGTGCCCGTGGTGCTCGAAGAGTACAACTATCAGTTCGAACTCGGGAAAGCCAAGATGCTTCGCGATGGCAACGACGTGCTCATCATCTCGTCGGGCATCATGACAATGCGCGCGCTGGAAACTGCAAAAGCGCTGGCGTCGGACAAGGTGGACGTCGCGGTGCTGCACGTCCCGACCATCAAGCCACTCGACACGGAAACCATCATCCGCGAGGCAAAGCGAACCGGTCGCATGATCATCGTCGCCGAGAACCATACGGTTATCGGCGGTTTGGGTGAAGCTGTCGCAACCACGCTCTTGAGCGCCGGCGTTTCGTGTACGTTCAAACAGGTAGCGCTGCCCGACGAGTTTCTCGACGCTGGCGCATTGCCGACGCTCCACGACCGCTATGGTATTTCGACAAATGTCATGGCGGCCAACATCAAGCAGTGGCTGGCTTAAGAATGGGCCCGCAAGTTGGCGTTTGCTACCGACAATGCGGACGCCAGCAACTCTCCTTCGACGGGCGCTAGACACGGAGAATTCTCGACCGCGAGGTAGTGGGTAGGGAGGGAAACGGGCTTGGCAGCCCATCGCCAGCATTACCGCCTGAACAATCTACATACGCTCGCGGCGGTTGGCGAAACGGCACTGCTCGAGCAAAAACGTCCTTGCTCAAAACAAATGAAGTAATGCCGCCCGCTCGGTGTGCGACTCGGCGAACGTCTGCATTGAGTGAGGACACTCCGGATGAATGCTTTGGCCGGCCGAGTTGGGTCGATAACGGGAGTTCTTAGAGACGGATTCAAGTGCGACGCGTGTCGCCGTCCGCCGGACGTAAATCGGCAACGTAGTGGATGGCAAAGCTCTTCTCTGCCTTGTCACATTCAACAACCCGAAGATCGGAGATTGAAGCTGTGACCTGCTGTACGACCAGCAGTTGCCTACCCGGACGTGCGCGACTGGTAACGGTCGGGTTCGAAGCTCCGGGAACGACGTACCCTCTCTATGGGCGGTTCACCCGGGCGACCGGGCAGGGATCGACACTGCCAGCAGCCGTGCGGTGTGGGGGCCAGGCAATTTCCGCATGCACAACATATGTGAACTGTTGACTTAAACCTCGTTAGTCTCGAAGAGCCAAAGCTGCTGACAGGCTCTGACCAAAATGGTGGATGGCCGGTTGCATCTCTTTGAATTGGATGCACGTCGTCACGGTGCCATCGGGGAATAGACAGGTGCTAAACGGATAGATCCGCGCAAAGTGCTCGGGTCGGCAGGGATGGGAACGCGGGAATCCCGATTCTCCGCCCTCGTTCCGGTTCAAAGGAACGGCGGCAGGTGGACCGTGAGGAACACTGTTGGGGAAGCGGGGGTGAGAACGCGCAAGAAGCGAAGGGTTGCCTGTAATGGGTGACATAGGGGTTCAAGATTTGCCCCGACCTGAAAGGGTGCTGACGTGCGCGTGGTGCGGCTGTCGTTGGCCTGCATCAGGGATTCATCAAAGGGATGCTTGAGAGAGACCGGTTGGACTACGGTTCAGCGCCCTTGTCCCGGCAACGGGACGAATCGACGATGTAAAGCTGGCGAAGGTTGTGGATGCACAGGCACAACCGGCATCGATGTGATGCTTAATGCCGTGCGCGAGCCGTATGCGGGGAAACTCGCACGTACGGTTCTTCGGGGGCCGCGTTTCCGGGAGGGAGCGCGGCTACCCTCTAAAGGCTGCTCCGTCCGTCTGAAGATGTTCCAGCAGACGACGGAGCAACCGAATTCGAGAAGTGCTTCGTGAATGTCGGCCCGACGTTCGAAGCGAATGCGAAGACGACGGAAGTTGTGAAGCCACGCATGAGTACGTCTGACAACCCAGCGGAATTTTGACCCTGCCTCGTTTCCACGTACAGCAGATCATGCAGCGATCAACGCGGCCTCGTAGCGACGGGAGTAAGAAATCCTATCGAGGTGTGCGGGCGCTCCCGATTGTAATAGCCCTCGATCCAGTCGACGATATCCAGACTAGGCTGCGCTCGCGTTTCGTAGTGAACCTGATAGATTCTCTCGACTTTCAGGGTCTGAAGAAGCTTTCCATCAGGGCGTTGTCCCACGCATTGACACGACGGCTCATGGAGATCGTTGCCTTGAATCCGGCGGCCAGCTTTTGGTAAGCCCAGCTTGCATACTGGGCCGCTCTGTCGGAATGTAACTGTAGTCGTGGCGCCGGTTTGCGTTGCCAGCACGCGCTGCGAAGTGCCTGGCAAACCAGCTCGGCGTCGATGCGTTCGGACATTGACCAGCCCACTATGCCCCGACTCCCCAGATCGAGAATCGCCGCAAGATACAGCCAGCCTGTGCGACACGTGTCGCCGTCCGCCGGACGTAAATCGGCAATGTAGTGGATGGCAAAGTCTGTTTCTGTCTTGTCACGCGCGGCTCGCCGTGCCGTGACCTGCTGTACGACCAGCAGTTGCCTACCTAGACGTGCGTGACTGGTAACGGTCGTGTGCGAAGCTCCAGGGACAACGTACTCGTCGAGAGACGTCACCAGTGGCGACAGTGGTGATGACGCTGCAAGCCGCACTGCGGCGTGGAGACCAGGCAAGTTCCGCATGCGCAACAGATGTGAACCGTTGATAAACCTCGTCATGTATGACGGGCCGAAGCGGCTTGCAGGCCCGAGCCAAAAGGCACGCAGCTGGATGCTCCTTTGGGTTGTAGGAGTACGTCGTCGCAACGCTGCCGGGGAAAAGACGGGCGCTAAACGGACAGGCACGCCGCGGGGTGAGGTTGCGCCCGTGTTGCGGGTCGGCAGGAACGGGAACGTGGTAAGCCCGATTGTCCGCCTACGTCGATGTGCTGGCTATGGCAGGTGACTCGCAAGGGAAGCTGTTGGACAAGCGGGTATGAGAACGCGGAAAAAGCGAATGCCGGGCTGTAATCGCCCGGATAGGGGTTCAAACTTTGCCTTGGCCTGAAAAGGTGCGGACTTCCGCGTGGTGCAGTTGTCGCAGGTCCACGTTTGAGATTCATCGAGGGGAAGCTTGTGAGAGACCGGTATCACTACGGTTCAGCGCCCTTCATCTCAGCGATGAGGCGAATCAACAATGGGATGCTTGCGAAGGGCTCGTGCAGTGGGCGAGACCGGCGTCAGTGCGACGTTTCATGCTGTGCTCGAGCCGTATGCGGGGAAAGCTCGCACGTACGGTTCTTCGGGGGCCGCGTTTCCGCAAGGAAACGTGGCTACCCAATTCGCCGGTCCTGACAAACGTGATGTCACTGACCCACGCGCGATCAGGCTGCCAGCCGTCGAAACCACGATCGAGCAGGTTCGGCGCTACGGGAAGGCTGTGCGTCGAGTCCGTCGTGACCCGCCAGGCACGCCTGTAGACCGGGCGCAAGCCCTGGCGCTGCAAACTACGCCGCACGCGCTCTTCGCTCGCCGGCCGACCTTGGGCTCGCAATTGCCGCACGATACGCGCACGGCCGTAGGCGCCGCGATGCGCGCGATGGATGGCGGCTACCTCCGCATCAAGGGCCGCGTTCGCTTGCGTCCTCGCGCTGGGCGCACGAACGCGCCACTGGCAATATCCGCTGCGTGAGACGCCCAGAATCTGGCATAGCCGGGTGACGCTGTACTGGTCGCGGTAATCGTCGATCCAGGCGTACCTCACCGCGACCCCTTCGCGAAGTACGCCGTCGCTTTTCGAAGTATCTCGATATCCAGTTTCGCGCTGGCGAGCTCCTTGCGCAGCCGGCTGTTCTCTGCCTCCAGTTCGCTGATCGGGCGCACCAGACGCAGAAGGACAACGAGTGGTACTTTGGCATGAAGGCCCATGTCGGCGTCGACGCCGACTCGGGTCTGGTGCACAGCGTGGTCACGACGGCGGCCAACGAGTCGGATGTATCGCAGGCCCACGCCCTGCTGCACGGGCACGAGCTCGAAGCGTTCGGCGATGCGGGCTATACCGGTGTGGACAAGCGCGGTGAGATAAAGGGCAAGACGGTGAAGTGGCAGGTGGCGCTCAAGCGCGGCAACATCAAGGCGATGCTCGAGGGCGCGCTGAAAGATCTGGTGATCGGGGCCGAGCGGACCAAAGCGCAGATTCGCGCGCGGGGCGAGCACCCGTTCCGTGTCGTCAAGAACCTGTTCCGGAATCGTGAAGTGCGCTACAAGGCGTTGGCCAGGAACACGGCGTAGCTGTTCAGCCTGTTCGCGCTGGCGAACCTGGTGTCGGCGCGTCAGCGGCTGTGGCCATGCCATTGGAGCAGTCCGTCTGGAGTGTGAAAAATGCAGGAAGTCGGCCGCGCGGGCGCCCAGAATTTGCCTTGACGGCCTTCCCGTTTTAGAAAACGCGAGCCGCATACGCCAAACCAACGGCGATCGGCTCATTGATCATCGTTTCCCTAGTAAGCTATACCGATTTGCGCACGGCGACGTGTTGGGTTTTCAATCTCATCGACAACTGCACGGGCAAAATCCACGCCGCTGATGGCGGAATGACCCGCTTCATCGAAAAGCGCCACGTCGTCACCCACGCGATACCGCCCCAGGTCCTGGCCCGGCTGCCAAGCTGAAAACTCGAGTGCCGGCGATACAAAGAGCCAGTCCAGCGTGGTGTTGTCATTCAGCAGATTGTTGAGAACATCCATGTTCTCTTTCGCCTCTCGCACGATATCCTGGGGAACCTCGGGCGGAAAGCCACTTCCTTCGACCATGCGTGGTGCACCCGGTGAAGGGCGAAGACAGGAAAAACCACCGACCAAAACGAGACGCGCTCCTACCTCGCGGGCCTGCTGGGCGAGCCGGTCGTAGGAGCGGGTTAGTGTGCCTACGCTGTCGCCGCGTGGGGAAAGCGCTCCGACCACGACGTCGACCAGATCAATTGGTGCACTTCCCTCGAGCACGTCAGCTGTCTTGTAGGTCACGCCATCAATCTTTACGTCTGGCAGCGATCGGCTGATGGCAGTGACGGCATGCCCGCGTCTTGCCGCCTCCCGCGCAATAGCGGAACCGGCATATCCATTGCCGCCCACAACCGTCACGTTCATTTTCATATAATTTAACTCACTGGATTGTTTTCTAGGTAGCTGTTCCTGTCGATACTTTGCGAATCAGGGAACGTACGTATTATGTGGACTCGATGTCTGGCTTACAAGAAGTCACATTGGTGTGCTCAGGTCACATCGGCGCGACCTTCGGCAGGCTGAGTCGGTTGAAACCTTGTGCAGAAATCAAGATAGAGGAATCAGAATGTCAGCAGCGGACGGAATTCTTCCGCCATTTGGCACCGATCTTCGGCAGCCTTGTATTGTGCGCGATGTGGTTGATTTGGCTGGCGACCGGTGGAGCGTGTTGGTGCTTGCACACCTAGCGAATTCACCGCTGCGCTTCAACACGTTGCAACGCTGCATTGGAGGTATTTCCAAGCAGGTGTTGTCCCGCACCCTGAAACGCCTTGAGGAAGACGGATTCGTCAGCCGTAAGATCTATGAAGTTACTCCGCCACAGGTAGAATATGCGCTTACTGGATTAGGGAAATCATTCTTAGAGCCCATGAGAGTTCTCTTTGCGTGGGCCGAATCGCACACCGACGGCATCGCTTCCTCCCGTCAGCGCTTCGCCGCTATGCGCTCACCGCGTTGAGTCGTCTGCCAGCTTTCGGATCTCATCGTTTATGCCAGTCGAAGGCAGGAGCCATGATCTGCATCTTGAACCGGGGGGGGGCGCTTCCGAAAACGGAAAATAAATGATGATCGCCCCCATTTTTCCCGCGCTTAATGGATGCATGGTTGGCTAGCTTAAATCTATCCGGGGTCGTTGTGCGGATCGTCCCCCCGCCACGATGAGATTCGCGTCTGACAGTCCTAAAAAAGTATCTGGTGCAAATATGCGCTATGGTCGATTACTCTATAGCGGCAAGGATATCTTATCGAATCGACAGGACCGCTTTCCAGACGGCAGGCGCATCGAAATTCTCGAGACGAGCTTCGCCAGGTCGAACTGGGCTTTGCGAATGCGTTGCATCAACTCGACGTCGACCAACGTGATCGTTGCGCTCCTGAAACGTTTAGATTGTTGTCGGCTCTCTTTTCACGCAGCCCAGCAATCAGTAGCCGTCCTCTGCAATAAATCCTGTGACAAGGATAGCCTGGGCAAGATGTGTCACTAGGTAACGGTCGACATCTCGATGACGAAACCGCACGAGTGCCAGTCGCGCGCGTAGCGCGAGATCGGACGCGTGTGGCCTTGCCATTGGAAGCTGTAATGCGTTGGATCGTGCTGTTGCGGGGCGGCCAGGTTTTCTGCGCAGCATGATGCTTCGGTCTCTCCGGTTGGGCGGCTTAAGGGCGACGAATGGTATCCGGTTATGGGGTGAGCGGGCTAGTATTGCAAGAGATGCCTGCTAGGCTGCTCCATTCGTAGAGCCGCTGTCTCCCGGTGTTCCTGCCAGTGCGCCAGCGCAGTCGGTACACCGGGAGACAGCGGCAAACAGTCGGCGTTCTGTCTGGGGCTATGAAGTGTCTTTCTGCGGTCTGGCTGGATGCGCAGAACGCAGGAGGAAGCGGTGCGCGTCGGGTGCACGTCATGAGAAATGTTCCAGGCGGTGCCGGGAAGCCGCGACACGCAAATGATTGAACCATGAAGAAACGGAATATGCCCCACCGCGCGCGGGAGGTGCGGACGAAGGACATGCTGCTGCCACTGACTGCGGCCGCCGTGCGTAGCATTTCCCTGGAGAATCATCTTGCGCTCGCGGCGATGCGAAGCGGCAATGGCACACCCGACACCATGGTCTCGCTGCTGCGCGTCCTTTACATGACGTATTTTCTGTGCAGGAATGACTGTCCTGAACAGGATCTCGCTCTGTTCCTGAACGCTGAGTTAGCGCTCGATGAGAGCATCCGGGCTGCGACGATGGGGCTGGACTGGCAGTTGCGGGCAGGGCAAATCCCGCTGATTGAGCAGGTTCTCATGCGTGCAGACGAACTGATCGCCAGCGTGCCGAAGTATCGCTATGTCGATGCCTGGAAGCATCTCGAAAGTTTCACGCGCTCTGACCGGGCGTCGGTGCTCCCAGGCAGCCACCTGAAGGTGGTGTCGAAATAGCAAGGGGTCTACCAGTTATTGGTGACTCCCGGCAGAGAGCGCATGCTCAGGCATCCTCTCTGTCTATTTGCCCAGCCGAGTGGCTTACGAATGCCCGTGAGATCGCGTAGATAGCCGGCAAGAGTTCCTCATCGCGTTGCCAGTCAACCTGCGCGTCAAGCTCGCCGCCGGTGATACGGGTGTCGGCGAGACGCGAAAAGCTGGCTCGCACAGCGAGCCGGATATTTTCCCTGGCATCCGGGGTTGGTGAAGGCCTGCTCCTCGATATCGAGCAGAGTACGCCACGTCACTGCTGGAGCCGGACGCCACGTAGCTGATCGCCGTGCGCTGACATTGCGCTGCAACAGCAGTACGACGATACGCTGCAGATCCAGTGCAGCGCGTTGCGCCGCCCGTTTGAGTGCAACGGGATCGTTTTCCTGCGCGGCGTTTGCCGGGAACGGGGTGTCAGAAGTTTCGAGCATATCCGGCTCGTGGGGGCAACTATCGTGTCGTCCAGCGCACCACCTTCGAGTGCTGCGCGGGCCGAGGTTATCGCGGATGAGTCGCAGGGCGACATTGCCATCGGCCATGTGCGAACCAGCGCTGTGGCGTAGCCAGTGAGCGGAGTGGCGCTCGAGCCGCGCGGCGCGGGCCGCGTACTTTTCGCCGCGCAGGCGCAGCCTTGCCGCAGCGCCCGCGAAAATGCTCTTGACGATCGTGAGCAGCGCCGCGCGCGTGAGCGGCTTGACGGACTGGCCGAGCGGGAGGACAAGCGGGGTGTCCTCGTTCTGCGCAGACAGAGGGGGCAGGCCACGCTCGCGGCGGTATAGGTCCAGCTTGACCATCATCTCGTCGGAGGCGGCAACGATCCGGTCGCGGTTGCCTTTGCCGGGGACCTTGAGCCACCAGCGCTCGTGACTGTTGGCGTCACGTCGGCAGAAGAAGCGCCCCATGGTATTGCCACTGACTTCAGAGATGCGCAGTCCGCCAAGGTAGAGCTGGGTAAAGAGCCAACGCGCGCGCCAGTAGCGTTGGCGCTCACGGTCCGTCTCACGGGCAGCGAGTCGATGTAGACCTTGACCTCCTGCCACAGGTCGCGCTCCAGAAAGCGCGTGACGCGCGGCGCCGCCCGGTGCGTACGCTGGCGTGAGAGCGACAGCGGATTGCCGGCCAGATAGCCGGCGCCGACGAGCCAGGAGGACAGGGCGTCCACGATCACCATCACCTGGCGCTGGCTGGTTGAAGCGAGCGGCCCATGGAACGGACTCCAGCGCGCATCGTCGCGGGGGAACTTGCGCCCTGCGCCGTCTTCGCCTCCGCTGACCCAATGTGTCCGAGGCTGCGGATCGGCGAGAAAGCGCTGGTCGGCGAGCAGATCCTCGTGCGTGAGCGATGACAGCGGCTTGCCGAGCTGGACGATGGACCAAAGCAGCAGCCGTTCGGCTTCCTTGCGGTAATTGTCGAAGGTGGTTTTCGTGGCGGCGACGCGGTCATCCGGCAGTTCAAGCACGTCGAGCGGACGCGGCGCAGCCAAGGCTGTTTTCAGCGGATTCGGGCGGCCTCGGGGTGTCACGCGTTCAGTGTTGCAATTCCCCTTTAATACTTAAACAGTATAAAAGTAATGTCAAATACATGGTCATAAATCGTAGAAAAATAACCAATTACACAGTAATATAACGGATATCGAAACTATCTTTTCGCCATGCCCGACGCAATATCCGATGAGGCCCGGCTCCAGGCTGAGATTGAGCGCCTCAAGGCCGAATTCCCGCATACTCGCGATCTCTACCGCGAGGTCTGTGCGCTGCTGTTCTTCAGGTTCGGTGTTACGCCGACGGCGAACCGCCTTTACCAGCTCGTGCGCCGCGGTAGCATGAGTACGCCCGTCGCAGTCCTCGCCGGCTTCTGGGCCGAACTTCGCGAGAAAAGCCGCGTGCGCGTCGATCATGCCGACCTGCCTGAGGAGCTGCGTGAGTCAGCCGGCGAACTTGTGGCCACGCTCTGGAAGCGTGCCGCCGCCGCGGCCGATGATTCACTCCAGGCGCTGCGCAGCGAGGTGGAAGATGCGCGTCTCGCCGCCGAAGCTTCCGTCGCAGTTGTGCAGGCGAATCTTGTCCGCACTGAAGCAGCGCTTGAGCAGCGCACGACAACGTTGCTCACCGCGCAGGTGCGGATCCAGGAACTCGAGCAGGCTCAGGCGGCGGCCGTAGCAACGCGCGAAGCGCTTGAAGCCGAAATTGCACGGCTGCAACAGGGCGGGCGCGAGCGCGACGCCGCGCTGGCTCAGGCTCGCGCCGATTTCGCGGCCGAGCTCGAGCGGCAGCGGGCTAGCACGGAACTGGCCGAAGCGCGCTTGCAAGCCGCTGAGAAGCGCGCGCTGCTCGAGATTGAGCGTGAACGCGCGGCGAGCACGCGTCTGCAGCGCGAACTGGAAGGCGTGCAGCAGCGGGCGGCTCGCGACGGCGAGCGGACACAGGCCGAGATCCAGTCATTGCAGACGCAACTGGGAGATTTGCGCCATTCGACGGGCATGCTGGAGGGGCGATTTGAAGCGATGCGGGCGAGCCACGCTGCCCAGACTCAGGAGATTGAGTTCCTGAGGCAGAGGGCGTCCGGTCCGGGCATTGGCGCTCGCCGCGCACCGAGACGCGTTGCCCGGCAGTCCGCAAGCTCAGCTAAAGCCGCAGCGCGCAAGCCAGGCGCGAAGACATGAGGCGTACGGAACGCGGGAAACGAAAGTCGGTCTGCCCGAAAATCGGTGCGCTGATGCGCTACGGGGAGCGTGTGGTGCGGGTAGTGGCCGAGGCGCGCGGTCAGCGGGTTATCATCGAATCACTTGACGAAGACGGACGCTTCTTTCGGAGCACGGTGAAGTGGCACAATCTGGCGCCACTTCTGGCGCAGCTGTTCTGAGAATGTGTTTCGGATTAGCGCCCTTTCGCGCCCCGGTACAAGTCTTGCCTCCTGGACGGTTCTACTTAAACTTTGTCAGTCGGCGAGCGGCGCGAACGAGGCAGCGTAGCGTGCTCTAAAATTGGTGACCTGATGCGTTATGGAGAGCGTGTGGTGCCCGGAGCGCTGGTTGGTCGGGTGATCCAAAACACTGGATGGCAGGATTTTGCGTGACTCGATGAAGTGGGTAATTGCGGGGCACCCCAGTGTGAGGGGCCTTAATCTTCATTTTCGACCCAGGCCCGCAGTCTGGCGATTTCGATTGCGCGTCGGCGCTCTGGCACACCTCTGCGGGTCAACCACCGCTCCGAGTCTGATTGCCAGGCATCAATGTCGAACCACGTCCAGTCACCGACTTCACGTTTGACTACTCGCGTGGTTTCCACCCCCGGTGTGTCCGATTCGATGAGCAGAACGACCTTCGCCTTGGCGTTCGCGAAATTGTCTTTCTGCAGCGCGAGCGCAAACGCTGGCATTGCCCCGTGGGAGGTCGTTTCGCGCCGGGCGGGGCGCCGATCTTCGGTATATTGTTTTTCCGGCCGGTCGCCGGCTTTTTCTTGCAGAGTCATGTCAGTAGCGGGCTAGTTCGGCATGAGTGGAGCACCACACGTTTGCGCCCCCGCCCTTCGAAACAGTTGTCCTGCGTATTACGGAATCCGCGTGAAAAACTTTAACGCGGGTTGAAAACGTTGCTTGTGTAACTTGCACGATCCGGTAGCGATTTCTTTCGGCTGGCCGTCGGTCGCCGTCGGTCGCCGTCGGTCGCCGTTGGGCGCTGGCTGTAGCGCCTCAAGCATTCGAAGAGTATTTGTGTGAGCCGGATATTTATGAAGCGGCAGGATGCCATCCGCCTGCTGATCAAGAAGCCCGTGATGACCACGGACACGAAATCTCCAAGCGTACCGTCTTCCGGTAACTACATCGCTGCTCTGGATAGGCTCCTGCTTGATGTTCGGGCGGGGCGCATCGACGAATTCCATCTCGATAGCAATAGCGGCTCCCACATCATCATTACAAACTGGCAGGCTGTTGAAATATCTTCCGCGCACGTCATCCGCGCGGGACGCGTAAACGTTGAACCGAAGAGTCAGACAACACTGAGGCTGAGGCAATGCGCGGAGCGGACGGCAATACCGAGTCGATGTTCACGATGTCCCGGCTGGATGACTTCGTTGCGGCCAATCACCCGTTGCGACCGATTAGGCAATGGTTGAACGATGCGCTCACTCGCATGGACCCGGTCTTTTCGCGCATGTACGAGAGCGACGCGAAGGGCGGACGCCCAAGTATCGCGCCGGAGAAGTTGATTCGCGCGCTGCTGTTGCAAGTGCTGTATTCGATTCGCTGCGAACGCATGCTGATGGAGCAAATCTCCTACAACATGTTGTTCCGCTGGTTCGTCGGACTGGCGATGGACGATGTGGTTTGGGACCACTCCACCTTCAGTAAGAACCGCGACCGACTGATGCCCCATGATGTCATGGTCAGTCTGTTCAATGAGACGGTCGAGACTGCGCGCGTGCGTGGCCACCTGCCGGCCGAGCATTTCAGCGTCGATGGCACACTCAGTCAGGCCTGGGCCGGACACAAGAGCTTTGTGCCGAAGGCGAACTCGGATGACGACTCGCCGCCTAACGGCGGTGCTGGCTCTCACGAGAACTGGCATGGCGAGAAGCGTAGCAACGACATGCATGAGTCCAGCACGGACAGTCGGGCCCGGCTGTTTCGCAAGAGTCGTGGCACGGGCCCGATGCTTTGCTACATGGCGTGCGTGCTGACTGATAACCGGCACGGCCTCGTGGTGAACGCACAGGTGACGCAGGCGAATGGCACAGCCGAGCGCGATACAGCAGCCGGAATGCTTGCGGACGCCGCGCAATTCGCCGATACATTGGTTACGGTCGGTGCTGACAAGAACTACGACACGGCCGACTTCGTTGCAACGTGCCGCGCACACGGCGTGACGCCACATGTTGCGCAAAACAATGGCCGCGCGGATGGCTCCGCCATCGACGCACGCACAACGCGCTGGGCCGGCTATGCCATCAGTCGGCGCAAGCGCAAATGCATTGAGCAGGTTTTTGGCTGGAGCAAGACGTTTGGCAGGATTCGGCAGGCGATGTTTCGGAGCCTGCAGCGAGTTGGCCAGGTCTTCCTGTTGACTCATGAGGCCTGCAACCTGACTCGCATGCGCACGCTCGCCGCGAAAGCGGCATAGGAGCGACCAGCAGCGAGGAAAATGCCATTTTCTCCACCTGAATGAAAGGCTTCGAGCATTAAATCGACATCAACCACCCCCGTGCAGGGACTCGACGAAATTGAGTGCTCAAGGCCGGCAAGGTGTTTTTCAACAGCCTGCTAAAGAAAACTGGGATTTTGCCGTTTACTTAAAAAGTTGTTTGACATCTAGTGATCATATAAATCTGCACAAGAGAATTTAAATAAATTTAGACGAAAGACTGATGAAAAATCTGGAAAGCTTGAGGGTTGGATCACGGTTAGCACTAGGGTTTGGTGCACTTGTTGTCATGCTGCTTTCGATGGCATCACTGAGTCTATGGAAGCTCTCAGCGATGAACGATGCACTGACAGACCTCGCGACGTTTAACGCTGCGGAAACAAATTCGATTTCGCAGGCACTGACCTATGCCAATCAGGCGTCTGCTGCCGCACGAAATCTAATTATTCTGAACGATTTGCCCCGTATGCAGGAGCAACGGAGGATCTTTGACGAGCAAGTTGAAAGGTCCACCGATCTTTTCGCGAAAACACGGGAACTTTTTAACCAGGATCCGGGAACAACCGACGACGAACGGCAATTCCTGCGGCGATCGGAAGAGCTGCGGCGCGCAGCTATGCCTCTGGTACAACAAGCAGCCAATTTGGGATTTAAGAACGATCCGGCCGCACCGGAATTCATGATCACCCAGGCTGGGCCTGCAATAGATCTCTGGTTGAAAGAACTGGGGTTGTTCCGTGATTACGAGGTGCAGCAGGTTGGGTCCTCTGCGGCGCAAGCACGCGCGACCTACCACGCTGCTCGTGTGCTCTTGCTCGTACTAGCGGTGCTTGCCGCGACCTTTGCGATTGCGATTGGATGGGTAATAACCCGAAGCATTCTTCGGCAGCTTGGTGGTGAGCCAATGGATGCTGCAGCGCTGGCCAGCGAGATCGCGAACGGCAATCTGCGCATCGCCGCGGGACTGAAAGACGGTGACCGATCCAGCCTGATGTACTCGCTGGACACCATGAAGAAAAGGCTGGCGACAATCGTGAGCGGCATCAAGGCTTCCAGCGAGGCGATTTCGGTCGCTGCGAGTCAAATTGCCCAGGGCAATACGGATCTCTCCCAACGCACGGAAGAGCAGGCCGCGTCTCTCGGGGAAACTGCATCGAGCATGGAGGAACTGACTTCCACTGTTCGCCACAACGCCGAAAATGCAACGCAGGCAACAGCACTCGCAAATACTGCTTCCGCGGTGGCACAACGGGGCGGCGAAGTAGTCGGACAGGTCGTTGAGACCATGCACGGTATCGCGGGCAGTTCCAGCAAAATGTTCGAGATCATCACAGTGATCGAAGGCATTGCGTTCCAGACTAATATTCTGGCGCTCAATGCGGCGGTGGAAGCGGCCCGCGCCGGCGAGCAGGGACGGGGCTTCGCGGTTGTAGCCGGCGAAGTTCGCACGCTCGCCCAACGCAGCGCAACGGCAGCCCGGGAAATCAAGGAAATGATCAATAACGCGACACATCAGACGGATGCGGGATCGAAACTTGTCGAAGACGCCGGCAGCACCATCAACGAAGTAGTCCAGTCGGTTAAACGCGTAGCCGACATCATCAGTGAGATCTCGGCTGCATCTGCGGAGCAGAGCACCGGCATCGGGCAGGTCAATACCGCTGTGACCCAGATGGATGAGGTCACGCAGCAGAATGCTGCGCTGGTCGAGCAAGCCGCAGCTGCAGCCCAGTCCATGGCCGAGCAGGCACAGGCACTGCGCAACGCGGTAGCGATCTTCAGGGTCGACGATGCAAGAGATCTGAATTCATTGACTGTGGGCGAAACAAAGCTGGCGCCCCAATCCGCTACGATAAAGAAGCCCTCCGGATCGCTAACGCCGAGTCGCACGGAAGCCGCAACTGACTGGAGCGCATTCTGATCGTTGCAGTTGAGCGCGGTCATGACAAACCAGCCGCGCATTCACTGCGAAAAGGTCACCGTCTGTCCTGTAGAATGGTCCCGCAGCGTCAGGACGACCGCTGCATGTTTCAGCTGTCAATCACGCGGACGCGTGACTTTGCATTCCACCCGTGTGTAGCCTGTTCATAAGGTGCGTCACTCACCATATCCAGCCAGCGTGCACGATCCTGCATTGTGTTCCGACGGTGCGGTAAGTACAGCGTTGCGTTGCACATAGCAAACGCCGCTACAGTTATCCCGTGCAGTGTCCTTGATATCTCGCTGACTGCGATTAGACGTGGCCGAGCAACACTGCGGATATGAGCGTTCACTACGACACCGCGAAATTGCATCAGAGACGTCGCTCCAGTATTCGCTTGCGCTTCCCCGCCTGGCAGGTTCCCCAAATTCTGCAAGACGGCGCCGATGTCCCGTAATCGTCCCAGATGGGGGATAAGGGCAATCACAAATACTTTTAACCTTCAAATGAAGAAAAATAAACTTACCGCCTCCCCTGACTCAAAGCAACAGGAAATTACAAAGGTAATGACTGTTAGCGATCTGAAGACACTGATCAAATCGAACGCGATCATGATCAGTCATCTCGGAGCACGGATTGCTGTATTTCAACGATTTTCGGAAGCTGTGCGCTCGCATACTGACACTTCAACGAAATACGAAATACTCGTTGCTTTGCGAAGTGGTGTTGAGAGCACCATGGCTCTTGTAGATGACATAGCAATGGAAGTCGAGGTTGACTCTACGTACGAGTATCACAAGGCGATGCTTGGCCAGCTTAATGAGCTGATGTCGATGCTGAAATGAATCAATTATCCGGATGCGGAGAACGAGCTCACTGGCTCGTTTCGATTACCCATCCAGCGTCTTATGGGCCATCTGAAGGAGCTTGAGAGCTATCTTTGAAAGTGGTGGTGCGACAGGTGTCGCCGTCAGCCGCGCGTCAAGCGGCAGATAGTAGGCGGTAAAGTCCTGCTTGCTTGCATTGTTGCGCGTGGGGTGAGATATTGATTGTGGTGCCGCGACCTGTTGTACAACCAGCAGTTGCCTATCCGGACATGCGTGACTGGTAACGGCCGGGTGTGACGCTCTGGAGAGAACGTGCCTCTGAATCGAAGGTTCACCTCGGTAACGAGGAAGTGAAAGACAACACCAGCAAAACCATTCAGCGACTCTGCTCAGGCAGCTCGCTGATCTGGACTGCCACTATCAGTTGAGCTTTCCATCGTGAACGCTTCTTACCAGACCCTAACGCCGGCAGACTGCATGTCGCGGATAGTGGAAACAAATCTGATTGGATCCATGTAGCTAAAACCTGCTCAGCAGATAAATCCGCTAGTGAGAGATTTTTAGGAAAAAATGAAGACCAAAATGTCCTTATTTTGGACTACTTTTCAACCGAGATAGCAGAAGATGTGAAGGGAAATGGCCCAACAGACTCGCCGATATGGGCGACGTCGGCGACAACGAGGCAGGCGCGCGGCTAAAATAAGCTTCTGGCGCTTGTACAGATTAGCCTCAATCCGATCACCAGCAATACTGCGCAGGAACACCGCGTAAAAGCCGCCGAATTCAATCGTCGGTTTGCGCGAATGCCCGCGTAAGTGCCGATCAACGCAATCGGCAGCAAAAGCGCGCTCGTGGTCAACGTTGTTTCGCTGAAAAGGCCGAGCGTCGAGAAGCTCACTAGCTTGCACAGGTTGACCGCCGCGAAAAATGCAGAGGTAGTACCCGCGAAGCAGCGGTTACCCAGGCGAAACGGCAGCAGATACATTGTCAGAGCGGGCTCGCCCGCGTTCGCTAGGAAGCTGGCCAGTCCGGACAGGGTGCCCCATGCGAGGCTCGCTGTCGGGCGAGGGCGCACCGAATCGTTCGCAGCTTCTACGGCGCGCCCATGCGGCCGGCCGCGGAGCCAAGGGAACACCCCGCGGCGCAACGCGTAGTCAACAGACATCACGCCGACGCCGAGCCGCAGGCACACCGTATCGATTCGATGGATCACCAGAATGCCCACGCCCGCGCCGACAACCGCGGCCGGAATAGCGAGCCGCAGGATGGGCCAACTCCATTCGCCACGGTATTGCCAAAGCGCGACGAGGTCGGTCACGCACATGACTGGTAGCAGGATCGTAACCACTTGTGTCACCGGCAGGTAGAGCGCCATCAGCGGCACTGCGACGATGCCGAGGCCCAATCCGAGGCCGCCCTTGGAAAGGCCCGTGAGTAAAAGCGCGGGAATGCCCGCAATGTAGAACCCTAAGTTGGTGACGAATACGGCGTGCGGCATGGCGTAGCGTGGTTTTGCGCGATTAAACGTAGCCGCCATGCTACGCGAGTCGGAACAACAATGTGAGCAATTGTCATTTGGGAGTTTTCCCTGAACGACGTTCGTTGAACCTCGAGAACAAAACACCTCGCAGCGCGGAACCGCCGCCTGTGATTGATTTATTGCGCCCTACGATAGAGAAACAGGCTGTCCTGAGCGAATGGCTCCTGCGGTTCAATGGTTGAATTCAGTGCCGGATACGACGTTCGAGCCGGTGCTTGATGGCGAGCGTTGCCATGGCGATGAACGCGAGCAGGCTCGCCGCCGCGAATGCGCCCGCGAAGTTGTAGCCGTCGTACATCACCTGCACATAGAGCGGCAGCGTGTTGGTGAGGCCCGGTACGTGCCCCGAGACCACCGACACCGCGCCGAACTCGCCCATCGCGCGCGCGTTCGTGATGACCACGCCGTACAGCAGGCCGAGGCGCACGCGCGGCAGCGTCACGCGCCAGAACATTTGCCACGCGGTGGCGCCGAGCACGAGCGCGGCCTGTTCCTCGTCGCTGCCTTGCGCTTCCATCAGAGGAATCAGTTCGCGCGCGACGAACGAGAGCGTGACGAAGGTGGTGGCGAGCACGAGGCCGGGCAGCGCGAACACGATATCGACGTGATGCTGTTGCAGCCACGGCCAGAACGGACCTTGCGCGCCGAACACGAGCATGAACAGCAGCCCGGCGATCACGGGCGAGACCGAGAACGGCAGGTCGATCAGCGTCTTCAGCAGACTTTTGCCGAAGAAGTCGAAGCGCGCGACGAGCCACGCGACGGCGAAACCGAACACGGTATTGAGCGGCACCGAGATCAGCGCGACGATGGCCGTGAGGCGCATGGCCGATAGCGCGTCGGGATCGCGCAGCGCGTCGAGAAAGGCGCTGAGGCCAGACGAGAGCGCGGCGGAAAAGATCGCGGCGAGCGGAAGAATCAGAAATAGCCCTAGAAATACGGTGCCGATTGCAATGACGAGCGCGCGCGCGAGCCGCGGTTCGCTCGTTAAGGTGTCGTTGATGCGGCGGCGCGCGGGCGTGCGGGAAGCGTTGCGCGTGTCGTCGCGGCGCGCGAGTGTGGCTGGCGATTGCGGTGCGTTCATGGGCGTTTCTCCGAGCGATGCGCGCGCGCCGACGATCTCGGTTCGAGCCAGCGTTGCAGCAGATTCAGTGCGAACAGAATCGCAAACGACGCGAGCAGCATGACGAAAGCGATCGAGGCTGCACCATCGAAATCGAATTGTTCGAGCTTGGTCACTACGAGCAGGGACGTGATCTCCGAAACGAAAGGCCGGTTCCCTGCGATAAAGATCACCGAGCCGTATTCGCCGACGCCGCGCGCGAACGCGAGGCCGAATCCGGTCATCAGCGCCGGGCGCAACGCGGGCCATACGACGCGCCGCAAGGTCGCCGCGCGCGAAGCGCCGAGCAGGCCTGCCGCTTCTTCTTCCTCGGTGCCGAGTTCTTCGATCACGGGCTGCAAGGTTCGCACGACGAAGGGCAGGCCCACGAACGTGAGCGCGATCACGATGCCGCGCGCGTTGAACGCGAGGTCGAAACCGTGCGCCGCGAACCACGTGCCGATCCAGCCGTTCGGACCGAAGATGAAGGCGAGCGTGATGCCGGCCACCGAGGTGGGCAGCGCGAAGGGCAGGTCGATCAGCGCGTCGATCCAGCGGCGGCCCGGAAAGCGATAGCGCGCGAGCATCCACGCCACTACGATGCCGAGCACCGCATTGATGGCGGCGGCGACAAGCGCGGTGCCGAACGTGAGGCGATACGAGGCGACGAGACGCGGCGTCCAGATCGCATCGATGAAATGCCCCCAGCCGCCCGACGCCGCGCGCAGCACGAGCACCGAAAACGGCAGCAGGACGATCAGGCCGAGCCACGCCAGCGTGTAGCCGAGCGCGAGGCCGAAGCCCGGCAACGGGCTCGGCCGGCGCCACGCGGGCAAACCGGCCCAGGAAGGGATGCTCATGCGCATGACCGGAACGGGCTCAGTTGGGCTGGAAGATCTGGTCGAACACGCCGCCATCGGCGAAATGCTTCGCCTGCGCCGTGTGCCAGCCGCCGAACATCGGGTCTTCGATACCGATGAGCTTTACGGCGGGAAAGGTCTTGGCGTACTTCGCGGCGATCGCGGGATCGGCAGGGCGATAGTAGTTTTGCGCGATCAATTCCTGTGCGTCGGGCGCGTAGAGATGTTCCAGGTAAGCCTGCGCGATCTTGCGCGTGCCGCGACGGTCCACGACCGAATCGACCACGGCCACGGGCGGTTCGCAACGAATGCTGATCGACGGCACGATCACCTGATACTTGCCCGGCGCGAGCTTGTTGACCGCGAGCAGCGCGTCGTCTTCCCACGCGACCAGCACATCGCCGATGCCGCGCTCGACAAACGAATTCGTCGCGCCGCGCGCGCCCGAATCGAGCACCTTCACGTTGTGATAGAGCGACTTTTCGAAGGCCTTTGCGCTGGCCTCGTTGCCGCCTGGCTGCTGCATTGCCCAGGCCCATGCGGCGAGATAATTCCAGCGCGCGCCGCTCGATGTTTTCGGATTCGGCGTCACGACGCCCACGCCCGGTTTCGCGAGATCGCCCCAATCGTGAATGCCTTTGGGATTGCCGGCGCGCACGAGAAACACAATTGTCGACGTATAGGGCGTGCTGTTATTCGCGAGTTGTTTTTGCCAGTCCTTACGTACGAGATCGTGCGCGGCCAGCGCATCGATATCGGACGCGATGCCGAGCGTGACCACATCCGCCTGCTGGCCGTTGAGCACCTGGCGCGCCTGTGCGCCGGAACCGCCGTTGGTCGTGCGAACGGTGACCTTCGTCCCGGTGGTTTTGTCGTACCAGGTCGAAAAGAGCTTGTCGTAAGCCGTGTAGAGTTCGCGCGTGGGGTCGTAAGAGACGTTGAGCAGCGTGGTGTCGGCGAAGGCGTGCATCGAGGTGAAAAGGCTGCCGGCGAGAAGCAAGGCGCGAGCGAGAGCAGGTAGCGTGCGAGTTTTTTTCATGGATGCAACGGGCGGCGTGATAGGAGCGGCGAGCTTAAGGCGCGGGTTGGACGCGCCCAAATCACGATTTGCCGATTGCTTATGACGCTGCGGAGAATCGTTACGTGTTAACGAATTCTTGATGGCGTGGGGCGTAGGATGGAAGCGCAGCGTTGTTTATGGCGTTATTGTCGTGCGCACGCCGGGTCTTTTAATGGTGCACGAATGGAACGATAAAAGGCCTTTATTTAAGGGATTTTTGTCGTTTGTTCGCCGCTTGTTGGGTCATCTTCTGACTAAGCAATCAGACCTCACACGCGCCATCCAGCGCCGCTTCCAATGTTGCCCCCGCGCGACACAGGAAAATCCTCCGCGCTCAACGAAAATTTGATAAGGGCTGCCGCATACTTCGGTGTGTTTCCGTCACGGATAGCCCGAGCATGGCGCACTATCGCAAGTTCTCGCATGAACCCCGGCAGTTATCGGCGGGGATAGTGGGCATTTCGCTCACGGTCGCCGCAATCGGCTTCGTGCTGATATTCGCCAGAAGCGCGAACGCGAACGATCAATGCGTAACCAGAAGCCGATTCGCCGCGCAAACATCCGTGAATGCCTTTCTCGAACGCGCCAGACTCGACGCCTCGGGTCACGCCAGTTTCGAATTGGCTCCCTCGCGCCAGGCCGCTCGACACGGCTGGAAGGTGCCGTTCGAACTCGACGGCCAAAATCTGGTGGCGACGGTAAAATGCGACGGCGGCGTCAGCCTTGATCCCTGAATCACGATGTTTCACCGATGCGCGGTAACGTCCGCATCGGGTTCGACGCGTAGCCGCGTCATCGTGGGCGAGGCGATGGCCTCGAATGCCGAACCGGCGACCGCGCCGCCGAAATGCGAGCCCTTGGTCGGCGATTCGATCGACACCGCAATAATAACGCGCGGATGCTGCGCCGGAATCAGGCCGACGAACGAGGCCCGATACTGGTGATAATCATAGCCGTGCTGGGTCCAGCGATAGGCGGTGCCCGTTTTCGCGGCCACCGTGTAACCGGGCACCACCACCTGCGACGCGGTTCCACCTTTGCTCACGACGTTCTCCATCATCGCGCGCACCGACTGCGCGGTCTTCACCGAGAAAATCCGTTTGCCGGTGACCGGCGTGTGTTGCTGAAAGATCGTCGCAGGCACGAATACGCCGTCATTGGCGAAGGTCGTGTAGGCCTGCGCGAGTTGCAGCAAGGATGCGGAAAGACCGTAGCCGTAGGCCATCGTTGCCTGCTCGATGCGCCGCCAGTGATGCCAGTCGCGCACCGTGCCCCCCGCTTCGCCCGGCAAGCCCGCGTGCGGCGCGAGACCCAGACCAAGATTGCGGAAGTTGTGCCACATATCGCGCGCCGAAAGCAGCATCGATATTTTCGAGGTGCCGACATTGCTCGACTTTTGAATCACGCCCGCGACCGTGAGCGTGCCGAAATCGGCGTCGTCGTGAATGGTTTGGCCGTCGAGATTCAATTTGCCGCCGTCGGTGGTCACGATCGAATCGGGCGTCACGCGCTGCTGCTGAATGGCGAGCGCGATGGTGAGCGGCTTCATCACGGAGCCGGGTTCGAACGCATCTGTTGCAGCGCGATTGCGAATGGCTTGGGGATCGGAGCGGGTGCGGCTATTCGGGTCGTAACTCGGCCAGTTCGCCATCGCGAGAATTTCGCCCGTGTGCGGGTCGATGACGATCGCCGAACCGGATTTCGCGGCGAAGCGCGTGACGGTATCTTGCAGCGCCTGATAAGCCGCATATTGAATCGGCAGATCGATCGAGAGATGAATATCGTTGCCGTTTTGCGGCGCGAGCCGCGTGAGATTTTCAATGGCATTGCCGCGTGCGTCGTGTAGCACGTCGACGCGGCCGTTGGCGCCGCGCAATAGCGGCTCCGCGGCGCGCTCGATGCCTTCCTGACCTTTACCGTCGATGCCCGAGTAGCCGACGATATTGGCGGTGATGCCGGCCTCCGGATAAAAGCGCCGCGAATCGGGACGATAAAACACGCCCGGCACATTCAATTGCTGCGTAAGCGCGGCGACATCGGTGGGAATCTGGCGCGCGAGATAGACGAATTGGCGATGCGAGGCGAATGCGGCATCGATCGCGGAGGGCTCGATCTGGAGAAGATGCGCGAGCGCCTGGACCTGCGATGCCGACGCCGGTTGCGAAGTCGATGCGGCATCGACCCAAACAGTATCGGTCGGAATGCTCATTGCGAGCACGCTGCCATTGCGGTCGAGAATCCGGCCGCGCGCGGCGGGCAGTCCACGATCGCTGACCTGGCGAATCTCGCCTTGATGCTGATAAAAACTCGCGTCGTAGCACTGTACCCACGCGGCGCGCAGCGCCAGCGCAAAAAACGCTACAGCGAACACAAAACCAAGCGCACTTGAACGGCCATGGCGCGGTTTGAGCGTCAAGGCCGCATGACGGGAAAGACTGAGAAACTTGCTGGGAGGCGGCATCAGCGTGTTCGGGGCTTCTCCGAAGAGCGAACTTCCGGGGTTGACGGATTGAAATGGCACGCGCGTGAACGTCGTCAATCAGACGGTCACGCGGCGTTCGAGCGGCGGGTGACTTGCGAAATATTTGCGAATACCGTCGTAAATCGCATCGGCCATTTGCTGACGGTAAGCGGGATTCTGGAGTTTAAGTTCTTCACTCGGATTGCTGATGAATGCCGTCTCCACGAGAATCGACGGAATATCGGGCGCTTTCAATACCGCAAAACCCGCTTGCTCCAGACCGTTGCCGTGAAGATGATTGATCTTGCCGATCGATTCGCGAACGAGCGCGCCATATTTGAGCGAGTCGTTGATCTGCTGTGTCGTCGACATATCGAATAGCACCGGCGCGAGCGCATGATCGGCGCTTTTGATATCGAGCCCGCCGATGACGTCGGAAGCGTTTTCGCTTTGCGCGAGCCAACGCGCCGCCGCGCTCGATGCGCCGTGTTCCGAAAGCGCGAACACCGACGAGCCCGACGCAGCGGGCGTGGTGAAAGCATCGGCGTGAATGGAGACGAACAGATCGGCGCGCGCGTGGCGAGCTTTGGTCACGCGCGTGCCGAGCGGCACGAAGAAGTCGTCGTCGCGCGTCATCATCGCGTCCATGTCGGGCGACGCGGCGATCTTCTCGCGCAGGCGCCGCGCGATATCGAGCACCACGTGCTTTTCATAGGTGCCGCCGCCGCCGATCGCGCCGGGATCCTCGCCGCCGTGGCCCGGATCTATCGCGACTATCAGCTTGCGTTGCGTGCTGCGCTCGGGCGTCGATGCGGGGGCGTTGTGCGTGGCCTGCGTGGATTCAGTGGCTCGTGCGGCGAGCGTGTCGAGTGCGTCCTGCGGTTTGCCGTCCGCCGGATAGAGATCGAGCATGAGCCGATACGCGTATTGGCCCGTAGGCGCGGTCGAAAACACTTTCGGCGTGACCGCGCCCTTGAGATCGAGCACGATGCGCACGACGTCGGGCGTGAATTGCCCGACGCGCACGGCTCGAATATACGGATCGTTGGGATGCACGTTCGAAACCAGCGCGCGCAAAGCCTGATCGAGCGTGAGTCCTTGCAGGTCGACCACGAGGCGATTCGGCGAGGCTAGCTGGTGTTCCTGCACCTGCAACGGTTGCGTGGACTCGATCGTGACGCGCGTGTAATCGGTGGCGGGCCACACGCGCACGCCGCGTATCGTCGGCCGTGTATTGGCGAGCGCGAGTCCGGGATCGATGCCGACGAGCACCAGCGAGGCGCCGAGTTTCAGCAGACGTCGCCGTGCATAGGGATGGCGATTGCGTGGGTGCGGTTGCGGCATCGCAGCGGGATTCTTATTCGATTTCATGGCGGCGTCCTGTATTGTAGAGTGAAAAGCGCGAATGCCAGAACGATACGCGCGGGAAGGGCTGGTAATGAGGGACCAGCTAATGCGGGCGTTTAAACTTTGCTGCCGAGCATGAGCTGAAGCGAATCCCAGGCGCGGTCGAGCAAACCGGCTTGAGGCACGGCCCAAAGCGTTGCGAGCGGCACCTGCGTTAGCACCTTGCCCTGATCGAGAATGGTCACCGTGCCCACCTGTTCGCCAGCGCTCAGCGGCGCGAAGAGCGGTGTATTCACCTTGATGCTCGACGTAATCTGGGCGCGCGTCCCGGCGGGAATCGTGGCCACAACATTCTGCGTCGGCGCAACGTCGACGTTGAGACGCGTGCCTTTATAAACGCGCGCAAGCGATATCGCCTGGCCCGCGCGGAAGAACGGCACCGCATCGAATGCGTGATACGCGAAATTGAGCAGCTTGAGACTGTCTGCCACGCGAGCGGGCTCCGTGGGCTCGCCCATGACGACGCTGATCACGCGTCGCGACGTGCCGGGTGCGCCTTCGACATCGCGATTCGCGCTGGCGATCAGGCAATAGCCAGCCGCCTGCGTGTGCCCGGTTTTCAGACCGTCCACGCTCGGGTCGAGCCAGAGCAGGCGGTTGCGATTCGGCTGGCGAATCCGGTCGTAGGTGAATGTCTTCGTCGAGAAGATCGGGTAATACTCGGGAAAGTCGCTGATGATATGCGCAGTCAGCGTGGCCAGGTCGCCCGCGCTCGTAAAGTGCTGCGGACTGGGCATGCCGTTGACGTCGGAGAAATGCGTATGCGCCATGCCCAGACTGGCGGCTTCGGCATTCATCATCTGCACGAATTGCGCCTGACTGCCGCCCACGAGTTCGGACAGCGCAATCGCGGCGTCGTTGCCCGATTGCACGATCAAGCCATAGAGCAGGTCATGCACGCTCACGGGCTTGTTCGGCTCGATGAACATGCGCGATTCGTCGGTCCCGACGCTGCGCACCGCTTCGCCCGGCAGCACGGTCTGATCCATCGTGATGCGCTTCGCGTGCAGCGCCTGAAACACGAGATAAGCGCTCATCAGTTTGGTCAACGACGCGGGTTCCGCGCGCGCATCGGCATTCGACGACGCGAGAATCTGATCCGAACCGGCGTCCATCAATACCCACGCGCGAGCCTGAAGCGCGGGCGGCGCCACTTGCGCGGACGCCTCGGTGCTCGTTAATGCGGTCAATGCAGTCAATGCGGTAATGAACGCGGCGCACACGGTACGGCGTGGAAAAGAAAACAGCGAGAGGCGGCAGGGCGTGCGGCGCATGATCGGGTGTAGATTGATTTGAATAGTGAAAAGCGGCGGCTATCGAACGAACAAACAAAAGAACGAGCGATCGAACGATGGACTCGCGTTAGCTACGCTCATAACGCGAGTCGACTGCGGCCGCCGATGCAGCCGTCATGCGTGCCTTGATACGGCAGAGCGCAAGCCATTGCTGCGCCCAGACACCCTTGCCGTAATTGCGTCCCCGCTGTTCCGGCCGATCCAGTTGATCGGTAATGCCGGTGGGTTCCACTGCGGTTTCCCAGGAAGCCGTGCGGAAAATCATGTCCCACCATGGAAATAGCACGCCGAAATTGCAGCCATAGGCCGTGCCGGTATGGCCGTATTCCATGGCGTGATGGCGTCGATGAAACGACGGGCTCACAATGACGCGTTCGAGCCACCATCCATAAGGCAGGCGCGCATTCACATGCTGGATCGCCTGCAACGTATTGCTGACCGCGACCAGTACGACGAATTGCCCCGGCTGAACGCCGATGAACAAACTGACCACGGTAAAGAAAGCCGTTTGCACGATGTCGTCGACGAAATGATTGCGGTCGTCGTTCCAGAGCGACATCTGGCGCTGACTGTGATGAACCGCATGCAGTTCCCACCAGATGCCGAACCGGTGTTGCCAGCGGTGATACCAGTAGCCGAGAAAATCGAGCACCACGAGATAAATCGCAAATGAAACGAGTGGCTGATCGGTCAGGCCGGGCGCGATCTCATCGAGATTCACGGTCCAGATGTTTTTGACCGTCATCCACGTTTCCAGATGATTGATCGTGGGTTGGAGCCAGACGAAAAAGAGCGCATTGACGATGCCCAGTTTCGCGATCCACGTGTACCAGACGTCGGGCCACAAAGCGCGACGCTGTTCCCATTGTTCAATCGGACGCCATGCCTCAAGCGGACGCAGAATCGCGAACGTCACCGCAATTTCGAGCACGCCGACCACCGCCCAATAGAGCGCGTCGTAGGCGTCTTCGTCGTAGTCCATCAAATGAAGATGGAACAGCAAGGGCTGGACGATGTAGATATAGGCGTCGGTTTGAAGCAAACCGACGAAGCGCTCAAATTCAAGGCCCATTCCTGTTCCCATTGCATGCAGCATCGTTTTTTCCTGCCAGCCGATCAATCAGGATTGGGCGCGTAGACGGGCGCGCGGTCGCCCATGAAAATGCCGTGCGGAGAGCGGCCCACTTCGATCGTGGATACGAGCTTGCGCGTCGCAAGGTCGATCACGCCCACGTGGCGCGAGAAGCGGAAGGTCACCCAGAGATGGCGGCGATCGGCTTGCAATTCCATATCGTCGGGGCCGGGCATGAGGCCGGTGATATCGCCGGTATTGGTCAGCGTCTTGTAATCGAGAATGCTGATGGTGCTGTCGACGCGATTCGTGACAGCGACATGTGTGCCGTCGTCGAGCGAGCGGAAATTGTGCGCGCCACGTCCTGTATGAATCTTCTTGACGACGGTGTGCGTCTGCGTATCGACTACCGTCACGTTGTCTTCGCCCGTCATGCCGACCAGCAGAAAACGGTTACCGGGCACCATCCACAGGCCGGCTGGATCGTCGCCCACATGCACGCGCCACCGTATCGTCTGCGTCGGCAGGTCGATGGCCGCGATCTCACCGGATTCCTGCAACGAGACGAACACCGTCTTGTTGTCGAGCGAGAACGTCATGTGGCTGGGCATTTTGCGAATCGGCACGTGTTTCGCGAGCGAGAAATGCTGGCCGTCGTAGCGGTAGATATCGACGCGATCGAGTCGAAGCCCGTTCGTGACGAACCATTTGCCATCTGGAGAAAAGCCGAGCTGATACGGATCTTCCATGTCCTGAAGCCAGCCGCGCACGGCGCCGGTGTGCGGATCGAGGAACATGAAATTGTCGGAAATGGAATTCGCGACGATCAGCGTTTTGCCATCTGGCGTGATCATCAGATGATGCGGTTCTTTACCCGCAGGCATCACCGCGACGACCTTGCGCGTCGCTTCGTCGATCAGATTGATCTTCGCCTCGCCGGAATCCAGCACGACCACGTTCTCGGCCATCGCGCCGGGAAGAACTCCCGCGAGCGCAATCAACAGGGTGAAATTGTATAAACAGCGAAAGCGCATCGAAATAAACTGGATGACGGTTGAAAGGCGCGGGTGAAGCGTGGAGAATCAAGCGGCGTGCCGCGAAGTTGAGCGCGAATGTATCGGGAAAAAGCCGTGTATTCCAATTACTCGTTTTCATGAATGAATGAGTTATTCGAATAACTGGAGAGAATTTCACCGTATATGGATGGGAGATTCAGTTCGTGAAATAAATAGTTACGTATTCGCGCACTTTTTTCTGCGTTGGGCTATAAGATGTCGAAAATGTAATTGTTTGGACGGTGTGCTGTTATCGGCGAGCGAAGATAATGTTCTATTACGGTGCAGGGACACCAATCGCTCCGTTCTAAAGCGGGCCGCAGCCCGGCTTTTAGCGTCAGGACGTGCCGCTAGTACGGGTTGGTGCGACGCCAACGCGTGGAGAGCTTTCACAGAGCAACTGGACACCACTGTTGCATGAAATCGCTGCCATCTAATTTTAATGCACGGTCGGTCGTTTTTTTGACACGTTGCACATCAAGCTATTCCGGCACTGGTGATGAGGTTGAGATGGCGTTGGTGTGCGACGTCAGTCGCCCAATCTCCTCGAGTAAAAAGTGAGTCTGCTTCATTCTAATGTGTCGTAATTGACGGCCAGCGACAAAAAGGGGCATAACGTCTGACTTGGAGAGTTCCTTACTATCCGCTGCTAGTAAGCCGACCGAACGGTTTTTCGCATTTTTATCCAAATTTTGTTGTGTAGCTTCGTGTAGCGTTATCTGGATAGCGATACGACAGGCAATCGTTTTCCACCAATCGTATGTACCGATTTCGTCTAATAAATATGTCGAGCGCCAGATCTGAATGCTAGTTCGTAACGCGCATCCGAGATGGCCATCCATCCAAAGGTTGACCTGACAGGTCAACTGCGGAACGAATGCGAATAGCCGCCTTAGCGAACTGTTGAAGGAAGGCTATGACGTCTCGACGGATCGAAAAAATATGGGGCTGGAACGTAATAAATTCGTTCCGGGAAGGCAGCTTAGTGCTTGGCGCTGTATGGCGAATGCACAGCGCCTGACGTACAGAATTCTTAGTGAAGGCAGTTGGCATGTCGTTTGTCAAAAGTTCCAAATTTGGCACCCAGATTGGCGTGTCGCTTTTTGCCATGGTGGCACTTCTGGTTGTTCTCGGAACCGCGAGCCTCCATGCAATACGGGGCGAATACCAGTACGTCAGCCAATATCAGGACAGGTGGGCGAAGCGGGCGCGGATCTGTCTCCGTATGCAGGTGACCTTGCAGTCGATTCAGGCAATCGCATCCCGTCTCACGCAAGCACGGGACGAAGAAAAAGGTGAAGCGCTAAGGAATTCATTCGATAGCGCCGTGGATGAATACCGGAAAGAGGTAGAAGACTACGAGCGATACGCAGCCGAGGCGGGTGATCAGGAAAAGATCATTTGGCATGATATGTATGCGTTATCCTCACTGTATCTGCTCGCAAACCGACAGCCGCCTTTGCGGGGCGATCAGTCTGCCCAAGCTAACGCCGATCAGCCCGACGTCGCATCCTTGGCGTACGTCGGGGTGATCCAGAGCGACGCGAGTGATATCGTAAAGCTAATTCTGGTCGATAGTAGAGAAAAGCTGCAAGATGCGAACGCCCTGGATGAGCGGGCGCAGCGCGCTGTTGGACTTATTCTATTGATCGCAATCTCGATCGCGATATTTTCGGCTGCGGCTCTTAGACGATCACTTTTCATACAGCTCGGAGCGGATCCAAGGGATCTGGTCGAGCGAGCGAAAGCCATCTCATTGGGAGACTTTAGCGGTCAGATCGCGCTTCGCAGCGAAAACCCGGATAGCCTTGCATTCTCTATCGCGACCATGCGGGACAAGCTTGCGTCATTTATTACGGAAAGCAGGAACGCAGCTGCCCGATATCAGGCGCTCTACGAAAAGACGCCGGTTATGCTGTTCTCAGTCGACAGCTCGGGAAAAATTCTGCATGTCAGTGACCGTTGGCTTCAATCCACGGGATACGCACGGTCTGACGTCTTGGGGAGACCCTTAGAAGAATTCTATCTTCTGAAAGGCGGCGAGTGCGCTGAAGTCGAGATCCGGCAGGTGTTTGCCGGGGGGGAAGTAGGGAAGGTGACGCGCACAGTGCTGTGCAACGACGGGTCGACGATCGATGTCGAGGTCGCTGCGGTTGTTTCGTCGGACGCTAACGGCGCGTCGATGTCTCTTTCGTCATGGCAGGATGTCACGGAGCGAAATCGCATTCGAGAGGCGCTTCTAGCCGAACATCGCCGGCTAAAGGTTACCCTTGACTCAATCGGCGATGGTGTAATCGCGGCTGACCGGAAAGGACGAATTGAGTATGTCAATCCGGCGGCAGAGGAACTGACAGGTTGGAAAAGTGCAGAGGTGCAAGGTAAAAGCATTTCAAGCGTGTTGAATCTATCGACAAAAGACGGCTCCTACGATGGCGTAAGGCGAGGCATAAATTCCTCCAGAAGCTTTACCGGAACTGAACATCGAACGCTAATTCACAGAACTGGTGAAGCTAAGATCGTGGAATGCATGGCATCTGCTATACCGGGTTCAGGCGATAGCGGCCCGATTGGTACGGTTTTCATTGTTCGAGATATCTCGGAAACCGTCCGACTACATGAGGAGCTGATGTATCGGGCTACGCACGATTCCCTCACAGGTGTTCTGAATCGAGATGAGTTTGAGGCGCGGGTTAGCCATGTCGTGACGGGAGCGCAAAAGGCGACGACATTGACGTACGCACTAATGAGCATAGATCTGGACCAGTTCAAGATCGTAAATGATGCCGGCGGTCACGCTGCGGGGGACCGTGTGCTCAAGCAGGTAGCGCAGATTGTATGCGGAGTCATACGAAGCGAAGATACTTTTGCCAGGGTCGGTGGCGATGAGTTCGGGTTGCTGGTTTGCCGCGACAGCACTGAATCTGTGCATTCCTTGGCCACGAAAATTTGTCGGGGGTTGGATAATTATCGCTTTCGCGTTGGAGATGTCTACGTGCACGTAGGTGTCAGTATCGGGTTGGTAGTGCTGGATGGGAGCTGGACATCAAAAGAAGCGTTACTGCGCGCCGCAGATAGCGCCTGCTACGCCGCGAAGGCATCTGGACGCAATCGGGTTCATGTCTACACCCCAACTGACGGTGTAATTGAGTCTCAGCGCAACGACATGCAGTGGGCTAGGCGTCTGGAGGCAGCACTTGATAGCGATCAATTCATTCTCTACTTTCAACGGATCGTTCCGCTGAAAGAGCGTACTGAGCAAGTACATGGTGAAGTTCTTTTGAGGCTTAGAGATACGGGCGACAAGCTTATCGGACCGGGCAAATTTCTGCCGGCTGCAGAACGTTTCAATCTTGCCAGCAAGATTGACAGATGGGTTGTACGGAGTGTCTTTCGTATCCTTAACGATCATGCCGATAATTGTGACAAAATTTCGACAATTTCTATAAATCTATCAGGTAATTCTATAAGTGATCCTGAATTCACGGAATTCCTTTCGCAGGAAATACGTATAGCAAAGTTCAAAACGGGGATAATTTGCTTCGAGATCACAGAGACGGCTGTCATCACAAATTTTTATGCGGCAAGTTTGTTCTTTTCAACAATGAAGAAGGAAGGAGTGCGCTTTGCGCTAGATGACTTCGGGAGTGGTGCATCTTCATTTGGCTATCTGAAGGCTCTGCCGATTGACTACATAAAAATAGATGGTCAATTTGTTCGAGAGCTCGAATCTGATCCTGTCAGTCAGATCGCAGTAAAGTGTATAAATGACGTGGCAAGAGTTACTGGGAAGAAAACCGTGGCAGAGTTTGTTGAGACGAAAGAAGTAGACGACATGCTAATGGACATGGGCGTGGATTACTCGCAGGGCTATTTGCACCACCGTCCGTCGCCTTTGGACGAACTTTTCGATATCGACTAAGCGCGGCCATTTTAATCTGCTAATAATTAAATTAATTTAAGGGCGGCTCGACGATAAGGTCGAGAGTTTGTCTTGTATATTTTTTGTAAAATCACTAGAAGAAATGTCACTTTCTAAACGACTCATAGCGATGCTCTCAATCGCATTGACTGCCATGATCTTCGTTGGTGGTGTTGGACTATTGCGACTGTATGAAGCACAGCAGCGATTCGAGTACATTCAGACTAAGATTATCCCGAGCATCAAGGAGCTCGAAGAGGCACGTTTAAATGCTGATGGCTATTCGCGTTTGGTCTTCCAGTATCTCTTGAGCACAGATGATTCGGACAAAGCGCAAGTCCAACAGCAGATGGATCGAGTTGCAGCGTTATTGGGCCAGCATCTGGCAACGTATGCGAAGGATGACCTTTCAGACGGGGCAGACCGCGAGATGCTGGAAGACGATAAGGCAAATTTTTCCACTTACCAAGCGGAGTTAGGCAGCTTCAAGGCGAAAGCCCTTGCCGGCGATATTGACGGTGCCAAGAACATGTTGGTTGAGGGCGGAGTTGTGGGGGTGGCGGGTGCCAAATTGCGGAGCGGTCTTTCGGATCACATCGAATACAACGTTCGGCTGAGCCATGATTTGGGTGGCCGGAATAACGCGGACTACTCGCAAGCGTTGTGGCTGTTGCTGGCTTGTATGGCGGTGGGAGGGATCATGAGCGGTGGGCAGGGAGTGATGTTATACCGCTCAATGACTTCTGGCTTGAAGCGGATGCAAGGCGCAATGGAGCACGTCAGCGACTCACTGGATCTGACTCACAACGTAAAGATCGATCGCGAGGATGAAATCGGCTATACGGCAGTCGCGTTCAATGCGTTGCTGGCTAGCGTTTCCAAGGTCGTTGGCGAGGTGAGGCAGACGGCGAACGCTGTGAGCATTGCGTCTAAGCAGATTGCTGTCGGCAGTACGGACTTGTCCCAGCGTACGGAAGAGCAGGCGGCATCTTTAGAGGAGACAGCCTCGAGTATGGAAGAGCTTACCGCGATCGTAAGGCGAAATGCCGATAACTCAATGCAAGCGACAATGCTTGCCAAAATGGCATTGGAAGTAGCGAGGCACGGTGGCGATGCAGTTAAACGTGTCGTGGAAACTATGGGGATGATTTCCGACAGCTCGGCGAAAGTTGGCGAAATCATTGGCGTAATTGAGGGAATTGCGTTTCAAACAAATATCTTGGCGCTTAATGCGGCGGTCGAGGCTGCGCGCGCTGGGGAGCAAGGTCGCGGGTTTGCGGTTGTGGCGGGGGAGGTTCGAACACTTGCGCAAAGAAGCGCGACCGCAGCGAAGGAGATCAACGACCTGATTGGCGAGTCAATGACGCGTGTGGCCGCGGGTTCGAATTTCGTCGCAGAAGCGGGTGGCAGGATTGGCGAGATCGTGGAGTCAGTCCAACGCCTCGCCGACATGGTGGACGAAATCCTGACGGCCTCGGAAGGCCAGCGCACCGGTATCGAACAGGTTAATCAAGCGGTTGCCCAGATGGATCAAGTTACGCAGCAAAATGCGGCATTGGTCGAACAAGCTTCGGCCGCCGCACAATCGATGGCGGAAGAAGCGAACAAAATGCAAAGTGCTGTTGCAAACTTCCGTATTAACGATGTGTGAGATCGGCCAGTGAGGATACTCGGGACAGAAAATGGTTGGACGAGACGGGTAGTGGCCTTGTCTAGCGGCGGCCACGGCCACAGATAGGATAACTCGCTGACTGAAATGATCAACGGCATGGACGAGACAGAACTGATTCCCTGCGGGCACCATTGAGATGACCGAATTGGTTGAAGTGGCAACCACGGTAGGGGTAAGCAGGTAAAACAACAAATGGCAGCGCATGGGGCCAGTAGGCTATATCTAGCCTGCTGAAGTTGAACCAAACTACTGGGACAATATCGGAGATTTTGCTGGGCTACGTCAGCGGGGGAGGTCAACGGGTTGAACTCAACCCAAGGCACTTCATAATTCCCAGTGTGATTTAGCGACTGTCGGTATCGCTCAAATTTTTTCGAGCGCGATCCGCTTGAGATAGGCGCCAGCGCATCAGATCATCTGCTCCTCGACCAGCTTGTACTTCTACGTCTTGCGGGCGCAACTTCTTGCCGGTGCTCAGGTCTACCAAGGTCCAGCCCACATCAGCCCCAGACTTCCGGTTCACGAATTTCAGCGGAGATTCGTTCCCGTTTGAATCATTCCAACTATCGCCGATCTGAGCGAGCAGCATGAGTGCAGGTGCAATCTGCCGCCCTTTCGGCGTTAGAGTATATTCGAAGCGCTCGGGGCTGAACTGGTAGCGCTGTCGTTCGAGAAGTCCATTCGCCTCAAGATGTTTTAGGCGATCGCTAAGCGTTGCGTTAGTTACGCCGCTTGATCGGCGCAAATCCTCGTACCGCCTGAGGCCTAAAACTAGGTCTCGCAGGATCAGTAGACCCCAGCGGTCTCCGATTGCTGCCATGACAGTGGCAACCGAGCATACCATCCCATCGAAACCCTTCGAGCGCATAAACAGTACCTCTTGTATTCGCCATACCTGGTTGCGAGAGATTTTATTACAAGATGCTCCGGGCTGTAAGGCTGACACTATTGAAAACTACCTGACGGTCGTGGCCGGGCGAGGGCTTTCTTGCTTGAGACTTATGGCATTGAACAGTCACCTCGCCTCGCGCCCAAATGTCTTCGAAAGCGAACATTCAGAAGATAGGTCTTGCCCCACCGAACAGTAACTCTTATTATTGTAGTATCGTGCCAGTCGGCGTTGACAGACCGGTGGGCACGAAATCATCATCGTCGTTGATGCGAAAATTGACCGGCAACCGGGCAGTCTGCCTGGTCCCAGACTCGGAAATAAGCATGGCATTTCAGGATCCCTCAAGAATCTTTGTCGTGGGTGGTACCGGAGCGCAAGGTTTCGCGGTCATTCGGGGCTTGGTTTCAGACAGGAAGTATTTTGTTCGAGCATTGAGTCGTGATCCTGCATCCCGGCGAGCCACAGCGCTGACAGCGCTCGGCAATGTGTCGATACTCAAGGGAACGTTTGCGGATGAGGCAGTTCTTCGCGCTGGGTTTCGAGATTGCGACGGGGCATATGTCAATATCGACGGATTCAACGCGGGCGAGAAAACTGAAATGTACTGGGCTATCCGCAGTTATGAGATAGCCATTGAAGAAGGTGTGAAATTCTTCGTGTACGGCAACCTCGATTACGGGCTTAAGCAGTCCGGCTATGACTCACGGTTCCGTACTGGGCACTATGACGGGAAAGGTCGGGTCGGCGAATGGATTCTGTTTCAGAATCAGTTCAATCGCGAACGTATGGGTGCGGCTCTGCTAACCACCGGTCCCTATATGGAAATGGCTTTCTCGGCAATGACGCCAATGACGCCCTCCATAGAATGCGGGGTCGCAACTTGGCGAGTGCCGCTTGGCATGGGCGCAGTACCCCATGCTGCATTGGAGGATTGCGGGTATTACGCAAGGTGGCTCTTTGATAACCAGAGTCGTGCCAATGGAATGGATCTGGCGGTGGCCATAGAGCACGTTGAATATGGCAAGCTTGCGGAGGCGTTCGAGCGAGTGACAGGGCATCCGGCGCGCTATATTGACACTGAGCTCGACGCCTATTGGAGCGGCCCGCTAAAGGCTGCCGCAAGCCTTCCGGCTGGATATAACGCCGATCCCCATGACAAAAGCACGATGAGTTTTCGCGATAATTTCACGGGGTTCTGGAACCTCTGGAAGTTTGGGATCGTGAAGAGAGACTACGCTTTACTTGATGAAATCCATCCAACACGAATCAGAAGCGTCGAATCGTGGCTGCGGCGAGAAGATGAGCTGGGAAAGGTGCAGGGTAAGGGGGGGCTTTGGGAGCGGATTCAGCCCGAAAACCTGTTCAAATCGCCGCCACTATTGAAATTGTCCGAGGATAGACGGAAAGGTGGGCTGTGAGCTTTAACGCTAACTGTTTTGGTTGCATCTCAATGACGGCTGCCCTCGCCTCTTGATTTGTGGACGTGGCAATCCGCAACGCGGCTGCGCGAGCCGCTCTGGTGATGCACAGTGTGCATGGATTGATTGAGTCGAGGTAGCTTGACCGGCACCTCCGGAACGGACCGTTCAGTTCCTACGTGAGCAACAGCAACGTCGGACAGCTCAATCGAGATGGTCAATCTGTCTTGCGTCGACCGCCTTTGGTGCGATGGGGCGAACAGCAGGGTAACCGGTCTAACGGCGCTTGTAGCTGTACTGATTGATTCGAAAGAGCATTACTGCGGTTTTTAAATTCCAATCTGGGCATTAATTTATCCGATATGCAAACTAGGTTTTGTCATGAAAAACGTAGGGAATCGTAGATTTCGCTCTATTCGATTTTTTGCAAATGATTTCTCCACCATATGATGGATAATCTTAATATGTCATGCGGGATGAAAATTGCTGAAAGATAAGCAAAATTTGCATGCGCGAGATGTCCATTACACGGCCGCGGGACGGGGTGGAAAGCTACGCTGGATGTTTGTCGGAAGATGTGGCATTCGCGCTGGATGGGGGGCTCTGCTGTTTGTCGCTATATTCGCCATCGCGGATGTTGGTCTGGGATTTGTGGCGGGGCACTTTTTGCCCCGGCCTGACAACGCCCACGTACAGCCTCTGGCGAACGGGTTGGTGATGAACTGCATAAACCTGTTCGCTGTAGCTGTCGCTACGGCGTCCCTGGCCAAAATCGAGGGCAGGTCGTTATTCGCCTATGGGCTGCAAGGCAGCGACCGCGGACCTCGGCTCCTCTCAGGAGCGGTTTTCGGTTTCGTAGCGATCTCCATCCTGGTGTTGTCATTGTGGCAATTTGGTCTTCTTCGTCTCGACGTCTCGACGACTGAGCGCGGATTTCAGGCGTGGCGATACGCCGTCATATGGGCCATCGCATTCATCATGGCCGGAATCTCCGAGGAGTCTTTGTTGCGGGGCTATCTTCAATACACCCTGTCGCGAGGTATGGGGTTCTGGCCGTCTTCGGTGTTCCTATCTCTTGTGTTTGGTGCGATGCACTGGACTAACCCGGGCGAAACGCTGGTTGGCGTTCTGGCGGCGACGTTGATGGGACTTATTCTTTGCATGACACTCTGGTTCACCGGCTCACTCTGGTGGGCGATTGGCTTCCACGCCGCTTGGGACTGGGGTGAGTCTGCGGTATACGGGAATTCAGATAGTGGGAGGCTTATCGAACATGCAGTATTCACCTCGGAACCATTGGGAAATATGTTGCTAACCGGAGGTGGTGCCGGCCCTGAGGGTAGTCTATTGATCTTCCCGCTAATGGGGATAATCGCGCTGCTGATCTGGGTACGTTCAGGTTTGAATCCCAGTTCGTCGTTCACGCAAACTTCCCGTGAATGATGGGGCGATGTGCTTCGTCAAGCGAAAGGGGCTGGCTTTGGTTGGTAAATGGTACCGTCGTGCAGCATGAGGTTCCCCCGACTGTTGATTTGCAAGGAATCCTGACGCGGGGATCCGTGCAAATCAACAGATCGCTGTCACAGACGGCCTCAAGAGCATGCCCGAAGCGCTTGCAGCCGTGTTGCCGGCCACCACGCTGTAAACCTGCATCCTGCATCTGATCCGCATCAGCCTCGATTATGCGAGCTAGAGAGATTGCAGATCGCTTGCCGCAGCCATTCGCCGGATCTATCCCGCTGCGAGCGCGGAAGCGGCGCGGGCCGAACTGGATGCGTTCGCCGAAGGGCTATGGGGCCAGAGATTCCCACCCTGTCGGTGTCGCTTGACGCAATGCATGGGATCGCATGATCCCGTTCCTCGCGTTTCTACCGGGAATACGAAAGAGTATTTACACTACGAACGCCATCGAGAATATCAACTCGCAGCTAAGCAAGATCATCAAGGCCGGGGGCACTTTCCCAGCGACGATGAGGCAACAAAACTCATCTGGGTGGGGCTTCGCAACATTACTGCCGGTTGGGGGGGGGGGGCTCACGATTGGGAGGCGGCGATGAACCAATTCGCTATCCTCTATGCGATCGATTCTTCGAGCATCCGTGCGAATGTAGATCTGAGAAGCGCGGCGCGTTACGGCGGGCAACGCTGTGCAGTTGCACGGGCTTGTGATTGCGGCTTCGTTCGCTGTTTTCATTGCACATTCCTTGCATACTTGATTCGAAAATAACTGATAAATTCAAACACTTTCGTTTGACATATTTAAAGTACATGCTGATAATAAATAACTCGGATACGATCCAATCGAAAGGCAGACTCCACCACGCCTCGTAACTTGCGCTAACAGCTTTCCGACTGGCGTTGCTTTTTGCTAGCTCGTGATGTTTTGTGTCGGTCCAACATATCCTTCGTTTGACGTTCTATTCTCGCTGTATGTGGGAGGCGCAGATGCTGGATGACGACGTAAGATTCGTAAATAGGTTAGCTTTCGGTTGTGGGTTACAGTTTGAAATTCGGTTGTATTTCGTTTTATATTGCGCAATCCTATTTGGAAATTGTCTGCGGCCCATAGATCTGCTGCTCCGGCACATCCGGGGCAAGTTTCGTTGTCGTTCGCGCTTCGCCCCCAAGTAGCGCGATTTGTGCCGGCCACTGTGGCCGGCATTTTTTTTGGTGAACTTCCTAATTAGGTAGTCCTGTTTTAGTACGATGGAGTTGCCCCTGCAATTCAGGACACGCGGACACTGTTAGGTTGATGGCACCGCTGCGCGTCTGAACTCGCGAGGCGAGCGGTATTTCAGGGCTTTGTGCGGGTGGCGCTCATTGTAGTGCTCAAATGCGATGGCCAGACGCGAGAGCGCTGTTGGTGCGTCGGACTTGTCCATAAACGCGACGTAATTGTGCTTCATGGTCTTCACGAATGATTCGGCCATGCCATTGCTCTGCGGCGAACGGACCGGCGTGGTTAGCGGCTCAAGTCCCAGTTCACGAGCGAAGCTGCGAGTGCGGTGGTCGCTGTATGCCGAGCCATTGTCCGATAGCCATTCGATGGTTTGCGTAGCCTGCGTGGTGCCGAAGCGCTGTTCGACGGCAGCCAGCATCACGTCGCGCACCACATCACCACTATGGCCGCCAGTCGTCGCCGCCCAGCTAATCGCTTCCCGGTCGCAGCAGTCCAGGGCGAACGTGACGCGCAGCGGTGTGCCATCGTCGCACCGGAACTCAAAGCCATCGGAGCACCAGCGGGTGTTGCTTCGGTCAACAGCAACACGACCGCCATGCCGTCGAGTGTCTCGTCGCACGCCGGGGCGCCGCAGCAGCAACTGATGCTCACGCATAACCCGATACACGCGCTTGTGATTGATGCACGGCGCGCTGGTCTGTTCCCGACTACGGCGCAGCAGTGCCCAGATACGTCGGTAGCCGTACGTGGGGAGGTGCGCTACATCGGCCTGAATCTCGTGGACCAATGCCGAGTCGTCAGTCGGTTTGGCGCTACGGCCGTCGCGCCAATCGGGCGAGCGAACCTGTTTCGCTGCTACACCAGAGCGCGCCACGCCGAGAACTTCGCAGACCGTTTTCAAAGGTCGTCCCCCGGCAGCAAGGGCGAGCGCGCAATCAAGTTTTTTGAGCGGCCCCATTCAACAGCTTCTTTCAGGATTTCGACTTCCATCGTCTTTTTCCCGAGTAGCCGTTGCAGTTCCTTGATTTCCTTGATTGCGGCGGCCAGCTCAGATGCGGGCACAACGGTCTCGCCAGCCTTCACCGCCGCCAGACTGCCTTCCTGATATTGCTTGCGCCAGCCGAACACCTGGTTGGCATTCACGCCGTGCCGGCGTGCCACCGCCGACACGGAGGCGCCCGGCTCCAATGTTTCCTGCACGATGGCGACTTTTTCCTGCGCGGTACGCCGACGACGGCGCTCCGGCTCGGTCAGAATTTCGATGGATTCCACGTAATGACTAGGCTTACTGTTAGGCACAAGACTATCTCTATTTTAAGAGAGTCCTCGTGTCCTCAGATACGCGGGGCTGCTCCATACGACGTGAAGTCGCGTGGACGATTGTTCCATTTGTGTTCGCCCGGAAGAGGAACCGATTGTTCGGTCTATCGTAACCTCCTCGTGTCCTTCATACGGAGCACGGTAGGTCCAATTGTCCGTCCTCGCCGGCGTACTGGCAAAGGCAGGTGACCCGTGAGGTGACTGTTGGAGTAGTGGATATGAAGACGCGGAGAAGGCGCATGGTGGACAGTAATATTCGACTACTTCTTTCAGGATTTCTGCCTCCTGCGTCTTCTTGCCAAGCAGACGCTGCAGTTCCCTGATTTCCTTCATCGCTGCAGCCAACTGTGAGGCTGGTACAACGGCCTCTCCAGCTTTCACCGCCGCCAGGCTGCCGTCCTCGTATTGTTTGCGCCAAACAAACACCTGGTTTGGGTTCACCCCATGCCGACGGGCAACCGCCGAAACCGTTGCTCCCGGCTCCAGGGTTTCCTGCACAATGGCCACTCTCTCTCGAACCGAACGCAGACGACGGCGCTCTGGCTCAGTCAGAACTTCAATGCTTTCCACAATTTGCGTAGGCTTGAAACTAGTCACAAGACTACCTCCTATTTTAAGAGGTGCCGCGTGTCCTGAGAATCAAGGGGCTACTCCATGGAACAGCTTCAGACGTGCAGAACAGCTATGATGAAATGGTCTCTAAGACATACATTACAATACCGACGTCCTGGAGGTTGCAGTCAGGCATAAGTATGGCTCATTCTCCACGCCTGTCAGGGCCGCTTTTCGCCGGCGTGGCAGTAGCCCTCTTTGATAGACTATTTGACGGAAATCGATATGAAGCGGAAAAGCTTTGCCGATATGGACTGCGCCGTCGCGCTGGCGTTAGAGCAGGTCGGCGAGTGGTGGAGTCTGCTGATCATACGCGATGCGTTACAAGGCTCGACACGCTTCGAACAGTTCCGCGACAGCCTGGACATTTCGCCGACCGTATTGTCGAAGCGCCTTACGTACCTGATCAGCGCCGGGCTAATGGAGCGGTATCGAGATTCGGCTGACGCCGGCCGGGATTCGTACCGCGTCACAGCAAAGGGGCGAGACTTGTCCCCGGTGCTGATCGCGCTATTTGCTTGGGGACGCCGCTATGTCAAAGGGCATCGATGGGGCATAGATTTCGTGGACCGTGAAACCGGCGAGGCCGTCGACCCCGTGCTGATCGATCGCAATACAGGAAAAGAAGTCAATCGCAACGATCACGCTTTCGTACCCGGCAGATATCCCTCCGAAGCGACGCTCAAGCGCTTAAAGCCGCTTGAGCGCTAAACGGCTTCACATGCGCACCAGCCCGAATTCTGGCGTGAAGGAGTATGTTAGGTCGTACTTAAGATAATACCCAAGACACGGCGCAGCGGTTCAGCGGCCCCCCAAAGTAACTGGTCGCCAGTAGTCAGAACGCTGTAAATTCCGTCGCCAAGGTTCATCTTCCGTAGCCTGCCGACCGCGACCTTCAACGAACCGCTAACAGCGGCAGGACTCAGGCGCCGTATCGATTCTTCTCGGGTATTCGGAACGAAATCGACCCACTCGTTCCCATTCCCGATGAGTTTCTCCAAACTTTCGACGTCCCGGTCCTCCTTCAGCTTGAGCGTGATCGCTGCAGAGTGACTTTGCAGCGCCGCAACCCGTACGCAAAGCCCGTCGACGCGGATAGTGCCTGGCGCCAGACCGAGTATCTTGTTGGCCTCGACTTCGCCCTTCCATTCTTCGCGGCTAATGCCGTTTCCGAGATCTGAATCGATCCAGGTGATAATGCTGCCCGCGAGCGGCACACCAAATCGGGTGATTGGATAGTCGTCGCTCGCCGCAGCGAAGCGAGCGCGATCCAATACGTCAATGGTCGGCGTCGCGGGATCGGCGAGTGCCGCGCGCGTGTGATCCGATAGCGCGGTCATTTGACCAAGCAGTTCAGTCACATGGGTGGCACCCGCACCTGATGCGGCCTGATAGGTCATCATAGACATCCAATCGACGAGCCCAGCTTGGAGCAGCCCGGCCAGGCCAACGAGCGATAAGGTGATGGAACAATTGCCACCGATAAAATTCTTCACCCCCGATGCGATAGCCGCGTCGATGTGTACTCGATTGACCGGGTCGAGAGCGATTACGGAGTCACTGTCCATGCGCTTTGCCGATGCCGCGTCGATCCAGTAGCCATTCCAACCGGCGGCCCGCAGAGCGGGGTAGATTGCCTTCGTGTAACTGCCGCCTTGGCACGTGACGATGATGTCCATCTCTGCGAGTTGTTCGATCGCGTGGGCGTCACGTAGTGTGTGCTCTCTGCCTCTATGATCGCGCGTGCGCTGGCCAGCGGCCGATGTACTGAAATACGTCGGCGCGATGTGCGCGAAGTCGTTTTCTTCCCGCATACGCTTTAGAAGGACGGAGCCGACCATGCCTCTCCATCCGACCAATCCCACTTTTCTCATGTTTCGCTTTCCCCGGCAGGCATGGCCTGCTCGCACGCCCACAATCGGTTGAAGCCAATACTCTCCGTCATCATTACCTGGCGGCTTTGGATAAAATAGCCGTTATTTGCATGGTGCCGTACTTCCTTGACGGTCCGACGAGAGGGTGAGCCTGTCTCGTCAGGGGGGCATTTGCAGGTCCTCAGCTGCTGGCGCGTGGCTATACTGTCGCTTGTCTTACTCGACCCGATAGCTTGCGGGTGCGCCTATCTAGAGTTCGTCGATTCCAACATGTTCACTGATTGTTACTGCACACAATTCCGGCGCTCCGCGAATGCACTGACCGGGGTCTACGACGACGCTCTACGTCCTGTCGGTTTAAAAATCACGCAATTTTCACTTCTGCGTGCACTGGAGCGCCTCGACGCGGCGACTTACACGGAGATTGCAGGCGAAGTCGGACTCGACAAGACCACTATTTCTCGCAACCTCAAGCTCCTGATCGATGCCGGATGGGTTAACGTAACCTCTGAGGCCGACGCTCGCGTCAAGGTTGCGCGATTGAGCAAAGAGGGCGCCGAAAAATTGCGCAGTGCCGAGCCTTACTGGAGGCGTGCCCAGAATCGGGTTGAGCGTGATGTCCAGAGGTTCATGAAAGGCGCTGCCAAGGAGCGCTTGCTCGAGGCGCTGGAGTCGCTGCAGCGTCCGGACGACCGGGGCTAGAAAGGCGGCCTGCGAACGCTTTATTTTGTCGCGCCATTCACAAGGGTTAATCCTTCCTGACGGGCAACCGCTCCAGCGAATAAGATGCACCTACAACCATTTGCAGGCCTGATGGTTGCTCGGATATTGAGTGCGGCTTGCCGCTTCACTATCGGCCATAGAGTTTTAGCTACATTTATTTGAGGAGCGCGCAATGCCGACATACGTTGTGACGGCAGCTGAGGGCCGTTTCACCCCCGAGGAAAAAGGCGAAATCGCAAAGGGAATCACACATGCCCACAGCAGTGCGACCGGGGCACAGGGATTCTTTGCGCAAGTCATATTTTCCCCTGTCGCCGCAGGCAATCACTTTCTCGGGGGGAAGCCACTGAAAGCAGACCACATTTTTGTACATGGTCAGATTCGGGCAGGGAGAACGAACGAACAGAAACAGGGCCTGCTCGACGGCATCGTGGGTGTCGTGGCGCGTGCTGCAAACACCGACAGCCGCTACGTTTGGGTCTACCTGGCTGAGTTGCCCGCCGCGCAGATGGTGGAGTATGGGAAGCTGCTGCCGTCTCCCGGTGGCGAGTTGGCTTGGCTGGAGTCAATGTCTCAGGAAGATCGGGACTATCTGACCAGCGTTGGACGATAGGTCGTTGCGCAGCGAGGCGCGAAGTTCAGTGCGGTGCGTCTCATAGACACACCGCACTGCAGACGATACGCAGAGCAGAGAAAAGATAACAACACACCCGGCGCGGATACGTGATCCGCCCCAGCTCGCATAGGTCAGAAGAACCCGAGCGGCTTCGCGGCGTAACTTACGAGCAGATTTTTCGTCTGCTGATAGTGATCAAGCATCATCTTGTGGTTTTCGCGCCCGATACCGGATTGCTTGTAGCCACCGAACGCAGCGTGCGCAGGGTAGAGGTGGTAGCAATTGGTCCAGATGCGACCTGCCTGAATCGCCCGACCGAATCGGTAGGCACGATTGCCGTCACGCGTCCAGACGCCCGCTCCGAGGCCATAGAGCGTGTCGTTCGCAATCGCGAGTGCTTCTTCCTCATTCTTGAAGGTGGTAACGGAAACAACGGGCCCGAAAATCTCTTCCTGGAAGATTCGCATCGAATTGTTTCCGCGGAAAATGGTCGGCTTCACGTAGTAGCCGTCGCGCAGATCGCCGTCCAGTCGGTTTTGCTCGCCGCCGATCAAACATGTGGCGCCCTCGTCCTTGCCGATCTGCAGGTATGACAAGATCTTCGATAACTGTTCGTACGAAGCCTGCGCCCCGATCATCGTGTCGGGGTTGAGCGGATGTCCTTGCTTAATGGCGGCCACGCGTGACAGAGCACGTTCCATGAATTTTTCGTACGCGGATTCCTGGATGAGTACCCGCGACGGGCTAGTGCATACCTCGCCCTGATTCAGGGCAAACATCGCAAAGCCCTCGAGTGCCTTGTCGAGGAAGGAATCGTCTGCGCTGACGACGTCATCGAAGAAGATGTTCGGGCTCTTTCCGCCCAACTCGAGCGTGACCGGAATGAGATTTGTGCTCGCGTACTGCATGATGAGACGGCCGGTCGAGGTTTCGCCCGTGAATGCCACTTTCGCCACCCGAGAGCTCGATGCTAGCGGCTTGCCGGCTTCCACGCCAAAGCCGTTAATGATGTTCACGACCCCCGGCGGAAGCAGATCGGCGATCAGCTCGATCAGCACCAAGATTGACGCGGGAGTCTGCTCAGCCGGCTTCAGCACCACGCAGTTGCCGGCCGCTAGTGCGGGCGCGAGCTTCCACACCGCCATCAGCAGCGGGAAATTCCAGGGGATGATCTGTGCTACGACGCCAAGCGGTTCGTGAAAATGGTATGCGACGGTATCCTGATCGATCTCGGCCAATGTACCTTCTTGCGCCCGCACGCATCCTGCGAAATAGCGGAAATGGTCGATCGCGAGCGGTAGATCGGCGGCACGCGTTTCACGAATGGGCTTGCCGTTGTCGATCGTCTCCGCAACGGCGAGACGTTCGAGGTTGTCCTGCATTCGGTCGGCGATCCGATGCAGAACGAGTGCGCGTTCGGCAGGCGAGATAGCCGCCCAGGCTCCCTTGGCAGCGTGGGCGGCGTCCAACGCCATCTCGATATCTTCTGCCTGAGAGCGCGGTACGTCACACAGCGGCTTACCTGTGATTGGGGAAACATTGGTGAAATATTCACCGGCCAAGGGCGGAACCCATTTTCCACCGATGAAATTGTCATACTTGCGTCGATAGGGGAACGACGTCGTCAGATGTTCAAGGTCAGCATGATTCATGGAGTGTCTCGCTTGAGATTAGAGGGACGCAGGACGAAGAGTGTCCTCAACACGGACCAGCGGGGGGAGGCGCCAGGCCCTGATCGGGACGTTCCGTTACGGATCGTTGAGTTGCACATGCGCGTCGACGCGTGGCCGGCCAAGCATCCTCGCGGCTTCCTCGTGCCGGGTGATGGACAAAATTGCGGTTTTGTGCAAAATCGGGACTCGCGGAACGAATTGGCAGCGTCATAGGTGCATAATTTGGAAGATTGAAGATTATTTAGATGTAGCTACAATCATTGCGTCCGGTCTGCGCCACATGGCAGGCCGCGAATGCACCGGTGCCTCGTTTCTGCTGGATGATCGTTGGCCACCACTGACTATGGGGCACGAACATGAGTACTGGACATACGTCCCGATCAAACCAGGCAAAATTTTGGCGCGAGCCTGGCTTCGCGGATGCTGAACTGATGACTGCGAGCTATCGCACCCATCGGTTTCCGCCGCATGCACACGATGAGTTCGCGATCGGCGTGATTGAACGCGGGGCACAGGCATTTCTCGAGGGCCGCGGTCGACGGTTAATCATGCCGGAAGGCGCGATCTGCGTGATCAATCCCGGTCAGCTGCATGAAGGGCGTCCGGCAATTGAGGGCGGTTGGGATTACCGCATGGTGTACGTGTCCGCGTCAGCTCTGCTCGGCCTGGTGCGAGACGCGGACGGCGCACCGCAGCGGTCCGTGCATTTTCCCGATGTCGTGATGGATGACCCGGATACGATGTTGCTATTTCGCACCGCACACATTTGCTCGGAATCTCACGACGCGAGCCAGCTTGAAAAGACATCCCGACTGACAACCGCGATGACCCAACTCGTGTTGAGGCACGCGTCTACAGCTCGTCGGCCTTCCATCGGGGGAGCAATGCCAGGGGCGGTGAGGCGGGCGCGTGACTATATCGATGCCCATTTTGTGGATAATCCGTCGCTCGACGTAATCGCCCAGGTAGCAGGGATGAGCGCTTACCACCTGCTGCGCGAGTTCAAGAAATCAGTCGGGGTCGCGCCCCATGCGTACCTTGTGCAACGCCGAGTCGCGCTGGCTAAGCACCTTGTGCTTCGGGGGGTGCCGCTGCGGCAGGTTGCCATTGAGGTCGGCTACTGCGATCAAGGGCATTTGAGTCGGGAATTCAGTCGCTTCTTCGGCGTGCCGCCGGGTATCGCTCGGCAGTAAATCCGCAAGTTTGTCCAAATCCCCGGCCGGTATGTGGCTGAAGCTGTGCTCACTATTCACCTGATTCGGGAGCACACTATGATCGATCTGCGAAGCGACACCTGCAGCCAGCCTACCAAGGCCATGCGCGACGCCATAGCCAACGCACCAGTCGGCGACGACGTATACGGCGACGATCCGACCGTCAAAGCACTTGAGCGAGAAGTCGCGGAACTGCTTGGCAAGGAAGATGCCGTTTACATGGTGACGGGCACGATGACCAACCAGGTCGCGATCCGGGCGCACACCGAGCCGGGCGATGCCGTGCTCTTCGATCAAAATGCCCATGTCTACATTCTTGAAGGCGGTGCGCCGGCGGCGTTCTCTGGAGTGCTCCCGCGTCTGCTGCCCGGCGTGCGCGGCGTATTCACCCCGGAAGACGTGTCGAATGCACTCGGCGTGTCGCATCGGTTCTTCCCCAACACGATTCCCGCACCGGTCAAGCTGCTGTGTCTGGAAAACACCCACAACATCGGTGGCGGCAAGGTGTGGCCGATCGAGCGACTTCAGGCTGTCTGCGAGCTTGGCCGACAGCGCGGGCTCGCATTGCACCTGGACGGCGCGAGGCTATGGCATGCGACAGCTGCCACCGGGATTCCCGAGCGCGAATACGCCCGCCACTTCGATTCGGTCAGCGTCTGCTTCTCGAAAGGCCTCGGTGCGCCGGTAGGCTCAGCGCTGGCTGGCTCCCGTGACTTCATTGCTCGCGCGCGTCGTTTCAAGCAGCAAATCGGCGGTGGTTTCCGCCAAGCCGGGATTATCGCGGCAGGTGCGCTGCATGCACTGCGCAATCATCGTGAACGGCTTCAGGAAGATCATGAGCATGCTCGAATGCTCGCCAACGGTATCGCAGGTCTGCCTGGCATTTCGCTCGATGTTTCCGCGATCGAAACTAACATCGTGCGTTTCGGCGTCTCTTCGCTTCCCGCTGGAACATTCGTCGAGCGTCTTTACGACAAGGGTCTGTATGTACTGCCGTCCGGCGCAGATGGCGTACGCGCCATTCCTTATCTGAACATAACTCGCCAGCAGGTACAGGAAGCCATCGATATCATTTCGGTCGTCGCACAAGAGAACGCACGTAACGCTGGCGTGAGTGGACCTGGCGGCAAGGTGTCGTCTGGGGCCGGCTATTAATTACATTTTTTGGCGTCAGCCTAAAGTATTACCTTGATAGCAGTAAAAGCGGGGGTGACGATGCCCTCGTGACGGTCGCTATCTCTCGATCAGCTCGTCACACCAACTCGTTGGTGGCGCGTGGCAATGCGCGCAAGTGCGTTGCCACGCGTCTATCGAGAATGGCAGGGCGGAACCAAAGGCTCGAGCGATCAGGAAGTCAGTGCGCGTCTCGACGCAGTCGTTCATAGGGTGTGCACACGACCGGGGCAGATAACGGAGCGCACGTTCAGGTTGGCACCGATCAATTTGTCGAAAGGGAGTTCCGACCTGTCACTTTGCAGAGGAATGTCTCGCAAATTCGAACGGCTGCACAGGATTGGCGTGAGTGGAGCAGCTGCCTCACGCGTTGGCGATGCAGGGCGTACTACTCCTGCCGTTGGAAGGATCCACTCCTCCGACAAGATGCATCGGGGTGTCCGCGTCAAGCGGTGAGCCTAGCTATTGTCCGATGCATGTCATGGTAGTTTTGCAATCGTTGTATTCGTGCATCACGGGAGAGACCGCTCGATTGAGCGGCGCCGATGGAGCAACCGCCCCGGAAACTCTCAGGCAAAAGGACCGTGATGCGAGGACGCTCTGGAGAGCGGCGCCTCGTGCGCCCACCGAAGGGGAGCCACCGCCGTAACGCAACAGGGACAGTGGCGAAACTCTCAGGTAAACGGACAGATGGGGCATCCGCGTCGGCGACACATATCGCTGGCGATGCTCAATACAATCTGGACCAGAACATGTCACGAATCGCCATCATTGGCGCCGGTATTACCGGCGTCACTACCGCTTATGCCCTTTCGAATCACGGCCATAGCGTCAGTGTCTTCGAGCGGCATCGCTATGCCGCAATGGAGACGTCCTTCGCGAATGGTGGCCAGCTCTCGGCCAGCAATGCGGAGGTATGGAACAGCCGTGCCACTGTCCTCAAAGGACTGCGTTGGATGTTCACACGCGACGCACCGCTGCTACTGAATCCGCGGCCAAGCTTACACAAGTACGGCTGGATTGCCGAGTTTCTCGGAAACATCCCGCGATACGAAGCGAACACGATTGAAACTGTGAGGCTTGCGATCGCTGCACGCGCACACCTATTCCACATTGCGGAGCGCGAGGGCATCCAGTTCGATCTCGAGCAGCGCGGAATCTTGCACTTCTATGCAACGCGCAAGGAGCACGAAGCAGCAATGCGCGTGAATACCTTGCTGCGAGCGGGGGGGCTGGATCGTCGCCCAGTGACGCCGGAGGAGATGCGCGCAATCGAGCCGACTCTTCACGGCCGCTTTCAAGGAGGATTTTTCACTGAGTCGGATTCGTCCGGGGATATCCACAAATTTACCGGAGGGCTTTCATCGGCCTGCGAGCGTCGCGGTGTGCAATTTCACTACGACACGGCAATCGACAGCGTCGAATCCGTGGACTGCGGCAAGATTTTGATTTCTTCCGACCAACGACGCGAAGTCTTTGATCGCATCGTCATCTGTGCCGGCGTCGGCAGTCGCCGGTTCGCTGCGATGCTGGGCGATCATGTGAACGTCTATCCAGTCAAGGGCTATTCGATCACGGTACATCTGGATGATGAACCGAGTCGGAGCAGCGCTCCCTGGGTGAGCATCCTCGATGACCGCGCGAAGATCGTCACCAGCCGTCTTGGGACAGACCGGTTCCGGGTTGCGGGCACAGCAGAGTTCAACGGCGTGAACCGGGATATTCGTTCGGATCGGATCGAACCATTGATCAATTGGGTGCGTCGATACTTCCCTGTCGTCTCCACTTCGCGAGTTATTCCATGGGCAGGACTGAGACCGATGCTGCCAAGCATGCTGCCGCGCGTGGGTCGTGGCAGGCGCCCTGGTGTCTTTTACAACACGGGACATGGTCATCTGGGCTGGACTTTGTCGGCGGCAACCGCGGAGGCCGTTTCCTCCATGATCGGTGTAGATTGAGCGAATGGCAACATTGCCGTTTGCCAACAGAGCGTGCTTTGCCACAACTCGCCCGGATAGAGTTCGGAAACTCCCATTTGCAAGTCAGTCGCCTGCAAGTGCAGTGGCAGATCGACATCACCTCGGTCTATCGGGTTTTTGTCTTTCCGCAGCAGCGGCGAAAGTACGGTAACTACGGGCCCCTATCGTTTTTATAGATGAGATACTACTTTGATAGTAGTATCTCATCTATAGCGGTGTTCGCCCTCATAGAATGGGACCGGGCACCACGCCACATATCACGCAGAGCGGGACATTCGATGGCAGACAATATGAGCAACCGTCATGAAAGGCTTAGAGTTCTTATCCTTGGCGCTGGCGCACTGGGTGGTTACTATGGCTCCCGCTTGATCCAGGCCGGCGCTGATGTAACGTTCCTGGTGCGTCCCCGGCGCGCTGAAGCGTTGATGCGCGATGGATTGCGTGTATCGAGCTCATTGGGGGACTTCTCTTCGGCGGTCCGTACGGTGGCCGCGGACGCAGTGAGGCCGGGCTACGACCTGGTCTTGCTCACCTGCAAAGCGTACGACCTCGACGACGCCCTGAATTCGTTGGCGCCCGCGCTAGCCGGCGCAGCCGGTATTCTCCCCCTGCTGAACGGCATGGCGGTGTACGACACGCTAGACCGTCGCTATGGTCGAGCGCGTGTGCTGGGGGGCGTCTCGTATATCGCGGCGTCGAGCGCAGAGGACGGCAGCATCGTGCACATGGGCAATCAGGACAAGCTCATTGTCGGTGCGCGCCATCCGTCGCAACGCGATCTGGTCGGGCAGCTCCATGCGGCGTTCGCCGCCACATCGGGCTTGCGTGTGTTGTCCGAGAGAGTTGATGCTGACCTCTGGCAGAAGTGGGTAATGCTGTCCTCAGGCGCAGCCGCGACCTGCCTGATGCGCGGGCGCTTGTGCGATATCTTGCGAACGTCTGATGGCAAGAACTTGATCTCCGCATTGATCGAAGAGTGTGTAACTGTCTCCAGGGCGGAGGGCTTCGATCTCAGCCCGCAGGTCGTGGACGGCGTCCGTCGCTTTTTGCTGGATGCAGAGTCGACCTGGGCCGCATCCATGATGCGCGATATTGCGCGACTCTCCCCGCGTATCGAGTCGGAAGCGATCGTCGGTGACATGATCGCCCGCGCGGCACGCCACCAGATCGATACGCCATACTTGCGGGTTGCCTATGCGCATCTGCAAACGTACGTCCTACACAGCGCGAATTAATACAAGTGCTATTGGCGCAACCCTCACCATCGGTGCTGCGCCCCACCTGGCTATCGATCCGAAGAGTATCAGGCGCTACGCGCCGAGCGCGACGCTGCGTGCCGAGCTTCAGGAAGCGAAACCAGTTGGTAGAGACTACCGGCTTCGCACTGCGCGGTCATCTTGCTGAGCTGGGCGCGGAGTTTATGATGAGTGCCGGACGTGGACTTCACGCTGTCGCAGCCGGGCATGCCCGACGACATCGCACGAGCATCGTCGCGTGGTGGAAGCCATGCGCGCGTTCCAAGAAGCCGACTTACCGATGCTCACGCGTGGCGGGGGCACGTCGATGTGCGGGCAGTCGGTCAACGCGGCGGTCATCATCGACGCGTCGAAGTACCTCACGACCATCGGGGAAAACCGATGAGACGAGCCTCGTGGCTAAGGTGCGGCCGGGCGTGATCTGCGATCAGCTCAACGACGCCGCCGCGTTGCGCGAGCACCTCGCGGCGGGCGGCCGACGCGCGGAAATTGTCTCGGGTCTGCTCGGTCCCGTGGAGAGATACGGCGACGCCATCCGCGAAGGCTTTCCCAAACTCAAGCGCCGCGTCGCGGGCTAAAGCGCCGACCAGCTGCAGCCGGCGAACGATTTCAACGTCGCGCGTGCTGGTGGGCTCCGAAGGTACCGGCGTTTCCGTGCTGCGCGCGAAGACTACGCTAGTCATCAACCCCGTACATCGCCTGCTCGTGGTGTTCGGATTCCCGACCATTTTCGATGCCGCCGATTGCGTGCCGCAACTTCTGCCACGGTCGCCGATCGCGATGTGAGAGCTAGACACGGGCATCGTCGAAGGCTTTCGCGAGCGTTGCATCGCGCTGGCTGACATCGTCGATTTGTCAGAAGGCAATGCTTCGCTGATCGTCGAATTCGGCGCGTTCGACAAGGCCGTGGCGATGGAATTCGCGCAGCGCGCGGCGGCACTCGCGCCTGAGTTGTCGGGCACGCCGTCGGCGCGGCTCGTCGACGATGCCGCGCTCATGAAGCGTTTGTGATCAGCCCGCGAAACCGCCGCGTCGGCTACCTCCATCGGCGACGACATGTCGAAGCCCGATCCGGTCGTCGGCTGGGAAGATGCCGCCGTGGAGCCGCGCCATCTCGGCGCCTACCTGCGCGAATTCTCGGCGCTGTTGGAATTGTACGGCTACAAAACGAGTGTGTACGGCCGTTTCGGCGATGGCTGCATTTACTCGGGCATCACCTCGACCTGCGTAACGGGCAAGGCCTGAAGCCGTGGCGCGAGTTCCTGTTCGACGCCGCGAAGCTCGTCGTGAAGTACGAAGGCTCGCTGTCGGGCGAACGGTGCGACGGCTAGGCGAAGGGCGAGATGCTGCACCTGATGTACTCGCCGGAACTGATGGAAGCGTTCCGCGCCTCCAAGGCGATCTGGGATCCGCGCGAGCGTATGAATCCGGGCAAGCTGGGCGATGCCATGCCGGTGGACGACAAACCTGCGCCTCGGCACGACCTATCGTCTCTTACATGTGTCGCGCCAGTTCACGTTCGGCGATCTAGCGAAGCCCGACACGTTCGCGCGCGCGACGGAGCGCTGTATCGGCATGGACAAGTGCCGTTCGCTGGGCGGGGACAAGATGTGTCCGAGCTATCGCGCGTCGCGCGAAGAGAAGTATTCGACGCGCGGCCGCGCGCGTCTGCTCTTCGAACTGCTCAAGGGCGAAGTGATCGAGAACGGCCGGCAAAGCGCGGCCGTGAAGGACTCGCTCGATCACTGTCTGGCCTGCAAGGGCTGTCGCAGCGATTGCCCCACGCATGTGGAAGTCGGGAATCACAAGAGCCACTTGCTTTACGAGTATCACAAGTACAAGCGCCGTCATGTGATGGACGCGGTGGTGAGCCGCACCGGCAAGTGGCTGCCCGCCGCCACGCATGCGAGCGGGGTGGCGAATGCGCTGATGCGCAATCCGTCGTTCCGCAAGGTGAGCGCGAAATTCTTTCTCGCCCGAAGACGTGAAGTTTCCGGCCATCGCCGCGAAAGCTTTCCGCAACGGCGCGAGCGCGAAGCGCCTGCTCGCGCTGTGTGAAAGCACGACAAGCGGGAGGAGGAAGCGCATGCCCGTTCTGCTATGGGCCGACACATTCAACAACGGCTTCACGCCCGAAGCGATGGAAGCGGCGGTGCGCGTGTTCGAATCGAAGGGCCTCGAAGTGCGCCTGCTGAGCAGGCACGTGTGCTGCGGATGTCCGATGTACGACGCGGGTCTGCTCCACCGACATTTTCATGTCAACCGCGTAAGCCGGTAATCGGCCGACTATAGTTCAAAAGAATCTCGTCTCCACGAGCGCCACCAGCTCAGGAAGATTCGGCATCTCAGATCACTCTGCACGGTGCTCATGACCATCGATTAGTTATCGCCACATCTGAAATATTAGGTAAGGCATGCTAAGGTATCGAAAGTAGATTGCCGTTGCGCATGAGGATAGGTGAGTCGCACTGATCTTGCCGACCTAGCTTTTGGTGCATTCGTCGGAGCGGCGCGCGCAAACGCCTTATTGGTCTACATTTTTCAATACATGTGACAGCGATTGTCCCCGCAGTCATTTGATTAACCCGAACAACGCCAACACTGTGGATACGAACAATCTGATTCAGGTAATAGAATATTCAATCTTCAGAAAGACTACTGACAGCTTCGATGTTCTTCAGTGCGCAAAGATCGATGCAGCGCTGTCTTCAGCTCGGTACTATCAGCGAAACATGCTGAGATCCAAAAATTTCTCCAATGATCTGGATCATTTGGCGTTTTCGCTCGAGAACACTTGTATAAATGGTCTTTATTTAGAGTTTGGTGTGGCATCTGGGCGCACGATCAACCACATTGCTGGATTGAAAAGCGGACAGACAATCTACGGATTCGATGTATTCACGGGTCTGCCTGAGACATGGAGAACTGGCTTCGAGTCGGGCGCCTTCGGACGTGCCGCATTGCCGCCGGTACGGGAGAACTGCAAACTGATTTCAGGACTTTTCGAAAATACCTTGCCTCCATTTATAGAAGGCAAGTCCCGCGATATCGCATTCATCCATGTCGATTGCGATTTGTACGCGGGCACACGCACCATCTTGGAGACATGCCGGCCATATTTGAAGGCCGGCACCGTGATCTGTTTCGACGAGTATTTTAACTACCCCGGCTATGAGCAGCACGAATTTTTAGCTTGGCGCGAGTTTTATAATAAGTATGGAATTGCATATGAATATCTCGGCTTCGTCAGCAGTCACCAACAGGTATCGATTCGTATCACAGCAATCGCCTAGTTAAGGCGATTGCTGTTATCGCTGGCCCCTTGTTTGCAACGTGATGGTAAGAGTATTTCGGCTATGACTGAAAGGTTTGCATTTCCCACCAAGCTGAACACGCATTAGTCACTGATGGGCGTCAGCGTGCGTGCGGGGCGGGCAGCGGGCAACTGCCGGTTGCACTGACGCGAAGCGGGCTATGATCGTCATCATCGTATCCGATCGGGGAGATAGATCTTGGCGACATACAAGGAGCTGAAAGCACAAATGGCCGAGCTGGAGGCGCAGGCGGCTGCTGCCCGGGAGGCAGAGTTTCAGGAGGTCCTCGCTGACATCCGGGCGAAGGTGTCCGAGTACGGATTCACGGAGCAGGACATCTTCGGCCGCAGGCGTGGTGGACCGCGGGCGCCGGCGGCACACGTGGCGGCCAGATACCGTGACCCGAAGACGGGGGCGACCTGGTCGGGTCGGGGCCGGGCGCCGAACTGGATCAAGGACGCGAAGAACCGCGACAGGTTCCTGATCGACAGCTAATACGCGCGGGGAAGCAAACGTCAGGCATATGCGTTTCCACGAACGGGCGGCAGGCGGGTATCGCATCGGCGGTTGATGGTCAGTGAACACGCGCAACGGCATCGGGTGAGGGTCGACGCGATCCGGCGTACTCTCGACCATCTCAGATCGCCAGCGCATGCATGTAGCAACCGGCGAACGTGTTTGGCGCCAATCCCGGTGCGTAGCGCAATAGGTCCGGCGGCTCCGCGTAAAATGCGCTTATGTTTAACTCCGCGGAGCGCAGGTTGGTCAGGCCAAGGAAAGCAGAAAAATTGAAGGTTGTCGCAGTCCGCATCGATCCGGGCATTGAGCGCAGGCTACGGCTTCTGGCGGAAACAAGCGGCCGCAAGCCGTCTTTTTTCCTGCAGCAACTGATCGAAGGCGGGATCAGCGCGCTCGAGGAGGTCTGGCTGCCAGCGGACCAGTTGGCGCAGGTCCGCGCCGGCGAAGTACCCGGGCCCGCTGCGTTCCGGGCAGCCCCTGATCTGTTCGACGAACCGGAGTTTGATCGCTGAAGGGTTGCGTGCCCCAAGCGCTAGTCCGTTGCCCACCGACTGCTCATAGGGACCTGTGGTGGCATGGATGCGCTCGTCAAGCCTATTGCCGTGGACACGGCATTTTCCACTTCGTTAGATCGCCCAGTTGCAGAGGGAACGAACAGCTGCGGATGGGAGCGATTTTATGGGGCCGGTACAAGTTTCACTTCCCGAACGGATCAATTTTTACTTTGTCGGACGGTTGCCAGACACCAGCGTGCTGCCACTCGACCAGACGTCGCCAGCGAGCCGTGCCTGAACCGCATCCCATTTCTTGCGGGATCAGATTCCATGTAATGCCGGAGCGCAACACGAACACAATGCCTGCGAGCACCGCGCGGTCGGGTGTCGGTTTGCGGCCCGCATACTGGCGATTGCGTGGCGCTCGCGCAGGCAGAAGCGGTTCGATGAGTGACCACAATTCGTCGTCGATTAGTTCTTTAGGCATCGCATCCTGTCAGTCAAAACAAGACAGCAAGTTAAAACCAACCCAGAAAAGTTAACAGCCCCGAAATTTAATTTCGCAACAACTTCTTAGCCGAACCCGGGAGGACCGTCGCCGATATATAGGACCTCCAAGCTCGCTGACAACAATGGCCGCTCCCTGCTTGGCTCCGGACGGCCACTCGCAGCGCACGTTGCTGTGTTGAGTCGTCGTTCGGTAACTTATTGTCATAGTAGTTGCGAGCAAGATAACAAAGTTGTAATTGGACCGTATCCTTGGCGTCATGAAGGATCGTCATAATGTCCTCCGCTCTGGTGCGCGGGCTAAGAGCGACTCCTACAGACGAAACCAGCGCGCACCATGCGCAGCTTTAAGCCGGTTACGTTTGCCCGCGCCGCAATGACGGGAGATAGTGATGGTACCGGTAAATCCGATCACATCTGCTTTGCAGCAGATGCAAGTAATGGCGAATGAAGCGGCGAATCCGGAGTCGCTGGACTCTTCGGCGTCGGTTTCGTCTGCGACCAGCCAGGTTAGCTTCACGGAACTGCTTCAACAGTCGCTCGCGAAGGTAAGCGCCAGCCAGGCGTCGGCATCGGGTGAGATGCATGCGTTCGAACTTGGCGCGTCGAACGTCTCGCTCAATTCTGCGAAGATTGACGGCGCTAAAGCCGGCATTATGTTTCAGCAATCGCTGCAAATCCGCAACAGACTCGTAAGCGCCTATACCGACATCATGCAGACGCAGTTGTAGTGAAACGTCGGGCTTCTGGATGCTCAGAATTTGAGTCTTGGGCAATGCCGACCGATTTGCCAAAGGTTATTACGGACTCGGGGCCTTCTCAGTTGCCGAAATTAACGTTCTGTGACGCCTTGCACGCCCGATCAATCGTAAGGGACTTTAATGCTAGATAAGCTCGATGCCGCCTTCGCCTTTGACAAACAGGCGCTTGATGTCCGCTCGTACCGACAGGAACTGATGTCCTCGAACATCGCGAACGCAGACACGCCAGGCTACAAGGCGCGCGATGTCGATTTCGCGTCCTCTCTTGCCCGAGCACTGCGACGGAGCGACGGCACGGTGGGCTCGGGCCCGTCGAAAGGCTCTGCGCTGCCCATGATGGGGACTGCCAACATAACAAGCGGCGTGACGATGGCATTGACGCAACCCGGTCACATCGCCGGCGACACGACGCTCGTCGCAATGGGCGGACCTGCCGATGACTATGGCCCGTTGCTATACCGAATTCCAATACAGCCAGCGCTCGACGGCAACACGGTGGATCTGGATACAGAGCGCGTTCAGTTTGCGGACAACACGGTGCATTTCGAATCGCTGCTTACGGATGTGTCGGGAGAAATAAAGACGTTGCAGTCGGCGATCACGTCGGGCGGCACCTGAGGTTGGGAGACGTTGATCAGCGTAGCAACTTCCGCCGACGGGCGTGTAACCGACTCTTGAGCGTCCGACTGAACACAAGGCTGGATCAAATTTGACCGTCATGTTGGCGACGTGAAGGCCTCCGAGTACGACGCGTACATTGTTCCGGGCGGGACGTGGAATCCGGACTCCCTGCGAGCCGACCGGGACGTCCTGAATCTGGTTAACGAGGCTCATGCTTCAGGAAAGCTTGTCGCCGCAATCTGCCACGGTCCCTGGATCCTGGCAGATGCAGGGCTCCTTAAGGGGCGCCGCGCGACCGCATGGTGGTCGACGGAGAAAGATCTGACGAATGCTGGCGCGACCTACATTGACGAAGCCGTCGTAGTAGACGGGCGCATTGTGACCTCCCGTGCACCGACGGACCTCGAGCCGTTCGTCACGAGGATTGGTTCGATGCTGTAACGGACTCCGATTAGTGTCGACCACACTGATCTGAGCTGCGGGCGCCCATCGTCGACGGGACTTTCGTAAGCGCGAAATTCTCCGCACCTAGGCAGCGCTGCCGAATCGATCCACGATTGCGTCCGCAGACTTGAATTGCGGACGCAGATGATGACCGACACTGACTTTGACTTTCTCCCTCTGCGCGTAACCCGGACGTGCGCGGATGGCAAGCATCGATACGATCCGGAGGGCAAGCGTAAGTTGATCGCAGCCTGTCGCCGGCCGGGCGCGTCATTGGCTGGTCTGGCGCTGAAGGCTGGGGTCAATGCGAACCAGTTGCGCAAATGGGTGCAACTGGAAGAGCGACGTGAAGTTGCCGACGTTTCACATGATGCTATCGCGCAAGCACCGTCAACCTTCGTGCCGGTCGTCTTGATCGGCGAGTCACTGGCATCGACTCCTGCGGACACAGCATTACCAGCCCCGCAGCCGTTGCTGCAACGAGATCCGCCACGTCCGTCGCCGCGAGCTGCACCACTTGCGCGCTTGTCGGCAACACTGCCTAACGGTGTCGTGCTCGAGCTCGAATGCTCTGGGAGAGACACCTCGCTGGTCACGGCGATGATTGCCGCGCTGGGAGCGGGCTGATGTTCCGCTTCGACAACGACCTGCGGATCTACCTGCATCGCGAGCCGATCGACTTCCGGGCTGGACTGAATACGCTGGTGACGATGGTCGAACAGTCGATGCAGCTCGATCCGCTCGCGGGAGCCGTCTTCGGATTCCACAACCGGAAACGGGATCGGGTAAAGCTGTTGCTCTATGACCGTGCCGGCTTCTGGCTGATGTTGAAACGGCTCGAGGTGGATCGTTTCGCGTGGCCCCGTCGTCAGCAGGCCGTGATCGAACTCACGGTCGACCAGCTCCATCTGCTGCTCGACGGCGTCGATCTCGACGCGCTGCGTCCACATCCCGCACGACAGTACTGCTTCACGAGTTGAGGAGCGGAATCGCGAACGTCGTTGGCGAACAACGGCCGTCCCGGCTGTTACACATCTCCGTAAACCTGTGCGACGCCGCGCTTCGCTATCGTGAAGCGCATGAAAGCCGATCTCGCCCGATTGCCGCAGGCCGCCAAGGTCTATATCCACGAACTCGAAGCAGGTCTCGCCGAGCGCGATGCCAGGATCGACGAACTGACCAAGCGCCTCGACGCGTTGGAAGAGCAATATCGTCTCGCACTGGCCCGACAGTACGCGCCAAAGAGCGAAAAGCGCGAGGGCCGCGTGTTCAACGAGGCCGAAGATGCCGCCGACGCCGATCCAGACGGCGCAGGCGACAGTGACATGCCTTCGCTGCCGGACACCGGATTGCCGGAGCTCGACAAGCCCGAGCCGCGTAAGCGCGGCCGCAAGCCGCTGCCTGCGGATCTGCCGCGCGAGCGCATTGAGTACGACCTGCCCGAAGAGCAGAAGATCTGCCCGTGCTGCGGCAAAACCCTGCACCGCATGGGCGAGGACGTCAGCGAACAGCTGCACATGGAGGTCAAGGTATCGGTGCTGCAGCACGCGCGCGCCAAATATGCGTGCCGGCACTGTGAACGTCACGGCGTGCGTACGCCAATCGTGATCGCGCCAATGCCAGCGCAGCCCCTGCCGGGCAGCTATGCCAGTCCGTCGATGATCGCCGCCGTCACGGCCGGCAAGTACGTCGACGGCACACCGCTGTATCGAATGGAGGATGTGCTCGCGCGCTCGAACATTGCAGTCAGCCGCGGCACGCTGGCGAACTGGATCATCCGCCCGGCCGAGCTGCACTACGCGCGGATTTACGATGCGCTCAAGCAGATTCTGCGAAGCCAGTGGTTGATCCACGGCGATGAGACCACGGTCCAGGTGCTCAAGGAAAAGGATCGAAAGGCACAGGACACGTCGTACATGTGGGTCTACAGGAGCGCAGCGGACAGCGAGCAGCCGGTCGTGTTGTTCGAGTATCAACCTGGGCGCGGTGGGGAACATCCGCGTGCCTTCCCCGGCGACTACGCCGGCACGCTGATGACGGACGGTTGGCCTGCCTGGCGCACGATCAAGACGGCGATGCACCTCGGATGCCTGGCGCACGCGAGGAGGCTGTTTACGGACGCGCTCAAGGGCCAGAAGAACAAGCCGAGTCCCCGCATCACGAAGGCACTCGAGTTCTTCCAGGCGCTGTATCAGGTCGAGGCGCTCGCGAAGCAAACGCTGCCTGAAGGCGAAACGCTGACCGATTACCGGTATCGCCTGCGGCAGCAGCACAGCGTGCCGCTGTTGACCGCCTTCAAGACCTGGCTTGACGAGCTGGCACCGAAGGTTCTGCCGCAGAGCCTGCTGGGCGAAGCGATCGGTTACTGCCGTCGGCAATGGCAGTATCTGATCCGCTACGTCGATGACGGCCGTCTGCCGCTTGATAACAACGTCATCGAGCGCGACATCAGGCCGTTTGCCACTGCGAGAAAATCGTGGTTGTTCAGCGACACGGTTGCGGGTGCGAAGGCGAGTGCGATGGTATACAGCATGATGCTCACATGCCGCGCCTGCGGCGTCGAACCGCACGCCTGGCTGCTGCATGTGCTGACCGAATTGCCGCAGCGCGCCGCAGACGCGGACATCAGCGACCTGCTGCCGTTCAATTACGTGAAGCAACAAGCCGAGGCGAGCGTGAGCTGACACAGCGAGCGCGCCGCAGTCATCGCGCCGGCACACTTTACCGAAACCCAGATGCGGCCATCGCCGGTCAGCCTCGGCCGTAGCGATGCGGCTATGCTTGCCCATCAGCTGCAAATGATTCTCCATTCGGTGTGCTGAATTTACCGCTTACGGACTTTCGGGCGCCCGCTTCATTTGGGCATCAGTCCTCGACAAGCGGTGCGGTGCCCGGTCAGCCAGCCTCGACCTGGTCGAGAAACCATTCTTTTAGTGTCTCGACGGCTGGGACGGCCGCCTCCGCGCGTGGATGGACCAGGTAGTAGGCAGTTCGGAGCGCAAGCGCGAATACGAAAGGCTCGACAAGGGATCCGTTAGCCAGTTCGTCCTCCACAAGCAGCGCGCTCGTTAAAACGATGCCTTGGTTTCTAAGCGCCGCATCAATGGCCATCAACGACTGGTCGAAATGAATGCCGCGAATCGATTCGATTTCATCCGGCGAAAGTTCGCTGAATTTGCTTAGCCAGTCCACCCAGTGAGGGTGAAGCGTGTTATGCAGCAGTGTCGCTCGTGCCAGGTCAGCGGGCGCCTTCAATGCGAGCTCACTCGCGTAGCGCGGGCTGCAATACGCCCTGGCCTCATCAGCTCGAAGGAGGGTGACGCACAGATCAGCGTCGCTACCGTCGAAATACCGGACGGCTAAATCAACCGGTTCGAAATCGAAGTCGACAAGCGTGGTCGAGGTGGTCAGGTTGAGCGCAATACCTGGGTTTTCGCTCAGGAACGCAGCCATGCGCGGCGCGAACCACTTCGCGGCGAAGCTTGGCGGCATTGTCACGCGCAGGCCGCGCCGCCTGGACTCGCGAATCCTGTGACTCGCCAGGACGATTTGCGCTAGCGCTGGCTGTATCTGCAAAAAGTAGGCCTTCGCCTCTGGCGTTGGGATGAGCTGGCGTATCTGTCTGACAAAAAGGGGTGCGGTCAGCCACTCTTCCAGCTTCTGCACTTGCTGCCCAACCGCGCCTGGGGTGACATGCAATTCGACAGCGGCCTCCGAAAAGCTGCCATGGCGCATGGTGGCTTCGAACGCGATAAGAGCCTTCAGGGGTGGAGGTGTGTTCATGGCGTAGTTTTTCTATTGCATGCCAAAGTTTATTTCGGTTGTCCGGGGGCTGTCCAGCGCCCAGAATTCATCCCAGTTATATCTTTCCTGGAGGTTTGAAATGAACCCCGCAAGCGTCGCTTTTGGTCTGTTGGGCTTTATTTGGGGCACCAATTTCTTGTTCATGCGCTGGGCCAGCGTTCTCATCTCGCCGTCGCAGATCGTTTTTCTGCGCGTGCTCTTCGGATTTGCGCCCATCCTGGTCTTTGCGCTCTTTAGAGGGGCACTGAAGTGGAAGCAGCTCCGCCATGTGCACCACTTCTTCGTGATGTCGTTGCTTGCCACGACGGTGTACTACTACTCGTTTGCGAAGGGAGCCTCTTTGCTTCCGTCGGGAGTAGCGGGAATGCTGAGCGGCGCGATTCCGCTGGTCTCCTTCCTTTGTGCCTGGGTCGCGCTGCGCTCTGAGCGACCAACCGCTCGAATGGTCGTGGGACTGGTTTGCGGGCTTGCGGGCGTTCTCCTGATCGCGCGGCCTTGGTCCGCTAGCGCGTCTGGCGTGAATCTGCAGGGTGTGCTTTACATGATGGCAGGGTGTGCCAGCGTTGGCTGCTCGTTCGTCTACGCTCGCCGCTACCTGAGCAACATTGACATGTCGCCGCTTGCCCTGTCCACGTGGCAAATCGGGCTCGCGCTCGTATCAATCAGCCTGGTGACGGATTTCCACGGGATCATGGCGGTTACGACGAACGTACAGGCTGCAGCAGGGCTTGTGGTGGGGCTGGGTCTGACGGGCACTGGCGTAGCGTACATCCTCTACTACTACATCGTTCAAAAGCTCGGCGCATTGACGGCCTCCAGCGTGACCTATGTCCCTCCGCTCATCGCTGTCTTGATTGGTGTCGTCTTTGCGAAAGAAGCGGTCCATGCCATGGATTGCGTCGCAATGCTCTGCATCCTTGGTGGCGTGTTCCTGCTTCAGACGGGCAAGGCGAAGAAGGCAGCGGCAGCCGCCCCCAAGGCAGAAGCGTGCTGATGGTTGTCTTTGACAAGGGGAGCGTGAAGCTCCACTTGCCAAATCCCAGAAGTGTGACCATCGAGCGTTGGCTTTAAGGTATCAGTTGCGGGTATATACTCGCAATCATGAACGTACCTTGCTACTGCACATCACTGCGCAACGCTGCTCGTCGTCTGACCGCAGCCTATGACGCTGCTCTCGCTCCCGTTGGGGTGGGTGCAGCACAGTTTGCCCTGCTACGGGGAGTAGATTCGTCCGAGGCTGTTGGGCTATCCGAGCTGGGCGAAAACCTTGACCTCGATCGTTCCACGGTGGGGCGAAACGTCAGGGTGTTGGAGAAGATCGGGTTGATTCAGACCGGCGCGGGCGCTGACCAACGAGGCACTTATGTCACGCTGACGGCCGCAGGGCGACAGGTGTTGAAGAAAGGTGCACCCTTATGGGAAAAAGCCCAGAGTGAATTTGAGGCGCGGATTGGTCTCGAACAGGCTCAAGGACTCAGGAACGCGCTGCACACGGTGTAGGAACGCGATTGTAGAGGAAACGGAGTCGCGATAGAGGATTCGTCGCACTCTCCCGGGGCGGTCGCCCCATTTTTTCGGTGATATGCGGGTATATACCCATAAGGAGTTGCGATGCCATTGGTGAAGATCAACTTGCGTAAAGGGCGAGAGGCAGAGGTCAAGGTGGCGATTGCTGATGCGGTCCAGGCTGCACTGGTGAACGTTCTGGGTATCCCGGATGCCGACCGTTATGCCGTGATCAACGAGCTGGATGGGGAGCATTTTATTCACACGCCTGCCTATCTGGACCTCAAATATTCCGAAGATCTCTTGATGATCGAGATAACGTTCATCGAGGGGCGTCCAGACGAGACGAAGAAGGAGCTTTTGAAGGACCTGAATCGAAGGCTGACCGCTACCGGTCATGTCCGAGAAGATGATGTGTTCGTGATGATCTACGAGGTCGGGAAGGCAAACGTGTCTTTCGGTAAGGGGCTTGCACAGCGGGCTCTCTAACGACCTGCGGAAATTCAGCTATTGGTCGGTGGTGCGACAACGGATTATCTATTGGCCGATGTCGCGATCAAGTTAGTGCCGTGCAAGAATGGCTGGCGTAATGTCGCGTACTGCGCGCGTCCCAGTCAGCGCCATCGAAACATCGAGCTCCTTACGGAGAATATCAATTGCCTTGCTCACGCCCGGCTGTCCACCGGCACCGAGACCATAGATAAAAGCTCGTCCGACCATGCAGCTACGTGCACCGAGGGCCAGCGCACGTAGAACATCCTGTCCTGTGCGCACACCACCATCGAACAGCACCTCCACCTTGTCGCCGACGGCGTCCACAATCCGTTCCAGCATAGATATTGATGACTTCGCCCCGTCCAGTTGACGCCCACCGTGATTTGACACGACGATGGCGGAGACTCCGAGGTCCGCAGCGATCTTCGCGTCTTCTACGTCCAAAATTCCTTTCAGGATGATTTTCCCTGGCCAGATGCGCCGAATCCAGTCCAAGTCCTTCCAGTTCAGCGTCGGGTCGAACTGTTTCGACATCCACTGGGCGAGCGTATTGACGTTATCCATGCCTTGAATGTGCCCGGCAATGTTGCCGAAGTTCTTGCGCTTCCCCTTGAACACGCTCCAGGCCCACGTTGGCTTGGTCGCGACGTCCAGGATGTTGGCGAGGGTGATTTCGGGTGGGACCGTCATGCCGTTTTTTATGTCGCAGTGCCTTTGCCCAAGAATCTGAAGATCGAGCGTGGGCATCAGCGCACTACATTTGGCCTCGATAGCCCTTTCGATGAGTGACCGAACGAAACCGCGATCGCGCATCACATATAGTTGAAACCAGAACGGTTCACCTACGTTCGCGGCGACATCTTCGATTGAGCAGATGGACATCGTGCTGAGGCAAAAGGGAATGCCAGCTTCCTGCGCGGCTCGGCAGGCAAGGATTTCCCCGTCGCCATATTGCATGCCGCAAAGACCAATTGGAGCGAGCGCGAAGGGTAGCGACGTTTGTTCGCCGAGCACGGTCGTCGACAGGTCACGGTCGTCGACGTTGATAGCGACGCGCTGGCGCAATGGAATTGCCTCAAGGTCCGCGCGATTGGCGCGCATTGTCGACTGCGTATACGAGCCGTGATCTGCATACTGGAAAAATGCGCGCGGCACGTGACGTTGCGCGATTTCACGCAAATCGTCGATGCATGTTGCTTTTCGTAGTGCGGCTTCTCTTGCCATGTGAACTGCGTCTCCCAATTGCTCTTTTTTGATGGGGCGCATAGCCCCGCCTTTAGCTGACATGTACTTGCCGCGCGTTATTCCGTCGGTGCGTATTGCATTTCGCCATTTCCGAAGGACCAGTCGACGCGCGCGACGTCGATGAGGCTGATCCAGATGTCTTGCTTGCGCATGCCCGTTTTGGCATGAACGCCGTCTGCGATTGCCTTGTAGAAGGCCTTCTTCACGTCGACCGTCCGACCGGCATTCCAGGTGACCTGGATGAAAACGATGCCCGGCGTGTAGTCGATACCCAGATAGCCTTCTGCGGGGTAGATCAGTTCGTCTTCCGAGTGGCGCGAAATGATCTGGAACTTGTCGTTCTTCGGGACATTCGCCACATTGATCATGGCCTCGTACACCGTGTCGCTAACTGCCTTGACGACTTCGGACTTAGCGTCCTTCGAAATATTGATTCGTACGAGGGGCATTGCTATCTCCTTTGGAAGGTGCACCCGGTGGTATGGATACCTAGGCGGGAGCTGGCACTAGGCAAGTCCTTAGGATAGACTTCGATATGCTCTTCCGAAAGCGAATAATATTCATCGTTAACATGCCGGATAGGAATTATGATCGAAGACCTTAAAGCCTTCGTCACCGTCATTGACGAGGCCTCCCTGACCCGTGCTGCGACTGCGCTATGCGTTACGCAGTCCGCTGTCTCAAAACGCATTCAGCGCCTGGAGCAGTATTTGCGGGCGGATCTTCTGGACAGAAACTCGAAGCCGCCACGTCCGACGGCGGTGGCCTGTCGCATCTACGAGCAGGCCGTCCCCCTTCTGCGCGGCCTCGATAGGCTGCTGGAGCTCGCGAGAGAGGATGCGGAGCCGACAGGGACGCTACGGTTCGGCTTTCCGCAGGTCGTTGCTGAAATCGCTCTGTTCAATGCGGTCGTCATGACGAAGGAGAGATTTCCGCTGCTTGAAGTGCGACTGCGCACTGATTGGAGCTCCGCGCTGCTACGGACGATGGAGCAAGGAGAGCTTGATGCGGCAGTGATAATGGTCTCGAGTGATCGCACTCCGCACGAGGACTTCTCGCGGACCTTTGTGGCGAGGCTCGAGGTACTTGTTGTTCAGAGTCGGAGCAAGCCGCTTGTGGAGGCGGTCAATTCGATCAAGTCGCTCGCGTCCCAGGAGTGGGTATTGAACCCTCAAGGGTGTGGGTACCGCGCAGCGCTTGAAGCAGCAATGGACTCAGCGGGAAAAAGTCTGCGACTGGGCGTGGATACCCACGGTACAGACATGCAATTGCGACTGGTTGCCGCCGGACTTGGCTTGGGCCTTGTCCCGCGCGGCGTACTGGAGAACAGCGAATGGAAGGACGAAGTATCCGTTGTCGAGGTAAGCGACTTTGACCTGAGCGTCGACGTCTGGCTGGTTCGGCCCGCCCAGCTTGGCAATCTCGGGCAAGCCGTCAACTTTCTCGGAGAGTCTATTCAAGCCTCATTCGATGGCCAGACTAGCCGGGGCTCTAGGCCCGCGTAATTGTGTCGTTGGTTTCCCCGAGGGCTTGCCGACCTCGGTGTCTGGACATCGGGCCACCCATGGCGCGTCAAGCCGTCGAATTCATGCGCCAATCGGCCAGGTCGTTTCGTCAGGGGTCCCGGGCCCAAAGCACCCTCAATGGACGAGGAGGCCTGTCTTTGCATTCACGCGAGGTGGCCACCGGTCGCTGACTCGAATCCGCAGGAGTGTCGTATGTCCCGTGTCGCCGACGATGTAAGCAGTTCTATTAGCGAACGCGCCGTCGCGTCGGAAGACGATCCTTTGCTCACCGCGACGGAGTAGGTCGTGGACAGCCGATAGCGATCCGGCAGAAGGCCGACCAGAGTCAGGTGATTCGTGTATTTAATCTCGGTAGCCTGTGTAATACCGATAGCTCCCACACGAGCTTCCTCAGACAGAGCCCGCATTGCGGTCTCACCGTTCGCATGTGGGCGGATCTTGTCGCGGATTGATGGTAAGCCGTCAATAAACGACGCCCTACCAATGGCAGGCTGAAGGTCAGATGCTAAGTGTCCGCGTGGACATGTCAACGCCGACTGAATCCTGACCTTTCGGCGAAACGCCGAAGTAAATCTGACCCACCCAGTTGGTATCTCTTTGATTTTCGTGCAGCTTTCCGGTTAGGGACATCTAAGGCCGACGCGCCTTCGCCTTGTGGTCCGCTATAAATTCCGTTTTGAATCAAACGCATGATGTCTACCCGCCGCGAGCGAATGCTGCAATCGCGAGGGTACTGACGTGATGCACTCTCCCAGGTTAAGGGGTGCGCTGCGCAGCAGCCCCTTGCGCTCACGCCATGACTGTCCGCGATGGGGAGTCAGCAGGCCGCTGATTACAAGAAAAAATGTTCGAGGGCCGGAAGGCAATGCCTCACCAAGGTCAAGCGCGGGCTAATCGGAAAAATGCACGGAAATCAAAGGGATCCCAGTAAGTAACCATAAACTACGCCCTAGTTGGCCGAGCTTCTGAAGCGCATCATCCGCAAGGATCTGCGCGCGGGCTTTTCCGAGTCGTCGGTGAACAAGGGCATGCCGGGCCTCATCGCCGAGTTCCCCTACATGCGCTGCGTGCTGCCGAAGAAGGCGAAGTTCAACAAGTGGGAATGGGAGCAGGGCGTATTCAGCCAGGAAAAGGCTGACGGCTTCTACGACAACCTCGACCACGACGACGACGGCAACGTGGAGCTGCGCACGCGCCAGGGCAATCCGCTGCCGCTCGATCAGTTCGGCGGGGTCGTGGCCGAAGCGAGGGCGCGCCTCGATCGCGGCACCGAGACGCACGGCGAGATCCTCGTGCTGGTCGATGGCGTGATTGCGGATCGTGAGATCGGCAACAGCATCGTCAACCGCGTGGCCGCGGGCGGCGAATTCGCCGCGAACGAGCAGCCGCTCTTTCTCGCGTGGGACCAGATTCCGCTGCACGTGGTCGTGCCGAAGGGCGAGTATCACGTCGGTTATCGCGAGCGTTTCAAGGCGCTGCTGATGCAACTGGCCCGCGTGCCGGGCAGCGACGTGCGCGTCATCCCGACCAAGATCGTGCACTCGCTGCGCGAAGCCTACCAGCACTGCAAGGAGCTCCAGCTCCAAGGCAAGGAAGGCACGATCATCAAGCGCCCGACCGGCTTCTGGAAAGACACGAACAGCGGCAACCCGGACGTCGTGAAACTGAAGGTCGAAGCCGAAGCCGACCTCGTGCTCAAGGCGATCGTGCCGGGCCGCGCGGGCACGAAGAACGAAGGCCGCCCCGGCTCGATCACGTGCGAAACCTCGTGCGGCCAGCTCGTGGTGGACGTCACCATGAAGAACGAGAAGATGCGCGACGGGCTGGAAGCGGGCTGGTCCGCGTGGGAAGGCCGCGTGATGAAGGTCGTGTTCAACGACATCATGGCGCCGTTCGCGTCGAGCAACGTGCACTCGTTCTTCCTGCTGCGCTTCGCCGAAGATTGCGTGCGCATCGACAAGGACGTGGCCGACAATCTGGCGCGCTGCCGCGAGCAGCTCGAGGCGGCCATCAACGGCGAGGGCGTGCCGGCATGATCACGATGGCGACGAGCCGCGAAGCCTCGCCGTTCCCGTGGCGCTCGCATGTCAACTTCGACGGCGCGGGCGGCTGCCGCATGATCGACGCGAAGGGCGTCGAGGTGGCGCTCCTGTCGGTGATGGCCCTCTCGGGTATCGTCACGGCCACGATCGCTGCGCAGCCGGCGGCGACGCAGAAAGAGGGCGCGGCAGCATGAAGATTTTCACGCATGTGCTGCTCGCACTGCGTGCGGTGCGCCCGGTGGCAGCGGGCATCGCACGCGCGCTACGCGAAGATCCTCAGACCTTCAAGTTCGGGCGCGCGCGCGGTCAGGCGTTCACATGGGCCACGCACTGCTCGGGCGTGTGGGCCGTGATGCACTTCCCGCCACCGGCGCGCGGCGTTCTGCCGGTGATCCGCGTGGTGAACCGGGAAGGGCGGCCGACCGTGGTGCTCTCGAAGTTGGAGACCCTCCTGATCGCGCTGGCCTGGCCTGAAACGTGGGAACCGCGCCGCGACACGGGTAAGCAGTTCGACCCAGACGCGACGGGCGTGCAGTATCGCCTCACAGGTCTTCGCGAATCCTGACCAAAGGCCCGCTTAATGCGGGCCTTTTGATGCTATAAACGCCAAAACAACTCGCATGGGAACAGCGATGACGACGCTATTCGATCTGATGGAGAAGGCGATTTTGGGACTGCTCGCTACAGCTATAGCTGCCGTCATAACGTTAGCCTCCGTCGCAAAAGCTGAGCTTGACGCAAACCTGCTCCGCGCCGTTCAGGACTACTTCTGGAGTATTCCGTTTCTCGCGGGGGTCGCCGTGCTTTTGGTGATGAGGAAATCGGAATCCACGATGAAAGGTCTCGGCAAAGGCGTTCTCGCGTTTTCGTGCATGTTCGTCATCTGGTTATCCGCCGGAATCGTCACGTGGATACAGGCCACATTGGCACTTCTTGGTCACTATGCAATACCGGGATGGAAGGGGACGATCATGTTCTTGATCTTTCTAATCCCATACCACTTTTGCCTGGCGTATGGGAAGAAGCAAAGCTGCAGTTCCTCTATCGACAGCAGGTAAACCGGGCAAGTATCATGTGCGGATCTTTGGAGAGGCACATGACCTACAAGACCTTCACGCTGGGCGACCTGCGCGCCTTGCTTGCACCGCTATCGGGGGCGCGTCGCGCCGCGGTGCTTTACGCACTCGACACGCACACCAACCTGGACCGCACCGTGATGCTCGAATGGAAGGAAGCGCTGCGCGCGCCGACCACCGAGTTCGCGCGCGACCTGATCCGCATCCAGCCGCGTCACCTGCGGCTCGATTATGTCTTTTGGGAATATCTCGAAAACGGGAGTGCAGCGCCATTATTCTGTCTCGAAGATAGCGTTAGCGAGGTGACGATGGGTCGCAGCTTCGCTGACCTTCAAGCGCTCTACGACCGCATGATCTGGATCGATGCCGAGCTGGAGGCCGACTCGTTCTCGCGCGACCTCAAACAGGCGATGGAGGGTTGATGCTCGGTTGGATATGGGTGAATGCGGGCGTGGCGATCATTGCGCCGATCGTCGGGCTGGGGGTCGTGCTGCTGGTGCACTTGCTCGCTGGTGGGGACGGGGGCCTGTCGAAGGACATTATTGACCGCATCAAGCTGGTCGCGCCGTTTCGCGACGGCCAGCTTGGCTATATCGCAGTGGGCTGGGCGGTGGCGGCGTATCATGATCTGCACGAGTGGCAGAGCGGCAAGATCAGCGTGGACTGGGTCAGTGATGTTGATATTGCCCTGTTTTTGCTGGGTGGTCTCGCGGGCTTGGTCGCAGCGTTCGGGGCGGTATCGCCGCTCAAGCCCCTTGCGGTAGGCGCGACTCGCCCCAGACTGTTCAGCCGGGCGGGATTCAAGCGCTACATCCTCGCGATTGCGTCTATCGTGCTTTCAGTTCTGGTGCTATGTATAATGATCTTTGTGCGCCTCAAAACCACAGGGAAAATCTAATGACCAAGCTACTCCATCTCGATCACATGTCGGAAGAGTCGCGAGCCTTGATTTACATGGCTGCGATCGTGGGCGTGGGCTGCGTCACGGCTGTTGGCTTTGTCGTGCGGGCGATGCTCAAGCTCTGACGCTCCAGCACCCCAGCGAAAAGCCCGCCGCGTGCGGGCTTTTGTTTGCGCGCATAATTTAACATAATATAAATTAGCGAATTATTAATCGGGGTCGAGTGATAAAATTACCGTCCAATTCTCACACGTCCAGGCCTGCGAGCCGCGCGGCGGCAACCGGATAATCGAGCGCCGATGTGTCCGACAACAGTTCACAAGCCTGCACAATGCAAACAGATGTCCTGAAAGACTTCATCGCAAGTGACGACTACCGTGTCATGATCTACACGCACGATCATTGTCAAGCCGCATAACAGGAGACCTCACATGGCAGCAAAACCCAAAACCTGCGGTGGTATCGCGGCTGCGGTGCATCAGGCGGCGAGCGATCTGCATAAAGTTGGCGTAATCACTGACGCGCGGATGGCGAAGTACAACGCACTGTGCCTGAAGCCAGTGCCATCATACGACTCAGCTGGGGTTTTAGCGCTTCGCAAGCGCCGGAAGCTTAGCCAAGCAGTTCTGGCAGGGGCGATCAACACCAGTATCGCGACCGTGCGTTGCTGGGAAGCCGGTTTGCGAAAGCCAAACGGAACCGCATCAAAGTTGCTACACCTGCTTGAAAAGAAGGGGTTGGAAGCTGTAGTTTAGTCGGCCAGAAGCGGTCCTTCTCTCGTGTGACGTAGAGCAGACATCCGCACTGAGTTTGCAATGCCGATAAACGGCGAGCTATCAAGTGGCCGGACGGTTTACGACGGATCAGATGTTTAAGTACTGCGCCGCGCTCGAATCCGCTGGCATTAGGGACGTAGATCACGAAGGCTATTCATACCCGCAATTTACATTGAACTGGCAAATTTCCTGCTTACATTCGGATTACTTATAATTATTTAAAGATATTTTAAATAATTATAAGATCGAGCGCGTAGTGGTCGACTTGGACGCTACTGCTATGGAGTGAATTTGAGTGACAGACCGCACAACCTAATGCTCGATGATTTTGGTTTGCGGTCTTCGAATTCGGTGCCCATGTGGTGCCACTGGTTCTGGTACAAATAGGTAAGTGGTTTGAGAAAACTCAAATATATAGCATACCTTATCGATAAGGCGGGACCGCATTCCATACAGCCGGCGCGGCAGCATCTTTGAGGCCAAGTTTCGCTAGTCGAACTGGCCCTTGCGAATATGATGCGTCAACTGGATGCCTGAAATCGTGGTCGCGGTACCTCTGAACCGTTTGAATCCAAGCATCACGTTCGTTCTGGACTTGATGTGACGATGGTCCTGTTCGATCAGGTTGTTGAGGTATTTCGAGAAGCACACCTTCGTGACCTCGTGAAGCAGGCCATCAAGCTTCATCTCACGTACGGCCCGGCGCGAGGCCGCGAAGCGTCGAGGGTGATGGTCTGCGGCGCCGGGCCCCGATGTCTGATGGCCTTGCTGAAAAAGGCTTTGACCGCAGCCGCGTTGCGTCGGGCTCTGAGCATGAAGTCCACCGTCTGGCCGGCCCGATCCACTGCGCGATACAGGTAGACCCACCTGCCGCGAGTATTCAGGTAGGTCTCGTCGACACACCAGGAGCGACCCGCTGGTGTAGCAAAGTAGTTCCAGCGTTTGACGAACTCGGGCGTAAAACGCCTCACCCAGCGCAGGATTGTCGTGTGAGCCAACAACAATCCCCGCTCGGCCATCACTCGACCAGATCACGCAGGCTCAGTGTGTAGCGCAGATAACCGGCCGGCCCATTGCAATTACCGCGTCGCCGACCATATCCCAAGTTGCCTTGTCGGCGTAACGATATTGACGCGTCATGTTCTTTTCCTATCGACAAACCAGTAGTTCGGACGCTCGCGCGTTTTGTTGTGCGATCGTCATCGTGCGAAACATTTCGACCTGCTGCGCTGAGTCCTTGTACTGCTCGTCGGCGAGGTTATACGCATCGATTTCCCGTTCGCATCCCATGCCGAGCATCGAGTGTTGCTGACATTCCTGGAGAGCATCCAGCGCCGTTCGCCGGTCTTCAGCAGCTTGCTCAAGGTCGCGGTCCAACTTGACCACGTCGAAACTCTCTGAGCTGGCTTCATATGATTCTCTCGCTTTCCAGGGCCGCGCGCTGCAGCGAATTTTCCGCTCAGTTAACCGCTACGACACTGCCGCTTTGCATGGCGACTCCTTAATTTTCTGTCGGTTATCCGATTAGCACCTCAGCGGGTATTTTCAATTCGCGGCTCAAACGGCGAATCATTGAAAGGCTAAGACCGCGCTTACGATTGAGGACTTCGTACACCCGATTCAAGTTGCCGATATACGGTTGCATGTCGCTGGCCGATAGTCCTGCCTGTTCCATGCGGAATTTGATGGCTTCGACAGGATCCGGAAGATCGAGCGGAAAATGCTCTGCCTCGTAGCGCTCCACTAGTGTAGCGAGGATTTCGAGATGATCCCCCTCAGGGGTGCCCAGTTCCGGGTCAACGTCAACAAGACGGGATACGGTTTGCAACGCTTCCTTGTAGTCGCGTTCGTTGTGGATTGGACGAATTTCCATGTTGGCTACTCCAGTTCAACGGTTTCAGCATCGATTCGGTCGTATTCGCCATGCGTTCCGATGAACTTGATATAGACGACACCGATGCGGTAAGCCACTGCGACGATCAGCCGGTAATCGTTCCCCTTGATGTTGAATATCACTCGGTTTCGCCCGACAAAGCTCGCGGAGGCGTATCTGGCCTTGATGTCCTGCGGCGTCATCCAGCCGGCCTTTACCGCTTCCTCATGCCATGCCAGCAACGACTGTCGAGCCATTGGGTGCCTGTCGCAGAATTTCAGGAGGACTCTTTTCGCAATAACTTTCATGAGAAACATCATAGTCCCATATTGGGACTATTTCAAGCGAATCGTTTCGCCTCTAGCCGGGCGATGCAGGCAGATTAGGACGGCTCGGGCGTTGTCCCTTGTCGTTGCCACGAAAGGCGGGGCGAAGGGCGCGTAGTGGCCCCTTAGGCGGAGCGGCCTTAATGTGGCTGGCCAAGCCGCGCGCCAAGGAGTCCGGGGGCACAACGGCCATGCAGGAACGTCTAGCGGCGAGCCTAGAGCGTGTTAGGCACTTGTATTAAGGGCTGCGAAGTGGACAAGCATAAGCACGGCGAATACGACGAAATGCAGACCAGCCAGGGTTTCGGGCAATC